>CAMECH010000020.1 GCA_945913015.1 uncultured Bacteroides sp.
GCGGCACAAACAGCCGTGTGAAAAATATGCCATCGGGCATATTTTTCACACTAACCCCAATTCAAAAATCATCTGATTTTCTCAACCACAAGAACATCTCCTACAATATCGGTAACTCTTATCTTATCGCCTGTTGAAAGCTGCTCACTTTCTTCGGTCATTGCATCACATTCCATAAGACTGCCCTGAACAATTATATTAATCTTACCATTGCCGCTTCCATTGGCAGGAATAGGAATATATACACTTCCCTCAGTTCCGATTGCATTCTTCGGATTAAATGTGCCGTTAGCCGCAAGCTTCGTACTAAGCTGTGCAAGCTTTGCAATGGCATACATCGCAATAACACCAAACAGAATACCCAGAAACGATGACATCCATGAACTGCTGCCCGAACTGTACCCTACAATCGTTGTCCAGCCAAACACACACAAGAATGCCATAACTGTCTGCATGGTAAACATTCTCATTGTGCCGGCATCTGCAGGACTGGTTCCCTCATGGCTTACCGAATCCGTACCTGCATCCCCAAAGTCATGAGCTCCTGTAATGTCGCCTGGATTAGATGCATCCATTCCGCCGGCCGTAACATCACCGTCAAAATCAATTCCCGACGTGTCACTGTAATTAACCCCTTCTCCGCCTTCGCCAATTCCGCAAAGCACAAGTATCGTCTGAATAATCAGCACCAAAGTAGAAGGTACAGCAATACAATAAAGCACTTTCTGAAATAAATCCAATGCATTCCACCATTCTGTCATAGCTTCCCCTTTTCTGCGAATTAACCTCTCGCTACTGTTAGTAAAGTTAGTAAGATATCGTCATACAATATGTAAATTTTATTTACTTTCATTATATCATCATTGCCTTATTTGTCAAATACTACTTGAAAATACTACTTGAAAATACTACTTGATTTTTCTCCTCATCAATGATAATATCTCATTGTAAATATTATTTACCTTTTATATTTATTTTAACCTATAGACAACTGAAAGGAGACTGTATGAATAACGCTGAACTTGGAAAATTAATAAAAGAAGCCCGCATTTCAAAGAAGATGACACAGAGCGAAGTTGTCGGGGATTTCATTACACGCAATATGCTCAGTCAGATTGAGAACGGACTGGCTTCGCCTTCCATGCGTACATTACAGTATCTTGCGGAAATACTTGATTTACATATCAACATTGAAGAGATGCCTGTATCCGATAACCGGGAAGGTTTTTACAATGACTGTGTTTCACCGGATGATACCGGAAAGAATTTTTCTGCCGATATTGAGATGCTCAACCGCCTGAGTCTTTATAAGAAGCTTCTGAATGAAAAATGTTACGGCAAGGTTGCCGATGGTCTTGAGGCAATTAACCTGCCCGAGGATTCTTTATTATATGATGAATACTGTGCACTTACCGCCCGAAGCAATTACGAGTATGCTAAAGAGCTTGCTGACAAAGGTAACCACAATGCGGCAATCGCCCATGCCGGCAAGGCAACAAAGTTTGCTGCCATTGGTGTATATTCCAACAATGACATATGCGCCAAGTCGCTTTTGCTCTCACATGAGCAGATTGCTCTTCTGAACTGATTTTCTGAGCTGATTTTCTGAGCTGATTTTCTGAACTGATATCTGAACCAGACGTTTTCATAAGGCTTCTGCATTCATACTTAATACAAATTTCTTACCTTGAATTCCTTTTCTGCCTCACGCCTCTGGTCTTTCTTTGCAATGTCCTGACGTTTGTCATATAACTTCTTTCCTCTTGCAAGACCTATCTCCATTTTGACAAGGCTTTTGCTAAGATACACCTGAAGCGGCACAATCGTATACCCCTGCTGTGCTGCCTGTCCTGCAAGCTTATTGATTTCAGACTTGTGCAGCAAAAGCTTTTTGGGACGAAGCGGATCCTTATTGAAAATGTTGCCCTTCTCATAAGGCGTTATGTTCATATTGCATACATACACCTCGCCATTTTCAATTCTTATATATGCCTCTTTGATACTGCATTTTCCCATGCGGAGTGATTTTACCTCCGTGCCGTGAAGCGCTATTCCCGCCTCATATTTATCCTCAATAAAATAGTCAAAATACGCTTTTTTATTATTTGCTATGAGCTTTCTTCCTTCTGTCTGTTTTGCCATTGTTCTGTATGCTCCTCTCCCTCACCATTTCAAAGTCAATGGTTCTAAGCATTCTGTCTGTACGAACAGCTTTTACCAGCACACGCTGTCCTAATTTATAAGTGTTGTTCGTGACCTCATTTACCATTTCATAATGATTTTCATCATACCTGTATCGTCCGTCCTGCAGTGAAGTAACCGGAACCATCCCTTCAATTGTATTAGGCAGTTCCACATATATACCCCATGATGTCATTCCTGAAATTACGCCCTCAAATTCTTCACCGATATGTCCTTCCATGTACTGTACCATTTTCAGCTTATCTGTGTCACGCTCTGCATCGTCAGCTCTTCTTTCTGTTTTGCTTGTATGCTTTGCGACCTCGCCAAGAATTGCCTCGTAGTGCCGTATTCTCTTTTCCTTGATTCCTCCGTGCAGATTTTCCTTAATAATTCTGTGAATCTGCAAATCAGGATAACGTCTGATAGGTGAAGTAAAGTGGCAGTAATATTTTGCTGCCAGTCCAAAATGTCCTACACATTCTGTCGTATACTGGGCTCTCTTCATGGAACGAAGCGTAAGTCTGCTTATAAGCATTTCCTCATCAGAGCCTTCTATCTTTGCCAGAAGCTTCTGGATTTCTTTTGGGTGTATCTCATCACTATTCTTATGAATGGAATATCCAAAGTTATTAATAAATGTTGCAAGACGCTGAATTTTCTCAGGTTCCGGATTCTCATGGCTTCTGTAAAGGAACGGAAGCTCCTGCCAGAAATAATCCTCCGCTACGGTCTCATTAGCCGCCAGCATAAAGTCTTCTATTATCTTTGTTGCAACATTTCTCTCATAAGGCTTGATATCAAGCGGATTTCCCTTATCATCAAGAACAATCTTTGTCTCAGGGAAATCAAAGTCAATGGAACCTCTGCTCTTACGCTTGTTTCTAAGTATACCGGCAAGCTCTTCCATACATTCAAACATCGGCACAAAGTCCTTATATTTATTTATTTCGGCTTCGTCCCTGTCTGTAAGTATTTTTTTGACACTTGTATATGTCATGCGCCTGTCAACATTTATGACAGTCTCTGCAATCTTATGACCAATTACTGCTCCATTTTCATCAATATCCATTATACAGCTTAATGCAAGCCTGTCCTCCCCCTGGTTAAGAGAACAGATTCCGTTGGACAGCTTGTGCGGAAGCATAGGAATAACACGGTCAACAAGATAAACGCTTGTTCCGCGGTTATATGCCTCTTTGTCAAGCGGACTTTTCTCCGTGACATAGTGGCTTACATCGGCAATGTGTACACCAAGCGTGTAAAATGCCCGTCCGTTCCTGATTTCTTTAGATACAGTAATTGCATCATCCAAATCCTTTGCATCCTCACCGTCGATTGTGACAGTCATAATATTTCTCAAATCAAGACGTCCGTTCTTATTTTTTTCATCAACTGCCGACGGAATATTTTTAAGCGATGCCATCACTTCCTCGGGGAACTCAACCGGAAGGTCATAGGCTCTTACGATTGACATAATATCTGTTCCCGGGTCGTTAATATGACCTATAATTTCAGTAATAACACCTTCGGGATTTTTCTTTCCGCTGCCATAATCAGTAATCTCAACAACAACCTTATGTCCCGACATTGCTCCCATCGTTTTGTCAGAAGGTACAAATATATCACAGCTTATCTTGGCATTATCCGGTATGACAAATCCAAATGTCCTGTTATCCTGAAATGTACCGACAAGATGTTTAATTCCTCTCTCCACAATCTGAAGGATTTTACCCTCCATGCGCATTCCGCCATGTCTCTGTTTTGTTACTGCAACCTTCACCTTATCGCCATGAAACGCAGCTCCGACCGCGCTTTCCGGAATAAATATATCCTCATCCATTCCCTCAACGCTGACAAATCCAAAACCGCGCTTTGTGGACTCAAACACACCGGTATAGGACAAATTCTCAATTTTTGTGTATTTGCCCCGCTTTGTAAGCCCTATGCGTCCTTCCTCAACAAGGCTGTCAAGTACCTCGGCAAGCTCCGCTCTCCTGTCTCTCGGAACCTGAAGAAGAATCGCCAGCTCTTTTATTTTCATCGGAACGTAATGCTCGTCCTTTACCAATTCTTCTATTAATTTTTTTCTTCTCTCAAATTCGTCCATACGAACCCCTTTTCTGCGCACGCCACGGTCTAAATATTCCCTTTAATCGAAAAAGAACACTCTTGTTTACTTCAAGAGTGTTCCCTGCATTAAAAATTCATATTCAGAATCAAAGCAATTATAAAGAATGCTGCCACCAGACACTTTGTAATTACAACCAGCTTACCTTCTGCTGAACGGCCTTTATTTCTTCCCCAATATGAATCGGCTGCACCGGCAATTGTACCGGACAATCCCGAAGACTTACTCTCCTGCATCAATACGATAACAGTCAATACAATACATACAATAACAAAGAGAATCATAAGAAAAATTCTTATGGTATCTGCCCATGACATTCCAAACATCACAATACCTCCAAACGTAATCACATAGGATAAATTTTAACATATACATGATGAAAAGACAAGTGGCAAATTGCCCTATTCTTCCATACCGGCATTAAATACTACAATGATACTTACCGCGGCTCATTCCGGCATAACAAGTCCAAGGCTTTCATAAGCAAGCGCAGATGCGACACGCCCTCTTGGAGTTCTGTTAATAAACCCGTTCTGCACAAGATACGGCTCATATACATCCTCAAGCGTTCCTGCATCTTCGCCTATTGAAGCCGCAATTGTCTCAATTCCCACAGGCCCGCCTCCAAATTTATTGATAATCGCAGACAAAATCATTCTGTCATTTCTGTCAAGCCCGTCTTTGTCAACGTCCATCAGCGTAAGCGCATAATCAGCAACCTCTTTCGTAATCCTGCCGTCGTATTTTACCTGTGCAAAATCACGAACTCTCTTTAACATACGGTTGGCAAGGCGCGGAGTTCCTCTTGAACGCCTTGCAAGCTCATGTGCTCCTTCATCGTCAATTTCAACATTAAGCACCTGTGCTGAACGCCTTATAATTTTCTCAAGTTCATCAGTTGTATAAAATTCCAGATGGCTTACGACACCAAAGCGGTCACGAAGCGGCGCAGTGAGAAGTCCCGCTCTCGTAGTTGCCCCAACAAGCGTAAATTTAGGCAAATCAAGTCTTATTGACCTCGCCGAAGCTCCCTTGCCTATGACAATGTCAATTGCAAAATCCTCCATTGCAGGATACAGAACTTCTTCAACCTGCCTGTTCAGTCTGTGAATTTCATCAACGAAAAGAATATCACCCTCGCTGAGATTATTAAGAATTGCCGCCATCTCCCCCGGCTTCTCAATGGCAGGGCCGGAAGTAACTTTAAGATTCGTTCCCATCTCATTGGAAATAATTCCTGCAAGTGTAGTCTTTCCAAGGCCCGGAGGGCCGTAGAAAAGTACATGGTCAAGCACATCTTTACGGCTTCTGGCAGCCTCTATATACACCCTGAGGTTATCCTTAACCCGCTCCTGACCTATGTATTCATCAAGCTTCATAGGTCTTAAACTGTTCTCAAGCTTTTCTTCCTCCTGAAAGCTTTCGGTTGAAATCACTCTTCTTTCCATTATGATACCAATCTTTCTATATTTTTCAATCTAATCCTTAAACTACACACAAAGCTAAAGTTTCGACGCTTATCATTTAAATCAGTGCAAGCTTACGGAGGGCTTCCTTAAGCAGTGCTTCACTGTCCTTGCCGTCAGAGCCGTCTATCATGCTCACAGCCTTCACTGCCTCACTTCTTCCATAACCAAGCGCCATAAGTGCCTGAATCGTGTCACTCCTTGCATCTGTTCCGGATACCGCCTCCGACTCATTATGTGCCATTTTCATTTCAAATGCATCCTCAAGCTTTAACTTATCCTTAAGCTCGATAATCAGCTTCTGCGCCGTCTTTGCACCTATGCCCGGCGCTGCACAAATTGCCTTTACATCATCAGAAAGCACTGCAAAACGCAAATCGTCAGGTGTAATAGTTGACAATATACCGATTGCCCCCTTAGGGCCTATTCCGTTGACAGTGATAAGCAGTCTGAATACACTTAAGTCGTCCCTGTTAAGAAATCCGTACAGAGTAAGCGCATCCTCCTTTACATGGAGGTATGTATAAATCTTTACCTCCGAACCGATTACCGGCATACGCTCAAGCACGGAGCCCGGCACCATGATATTCATCCCGATTCCGCTTGAGTTTTCAACCACAATCGAGTTGTCAAACACCTCTGTCAATTCACCTTTAATATAGGAAATCATTCATTCACCTCCGCCTTGCCAAGCAGATAATAAATAAACTGCTGTGCCGTTCTTCCTGAAATTCCGCCATGACTCAGCTCCCACTTATTGGCTTCAGCGCACAGCTCCTCATCCGGCATTGTTATTCCTGCCTTTCTTGCAAGACCTGTAACAATTCCAAAGTATTCCTTCTGTGAAGGCTTTGAGTAATTGATTGTAACACCAAATCTGTTGACAAGTGACAGCTTTTCTTCCATTGTATCCGACTTATGCATGCCGTTATCCATCTCGACATCATCACGGTCATGCCATGTTTCCTTGATAAGATGGCGTCTGTTGGATGTTGCATATATAAGTATATTATCCGGCTTGGTCTCAACGCCGCCTTCGATTACCGCCTTAAGGAACTTATACTCAATCTCAAATTCTTCAAATGAAAGGTCATCCATGTAAATAATAAATTTGTAATTGCGATTCTTTATTGCTGCGATTACATTAGACAAATCCTTAAACTGGTGCTTATAAATCTCTATCATTCTAAGACCTCTGTCATAATACTCGTTGACAATTGCCTTTATGCTTGTTGACTTACCTGTACCGCTGTCTCCGAACAAAAGCACGTTATTGGCCTTGCGCCCCTCAACAAATGCTTCCGTATTATCCACAAGCTTCTTTTTCTGGATTTCATATCCGATAAGGTCTGAAAGCATAACCCTGTCCATGTTATTAATCGGATTAAATACAATATCATCACCACGGTTACTGATTCTGAAAGCTTTGTTAAGACCGAACATTCCCACACCGTAATCTTTATAAAATTGTGTTACATGTGCAAAGAATTCATCTTCATCTGCCGCTTTCTCAAGCTTTTCACTTAAGGCCTGTACCTTCTCACTCACATTTTTATTATACATAAGCTCTTTCTTAACAATTGCAGTATAGTTGCAAAGTCTTGTAAAGCAGTCAATTCCCAGCGCAGCCTCAATCGGCTTGAAATCATAATTAAAGAGCTCCCTAAATACTCTGAAGTCATTCTTTGCAAATTCGTTGACGCTTCCGCTGTTGGCACCTACCTTCTCACATGTAATGCTGAACGGATTTTCATTGGTAATAAGAAGAAACGTCAGGTAATTATGCCACAGATTTTTATCAAAACCATAATCCGTTGCCACTATAAGCAGCTTCTTTACCTGCGTGTAAATGTCTTTAATAAGCTCACCGTTGGAGGCCTCCCCGCTGTCAAACCTCCTGAAAATATCTCCCAGATTATAGAGAATACTATCCTTATCCAAATCGCCATATATGATTAATTCAGCTATTTTGTTGTACATTTCGTCCTCCGTCCGTATGTTTGTTCTATTTATACCATATAATAATAACGCAGATTATCCGAAACTTCAACAACTATTACATTGTACTAAAAATAGAACTTTATTTCTTCATATATTAATGGTAATATATCGGTGACAAACGATTATCTGCATTTTGGGGTGATATTAATCAATATATACAGCATATTGGTTATATTTATGTGATAATCGCTGTTTTTCTTCATAAAATTTAGTAAAAATGATGATTGACTTTACTTTTACCAATGTTATAATCATTCCGATGTGGTTATAGCAGACAAGGGGAACATTAAAGCGAAAAAAGCAAAAGCTTTTGTTATGAAAGGAGTTTTAAAAAACGATGGCATTCATTAATGGTTTCAACTTATTTGTCTTCGCAATTTTGACACTTTTGTATTTCTACCAGATTATCTACGTTATTGTAGCTTTGGTAGGCGAAAAGAAGAAGGAACACTTTGATGCTGAAGCTAAGAAATTACACAAATATGCATTTGTTGTTGCAGCACGTAACGAAAGTTCGGTAATCGGCAACCTGATTAAGAGTATACGCCGTCAGAATTATCCTGAAGAGCTGATTGACGTAATCGTAATCGCTGATAACTGTACTGATGATACCGCTGAGATTGCACGCAAGAACGGTGCAATTGTAATGGAACGTTTCAACCATATGCTGGTTGGCAAGGGTTATGCCCTTGACTATGCATTCAACCGCATTGAGCATGAGATGGGCGGTGTTGAGACTTATGACGGATATTTCATTTTTGATGCAGATAACATTATTGACCGCAACTATGTGCGTGAGATGAACAAGGTATTTGACAAGGGTTACCGCGTTATCACAAGCTACCGCAATTCTAAGAATTATGATACCAACTGGCTTACAGCCGGCTACGGACTGTGGTTCTTAAGAGAAGCAAAATACCTTAACAACCCTCGTATGATGATGAATACAAACTGTGCAGTATCAGGAACAGGTTTCCTTATGAGCAGTGCAATCGTTAAGGCTAACGGCGGATGGAAGTACCATCTTCTTACAGAGGATATTGAATTTTCAATTGTCAGTGCAATTAAGGGTGAGCGCATCGGTTACTGTGAAAAGGCTATACTTTATGATGAGCAGCCTTCTTCATTTAAGCAGTCATGGAATCAGCGTATGCGTTGGTCAAAGGGCTTCTATCAGGTAATGTTTAAGTATGCCGGACAGCTTATCTCAACAATGTTTAACAAGAAAGAGCGTTTTACATCATGCTACGATATGCTCATGACAATCGCTCCTGCTACCCTGCTTACAATCACCTGTATTCTTGTAAACCTTGCAGGTATTGTTGCATGTATTATTGATCCTTCAATCGTATCGGTAATGCTTCCTGTAGCAACAAAGTCATTACTGTTTACATTTGTTAATATGTATGCGATGCTTTTCTTTGTTGGTTTGCTTACAATCATCACAGAGTGGAAGCAGATAAGATGCAGCGGAATTAAGAAGTTTGTTTATCTCCTTTCTTTCCCGATATACATCTTTACATACATTCCGATTGCAATTGTTGCTCTCTTCAAGAAGGTAGAATGGAAGCCGATTGCTCATACATGTGTAAAGTCAGTTGAGGAAATGCAGAGATAATAATTTTCAGTATTATAAAAGACTCACATAAAAGCTTCATCAAGAAGTTCTTATGCGAGTCTTTTTTTAATATAAAATTTCACTGCATGACACTGCATGAAAAACCGACACTCACATGCAGTCCTGTGCTCTCCTTCTCGGCACACTCAAGCATATGGCATAAAGCATCAAAATACTCATCCCCAAGTGTACTTTTCAAATCATCCGCATTGATAATCTCTACATTTCTATATGAAAATCCCGTTGTGATAATATCATGCAGTGCATCAAGATTACTTCCCATATCGCAGGAAATCTGTGACCTGACCGAGTCATACATTGAATTTCTGTCACTGATTTTCTTTCCGTCAATAATTATTTTCATAACCGCTTTCCCTGCCTTATCCGGCACCTGCCTTCTGCTATTCTCATCTTCCGCCGCTCTCATTGCTATGGTTTTCCGTAGAGCAGTGTAAATGTCTCGTAATGGTCATCAGTATAATAAATGAGTCCGTCATTTGAAAATACTATGCGTTTGGCACCACGGCCTGATTGTCCGATTGTATCAATATCACACTCTGTATATACGCGTCCATCCTTCTTCGGAAGCCGTCCCTCATAATTGCCAAACCTGTCACCGCCTATACTCTTTCCCGGTGCATATTTTTCAAGTGAGCCTCCGCTCCATCCCAGCTTCTGCGCATCTTCCTTTTTAATAAAGTTGCCCGGAAGCTTTCCATATGTATTGATATAAAGCGCTACGTCATCTTTTGATGTGTACGAGCCATTTACATCCAAAGCCGCTTTCTTCGTGGCTACAGTTTTCTGTGATACTGTCTGCTGTTGTACTGTCTGCTGTGTCGTCTGTTGTGTTGCCTGCTGTGTTGTCTGCTGCTGTACTGTCTGCTGCTGTACTGTCTGCCTTGAGTTACCGCATGCCGTGATTCCAAGCAGTGAAAAAATCAGCAGAAAAAGTATCTGAAGTCTTTTAAATCTTTTCATATATTAATATCCATTCTGCAGACGCTTCAGAGTAGAATAAATCGCGAGTCAAATATCTGAATTTGGCTCGCGATAATAGCTTGATTGTGGCGTCTGCATCACAAACAGCCGTGTAAATATATGATGCCGGAACTTATTACCTGTTCCGTCAGTTACATACTCGCCTTAATGGCATTAGCAAGAGCTTCGATACTGTCAAGCTGTTCCGGCTTTACAGAAGATTTTATTGAAACTGTCTCCTCAAGCACGTTAAGATTCTTGCACTTTGCAAGCAGTTCTTTTGTCTGCTTTGCAGTCATTGCTGCCCATGTACCGTTTTCCACAAGTGCCACGGTTCTGTTCTGAAGATTATGAGCAACCAGATCGTGAATAAGATTTTCCATATTTACAAAGATGCCGCCGTTATAAGTAGCTGAGGCAAGCACAATATGGCTGTATTCAAATGCTGCCGACACGATTTCTGAAGCAGGAACAACCGAAACGTCAAACATTTTTGTAGCTATGCCAAGTTCATTAAGACGGCATGCAAGGATTTCTGCTGCATTTTCAGTATTGCCGTATATTGAACCATATGCTATGACTACGCCTGTTTTCTCCGGCTCATATTTACTCCATTTATCATATTTCTCAATATATTTTTCAAAATCCTTTCTCCACACAAATCCATGAAGCGGGCAAATCATTGAAATTTCAAGTGCAGAAGCTTTCTTGAGAAGTGCCTGAACCTGAGCGCCGTATTTTCCGACTATATTGGTATAGTAACGGCGTGCCTCATCAAGATAATCTCTGTAAAAATCAACTTCATCGGCAAAAAGTGCGCCGTTCAATGCACCAAAGCAGCCAAATGCGTCTGCCGAGAACAGAATTTTGTCAGTCTTATCATATGTCACCATAACCTCCGGCCAGTGTACCATCGGTGCCATAATAAATGTAAAGCAGTGTTTTCCCGTTACAAACTCATCACCTTCTGCGACAAGCTTTACCCTTGAATCAATATCAAAATCAAAGAACTGTTTAATCATTGCAACTACTTTTGCATTAGTTACAATTGTCACTTCCGGATATCTTCTTACAACGTCATGAATAAGTGCACAGTGATCCGGCTCCATATGCTGTATAACCATATAATCAAGAGTGCGTCCGTTAAGGGCATGTTCAACATTTTCAAAGAAAATCCCCGCGATTGATGAATCGGCAGTATCAAAAAGCACTGTTTTTTCATCAAGCAGCAGATATGAATTATATGACACACCGTAAGGCACCTTGTAAACACCTTCAAAAAGTGACAGTCTGCGGTTATTACCGCCAACCCAAATTAAATCTTCTGTTACATTTCTAGTACAATACATAGTGCTACCTCCATATTACATATTATTAACATTATACATCGTTTTATATAGTTATTAAAGCTATTTTTTAAGCTCGTTTTTCTAAGCGTTTTCTAAAGCCCGTTTTCCAGCAAAAGCTGTTCGTTGCCGATTATATCTTTGGTCGCCCCCTCACAGACAATTTTTCCCCCGGCCATAAGTATAGTGCGGCTGCACGTCTGCTTTATAAAATCAATATCGTGCGATGCTATTATTTTCAGATGCTCAAAGCTGTTAAGAATTGAAATCAGATTTCGCCTGTTTCTCGGGTCAAGCGATACCGACGGCTCGTCCATAAGTATTATATCCGGCGTCATAGACAGAATTGTCGCAATCGAGACAAGTTTTTTCTCTCCGCCTGACAGTTTATATATCGGTCTGTCTGCAAGGTGTGTCACATTTACCATTTCAAGTGCATTATTTACCCTTTTTTCCACTTCGCTTTCAGGAAGTCCGTAATTAGCCGGAGCAAATGCTACATCTTCCCTGACTGTTGACATAAAAAGCTGGCTTTCCGAATCCTGAAAAACATAGCCTATTTTCTCGCGTATATGCCGGAGTGTATCTTTCTGCACCGGTATTTCCTCTACACGTATACTTCCTTCAAAATCCGTATAAAGTCCCACAAGAAGCTTGAGAAGTGTTGATTTTCCCGCTCCGTTGGCACCTATTATTCCTATTGAATCATTTTCTGACGCGTGAAACGATATATTTTCAAGGACATTTTTATTCCTGTCATATCCAAAGCAGACATCTTTGACATCAATATGTATGTGGCTCAATGTTGAACTCCTTTCATAGTTTATTGCATACAGGCGGTTGCGAAACTCTTCCGCAATCGCCTATTTATTTCATAATCATGTTGCCCACCAGTTCAAACAGATGTACATAGCGGAGAAACAGTATAAGCGCGCTCAGTGATATAAGGTAAATCCAGTCATTACCGCATAATTGGGTACTGTTTTCACGCTTGAATTCCCCGTCAAATCCTCGCAGGCACATACTTTCATATACTGCTGAAGCCCTGTCCATTGCCCGAAGCAAAATAAGCCCCGCAAGCGAGCCCCACGCCTTGTAGCTGATACCTTTCTGATTGGGGGCACGAAGTGCATACGCCTGCGTCATGCGGTTTACTTCCTGAAGAAAAAGTGTCACATACCGATAGATAAGAAGAATGAGCGTAACAAATATTTTCGGTACATGGAGCATTCTTAGTGCCCGGCATATATCTTCAATTTTGGAAGATGCAATGAGAATATATGCCGCAAGCACTGTAAATACGCCTTTTATTATGAGCGTTACCATTGTAATCATGCCTCTTGTGATTCCGACGCTCCCAGCATAAAACAATATCTCCCTGTCAAAAAACGGATTAAAAAGCCCTACAAGGCACACAAGCGGCAACACGATTCTAAGTCTTTTCAGGCACATTTTTAAATCAAGCTCCGCTGTAATAAAAATTAAAACAGGATATAATATCATGGAAAGTAACCCATTTATATCAGTACTATCAAATGACACGACAATAAATATGTATATAAATGTTACAAGAAGCTTAACAAGCGGATGCAGCTTGTTTATCCATTTGTCCTCGGAAGCCATCGCATCCATCGCATGGATTTCGTGAATTGCGCCTTCAATTTTACTCATTAGATTTTCTCCTGAAAAATCTGAATATATAGCAACAAATGACACACAATGACACAACCACAATAGCGCCTACGATTCCGGATATCGTTGTACCAAATATGTTATCTGAATCTTTTATTGCATAGTCGGGAAGTATCGCTGTTTTATCCTGAATTTCCGCCATTGTGTTATATATTATTCCATCCGCCTCAAGTTCAGCAGTGCCTGCTACCTTCTCCATTGACCACTCAAGTCCGTCAGGATATGAGGATGCAATAAGTGACAACCCACCACCTATTATTACCGACGCTGCTGCCAGAATAATTATTGTTGTTTTAAATGATAACTTCCGTTTTGCATTATTACTCTTTTCAACACCCCATAAAAGCTCAGGTCTTGCATCATACACAAAACATAGCACTGCTGCTGTAATGAGTCCTTCCACCAGACCGATTGCAAGGTGAATCGGCTGCATCATCCCTGCAAACACACCGAAAGGAAGTTCCGTTATCCCTGATGCAAGCGTCTCAAGACATACTGAAAATGCCCCCATCTGCAAAGTTACTATACATCCGAGTATTGATGCAACCGTAATCTTAATTCTGCCTGCTCCATTCTTCATAATTGGCTTCCATATAAGCATTGCTCCTATAAAGCAGCCGTAAAATGCCATATTCCATATATTGCATCCGAGTGCCAGAAGCCCTCCGTCTGCAAACATAAGACACTGGATTAAAAGCACTCCAATCATTGTAAGAAAGCCGGCATAAGGCCCTAACAGCGCTGACAGAAGCATTCCGCCGCAAAGATGCCCCGAAGAACCTGTCCCCGGAATTGTAAAATTAATCATCTGAGTTGCGAAAACAAATGCTCCCATTACCCCCATAACCGGTATTTTCTTTGGGTCATTCTCTAATCGTACCTTTTTTACTGAACAGCCTGCCGCCACTGTCGAGCAGGCATACATTGTTGCCGCCACCGCCGGTGCGACAAGTGCATCTGCCATATGCATATTTACCCTCCATTCCGGAATGCTAAAGCATTAATCTGCATTCCCTAAACTTTTCACTGCTTCTGCTCTTATTTTGTTAATAGATTCTTCGTTTTCCTCTGCAATCCTCTTCAAATCCTCATACTCCGGTTTCCGGCGCATCACCCCGAAGCCTGTTGCCTCTTTATAGTGTATGGCTCCATATTGTGTATCTATTATTCCGGTTGACCTGTCCAGAGTCGTTCTCCTGCAATAATACTCTCTTATCCCAAGCGTGGTAGTATGCTTGAAAATAAGCTGTATCATTTTATCTTTATCATTTTTACCGCACATAACTGTAAGCATCGTCCCCGGTCTTGACTTCTTCATTCCGATTGCAGTCGTATATACATCAAGTGCTCCCGCTTTCATCATAATTTCTGTTGCAAACCCTATATCCTCCGGAGTCATGTCATCAAGATTACAGCAAAGTTCAACGATGAAATCTGCTGATTCATCAGTATTTCCAAGCATTGCCCTCATACAGTTTGCAACTTCAAAATCCTTATTTCCCATTCCATAGCCTATTTTTTCAGTTGCCATTACAGGCATATTGCCGAACTCATCCGCAAAATGTTTGATAAGCGCAGCTCCTGTAGGAGTACAAAGCTCTCCCCTTATTGTGCCGGACTGTGCCGGAATTCCCTGAAGTATCAGTGCAGTGGCAGGCGCAGGCACCGGAAGTATCCCATGCGCACAGCGTACCTGTCCGAATCCCGTTGTAACCGGTGAAACAATAACCCTGTCCGCACCGATTTCATCAAACAGAATACAGCACCCTACAATATCGGCTATTGCATCCTTGCTTCCTACCTCATGGAAATGTATTTCGCTCACACTTCTTCCATGCACCCTGCTCTCAGCTTCTGCAATAATCTCATATACAGCCAAAGCGTCACTGATAACCTTCTTTGGAACATCCATATTTTCAAGGATGTTCTTTATATCCTGCATTGAAGCCCCATGATGATGCTCATGCATATGTATGTCATCATGTTCATACATATACCCGTCATCGTTCTCATGAGTATGTCCGTTATCACGCTCATGAATATGTCCGTTTATATGAACATCATTGCTCTGCTCCTCAGCACCACCAACGGTCACCCTGACATGGGTACCTGTTATTCCGCATTTTACTGATGGTTCAGCATCAACATGTACTCCGTCCAATCCAAGTCCGTTCATTTTATCAAGAAATTTCTGTCTGTCCGGTATCAGTTCAAGCAGCGCCCCCATCAGCATATCTCCCGCTGCTCCCATTGAACATTCAATATACAGTGTTTTCAACCTTTTCCTCTTTTCTGTGCCGTCTTATCAAAGCACCATACATATTGTTTTATTATAATTCTTTTGGCTTCATGTGATTAATCATACTTGCCATATATCCTGCTCCAAATCCGTTGTCGATATTTACAACGCTCACACCGCTGGCACATGAATTAAGCATTGAAAGCAGCGCCGACAATCCGTTAAAAGATGCTCCGTATCCCACACTTGTCGGAACTGCAATCACCGGACAGTCCGCAAGCCCGCCGATAACGCTTGCAAGTGCCCCTTCCATTCCTGCAATTGCAATTATAACCTGTGCTCCCATAATATCTTCAATATGCGCCATAAGCCTGTGCAACCCGGCAACTCCTACATCATACAGTCTTACAACTTCATTCCCCAGTGCTTCCGCCGTAAGAGCCGCCTCCTCGGCTACAGGAATATCACTTGTTCCTCCCGTTGCAACAACAATCTTTCCCATGCCATACGGTTTTGGCATTTCTCCTACAATTCCTAATTTAGATATTTCATCATAATTAATGTCAATCTTATCGGACAGATATTTTGCAGCTTCTTCATTAAGTCTTGTGATAATAATAACTTTCTGGCTATGCTTCTGCATTTCCTGCACTATACCAAGGACCTGCTCCTTCGTCTTGCCCGCACCGTATATTACCTCTGCCACACCCTGCCTTATTCCTCTGTGAGTGTCAGGTTTTGCATATCCCAAATCTGTAAATGGTTCTTCCTTTAGCTTTAATGCCGCCTTCTGTGGCGTCATTTCTCCGTCTGCCACATTTTGCAGAAGCCTCATTAATTCATTTTCTTCCATACCGCTATGCCCTTTCATTTAAATCGAGAAACACCCCGTCAAACAATGCACCGACATCTTTCACAATAGCCTGTCTATGCTCAAGTACTTCCTGCATCTGCGACGATTTCACCTGAATTCTTGCCATGCCGTGAAATACTCTTACCCTGAAATCGGTAAATCCCATTGTCCGCATTATATTCTCTGCCTGTTCAACTTTCTTAAGCGTACCTGCATATATTGGAAAACCCGGCTGTATTCTGGTTGCAAGACAGGCATACGCCGGTTTATCCCACGTGAAAAGCCCTGCCGCCTTCGAGCGTTCTCTTACCTGTGCCTTAGTTATGCCACAAAGCTTTAGCGGCGAGAGTACATTCAACTCTTCAAGCGCTTTCATCCCCGGTCTGTCATTTACATCATCTGAGGCATTGGTTCCGTCAACGAGTATGTCAAATCCGTCTGCCTTTGCATGTTTGATTATATTCCCCATAATCTGCTGCTTGCAGTAATAACATCTATCCGGCGGATTTTTTATAACATCATCACAGGAAAGTACATCCACATCTACAATATTCAGTTTTACTCCAAGTTCCCCGCAAAATCTCTTTGCATCCTCTCTCTCAAACTCCGGCTGAAATGCTGACGAAACATAATAGGCCTCTGCCAAAGCTTTGTTTTTCAATGCCTCGTACAGAAGATATGCCGAATCTGTTCCCCCTGAAAATGCAACGGCCACTTTGTTATGTTGTTTAAAAAATTCATTCAGTTCCATTTTTCCCTCTCATGTCAATAAGTATATGGCTATAAAGTAATATGGCTGTTTGCACCTCATAAATGGTGCATCATTTTTGCCTGTAATAAAAAAATTGCAACAAAAACAAGTCCGGCTTGTGTAAGCCGGTGCGCTTCATGCGCCTGCTTGTCTTCGTGGCAATATTAAATGTATATTTAATTTTACTTTATTAGAAACGCATCTTCAAAATGCCGTGCCTGCTTCGTGCAGACCATTGTGGTTATTATAACATGGCAAGCCCTGTTTATCAAGCATTTATGCCTGCCGGTTAATCTTTTCCAGAATAATGTCGATAATCTTTCCTGCCACTTCGTCTTTAGACATAATATCTAGTTCTTTAATCTCATCAGAAGTGATTATTGTGACTCTGTTCGTGTCTGTGCCAAATCCTGCACCCTCCACTTTGATATTGTTTGCCACAATCATGTCAAGATTTTTACTTATAAGCTTATTTTTTGAATTTTCCAGCATATTCTGTGTTTCCATTGAAAATCCGCACAAAAACTGCTTTGTTTTACGTTCACCGAGTGTTTTTAAAATATCGTCCGTGCGCTCCAGTTTAATAAACATCTCATCATCCGACTTCTTAAGCTTCTCATCTGCCGGATTGACCGGGCGGTAGTCCGCTACTGCAGCCGCTTTAATGATAATATCCTGCTCGTCAAAATGCTCCACAACCGCATCATACATATCTTTTGCCGAAACAATGTTGATTACATTAACAAACATCGGAGGCTCAAGATTGGTTTTGCCTGTAACAAGAGTGACATCAGCGCCGCGCAGCATACAATTTCTTGCAATTGCGTATCCCATTTTACCGGATGAATGGTTGCTGATAAAACGCACCGGGTCAATTTTTTCCATAGTAGGTCCTGCCGTCACAAGCACATGCTTACCGGCAAGGTCCTTTTTACATGCACATTCCTTTAAAATATACTGCATCAGCACACCTTCAGACGGCATCTTGCCTGCCCCTACATCTCCGCACGCAAGATAGCCTGTATCCGGCGTAATGACCTCATACCCGAATCTCTTTAATTTATCAATATTATCCTGTACTATCGGATTATAATACATCTGTGTATTCATCGCCGGTGCAATAATTTTCCTGCAGGTACATGCCATCACGGTTGTTGTCAGCATATCATCTGCAATTCCGTTAGCAATCTTTCCTATGACATTTGCCGATGCCGGAGCCACCATTACAACATCCGCCATTTTGGCAAGCGAAACATGTTCAACGCTGTACTGGAAATTGCGGTCAAATGTATCAATAAGGCATTTATTGCCTGTCAGTGTTTCAAATGTTATGGGATTGATAAATTTTGTTGCATTTTCTGTCATTAATACAGTAATATTGGCATTCAGCTTTTTTAACATACTTGCAAGATTTGCAATTTTATATGCAGCAATACTTCCCGTCACTGCAAGCACTACATTCTTACCGGTCAGCATAAATCATCTCTCCTTATATATTCATTAAACATTTGAATTCTTATTATATATTATTTTGAGTCCCTTAAGCAGAAGGTCATCCTCTACAATTATATCATGTCTGCACAGCGGAATAACGACTCTTGCAAGTCCCCCTGTTGCAATCACCGTGGTTTTATAACCAAGCTCTTCTTCTATCCTGTCTATCAGTCCGTCTATCATGGTTGCCGAGCCAAGCACCAGACCGCTCTTCATACAGTCTATCGTATTTTTGCCAATTGTCTTTTGCGGCTTCTCAAGGCTGACTTTGTATAACTGCGCTGCGTTTGACGCCAATGCTTCCATTGAAAGCCTTACGCCCGGAGCAATAATACCTCCCACATAATTGGCATCTTTGTCTACCACTGACATTGTTGTTGCGGTTCCCATATCTATAATGATAAGCGGAGCTCCATATTCTCCGATTCCTGCCACTGCATCCACAATCAGGTCGCTTCCTACTGTTTTCGGATTGTCCATCTTGATATTAAGACCTGTCTTAAGCCCCGGCCCAACAACCAGCGGAGTTTTTCCGATGATTTTCTCCACAGCGCTTACAATAACATTAATAAGCGGCGGTACAACCGATGAAATGATCGCCCCGTCAATTTCTTCAGTGTCAATTGAATAGAGCTCAAGCACCGTCTTAAAGCCCATGGCATACTCCAGCGCTGTCTTTGATTTATCAGTAGATAACCTCTCTACAAAATATGTTTTTTCATCATCAATGCAGCCAATCACAATATTGGTATTGCCCATGTCGATTGCAAGAATCATCGTTACCTCCATATATGGAAATCTGTCTTTGAGATTTCCGTTTTAATCCAATGCCACCGGTGCAGCCACAGACCGTCCTGAAAATCCGTACTTCACCGATGGCAGTCAGTTTATAATCACAGACTGTTACTGTTTTCCTTTGGCATCATACGAAGCAGCACCATGCTTATTACTGTTCCAAGCACAGCCGCAACAATTGCTTCAGGAATTCCGTTAGCTGCAATAATCCCTAGAATAACATCATATACAGCTTCTACCGCAATTGATTTTGCTGCGGCAAATTCATCTCTGAAGAAAAAGTAAATCATATTCATTACAAGAAGCGTATTTGTCAACGCACCTGCAACACCGGCAACCGGCAAAGCCACCATCTTTTTGCCTTTAAAATTTTTCATGAGCGCCATAAGTCCCTTGTACACATAGTGCGGAACTACTCCGACCAGTATTCTAGGAACAAAGCAGATAATAATACTGAAAAAATTACCGCCCACATCACCCATTGAATAAAACGGGGAAAATGCAAATGACAAAAGACTTGGATTGATAGTATTGTTAATAAGGCTTGTCAAACCAAATGTTGCTCCAAGAACTGCTCCCATTTGCGGTCCAAGAACTATGGATCCGATTATGACCGGAACATGTATCAGGGTTGCCTTAATAACTACAAGATTAATATACCCAAGATTCGGCACAAATGCCATCATGATGACAATCGCCATAAAAAGCGCTGTCAAGACCATTTTAAATGTTTTCTTATTTGTATTCATCTTATCCTCCTGTTATCGCTCCCGAATTTTTCAAGATGTCAGGACACACACCTTGAACAAAGGATGCAATACATTTATCATTTTACTGCATCTGCGGGAAAATACAAGAGGCTTTTTAATAATTCATACACAACCTGCTATGCTGCCACGCTGCTGTCCTGTTATACTGCCACGCTTCTATGCTGCCATATACTCTCTGTAATCGTCTTCACATGCAAACAGAATGTATCTTCCATCCACATAACCCATGTAACCGCTGTCAACAATATATCCTTTCATAAATAAATCCTCCTATAATCATCTTATAGGAGGATTTTCTCATTTTTGATGTCCAATAAACATCCCTGAACTTTACTCAATTGCCTCAGTTACTGCAATTACTGCAACGCAATTACTGCAATCACTTCAATTACCGCTCAATTACCGTACAATCACTAATCGGCGCAATTACCATGAACCGCCGCCACCGCCGCCTGAGCCGCCGCCCGAGCTTCCGCCGCCCGAGCTTCCGCCGCCGCCCGAACTGCTTGATGGACTTGATGTCATTGCACTGCCGGCTGATGACATAGTGGATGCCATAAATGAACCGAATGCAGCCGTGCTGAAAGCCGAGCCTCCGTCATACCATTCAGGACTCTGCAGATTGATACTCTCAAACTGCTTTATCCATTTATCTGATATTCCAAGCACATATGTGTAAGGAAGAATGTCATAAAAATATGATGGTGTTTCCTCAACCAATGCCTCAAGTTTTTCCTTTTCTGCAGTTTCCAGAAAATTTTTAAATCCCAATACTCTCCCGTAAAGCTTAGCGCCGTATGGGGTACGCTTCGGCATGTATTTGTAACATATGAACATTCCGATAATGCATATAATCCCGCTTACGTATGACCAAATATATGATACATCCTGAAGAAGTGACGGGATAACCATTGCACAAAACGGAACTCCTGCAAATCCAAGTCCCCATACTAAAGCAAAAATAATCGTAGCACAATTCGGTTTCTGTGAAAGCATAAACAAAACCACCGCAACACCCACAGACGGGAAGATTAACGCAAAAATAACCATAAACGGTTCATATGCATACACCGGCGGCACTGTAATAATCAAATATGTCAGCAACATCATTATTACAACAAAAACACGCTTTGCTGAAGATTTTGGTTCAAAGAATTTATTTTTGTTTGCTTTGTTATTAAGCATTTTCTTTATTTCATCAGTTACTCTGTAAAACTTATTATGCAAATCAGAAGCAGTAACCTCAATCATTCCCGTATTCGGATTAACTGATCCGCATTCGAAAAGTCCTTTAAAGAACTTTCTTTCAATGGCATTATTGCCCGTATAACAGCTTACAAGACTTGTTATTTTAAATGTCTTTTGTGTGCTGAACAACACTTTTTCTTCAATTTCTTGTATCTTAAGCAATCCCTTGTTTGCAAGATATATCAGAAGTGACACTATATCATTACTGTCTGCGTTTCCTTTATAGACAAATCCTAATTCCGCACTGTTAAATCCCTCAGGCGGATAAAACTCAACAGGTGCAACAACTTTTTCATCTTTACCAAAAATCCACCATAAAATAAATGATATAATAAAGAATATTATCGGTATTGCTATTGAAAGTACCATCAATAAATCATTGGCTGCACCGGCTCCTACGAAATAACCTTCCGGAAGCTCAAGACGAACCGTAAGGCCCTGATTCGGTTCGAGTATTCCCTCATACTTACCCACAATCAAACCTGAACCATCCGTACCAAGACATTCATATGTTATGCCCGAATTATCCGTTGAGCCTTTGTATCCTCTTGAAAATCCAAGTTTGGATGCATCATATTCTTTCGGCATTTCAATTGAAAACGATATATTTTTTACATATGTATCCCACTGGTCACCGATGATATTAAAGTACAGTTCATCATATCCTTCACCTGTATCTTTGCCCAAATCATATCTGTATTTGATAATATATGTTTTAGGACCTGTGAGTGTAACATCCGGATCCCCGATTTTAATTACTTTATATCCGTTTTCTGTTGATTCACTATATTCCTCATTGACATCTACGCCACTTACTCTGGCACGATTTGTAGAAACTGTTCCGTCAAGACGAGTAACTGTGTTTTTCACCGGAATTTTGCGATATATTCCATGCTTGCTTACATTGAAGTATGTTTTAATCGTCTCAGTAATTTCAAGCACATTGTTCTCATTTACTTTGACAGCAACGTCATATCCGTCTATATAATAGTCAGATTTACTAAGTTTACTTTCCAACTGATACTGCTGATACAAATCCTCAAAATCGTCCAGTATTCCGTAATCCTGTACTCCGGCATCGTAGTAACCGGTATCATAATAACCGGTATCATAATACCCGGTATCCGGCTGTGACACTGATGTATCAGTCTCCGAAACCGAATACGGAACGTCTGATAACGGCATAGAAGCCGCTTTCATTGACACGAAAATTCCAATAATAAACGGAATTAAATCAATAACAAACAATACTCCGAATATAATAAGAAATATATTCTTTGCAGTTTTTGCAGCATTTTTTCTTTCCATCAGAATTCCACCTTCACATTCTGGCGTTCTGAACTTCCTGCCTCAAACATTTCCTTCTGTGAATGTCCAAACATTCCTGCCACAATGCTGCTTGGAAACATTTCAACTTTATTGTTGTAATTTTTAACAACGGCATTGTAATATTTGCGTGAATTTGCAATATCTTCTTCAACATGGGAAAGCTCGCCGTTAAGCTGCATAAAATTAGCATTTGACTTCAAATCCGGATAATTCTCTGCCACTGCAAGCAGCCTTGAAAGTGCTCCTGAAAGTTCTGTATTTGCAGCTATCTTGCCTGCATTGGAAAGACTGTCATAAGACTGGTTACGCAGGCTTACAACATTTTCAATCGTATCCTTTTCATGGGCTGCATATCCTTTCACAGACTCAACAAGATTAGGAATTAAATCCCATCTTTTTTTCAAATACACATCCATTGTAGCAAATGCTTCCTTTACGTTGTTGTTAAGTTTAACCAGAGAATTGTATGTTATGGCAACATACAGAAAAAGTACAACCAAAACTACAACAACAATACATATAAAGATTTTCATATAAATCCCCCCTTATTTTAAATATTTATGCAAAATCTTCCGACATGCACACAAACATATCATCACTTATATTGCGGCCTTCTGCCAAAAGCAGCCAAAGTTTGCAATAAGCTGCAACAGGAGACATGCGTGGCAGTACTTTCAGCTTAAGTCTGTCATAAATTCTTGTGGTTTCATAAGCAGTATTTCTGTCATCCGCACCTGTCACAAACAATACAATTCCCTCTTCGGCAAGCTCTTTTGCATATCTGACGAACTTTTCATCGGTACACAATGTTCCTGAATGATAGCTTTCAAGCAAAACCGCCTTTGTTTCATGGTGCAGAACCGGATACTCAATTCCCGGGTACACCTGCATGCGAAAAATGAGTCTGCCTGCATTTACAAAGCTGTCTGCCTGCGGTACAAGTAACTGTGTGGAACTTTTTTGCAGTGTCAGATAAGATTTGTTGATGTCAAAGGTCTTTCCGTCAAACCTTGCATAATGCTGTCCGTCCACGCTAAAAACCGATGCAGAATACGGCATATGCGCAATAACTCTCGTTGCCCGGTGTATTTTTACAAAGTCATCACCTTTGTTTTTGTAGCTTACGAACACACCTTTTCCAATCTTCTGCCTGATAAACTCCACTGCACATGCGAAATTGTCAAGTCCGTTGGCACGCTCATCATCAAGCGGATAATCGCTTGATACAAGCACAATCGGAATGCTGTTTATTCCGAATGCATACGAAAGCATCGCCGCTGAATACTGAAGCGTATCCGTACCATGCGTTACAATAATACCGTCAACTCCCGTATCCGCAAGCTTTCTCACGCCATCCGAAAGCGCAATAATATGCTGTGCATCAAGCTTTTCACTAAGGATTCTGTATATCGGAAGCGTTACAAATTCAATATCACCCTTCATATTATCCGGAGCAGACTGTTCATACATATCAATCAGCTTAAACGGATTTTTGCTGTCGGTTTCTATATACCCCTCCTCTCCTACTATGCTTCCGATTGTTCCGCCTGTAAATGCAACTCCTATCTTCACTTTTGTCCGCCTTTAATTGTATTATTTTCCTATTTTTTTATCCATACCGAGAATATGATTAACCAGCCAGCTAAGCAGATATTCTACCAGTTCCTCAAGATTCTCCTGTGGATGCTCATCAACCTTATCCAAATCAAGATTGTCAAGCTTATCAACAAATGCCATATGCGCTCTCTTCTGCGCCTCAAGCCCCGAATACCCGATAGACTCCATATACTCTTCCTCATCTCCAAAATGAGTCTTTGTATAATCTTTAAGCTGTTCAAGCACCGAACAGATTTCATCATATTTATCAGCATAAAAGTCATCACGGATTAATCTGTTGGCACGGTCAATAATATTAAAAAGTCTCCGGTGCTCTTCATCAATCAGCTCAATGCCCGTATAATACTCTTCCGAAAATTCACACGGATTTTTCTTCATCATCCACTCTTCAAGCGGAGGCATCTTACCAATCATCATATCACTTCCTATGATATGGCGATACAGCCAGCGCGCAAGATACTCCACCATATCACTAAGCACCTCGTCCTGCTGTTCATCCTCACTTATATTCATCACATCGAAATCCCTGATTTTTGCCCTGAATGCATCATGCTGCATACGCTGTCTCGTAAGTTCTGCATCCCTTATGCTCTCCATATATGCTTCTTCACGCTCAAAATGTTCTTCCGCATAAGTCTGAAGCTCCTCAATCAGCTCTTTAATTGAATTATAGCGATCCCCACAGTAAATATCATTCAGCAGTTCACTGATTTTCCCAAGAAGTTCAAACAAATAACGATGGTCCTGATCAAGACTTTCAATTCCTATCAGGCAATCCTCTGTAAACTGAATCATTCCAATTACCCTCCATATATAATTATCAGCAGGCGTCTTAGAAACTCTTCACAAGGCCCCGCCGTTACAAAATCCGGATACTAATATCATATTCTACATTTTAACATATCCTGCCATATTTTTCATCCATTTTTATTATATACCGGAATATATTGCTGTCATGAAATAAAATTCACAGTTATAATTGCCGCACCGAGCACTACAAGTACAACGCCCGTGGCTCTGTTCAGCGTTACGGCACTTGCTTTATTAGCATACCTCGCCGCAATACGCGCCCACAGAAGTGTTGACAGCACACAGAATATCATTACTGATATATCAGGCACTCCGCCTATTATAAAGTGGCTTGCCGCCCCTGTAAATGCGGTGAACGCCATTATAAACACACTTGTTCCGACAGCGGTTTTCAACTCATATCCGAGCACTGATGTAAGAAGCAGAAGCATCATCATGCCGCCTCCGGCACCAATAAATCCGCAGATAAATCCTACCACCGTTCCGCATACCGCTGACTGAATCAGGCGTTTTCGTGCATCGACCGATGCCATATTTTCCTTTGTCGTCATAACCGGTTTAACAATAAATTTGATTCCCAAAAGGAATGTCATAAATACTGAGAAACTACCCATCGTAGTGCTTGGTACAAGGCTTGACACCCAGCTTCCGACCATCGTAAATATAAGCACCGCAATCATCATTACCATACCGTTGCGTATATCAAGATTTTTATTTTTGCCGTATGTATAGGCACTGACTGCGCTGGCAAGCACATCACTGGCAAGTGCAACCCCTACTGCCTGATATGCAGGCATACCAAGAAATGTAATCAGCACCGGACTTATAACAGCCGCTGCACTCATTCCTGCAAAGCCTGTACCAAGCCCTGCGCCTATCCCTGCAATAAAGCAGACTATAAATTTATATAACATTTTTTACCTCCCATAACAATATAAGTTAGGCGATTGCAAAACGCCCTAATCTTTTCATCATCCTCCGGTTTCTGATTATCCTTCGGATCGACCAAAATCAGCTCAGCCTCAAATCTCTCAATGCCAATATATTTTTTCATTTTCTCAATCGCTTTATCCGCACCACCACCGCTAAAGCAGGTAAAAACTGCTATTTTCTTATCCTTAACATCCGGATTTTCATTGATAAAAGTTCTAAGCGGAGGTACAAATGTACTTGCCCACACAGGTGTTCCAAATATAATTCGGTCGTACTTATCTATGTTAAATTCATAAGGCTGTAATGCCGGTTTTTCACCCATAACAGCACTTTTGCCACCCCAGAAAAACTTCCCGGCGCCTTTGTCCGGATACGCTTTCTTCGGCTCAATTCTAATGATATCTGCCTCTCCTGCAGCTTTTATCCCATCAGCAATTTTATCAGCTACATATTTTGTGTTCCCGGACATTGAATAATACACGATTGCTGTTTTCATTTCTTTTCCCACTCCTTTATTTGTTCTTTTGCTTCCCGGCACCACTCCAGATATGACTCATAAGTTTTAATACCAAATTTTACTGTCAAATAATAATGCTTGTGTGTATCATCTTCCAAATACTGTTCCAGATTCTCTGCGAATATGTTTAAAATAAATAATTCACTCCTGCACTTTTCTTCAAATCGCTCAATATGTTCCCTGGCGCCTTCCATACCTGTTTCATTTCCAAAAAAGAGTTTCAAAAGCGTTTCATATCGAAGTTCATCCTTTTCCGCCGGCTTTCTCAACCACTCTTTTAATGCGTCTTTCCCATACTCTGTAACGGAATAAGAAATCTTTTCCCGTCCATTGGAACTGGCATTTTCCTTTGTAACTTTCCCTTCCTTTTCAAGCTGGTTTAAAGTTGGATATATACTTCCATAACTTCCTCCCCAGAAAAAGCGGAGTGTTGTGTCAAGCCTCTTTTTTATTTCATATCCGGTCATAGGCTCATGGCTTAGCAAGCCTAATAAAACATAATCCATTTTCTTTGTGTTTGCCATTCTTTACCTGCTCCTTTTAAACCCGTAGGATAACGCTTTCTTTGGGCAGTTATCCACACAGGCACCACATTGAATGCATTCCGCGCCAAAATCGCAATCATTTTTTACTAATTCTACCACATTCAATGCCATTGGGCACTTCTGATTACATTTTTTACAGGAAATACATTTCTCTTTTTCAGAGACAACATGGATTCCCGGTAAATGCAATAATTTTCTAATTTTCGTTCCTATAACCATAAAAGGAGCCATCCAGCAGAAATAATGACAAAATACTCTTTTCCCGAAAAGTACCGCAGGAATTAATATCAAAAATATCACTCCATAATAAATCACATAGTTATATATCTCTGCAATGGAAATTCCATGGTCTGTCATATAAAAGAAATCTATTGTAATTTCCTTTTTTCTAAATATAAAGCATATAATTATAGCAAAAATCCAAACTGTCCATATGACATACTTAATATTGTTTCTCCAGCCTTGCTTTGGTAAATTTTCATTTACAGAAAACAGACATTCCTGCATACCTCCCATAGGACATATCCAGCCGCAAAACAATCTTCCAAAAAAGACAGCCCCAATCAGCATCAATAAAAAAACAATAAAGCTTCCTGTTACAATCCCCTCCATAGCTCCCCGAATAATCAAATAAGGAGACATATACCAAATTGTAATCGGAAATAAAAGCATCGATATAATTAATATTAATTTTCTAACATTCTGTCTTTTCATAACGCCCTCCATATATCAAACTGATATATGTATAATATATCAGTTTGATATATCTGTCAAGATAAAAAACACAGGCCGGTTATTACGCAAAAAAAGGACTCTTGGAGTTTAATCCGAGAGTCCTCAAAGTCTTGATTTTACTGATTTTCAATTAGAACTTGCCGTTCTTAGCTGCTTCCTCAATACTTACGGCAACTGCAACAGTAGCACCTACCATAGGGTTGTTGCCCATACCGATAAGTCCCATCATTTCTACGTGTGCAGGAACTGATGAAGAACCTGCGAACTGTGCATCTGAGTGCATACGTCCCATAGTATCTGTCATACCGTATGAAGCAGGACCTGCTGCCATGTTGTCCGGGTGAAGTGTACGTCCTGTACCACCGCCTGATGCAACTGAGAAATACTTCTTGCCGGCTTCAAGTCTTTCCTTCTTATATGTACCTGCAACCGGATGCTGGAATCTTGTTGGGTTTGTTGAGTTACCTGTGATTGAGATATCAACATTTTCCTTCCACATGATTGCAACACCTTCTGTTACATCATTGGCACCATAGCAGTTAACCTTTGCGCGAAGACCGTCTGAATATGCCTTGCGGAATATTTCCTTAACTTCGCCTGTTGCATAATCCATCTCTGTCTCAACATATGTAAATCCGTTGATTCTTGAGATAATCTGTGCAGCATCCTTACCAAGTCCGTTAAGAATAACACGAAGAGGCTTCTGGCGAACCTTGTTAGCCTTCTCTGCGATACCGATTGCACCCTCTGCTGCCGCAAATGACTCATGGCCTGCAAGGAATGCAAAACACTCTGTCTCTTCCTCAAGAAGCATTTTACCGAGGTTACCATGTCCAAGTCCAACCTTACGCTGGTCAGCTACAGAACCAGGAATACAGAATGCCTGAAGTCCTTCACCGATAGCTGCTGCTGCCTCTGAAGCCTTCTTGCAGCCCTTCTTGATTGCGATAGCTGCACCTACTGTGTAAGCCCAGCATGCATTTTCAAAGCAGATTGGCTGAATACCCTTAACCATTGCATATACGTCAAGGCCTGCATCCTTTGTGATTTTCTCAGCTTCTTCGATAGAAGCGATGCCATAGCCGTTTAATACAGAATTAATCTTGTCAATTCTTCTCTCATATGATTCAAATAAAGCCATCTTTAAGTCCTCCTAATTATTCCTGTCTTGGATCAATAATCTTAACTGCATCTGCAACACGGCCGTACTGACCCTTTGCCTTTTCCCATGCTGTGTTAGGATCGTCACCCTTCTTAATGAAGTCTGTCATCTTTCCAAGACTTACGAACTGGTAACCAATGATTTCATCATCTGCATCAAGTGCGATACCTGTTACATATCCTTCAGCCATCTCAAGGTAACGTGGTCCCTTCTGAAGAGTACCATACATTGTACCAACCTGAGAACGAAGTCCCTTACCAAGATCTTCAAGACCTGCGCCGACAGGAAGACCTTCTTCTGAGAAAGCACTCTGTGTTCTTCCGTAAACAATCTGAAGGAAAAGCTCTCTCATTGCTGTATTGATAGCGTCACAAACAAGGTCTGTGTTCAAAGCTTCCATAACAGTAAGACCCGGAAGAATCTCAGATGCCATAGCTGCTGAATGTGTCATACCTGAGCAGCCGATTGTCTCAACCAGAGCCTCCTGAATAATACCTTCCTTAACATTAAGTGTAAGCTTGCAGGCACCCTGCTGTGGTGCACACCAGCCGACACCGTGTGTCAGACCTGAAATATCCTTTACATCTTTATTCTTTACCCACTTTCCTTCTGTAGGAACTGGGGCTGCGCCATGATGAACGCCCTGTGCTACTGGACACATTTTTTCAACTTCTTGTGAAATAATCATTAATATGACTCCTTTCGTTGCTTTGATGATAACTTTATCTTGATAAAACCTTCCGTACACCTTAGCTGCGGCGGTTAAATCGCATATCAATAAAATTCTCCATACTATTGCGGCTGTACATCTAAACTTTTCTAAATTTACACCATTGATAATTTTCGCACAAAGTCACGCGTTAGTCAAATAAAAATTTTGTATATACATTTTCCATATAGATTTTACGAATTTTTTTTAACCACATTGCCTTGTGCTTTAAAAATGCTGTTTGCCGGCACAACACCTCTTACGCTTGAGAGAGGATAAATATTGCTGTCCCTTCCGACAACGGTTCCCGGATTAAGTACGCTTCCGCATCCTACCTCCACATTGTCACCCAGGAATGCCCCGACTTTCTTGCGCCCGGTTTCAGAAGCCTCACTGTCCGACTTAATCACAACCGGCTTTTTGTCTGATTTTACATTGGATGTAATTGAACCGGCTCCCATGTGCGCCTTGTATCCAAGGATTGAATCCCCGACATAATTGTAATGAGGTACCTGCACCTTATTGAAAAGCACTACATTCTTAAGCTCCGTGGAGTTACCGACAACGGCTCCTTCACCTACAATTGCGTTGCCGCGGATAAATGCGCAGTGTCTTACTTCAGCATTTTTCCCTATGATACAAGGTCCGTTAATGTAGGCAGTCGGTGCAACGTCCGCACTCCTGGCAATCCATACGTTGTCTGCACGCTTTTCATACTCTGCTTCATCCAGACTTTCGCCAAGCTTTAATATAAAGTCACCGATACCGGCAAGAACTTCCCACGGATATGTCTTTCCCTCAAAAAGCTCTTCCGCAATAGTTTCATTTAAATCATATAAATCATTGATTGTATACATATCAATTCTCCATTATTCAACAGTCACAGATTTTGCAAGATTTCTAGGCTTATCTACATCGCAGCCCTTAAGTACCGAGGTATAATATGCAACAAGCTGCAAAGGAACTGCTGCCACCATAGGCATAAGAACGTCATCAACCTTCGGAAGCCTTATAATGATATCTGCAATCTCCTCTTCCACCTCTATATCCGGACCGCATACAAGGATTACCATTGCACCCCTTGCCTTAACTTCCTTGATATTGCTTATCGTCTTCTCAACAATACTCTTCTGTGTCGCAACGGCAATTACCGGCATACCGTCGGTTATAAGCGAGATTGTACCATGCTTCAATTCTCCTGCTGCATATGACTCGGAATGGATATATGAAATTTCCTTAAGTTTAAGCGAGCCTTCCATGCTAAGTGCATAATCCAGTCCTCTTCCTATGTAGAGCAGGCTCTCTGCATTGATTAACTTTGATGCCGCATACTGGCATTTATCCTTAAGCTCTATTGCCTTTCCGATTGCATCCGGAATATTCTTAAGCTCATCGGTAAGCTCACGGCACTGTTCATCAGTAATACGTCCCACCGCCCTGCTTAATGCAAATGCAATCAGGTACATTACCGATACCTGAACCATATATGCCTTCGTTGAAGCAACCGAAATCTCCGGACCCGCATGAGTGTAGATTACATGGTCAGCCTCTCTTGCGATTGACGAGCCCTTAACATTTACAATGGCAAGCGTTGATGTCTTCATTGCCTTTGCAAGCTTTAACACGGCAAGAGTATCTGCCGTCTCACCCGACTGTGAAATAACAATCACAAGGTCTTTATCTGTCAGAAGCGGTTCGCGGTATCTGAATTCAGATGCACAGTCAACAATAACCGGAACCCTTGCCATCTTTTCAATAACATATTTTCCAACCATACCTGCATGCATGGCAGTACCGCACGCAACAATAAAAATCTGGTGGTATGACGCAAGCTTTCCCGCATCAATTCCGTCCGAAGCAAAATCCGGAAGACCATCAACTATTCTCGGAGTGATTGTTGTCTTTACCGCATTAGGCTGCTCATATATTTCCTTGAGCATAAAATGCTCAAATCCGCCCTTTTCTGCTGCATCCTCATCCCAATCGGCAGTCTGGAGTTCTTTTTCAATCTCTTCGCCGTGAATATCACACACTTTAACCGAATTTTCCTTTACGATTGCTATCTCATTTTGCTCGATGAGATAATAATCCCTTGTATACTGCAGAATTGCAGGTACATCCGAAGCAATGAAGTTCTCTCCGTTTCCTATTCCCACAATAAGCGGACACTCCTTGCGAACCGCATAAATTGTATCCGGGAAATCACGGAACATGATTCCGAGTGCATATGAGCCTTTAATCTCCGAAACCACGCGAGAAATGGTCTCAATCGGATTGCCGTTATAATAATAGTCAAGAAGCTTTGCAACCGTCTCCGTATCCGTTTCGCTTACGAAGCTGTAGCCTTCCCTGATAAGGAAATCCTTAATCTGCTTGTAATTTTCAATAATTCCGTTATGAACAATCGTCACACGCTTATTGCCGTGCGGATGTGAATTAATATCGGATGGTTCGCCATGCGTTGCCCAACGCGTATGTCCTATACCTACATGCCCCTCCGGCTTTCCGTCATTTTTCATCTTTTCAACGAGATTTGCAAGGCGTCCCTTTGACTTTTCAACCTTTATGGAATTATTTTCAAAAACCGCAATTCCTGCCGAGTCATATCCCCTGTATTCAAGCTTACTCAATGCATTTATCAATACGTCAGCACAATCTTTTCTGCCCACATAACCAACTATACCACACATTTTAATCTCCATTCCGCGCATGCTTTTTGCGCACAGCATCGTTTTATCTTAACAAAATAGTCTCTGCATTATCTAAAACATTCTACCACACTGCTCGTAAAATGTCATTTGTAATTTTTAGCTGCCTCATTAAAATAAGTCACAAGCACCGCCTGGTTATTTAAATTAATCACCTTGTTCGTTCTGCGCGAAACAAAGTCCTCAAGCTTAGCCATATACTCCTCCGGTGTAATGCTTCCCTCTGCCACATAGGTAAGCCCCTTTTCCCAGCTTGCCGTAAGCTCGGCATTAAGAAGCGGCGCAATTGAAGCATTTACGACCTCATAGATGATTTCGCCAAGAAGCGTAGGCGTAATCACCTGCGTTTTTTTATTGACGGAAATGTATTTGTTATTGTCAAGCTTTTTAAGGATTTCGGCACGCGTCGCACTCGTTCCTATACCTGAGCCCTTAATCTGGGCACGCAGCTCCTCATCCTCAATAAGCTGTCCTGCATTTTCCATGGCAAGAATCATCGAACCTGACGTATAACGCTTCGGAGGCGTTGTCTCCCCCTCCTTTATAACAAATGACTTAATCGGAAGACCTGAGCCCTTCCTAAGCTTTTTAAGCTGCTCGAAAAATGCGGCATCGCACTTCTCATTTTCCGTATCCTGTGCATCCTTTTCATCATTTTCGGCTTTCTTTTTTGCAAATGAGTACGGCGTTACTTTCAGATATCCTTCATCCGTCAGTATGCGAAAAGATGCAAAAAACGATTCGCTCTTTATATTAGTAACTATGCTGATTTTCTGATATTGTGCAGCAGGATAAAAAATACTTAAAAACCTTCTTACAATAACCTCATATACTTTGGCTGCTGTGGCTCCAAGTGAAGAAAGCGCACCAAATCCCTGACCTGTAGGAATTATGGCATAATGGTCGGTTATCTTCTTGTCATCACAGTAACGTGTCTTCGCAATCCCCGTGTACATTTTATTTTCAAGAATTTCAGCGGCAAAATCCTTCACCTGCGCATAATTTCTAAGTCCGCCTATATTTTTATGTATCTCCTTACATACCGCAGTCGACAGAACTCTTGCGTCAGTTCTCGGATATGTCACAAGCTTCTTCTCATAGAGTTCCTGAACGACCTGAAGCGTCTGGTCGGGACTTATTTTGAAAAGCTTCGAGCAGTCATTCTGAAGCTCCGCCAGATTATAAAGAAGCGGAGGATTTTTTGTTTCCTTTTTCTTCTCAATGCTTTCGACTGTCGATATTACATCACAGTCTTTAAGCCCTTCAGCCCCCTCTTCAATCTCAACGCCGCTTACGAAGCTTATAAGCTCCTCTGACGTCCTGCGCTCACGAAAGCCGTTTTCCTTGTAAAGTGCTGGAGTATTGTAATACCGGCTTTTATCCGTAACTCTCCACTCAGCCGGGAACTGCTGCCCGACACCGTTGTCTCCCATACACTCTGCAGATGCAAGCACACGGTAAAAAGGCGTTTTCTCAAAATTGCGGATTTCCCTTTCCCTTCGGACAACCATTCCGAGCACGCATGTCATGACACGTCCTACCGACACTACGGTTCTGTCCTTTTTAAGATAATTGGAAATCCTGTTTCCGTATTTTAAGGTAAGCACTCTTGAAAAATTTATTCCCATCAGATAATCTTCTTTTGCGCGAAGAAATGCCGACGCGCTGAGATTATCATATTCCGACCAGTCTTTTGCCTGTTTTATCCCTTTTAGTACTTCCTCTTCCGTCTGCGAGTCAATCCACACTCTCAGGCGCTTTTTATCCTTCACTCCCGCCATCATATCCACCAGGCGGTAAATATATTCTCCCTCACGTCCTGAGTCCGTGCATATATAAATCGTATCGACGTCTCCTCTGTTAAGAAGTCCCTTAACTGTATTAAACTGCTTTTCAACTGCCGGAATAACTTCATACTTATATTCTTTAGGCAGAAACGGAAGCGTGTCAAGGCTCCATCTCTTCAGCTTCTCATCATATTTTTCGGGATAGCTCATGCTCACCAGATGTCCGACACACCACGTTACAATATACTGCTCCGACTCAAGGAAGCCGTCTTTTCTTGAAAAATTCACATGCAGTGCCTTTGCAAACTCCTGTGCAACAGAAGGCTTCTCTGCAATAAATACGGATTTACCCATTATATCCTCATTTCCTACCAGACTGTATTTTCCTAAAGTTCATCGACTCCGACAAGAACAATATTCGGATTATCCCTTGTAAATTCAACAAGTTCCTTATCAAATGCTCCTCTTGAGAAAAGATAAACGTAATCCTTTCCTATTCCCGAAAGTCCGACATTATACATAAACTCTTCAAACATTGCAAATGTAAAGCTTTCTGAAGTCCAGTTACAGCTTCCTATTACATACCTTCCTTCTTTATCGCAGGCAATTATATCAATGTTGCCGTTCTTACCCCACCAGCGTCCGCGCCTGTCAATATTAACCGGAAGCCTGTGAAGCTCATTAAGCAGTTCTATATACTCAGTTCCAACCTTGACAAATGTGTCTGCCGCAAAAGCGTCAAGCTCATTTGCAATATATTTGTCATAAAAATCAGAAGATGACATAATCATAAGCTCCGATTCATGCGCATATATGAAACGGAACCAGAATGCCGTAAGTTGCGAACGTATATTATAAAGTCCTTTTCTTGTATGCTCATTTCCTGTCGTATCAAATGAAAAGACCTTCTCAACAATCTCACGCTCCATAAGATTTTTAAGATACACACTGATTTTGTCACGTCCGAATCCTGTGTGTCCGTGAAGCTCATTAAGCTTATATTCCCCATTGGCAATACAGTAGAGAATTGTATTGTAAAGTGAAGTTTCCCTCAGTTCCTCCTTGATATACTCTGCCCCTTCACACTTAAGCGGCGCATTGTCCTCAAGAAAAAGCCTGCATATATTTTCTTTAATTGAAAGTTTATCCGAAAAATGTGCCATATATGACGGAACTCCTCCTGTCACTGCATACATGCGCACACAGTCCTCCACGGAAAATGCCGGAAACATTCTTACTGCGTCAACAAATGAAAGCTCCTTCAGCTTAAGAAATGTTGTTATCGCATATGCATTTACACCTATAGCCGACACAAGGCTGTTCTCTATCCAGCTTATGGATGAGCTTGAACATATAACCATTATTTTTCTGCCTGTAAGCTCTCCTCTTACGAGTGCTGCAACCGCGCCGATAAATTCTTTATCAGCTTTTACTATATTCTGAAATTCCTCAATAATAAGCAGGTCTTTATCCGTAAGCAGCGCAAACAGCTCATTGTAGCTTTGCGCATTTCCGACAGTTTCTGATGCAGCACTTCCCGATTGTACTTTAAACTGCTCTTTCATTATTGCCAACTGCTCCTTTGAAGACGCCTGCGGCGCACAGTAACACACCGCATTTTTCCCTGAAGCAAACTTCTTAAGAAGCGTTGTTTTACCTATTCCGGTACGTCCGTACAGTATAGTAAATGTGCTTTTATCCGAAACCGCCATATCTTCCAGCATCTGCAGCTGCTCATTTCTTCCCAGTAGCATTTTTAATTAACCTCAAATATAATAATATTTTTAATTTACATTTATCTTTTTCTTAATGCCATTTTTTATTTTGTGCTTTCATCAAGAGTCTTCTCGTAAGCCGGCAGAAAATGTTCCATAAAATAATCCGCCTCAGGAATATGCATATCCTTTACCGCTTTTCTTGTACTTTGCTCCGCCTCTGCAAAATCCATATTTCCGGTGCGTTTTTCCTCAATACATTTTATGAGGGCTGACATTTTATCAGCCGCCTTAACATACCGCCATAACTCTTCCTCTTCATCCGTCTCCATAAGCACACAGTTGTATACATGTCTCATATTATCGGGCAGTCCCTCAAGCAGTTCATTCTTAGCAACAGTCTCTACCTCTTTGTAAGCATTGCGTATAAGCGGATTGTAATATTTTACCGGCGTTGGCATATCCCCTGTTATAATCTCCGTCACATCATGGTACATGCCAAGTACCGCAAGTCTTTCCGCATTCAGATTGCCACCGAATTCCTCGTTATTGATAATTCCGAGTGCATGGGCGATAAATGCCACATCAAGGCTGTGCTCGCAGATATTCTCGCTGCGCGTGTTACGCATAAGCCCCCAGCGGTTTATGTATTTCATTCTTGAAAGCATCGCATAAAAGTGATTATCCTGCATCGCTAATCTCCATTCCAAAAATATTGCACATAAAAACCCGGTGTCCATCAAGTCTAAAGGCTTGTCTCTTTGACCGTAAAGATGAACACCGAGTGGTTTTGTTCTCTGTGGTAACACAAATTACAAATGCCGATTCGTATTCAACTAAATCTGCATTTAATATTACCGCAAATATTATTCATAATCAAGCTGTTTTTGCTTCACATCTGACTTTCACATCTTACTTTGCCGTGATATATCCCTGTGCCTTGAGAAGCTCTGCAATAAGTACGGCGCCGCCTGCTGCACCGCGGAGTGTGTTGTGTGAAAGACCCACAAACTTATAGTCAAACACAACATCCTCACGAAGACGTCCGAGTGAAATTCCCATGCCGTTCTCATAATTTACATCAAGCTTTACCTGTGGACGGTTGTCATCCTCAAGATACTGGATAAACTGCTTTGGTGCGCTTGGAAGCTTAAGTTCCTGAGGAAGTCCCTTAAACTCTGTCCACGCTTTAATTATCTGCTCCTTTGTAGGTTTCTTGTCAAAGTTGACAAATACTGCTGCCGTATGTCCGTCAAGTACAGGAACACGGATGCACTGGCATGTAATAACAGGCTCGCATGCCTTTACAATCTGTCCGTTCTCAACCTTACCCCAGAGTCTTAACGGCTCCTGCTCGCTCTTTTCTTCCTCACCGCTGATAAATGGTATGATGTTGCCTTCCATCTCCGGCCATTCCTTAAATGTCTTTCCTGCGCCTGAGATAGCCTGATATGTTGTTGCAACAACAAGCTTAGGGCCAAACTCCTTCAATGCATGAAGTGCCGGTGTGTAGCTCTGAATTGAGCAGTTAGGCTTTACACAGATGAAACCTCTTGTTGTTCCGAGTCTCTTCTTCTGTGAAGCAATTACCTCAAGATGCTCAGGGTTGATTTCAGGCACTACCATCGGTACATCAGGTGTCCAGCGGTGTGCACTGTTATTAGAAACAACAGGAACCTCAGCCTTTGCATACTTCTCTTCGATTTCACGGATTTCAGCCTTCGGCATATTAACTGCACAGAATACAAAGTCAACCTCTGCTGCAACCTTCTCAACATCATTAATATCATATACAACCAAATCCTTAACAGCCTCAGGCATTGGTGTCTGCATCTTCCAGCGTCCGTCAACAGCATCTTCATAGCGCTTTCCTGCTGAACGTCCGCTTGCCGCAACCAGAACAACCTCAAACCAAGGATGGTTTTCAAGCAATGTTATAAATCTCTGTCCTACCATACCTGTACCACCAAGGATACCTACTCTTAACTTGTCACTCATTATAACTTCTCCTTAAATATCTTTTTCTAAAGACATTCCGCCTTTTATGTCTTTCCTTGACGTACATTTGTCTTTACCTTATGGAATAGTATCACAATCACTTTTAAAATGCAACACATTTTTCAAATTAATTTGCCGCCTACTGCATTTTTACCATTTCCCTCTTAAGGCGCTTGATAATTTTTTTCTCAAGGCGTGATATGTATGACTGTGAAATACCGAGGTAATCCGCCACCTCTTTCTGCGTCATTTCCTTATCTTCCGGGGATGTAAGACCATATCTTAAATCAACAATAAGCCGTTCTCTGTCCGAAAGCTTTTCAATCGCCTTTCCCAGCATTTTCCTTTCTACCTGGTCTTCTATCCCCTTATAAATGACATCATCCTCTGTTCCGAGAATATCTGACAACAAAAGCTCATTGCCGTCCCAGTCTACATTAAGAGGCTCATCAATCGAAACCTCAGCTTTCGTCTTACTGTTCCGCCTAAGATACATCAGTATTTCATTTTCAATGCATCTTGATGCATACGTGGCAAGCTTTATGCTTTTTTCAGGATTGTACGAATGAATTGCCTTAATCAGACCTATTGTACCTATTGATATCAAATCCTCGACACCTATTCCCGTATTGTCAAAGCGCTTTGCAATATAAACCACAAGCCTCAGATTATGCTCAATAAGAACTGATTTTGCCTGTTCCGAAAATTCACTGTTCAAATCCGCAATAACCATTGCCTCTTCTTCCGGCTCAAGCGGTGCCGGAAGCACATCAGAACCTCCTATATAATGTACATCGCCCTGCTTTAACAGCATAAGGTTTTTTAATGTCGGCACCACCTTAAACTGAAAATGTTTTGGAACTGAAACCTTAATTAACATGACCCTTCTCCTATCTCATTACCTCGCTATTTATAAGCATCTGATACATTCCGTCCGACGATAGCTTCAATTTGCTTATCCCAACCGGAACATTTTCAAGACAGATGCATTTTTTACTGTCCTTACAGTCATTATCCCCACATTCATAAATACATATTTTCTTTGCCATAATAACCGGCATACACCCATTCCGGCATCCAACCGAGTTAAACGGCACATAATGAAGCTTTAAACAATCTTTATCAATGCATGTTTTCCCGTCAAATGCTTTTTCAATGCAGGATTTTTCAATGACATGCACAGGCTTTTTGCAGACCTGGTCACAAAGCACATTTCCCGTGTCCGCAAGCCCTTTCACATCAAGTACAACTTCGCCAAAATCAATTTTCACATTATGCAGTTTACCGCTGTAAACCTTTTGTACCAGCAGTTGTCTTAAAACTATGGTAAGTGTAAGCATAGCGGCAAGAAGGCATATAAAAAGCCCTGTGCTGTCCATCGCCACAGTTCTGAACAGATATCCAACGGAAGTATTCCAGTAAAGAAGTCCCGCAACACCTCCTACCGTTGCTGCAAGCACAATAAATGTAAAAACTGATTTTATAAGCTTTAAAACCCCGCACCGTCCGGAGCATATGAACGCCATAACAGCGCTGACAACTATATATGTAAGAATGTCCCTGACGAACAGATTTTTAATCACTCCCATTTCCACAATGCACGCCCATACTGCTCCGGTTGCAGCGGCACAGGTAATCCTAATATAAGTGGCAGAATTTTTAAGAATGCCCTGTGCGATAACCAGAAGTATGAAATCCATTGTGAAATTTACAAGAAAAACGATATCCAGATAGACTACAATCTAACTGCACCTCCTTTGTCAATTCATGTACCAATTATAAACCGTAAGATGCGCAGATTTTGTCATGTCAGGTCACAGTATTAATTTATATTTCGACAAATTTGTCGTCCAAAAATGTGCAGCGTCCTGCGCACAAAAAAAAGATGTACCCCTCCCGGAATACATCTTTTTAATAATCTTATTTCAATTATGTTACTTTCTTCTTAAAAATGTAGGAATGTTAATTGTATCTTCCTTAACTGTAGAAGTAATAGGTCTTGGCTCCTGAAGTCCCATTGTATGCTCTGTTCCCTGCTGTGCAGTATGTACAGGAGATACCGGCTTCTTTGACTTAAGGCTTGCCATTACATTATTGACATTAATATTATTCTTTTCTTCAATTCCTGTTGCAATTACAGTTATGCTGCATGAATCCTCTGCTGTTTCGTCATACATTGCACCAAAGATAATATTAGCTGACTCACCTGTAAGATCCTGAACATATTCGGCTGCCTCATTAGCCTCAATAAGGCTGATGTCACCTGAGATATTAATAATAACGTGTGAAGCGCCCTCAATTGTTGTCTCAAGAAGAGGACTCGTTACAGCCTGCTTAACTGCCTCGATAGCCTTATCATCACCTGATGCAGTACCGATACCGATATGTGCAACACCCTTATTAACCATAACAGTCTTAACATCCGCGAAGTCGAGGTTGATAAGTCCCGGTACTGTAATAAGGTCAGTAATTCCCTGAACTGCCTGCTGTAATACTTCGTCTGCCTTCTTAAGCGCATCCGGCATTGTTGTCTTTCTGTCAACGATTTCAAGAAGCTTATCGTTAGGAATTACAATCAAGGTATCAACATTGGTCTTAAGCTTTTCGATTCCCGAAAGAGCATTTGTCATTCTTGTCTTTGCCTCAAACTTAAAAGGCTTTGTGACAACTCCGACTGTAAGGATACCCATTTCCTTTGAAATGCCTGCAACAACAGGAGCTGCGCCTGTACCTGTTCCGCCGCCCATTCCGCATGTAACAAAGACCATATCCGCACCTGAAAGTGCCTGTCTTAATTCATCAATATTCTCCTCGGCTGCTTTCTCACCGATTTCAGGCTGTGCACCTGCCCCAAGCCCCTTTGTAAGCTTCTCTCCAATCTGGATTACAGTAGGTGCCTTGCAAAGCTGTAAAGCCTGCTTGTCCGTATTAATTCCAATAAACTCCACACCTGTAATACTCTCATCTATCATTCTGTTAACTGCATTATTGCCTGCACCGCCAACGCCCACTACAATAATTCTGGCTGTTGAATTTAATTCATTCGTTGTAATCTCTAACAAAGGTGTATCCTCCTGACCTGCCTGCGTTTTCCCGTACGCACGGCTATATATTCATGATACAATTAATTTTGAAAATATCATCACTCTATATATTATAATTTATTTTGTAAAATATCAACCTATTTTTTACATTTGCAGCAATTATTTTTGTATCATTTTTCAAACAATTACTCATCCCTTTTAAATATTATCGATTTTGTATCCTCTGAAAAATCTTCCATATGAAGTACTCCCTTTCTTCCTTCAAGCTGTGGCATCATTTGTTTCAGCTCAAACATCTTGTCCGTCAGATTGTCACAATCTCCGAGCATAACCTTCACATCTCCCATAGTCAGCGTAACGTTTCCGCTGCTGTCAAAATAAATCTTATCCGAAGATATCTGATATTTATCAAATGACTGTGTAAGTTCAAGTATCCTGTTGAAAATATCAGGGTTACCGACATCAAGCTGCGACCCCAGCACTATTTCTTTAAATTTAAGACCGCTTATCTGAGGTATTCCAGACAGCACCTTTGTAGAACTTTCAACAACCGTGCCATCCTTATCAAAATACATATTGCAGCCCATGTAGCTTACATATCCTATTACCGGTTTTTCATAGACAGTGACTACCATTTTGGACGGCCACTGGATTTCAACCTCATATTTCTGTATGAACGGAACTTCTTTGTGATTTCTCTGCCCGACAAGAAAATAGGACAGGGCATTCGGTCTGTTTCCGTCAAACAGCTTATCTGTCAGCTCTTCGTCCGAATAGTGGTCGTCACCTATATATTCAATTGTATCCACCCTGAACACAAATGCTGCCACAGTCCCCGCCAAAGCTAATACCACTGCGATTATCAGAAGTACCATCCAGCCGTGTCTTCTTCTCTTTTTCCTTATTTTTCTCATTAATCATCCATTCCCTATCGTTACATCTGCGCCCATGAGAGAAAAGTCCCTGCATACATCCTCATATCCGCGCAGTATATATTCAATATTTTTAATTGTTGTATCACCCTGTGCTACGACAGCCGCCACAAGCAATGCTGCCGAGGCTCTCAGGTCTCCTGCTGCAACTGTCTCGCCGTGAAGCCTTTCCTGTCCGCATATTATGGCTTTATTGCCTTCAACAGTAATATCTGCCCCCATTTTTCTAAGCTCCTGCGCAATTGAAAGCCTGTTTTCAAATACATTTTCAATTATTGTGGATTCGCCCTGTGCAATACTTAGAACCGACATTGCAATCGGCTGCATATCTGTCGGAAAGCCCGGATGCGGCTCTGTTTTTATACAGTTGACGGGCTTTGGTCTTCCCTGCATTGATACAAGGATTCCTCCATTGCGCTTCTGCGGCAGCGGCTCAAGATTTCTGCATTTTATTCCCATTGCATAAAATGCGTCAATATATCCGTAAGCCTGATTGATACTGCAATTATCAAATTCAACATTTCCGCCGGCAATGGCAACCGCGCCTATATATGTTCCCAGAACTATTCTGTCAGGTTTTACTTCATAAACGGAATCAAAGAATTCATCAACACCGGTAACCACCAGCTCCTTAGTTCCTATCCCGCGTATATCGGCTCCCATATTGACAAGTGCTTCGCAAAATTCAATCACCTCAGGCTCCACTGCTGCATTTTCAATTACAGTCACGCCGTCGGCAAGCACGGAAGCAAGCAGCGCATTTTCCGTAGCTCCCACACTGACGCTGCGAAACGCAATCCTGTTTCCCGTCATTTTTAAAGTGCTAAAGTCAATGCATCCATCCTTAATTGTGCAGGAAGCACCGAGTTTTTCCATCGCCTCTATGTGCATATCTATCGGTCTTTTACCGATTTTGCAGCCACCCGGAAGCGGCATATTTCCTTCACCGAATCTTCCAAGAAATGCTCCCATCAAAAGAATTGAAGCACGTATTTTACCTGCCAGTTCTTTATTTACCGTCGTTTTTGCAGCATCCTTCGCATCGATGATAAGCATATCATTCTGCCAGAATACATTACAGCCCGCATCGGTAAGCAAAAGTGCCATGCAGTCAACATCTGTTATTCTCGGACAGTTCTTTATTATAGTAAAGCCACGGTTTAGAAGCGCAGCAGCCATGATGGGCAAAGCTGAATTTTTGGAGCCCTGTACAGTGATTTTGCCCTCAAGCCTTCCCTTTGGATGAACAGTGATGTATTTCAATTTAAAACCTCCGTCTGCTGCAACTATATAATATATAGTATGCATCAGACGGAGTAATTGTTCCTAAATCTCCATCCTGATATGGCTCGACACATTCAGGACAATTCCCATTTCCGCCATAAGGAACAGTACCGAGGTACCTCCGTAGCTGATAAACGGAAGAGAAATTCCCGTGTTTGGAATAAGATTTGTAACAACGGCAACATTTAAGACTACCTGTATTGCTATATGTGCAAATACACCGACAACCAGAAGGCATCCTGTAAGATCAGGCGCATTTGTTGCTATGTATACAAACCTCCAAAGCATAAGGCCAAACACTATCAGCACACAAAGTGCGCCGAACAGTCCAAGCTCTTCGCATATTACGGAAAATATCATATCATTTTGTGCCTCAGGAATAAAGCCAAGCTTCTGAAGGCTCTTTCCAAGCCCTTTGCCAAAAAGACCTCCCGAACCGATGGCATACAGTGCCTGAACCGTCTGAAATCCCGTGTCGTCCGCAAATTTTTCCGGATTAACCCACGCCAGTATTCGTTCAAAACGGAAATTGGCATTATCTGACAGCTGCGCCTGCTGTGCCCATGAACGCACAGCCACAACCAAAGCGCCTACAAGACCTGCCACAATCACGTAAATATTGTACTTAGGATAAGCAACAAAGCTTATTACAACAGCAATTCCGAATATAATAATCGCACTGCTCAGGTTGTTGGTAATGACAAATATCATTCCCGCAAGAACTATTCCAAGGAAAAGATGTACAAATATCGCCGCAAATTTTCTTGAATTCTGATTCATTTTGTTTACTGCCGCAGTACACGAAAATATAAGTGCAAGCTTCGCAAACTCAGCCGGCTGTATTGAAAGCGGCCCGATTGAAATCCATCGCCTTGCTCCATATGCGGAATATCCAAGCGGTGACAGTACAAGAACTATCATCACCATCGCAACCACATATAAAAATGCCGCATATTTAACCCATATATGATAATCAATTTTATATGCCGCATACATACACACGATTCCTAATATTTCAGCAAAAAGCTGTTTCTTAAAAAAATATTCCGAATCATTGAACTTAATCTGTGCATTATAAGAACTGGTACTGTAAATCATTACAAGACCAAATCCAAGCAGAAATATTATTACAAATAAAAGGCTGTAATCGAAATATTTTACTTTTTTCAGGCGTTTCTTCTGCATTGCCACCCCTCATTTCTAAAGCTTTGATAATTGTACTATGATTGTACTGATTTTTCAATTCCCATATAAGGCAGAATATTTTCAAAAAGCTGTCTTACCACAGGTGCCGCAATCGTTCCTCCATAATATACACCTACCGGTTCATCTATAATGCACATCGCAATAACCTGCGGATTATCCACAGGTGCAAAACCGATAAAGGAGGAAATATATTTCCCGTTACCTCTGGGCAGTTTCTGTGATGTCGCGGTCTTCCCCCCTATTGAGAAGCCTTCTATATATGCATTCTTTCCGCCTCCCTCAGAGACAACCTTCTCAAGGATACCTTTCATTGTATCACTTGTTTCTTTTTTAATCGCATTTTCCTTTGTTTCATATTCAAATATTTTAACATTGTTACCCTCTGCATCCGAAGCTTTCACCGCGAAATGAGGTGTAACAAGTGTTCCGCCGTTAATAATGGCACTTGCAGCCCTCAAAAGCTGCATTGGCGTAATCTGGAAGGACTGCCCGAAAGACATTGTGGCAAGTTCTACCTGACCGACATTTTCCTTCTTATGCATAATTGTGGATGCCTCACCCGGAAGGTCAATTCCCGTCTTTTCAAGGATTCCGAGTTTGCCCATGTAATCAAAATAATTGTCTACGCCTACTCTCAAACCCCATTCAATAAATGCCGGATTACAGGAATTCATGACAGTATGCGTAAAGTCCTGCGCACCGTGTCCTGTTGTTCTTGCACACCTTATCCTTCTGTCCTCAACAATTTTATATCCGGGACAATAATACTGGCTGTCAAGCGTTACCGCACCTGTTTCAAGTGCCGCTGTCGCAGTTATCATTTTAAATGTTGACCCCGGTTCATATGTATCGTTTATGCATTTATTTCTCCACATTCCATTAAGCAAGTCCTGATATGCCTGCCCCGTAACAACTGTCTCAGGTTCAAAATTGAGTTCATACGGATTATTCAGGTCATACTCAGGCGCATTTACCATAGCCATGATTTCTCCGTTCTGTGGATTCATCACTATTATGCTTACTGTTTTTGCCTGTTTTTCCTCAAGTGCTTTATTGGCAAGCTGCTGTGCATACATCTGTATGTTGTAATCAATACTGAGCGTAACGTCCATGCCGGCGACCGGTTCTTTCCGGTTCTCCTGCATCCCCTCAAGTTCAACACCTCTGGAGTCCGTAAGCGTAAGAATCTTTCCGCTGTCTCCCGAAAGCCACGAGTCATATTTAACCTCGAGTCCCACTATACCCTGATTGTCACTTCCTGTAAATCCTATAACCTTTGATGCCAGTGAGCCATACGGATAATACCTTTTGTAATCCTCATCCACTTTCACACCCTCAAGTGCGTAATTACGGATTCTGTCCCCGACATCCCTGTCAACATTTGTCTTAATTCTCTCAATTGACGTAACCTTTTCGACCCTTTTTCTGACCTCTTCATCCGTAAGCCCCAGTTCTTCACACAGGATCTTAATTACTCTCTCAGGATCTTTTATCTGGCTATGTATCACTGAAATGGTACAAACCGTCTTATTAGATGCAAGCACAACACCGTTCGCATCCAGTATACGTCCTCTGGAGGCCTTAATGCTCCGCTCCCTTTCATGAAGGTCGTCAGCCCTTGCCAGATAATATTCTGAGCAGAACACCATTATATAACTCATCTGAACCACAAGCACCACGAAAATCAACAGTATACATACCGCTGCAAACCATATTTTTTTCTTGTGCCTTGCTTTAAGTGAAAAATCTGCTTTTTCCATGTGACACACCATGCAACTCTATTATTACATCCTATTTGCACATGTTATGTCTCATTCCAAAATTTCTAATTCTGCTTTTTTGTTGCCGCCTGAGTCTGATTCTGTGTATTGCCGCTCTGCGTTGCCTTTTGTGTATTGCTGCTCTGCGTTGCTGCCTGTGCAGGTTTCTGTGCATTACCGCCCTGCGTTGCTGCCTGTGCAGGTTTCTGTGTATTGCCGCTCTGCGTTGCCTTTTGTGTATTGCTGCTCTGCGTTGCTGCCTGTGTAGGTTTAGCCGTTCCATCCATATCTGACGGAAGCGGT
>CAMECH010000021.1 GCA_945913015.1 uncultured Bacteroides sp.
GTGTATGAAGCCAGGAGTCGGGTATTGGGAGAGGAACATCCGGATACACTAGCCAGCCTGAATAATCTTGCAGTTTCCTTTTGTGATTTAGGAAATTATGAGAAGGCAAAGGAGTCAAGTGAAAAAGCGTATGAGGCTCAGAGGCGGATACTGGGAGAGAAACACCCGGATACTTTGGACAGTTTGGACAGTCTGATGCAAATATACGAAGAAATGGGCAATCATGAAAAAGCAAATGAATTGAGAATTAAATTGGAAGAGGAAGAGTTCAGCAGTCCGGAAGCTGAGGAAGCAGTCATCGGAGCCATGCTTATAGATAATGAGGCTGTTGAGATAGCATCAGATATTATCAGCAAGGATGATTTTTATGACAAGCAGCTGGGAATGATTTTTGAGGCAATAGTTGAACTGAATAGGGAGGGACATGGTGGTGACCTTAAAATGTTGCAGAACAGACTTAGTGAAAAGAATGCTTTGCCTGAGTCCGGTAGCGAGTATTTCATAAATTTGGTTTCATTGTCACCTACTTCTGCCGATATAAGATATTATGCCCGGATTGTTTCAGAGAAAGCGATTCTTCGAAATATAAAGTAAGATTTGAAATGTAAAAGGAGGAGATGTTATTATGCATGATATAGATCCAGTAATGTACGAATTGGGCAAGCATCAGGAAGAGATAAGAAAGAAGCAGGAAAAGTACCAGAAGAAGATGGAACGCCGTGACAAAATCATTTTCTTCATCAAGTGGTTCACACTCGGTCTCATCCTGGGCGGCATCATTACGTTCCTGACTAACTGAGGCAGCGTGACTGCTACGGATGGTACTGAAGTTGCGCAGACTGTTGAGAAATCTGTAACTGAAGAATTTGTAACTGAAGAGTTATACAGAAAACGTTCCATGTTCTTTTGGACAGGGAGCTTTTTTCTGTGCGTCTTGTTAAACTTGTCAGACTACTATCTCAAATGGGCCTATCGATAAAAGGTACTTACTTTTGAGCACTTACGTTTTAACAGAACCTTAAGACCGTTAATTTGAATTATTACACAGTCTTAAAGTTAAAAATTATACACTAATTAATAATAAAATGTGAGAATATAGGAAAGATATTTGTGAGAAACTATTGTCGGGTGTATTTATGCCAAATATGAAAGAGAGAAGGTAACTGAAATGAAGGTGGATGAGCGTATAAAACTGTTAAAGTCATATCTTGCCAGGTTGAGCGGCGGCGAAAATATGGACAGTGTCAGGGCTGATTTTGTGGAGAATTTTAAGGATGTTGAAGCCTCGGAAATTATGAGAGCTGAGCAGGAAATGATGAAAGAGGGGACTCCGCTTGCGGAGGTTCAAAAGCTTTGTGATTTACATTCGGCATTATTTCATGGCAGTACAACAGAAGAAAAGCTTACAATAGCAGAGGGAACGGTGAAGGAAGCACAGGAAGAAACAAATACCAACGCAGACTATAAAAATAAAAAAGTAATATGCAGCAGATTGACAGCTATACAGGGGCATCCGCTAAATACATTTGCAAGGGAAAATGAGGCACTTCAGGAACTGATTTCAGAAGCAAAAGAAGCCGGCTCTTATGAAGAAATTATGATATTTATAAAAAGGCTGCGTGATATTTCAATTCATTATGCTAAAAAAGGGGATTTGCTTTATCCGCACCTGAAAGTGAAATATCAGATATCAGGGCCGTCTGATGTGATGTGGACAGTTGATGATGAAATCCGTGACGAACTTGCTGAGCTGGCAAAAATATCAGTGCTTACAGAGGATTTAAAGAATCGTTTTTCAAAGGTCCTGATTCGGATGGACGAAATGATTTATAAGGAGAAAAATATATTGTTTCCGATTTGTGCCGTGAATTTTACAGAAGAGGAATGGACAGGGATTTATTTTGATTCAAAAGATTATAAAGATTGCTTTGGTGTTGAAAATGGAATATGGAATGATGCAAAGAAAACCGGAAGAAAAATAAATGAGACTGCTGATGAAATAGTAATGCCGGGCGGGCATATGAATCTGGAGCAGCTGACAGCCCTGTTAAACACAATCCCTATGGAAATAACATTTATTGATGATAATAATATCAACCGGTATTTCAATGAAGGCCCTAAGGTGTTCAAAAGACCGGCAATGGCAATTGACAGGGACGTATTCTCGTGCCATCCTCCCAAAATAGAGCGAATGGTAAGGGCTATTTTAGATGACTTCAGGAATGGCAAAAGAGACTGTGTGCCAGTTTGGATGGAAAAGGACGGAAGAACCGTTCTTGTCACATATATGGCTGTGAGAAATGCGGATGGGGCATATCTTGGAACTGTAGAAATAGTCCGGGATATGGAGGATGCAAAAGCACATTTTGAAAAAAGCAATAAATAGAGTGAGAATGTACGGTATTATCTGTTCTACGCTTGTCTTTGTTCTACAACCCGTACCAATCGTACATGGTACAATAGTTGCAGCCGCTGTTATCAACGAGTTTATTGCGGTTATTGCCGAAAAAAAAGGCTTTGAACTGGCAGGTGAAATTAAAAAGCAGGACAATAGGGGATAGGAATGAATTAAAATCAATGGCAAGTCTTCCATAATTATGATAAAATAAAAAATATATAAGAATTGTGGGGGAACAGTATTTTGGTAAAGGAAGAGTTTACATTTAAATCGTCAGACGGTATTAACGACATTCACGCGGTTGCATGGCTGCCGGATAAGGATAAAATAAGCAGTCCGGAAGCGGTGATACAGATATCGCACGGAATGATAGAGTATATAGAACGATATGAAGTGATGGCAGAATTTTTTACGGACAGAGGTTTTGTTGTTACGGGCAATGACCATTTAGGGCATGGAAGGTCTGTGAAAAATGAGGATGAATGGGGATATTTTGCAAAGAAAAACGGAAGTGAGTGCGTAGTTGATGACCTGCATATGCTTACAACGATAACTAAGGAAAAATATCCTGATATACCATATTTTCTTATCGGACACAGCATGGGCTCATTTATGGCAAGGCGATATTTGATGACATATGGAAGTGAGCTTGACGGGGCAGTAATACTTGGAACGGGAAACCAGCCGAGAGTACTCGTTGCGGCGACGCTTGCATTTTCAAAATTAGTTGCCGCTTTGCGCGGGGACCACTATAGAAGTAAATTCATAACGAAGCTTATATTTGGTGCCTATAATATCAGAATAAAGAATCCAAAGACAGCTAATGACTGGATATGTGCTGATGAAAATGTGGTGGCAAAGTATAATGCTGACCCTGCATGTACATTTTTATTTACTGTTAATGGTATACAGGTACTTATGCAGACGCTTATGTTTATTGAAAGTAAAAAGAACATTAACAGGATCCCTAAGAAGCTTCCGGTAATGCTGGCGTCGGGTATGGAAGACCCGGTGGGGAATTATGGAAAAGCGGTCAGGAAGGTGTATAATATTTTGTCAAAAGCAGGTATGGAAGATTTAACGATAGCGCTTTTTGAAGGATGCAGGCATGAACTGCATAATGAAGCGGTAAAGGAAAATTTGTACGAAGAAATATATCAATGGATTCTTGAACATACAAGCAGCTTGGAACGGGGATTAAGATGAAATTTTTAAATGAGCATATTAAAAACCAGACATTTAAGCAGGTGTATCTTATGTATGGAGAAGAGACATATCTTGTGTATCAGTACCGTGACAGGATGAAAGCTGCAATTATCGGGGATGATACGATGAATTACAGCTATTATGAGGGCAATAAGATTGATATTAAGGAGCTTCTCACAACTGCCGACACAATGCCGTTTTTTGCAGAGCGCCGTCTGATAATTGTGCAGGACAGCGGATTTTTTAAAAGCCAGACAGCAGGGCTTGCGGAGTATATCCATAACATGCCGGAATATCTTTATATTGTTTTTGTTGAAAGCGAAGTGGACAAAAGGAACAAGCTTTATAAAGCGGTAAGCGAAAAGGGATATGTATCTGAGATGAAATATCAGACAGATGCGGTTTTGATGCGCTGGATACAGGAGCTTTTTAAGTCAGAGGGCAAAAGTATAGGAAAGCCTGCGATGGAGCATTTGTTATCAAAGACAGGAATACAGATGAGCAACATTAAGATGGAAATTGAAAAGCTTGTCTGCTATGCGATGAATCATGATGAGATAACAATTGATGACATTGATGCGATATGTACAACGCAGATTCAGAACAAGATATTTGACATGATAACGGCAATTGCCATGAAACGGCAGAAGGAAGCACTTGAGTTGTATTATGACCTGTTGCTTTTGCGCGAGCCGCCAATGAGAATTCTGTATCTTATAACAAGGCAGTTTAATATGATGCTGAAGGTTAAGGAACTGGTGCAACAGAGGTATAATCAGGCTGAAATTGCAAGACAGCTTGGGATTGCCGGGTTTCTGGTATCAAAATATATAAGTCAGTCAAAGCATTTTTCATTAGGTCAGATAATGGAAGCACTTGAGTATTTTGCAGAGGTTGAAAATGATGTAAAGACCGGTCTGATGGACGAAAAGATGGCGGTTGAGCTGATTATTATAAAGTACAGCAGGAATGGAGATTAGTGTGAAAAATATGACGATGGCATATTTTTCACACGCAAATTTGTGCAGAGAACGGCACAAATTTGAATATCGCAGCCGGAAATCTGAAATTTCCGGCGCGTTCCTCGAACAAAAAATCGTTCTCGGAATGGGGGTAGTATGAAAAAAGGGATTATATGTGTGCTGGCAGGTGTTGCCGCAGGAGTTGTTCTTACATTGCTTGTGATTATGGCGCTGGGAATGGGAAAGGAGAAAGCTTCAGAGACTGCGGGACTGGCCGGGGCTTCAGAAAAATTGCAGAATACGTCACAGGCTGCAATGCAGGATATGTCACAGGGGGCGGCTGAGGATGCGTCACCGGCTGCAACACAGAACGCATCACCGGCTGCAGAACAGAATGCATCACAGGCACCACAGATGGAGCCGACGCAACAGGCACAACAGGAAGAGGAGCTTGCAGATATTTATGTAAATGCAGACAGGTCCAATGGATGGGAATCAAATGGAAAATTTTATTCACAGTATGACATTTCACTGACTAATAATGGCAGCAGCACGATTGACGGATGGAAAGTCACATTTGCAAAAGAGGGGCGTAAAGTCACAGGAAACTGGAATTGTGAAATTGAGGACGACGGTGAAAATATATGTATAAGTCCTGTGGAATTTAACAAAAAAATCGAGCCGGGAGCTGTTGCCGGTGGTGCAGGAATAATTGTAGAAGCATCCGACAATAATGAGATTACGGATTTTAAGGTCAGGGCAGGAAATGTAGTTTCAGAAGGCAGGTCTGATGACGGTGGCAAACCTAAAGAAACGCAGGCAACGCCTGACGGAACAGAAACCAATAAAGAGACTGACAGGTCCGGTGAAGAAACAAAAGACAATCAGAACATTGCAAAAGCCCGGACAGTCAATGCTGTGGGGCGGTTGCATGTTGAGGGAACACAGCTTGTCAATGCATCGGGAGAGCCTGTCCAGCTTAAAGGCGTAAGCACTCACGGACTTGCATGGTATCCTGACTATGTCAACAGTAAGGCATTTGCCACGCTCAAAGAGGACTGGAATGCAAATGTTGTAAGACTTGCAATGTACACATCTGAGTACGGCGGTTACTGCAATGGCGGTGACAGGCAGAAGCTCAAAAAACTCATTGATGACGGAGTAAGCTATGCGACCTCACTTGGAATGTACGTTATTATTGACTGGCATATTTTGAGTGACAATAATCCGCAGACATACAGGTCGGAGGCTGTGGAATTTTTCAGTGAGATGTCGGCAAAATATGCAGACCACGATAATGTGATTTATGAAATTTGCAATGAACCTCACAATGTGAACTGGAACAATGATATAAAACCGTATGCCAATGAGGTTATAAGTGCAATTCGTAAAAATGACAAACAGGCTGTGATACTTGTGGGAACAAATACCTGGTCACAGGATGTAGGAGATGTCATTGGCAATAAAGTGGATGATGATAATGTTATGTACGTGCTTCATTTTTATGCGGCAACGCACAGGGACGATTTGAGAAATAAGCTTATTTCTGCTAAAAATGCAGGCGTACCGATATTTGTTAGTGAGTGCAGCATATGTGATGCAAGCGGTAATGGTGGTATTGATTATGACTCGGCAGACAAATGGCTGTCGCTGATGAATGAGAATAATATAAGCTTTGTTGCATGGAGCTTAAGTAATAAAAATGAGACGTCAGCATTGATACGCTCTGACTGCTCAAAGCTTGACGGCTGGAGCGAAAGCGATTTGACCGAGACAGGAAAATGGTTCAGAAATGCGATAAAGAATTAACAAAAATCCAAATTGGCAAAAAGACAAATTAGATAAAAAGACATATAAAAAGACCTCAATGCGAGTGGGTGTAAGCATTGAGGTCTTTTAAAATTCAAAATATCAATTAATTAAGCCATAGCATTAACAGCCTTAGTTAAACGAGATACTTTTCTTGCAGCTGTATTCTTGTGGTAGATACCCTTAGAAGTAGCCTTAGAAATCTCACTAATAGCACCTGTCAAAGCAGCCTCAGCAGCAGCCTTGTCACCGGCAGCGATAGCACTCTCTACATTCTTAACATAAGTCTTAACTCTTGACTTAATGGCCTTATTACGAGCTGTTCTGATTTCAGTAGTGATTACTCTCTTTTTTGCAGATTTGATGTTAGCCAATTTAGTACACCTCCAAACCTAATAATTATCGAAATGATGTGTTATACATTAAAGCCGGACACGGACGTTCTAATGTCAAACATACTATAATATTTTATTATAATGCACATCATATGTCAATAATAAAATTAAATAAAGTACAAATAATATTTGCAGGATATGCGGAATGGAGGTTAGTGTAAAAAATCTTATGGTTAATATGAACGATAATGCGGATATCAGGGAATATGAGGCAAGAACTGACCTTGCACTTGAGGCAAACGAAAATATACAGCAAAAAAATGAGACGTGTAGCGGAATAAAGGTATCTAAGGAATTCGATGAAAAGTCAGGCCTTAAGATAACCTGTATTGATATAACGGATAAACAGGGAGAAAAAGCTTTGGGAAGACCAATAGGAAGATATATAACTGCCGAAAATATGCAGCTTACAACTGCCGATGAGGAACTTCAGAGCAACATGGCCGAGAAGATTTCAAGTATTATAAGAGAAATGCTTTCGCCATATCTTTCGATTGGAAGTCCGAGTGTTCTGGTGGTTGGACTTGGCAATAAGGAGGTGACACCTGACTGTCTGGGACCGCTTGTGACAGACTATATTTCTGTTTTAAATTATGGTGAAGAAGATAATAATGCAAAAATCAACATGACCGCAATAGCACCGGGAGTAATGGCGCAGACAGGGATGGAGACGGCATTAATTGTAAAAGGAATAGTTGAGGCATCAAAACCGGATGCAGTCATAGCTGTAGATGCACTCGCAGCCAGAAGCAGTGCAAGACTTAATACTACGGTACAGCTTTCAAACCGCGGAATACATCCGGGCTCCGGTGTGGGAAATCACAGAACCGGCATAACGGAACAGACGGTAGGTGTACCCGTAATCGCAATAGGAATTCCTACAGTTATAGAAGCTGCGACAATTGTAGGCGATGCGGTGGAAAATTTTACTGCATCATTTGCAGCTTCGGATATATTTGCTCCAATGGACAGAATATTAAAGGATATGACGGAGGAGGAAAAAAGAAAGCTTATGCTTGAGGTAATAGACCCAGTGATGAGTGAAATGTATGTGACACCGAGGGATGTTGATGCATCCGTGCGGAGGGTGGCATATATAATGGCACAGGCAATAGATAAACTGGTGGAATAAATCCGGTATGACAATGCATATTCTTATACAGAGGTTAAAATGTTATCCGGTGGTTTAAATGCAGTGAATAAGTACAAGTTTACAGCAGTTTTGCTGGTTGTAATTGTAATTATATATGTCATATGTAATGATGTCTGTCAGGGTGCCGGCATGTTGTTAGCAAAGCATGGAATAAAGGCCATGGGATGCATAAGCATGCCGGTATACGGATATGTAAGTAATCTTGAAAAAAATGAGGAAAACGCTGCGGTTAAAGTCACAGACGGCATTTATCCCGTTAACGAATATGCGAGGGACCGATACATTACAGAAGCTCCGCTTTCTGCCAATCGAGCTAAAGACGGGGAAACTTCCGTGTCAGACAGCAACGGCTCAGATAACGGCAGTTCAGGCAGCAATGGTGCAGGTAATAATGACAAAGTCAATAATGTCGCAGAAAGCAGTGTAGGAAACAGCTCAGGCAGTAATTCAGACAGCGGTTCAGTCAATACTTCAGGCGACAGTTCAGGCAGTAGTTCAGAAAATGGTACGGATAAAATTTTTGGAGGCGGTTTGGTATCAGCATCAAAGCCGGCGGAAAGTCAAAATGATACAGGGCTTTCGGCAGTTGCATCTAATAATGTTATAACCGGCATGGTTTATCCAAAAGCAAATCTGGACAGTTACAATTTTGTCCTGAATAACTTTTATACTGTCACCAGTATAACTGAGCTTGGAAACGATAAACTGCGGCCATCGGAGTTTTTGAAAAAGGACATGAAAATAACGCATGATGCCTCAACGCCGCAAATACTTATTTTCCATACACATTCGCAGGAGGCATTTTGCGATTCGACAGATGGTGATACATCAACGACGATTGTCGGCGTAGGTGAGTATCTTGCGAGAATTTTGCGTGAAAAATACGGATATAACGTAATTCATGATACAAGCGTATATGACCTGGTGAATGGTAAGCTTGACAGGAGCAAGGCATATACATATGCGGAGGAGTCAGTTGCCAAAATACTTGAGGAAAATCCGTCCATTGAGGTGGTTATTGATTTGCACAGGGATGGTGTGCCGGAATCCACGAGACTTGTTTCAGATATAAACGGCAAAAAAACTGCTAAAATTATGTTTTTTAACGGATTAAGCTACAGCCGTGTTAATGGGGATATTTCGTACCTTGCCAATCCGTACAGGGACGATAATCTTGCCATGAGCCTTCAGATGCAGCTTCTTGGAAATGCGTATTATCCGGGTTTTCTTCGACGCATTTATGTTAATGCATACAGATACTGCCTTCACATGCGGGGAAAATCCATGCTTATCGAGGCCGGTGCCCAGACAAATACCGTTGAAGAAGTGATGAATGCGATGGAGCCGCTTGCTGATTTAATGGATAAGACGTTAAAAGGTGAAAAATGCTGGTAACAAAGCATCAAAAAGTATTGATATTATAAACGATAATTTCAAATAAATCCGCCACAAAGCGCTGTATGCCATGTGGCGGATTTGCTTGTATGTGGCCGCGATTTCTTTCAGCAGTTACTTGCAGACAAAGCTTGCGCAGATTGTCTGGTCTGCTTTGTCGGCGGTAGAACCCTGAATGTCAATTCGTTCGGCAGAACATACAAGATTGTCATTATAAACGCAGTTTTCTGCTTCACAATGAACGTAAAGTGAATCTTTTGGCCCGCTTACGGAATTCTTGCAGTCAGATGCATCGTCAAAGCTGCCACAGCATGTGCAGTCCTTATTCTCAGCCTTTGTGCCCATTACTTCAATTTCAGTACGGCAGCAGCAACGGTCTTCGTTGTAGCCGCATGTGGAAACATTACAACCTAATGATGTCATAAAAAATCCTCCTTTTATTAATTGTACAAGTGTTATTATGACCTCATAAGTCATAAGCTATGCACATAATAAAAAGAGGACAATGAATTATTTTAAAATTTTGAAATCCTTGTAATACTTAAATATTGCCTTGGCAAGAATTTGGTCTCTGGAAATGTATTTGTTATTCCAGTAACGTGAATCAAGTGAACTGTTGCGGTTGTCACCCATTGCAAAATAGTGCCCGGCAGGAACTATGTATTTCTGGTATTCAACGGTAGGTGACATAGGTTCAAGTAAATATGGTTCGTCAAGCATTTCACCATTCACATAAACATGCACAACGCCGTCACCGTCAGGCATAATTTCTATAATGTCTCCGGGAAGACCAATTAGACGCTTTACATATGTTTCGGCTTCATTATCAGGCAATTTAAAGATGATAATATCACCGCGCTGTGGTTCAGAGAAAATATAAGAGAGCCTGAAACCGATAAGGCGGTCATAGTCCATAATCGTGTTTCGCATTGAACCTGTAGGAACTTCAGCATTTACAATAATAAATGTATTGCATAAAAATGCTATCACAGCAGCAAGAATGAGGATTTTAATGTAGCTTAATATTTCAGTCCAGATATTACCGGAAGTATTAGATGAATCAGACATATGTAGTGCTCCTAAATGTTGATAAACTTTAAAACAGGCTGGGGCAGAAATTTGCTCCAGCCTATTTAAGTATAAATTATAATGCTTTATTTTGCAAGCATTGACAGAATCTCGTTGCTTCTTGTCACAAACTTTGTCATCTGCTCAGGAGCAAGAGGACCGTGGCTTAACATGGCGAGGTCATATAACTGCTCGCAGAACATGTTAATATTCTCGGCATCTTTATTATTAAGAATGTACTGTACAAGAGAGTTGTTGGCATTCAAAATAAGAGTCTGGCCCATTGTTCCGAACATTGTCATGTTGCCGTTCATATTGTACATCTTCATCATATCCTGCATGCGGCGGCTTTCCTCTGACAAAGTGATAACAGAAGAAATTCCGGCATCCTTAAGTTTTTCAACCTTAACCTCAAGCTGGTCATTGTTAAGTGCTTTTTTGAAAATTTCAGTAAGAGTCTCTGTTGTTTCCTTGAGTTCATCCTCACTTGTCTCTTCCTTAAAGCTGTCAGCGATGTCAGCATCAACTCGTGCAAACTTCAGACCTTCATTTTTATTCTCAAGAGTTGTTATAAATGCCTGATCAATTGACTGGTTAAGTATAACGACATCTATTCCTTCTTCGCGGAACATATTAATGTACTGGCTCTGCTCAGTCTCATTAGTAGCGTAGAAGATAGTATTTTCGTGTTTCTCTTTATTCTCCTCAAGACATTCCTTGAGAGTGAGATATTTGCCGTCAATATTTTTGAAAATGATATAGTCATTCATTTTCTCAGCAAATTTTTCATCTCTTAAGCAGCCGAATTTGATAAATGGATTAATGTCATCCCAGTATTTCTCATAATTTTCCTTATCAGTCTTATACATTCCTGAAAGTTTGTCACTAACCTTCTTGGTAATGTAATCTGAAATCTTTTTAACAAATCCATCATTCTGAAGTGCGCTTCTTGAAACATTCAGAGGAAGGTCAGGACAGTCGATTACACCCTTTAACAAAAGAAGAAATTCAGGAATTACTTCCTTAATGTTATCGGCAACGAATACCTGATTGTTGTAAAGCTTAACAGTTCCTTCAATTGTCTCATACTCGGTATTTAGCTTAGGGAAGTAAAGAATACCCTTCAAGTTAAACGGATAGTCCATATTGAGGTGTATCCAGAATAAAGGCTCTTTGTAATCGCGGAATACTTTGCGGTAGAAATCCTTGTATTCTTCCTCGGTACACTCATTAGGATGCTTGTTCCAAAGAGGATTTGTGTCATTGAGCATAACAGGTCTTTTGAGGATTTTAGCTTTTTTCTTGGCAGGCACCGTCTCAACAGTTTCGGTTGTTCCGTCTTCCTTTTCAACTTCCTCTGTCTTTGCTTCCTCAACGATGTGCTCGATAACTGTATCCTTCTCAGTTACTTCATCCTCATCAATTGTCTCGTACTGCGGCTCGCCGTCTTCTTTCTCAAGATAGATAGGAATTGGCATGAAAGAGCAGTATTTCTCAATTACCTCACGTGCACGGTATTCATTGGCAAATTCGTAGGATTCCTCATTAAGATAAAGAGTCATCTCGGAACCTACGGTTGTCTTTGAGCCTTCCTTCATATCATACTCTGTACCGCCGTCACATTCCCAGTGAACAGGTGTTGCGCCTTCGGTATATGAGAGAGTATCAATAGTTACCTTGTCGGCTACCATAAATGCTGAGTAGAAACCAAGACCGAAGTGTCCGATAATCTGGTCATCATTTGCTTTGTCCTTATATTTTTCAAGGAAAGCTTCAGCACCTGAAAATGCAATCTGGTTAATATATTGGTTTACCTCATCGAAAGTCATACCAAGACCGTTATCAATAATCTTAATGGTCTTATCGGTAGAGTTAACCTTTACCACTATCTTGTAGTCTGTGTCATCAGGCTCATTATACTCGCCAATCATTGCAAGCTTCTTAAGCTTGGTGATGGCATCGCAGCCGTTAGAAATTAATTCGCGGTAGAAAATGTCGTGGTCAGAATAGAGCCACTTTTTAATTATAGGAAAGATATTCTGACTGTTAATAGAAAGACTTCCATGTTCATTTGCCATAGTAAAACACACTCCTTAATAAAAATACTTAAAAATAATTAATAAAATTATCATTGTATGTAATGATAATACCGTTGAAAATGAATGTCAAGAAAAAATTAGCACTCATTTCAAATGAGTGCTAACAAAATTTAAAAATCCATATCATATTCAATTTCGTGCTCTGTTAAAAATGACCTTACATACTGCTCAAAACTTTCGTCAAGTGACCTGTCTGCCGCAAAAATGCGGATTGAAGAACCGGTCGTTATAAGAAGTCGGCCATGTTCGTACCTGATATTGATAAAAAGTCCGTTGATATCTTCCGGCGCGTAGGCAGATGAAGATTCCTTAATGAGACGGTTTGTTTCATCTTCGGGAAGCTGGAATACCAGTTTCATAAAAGAAGGTGATTTATTCCCGCGGATAATTCCGAAACAAACAGGACGTAAAAGCTTCCATGTGGAGTATTCATGGCTTTGGAGCTGTTTTTGCTCCTCGTCATCAAAGAAACTTAAGTTTAGCTGTCCGTTTATGCAGAAGGTATTGTGTGTGGTGATTGTTATGTCGGATACAAGCCACGAATCAAATGCCTCTTTTACAAAAAGTTTGGACATAAAATGTTTAATATTCAGTATGGATAGAATTATCATTGTTGATTACCTTTCACAATTTTTATACATTTTCAGAATATGAATAAAATTATATTTAATTGTTTATAAATTTTCAATTCCTTTTATTGAATATATGTGCTATTATTATAATAGAAATTTGGAATGTCTGTAAAGTTTTAACCAAATAATGTTTTGGAGGGGCATAGATGGTCGAGAATTACGGTATTAACAGATTTTACACATGCCTTACACGTATGCAGAGGGAATATGATAAATACGCAAGGCAGAATGGAATGAGAGCTAAGACAAGAGAAGAATTTCTTGGCTGGAAGGAAAAAACCAAGGCAAAGCTTATCCGGATGCTGGGGATGGACCGGATGGAGATGTGCAACATTAAGCCTATTGTTGCAGAGAGGGTAGCAATTGATGAGGACATCATCAGGGAAAAGGTAATAATCCAGACTGAGCCTGATGTGTGGATGCCGATGTATATTCTTATACCGGAGTCATGCAGGAATAATAAGAATGCGCAGTGTTATATCGCACCATGCGGGCATCAGGGCGCAGGAAAGTACAGCGTGGCAGGAGTAAGGGACATACCTGAAGTCGCAGAGGCAATTGATAAGTATAATTATGATTACGGACTTCAGATTGCAAAGCGGGGATATGTAGCAATATGTCCTGACTGCAGAGGCTTTGGGGAGCGAAGAGACATAGCCAAGCAGGGCAGTGAGTTTTTCATGGAAGGAAGCTGCTATAATCTTGCACATATTGCAGAATCTCTTGGAATGACGGTCATAGGAATGAATACATGGGATTTATTCAGGCTGATTGATTACATAGAGGAGAGAGATGAGTGGGACAGCACCAATATATCATGCCTTGGATTTTCCGGTGGAGGAATGCAGGCATTATGGCTCGCAGCACTGGATGAACGCATCAAAAAGGTTGTGATAAGTGGGTATATGTATGGATTTAAGGATTCCCACCTGTATCTTAATAATAACTGTAGCTGCAATTACGTGCCGCGTCTGTGGGAAAAGGTTGATATGGGGGATATAGCGGCGCTGATTGCACCGAGAAAACTCATAATACAGTCATGCAGCGAAGACCACCTTAATGGCCCGCGTGGTATGGATAATGTGAATGAACAGATTGACATTATAAGGAAAGCATACGATTTCTTTGATGCCAGGGATAACCTGATACATGATGTTTATCCCGGAGAGCATAAATGGCACAGCGAGAAGCTTGATGAATATCTGGCAATGTGATTACGTGTTTGACTGCAGTGAATTATAGAATAATTCTCGGAATTAGAAAATATTTCTGATTCCGAGAATTTATTTTTTGTGAGTAAAACTTCAAACAATCAGGCACACAAGTCCTGAATTTTCGTTCATTACCTTTTCGAGGGTATCGCTGATTTTTCCCATGCTTTCCTCTGTAATATTGCGGGTTTTCTCATTTATTCCGTCTTCTACAATCTGTTCGATAGTCTTTCCGAAAATATTTGTATCCCAGATGCCGTCAGGGTTGTCAGCAGAGTTGGTTTTAATGTAGTCAATAAGGTCATCAGCCTGCTGCTTGGAGCCTACAATCGGCGCAATTTCTACCTGGATATTGGTCTTGAGAAGATTAATTGCAGGGGCACAGGCTTTAATCTTTACTCCATATTTGTTACCATTCTTGATAACAACAGGTTCTTCAAGCTGAATTTCAGAGCGTACCGGAGTGACAACACCGAAGCCGGACAGGGCAACATTGGACAGGGCGTTTCCTACGCTGTCGAATTCCATGCGTTTTCTGCTTAAATCACGGATTGTACTTATAAGCTCATATTCGTTTCTGATTGTAGTGCCGGTAAGCTCGCTTAACGTGTCAAAATATACATTTGGCTGCATTACGGCATCTACCCTGATGTTACCGGTAGAAGTGTCAACACTGCTGATTTTGAGACTTTCTACATAACTATTTGAAAATGAATACGGATTTTTTTTGAAATCTTTAATCTGTGTATAGCTGTTAAGCATATCGCGTAGTGCAGCGATAAGCTCCTGTTTAAGCGGATGGTTGTCTTCAAGCATTTCCATCCATTCAGGTGCGTACAGGTTAAATTCAGTAATAGGAAATTCATACAGTACGCTTTCGAGAATGCGATTAACATCATCCTGCTTTAGCTGGTCACAGTTTACAGGGAGAACAGAAACTCCGTATTTTTCGGAAAGACTGGCGGCAAGTTCCGTTGTCTCTGCTGCAAACGGATGGGAGCTGTTTAATATTATAATAAAAGGTTTGCCGATTTTCTTAAGTTCGTTAACGGTGCGTTCCTCGGCAGGAATGTAGCTTTGTCTGGGGATTTCTCCAAAAGAGCCGTCAGTTGTCACAACAAGACCGATTGTTGAATGTTCGGATATTACCTTATTTGTTCCAATCTCGGCAGCTTTTGTAAATGGAATTTCGTTTGGAAACCACGGCGTTTTTACCATGCGTTCATGGTCGTTTTCAATATGACCGGAGGCTTTGTCAACCATAAAACCAACACAGTCAATAAGCCGTACTTTGAGGCTTATATCGTCTGAAAGTGTTATTTTGGCTGCTTCATTCGGAATGAATTTTGGCTCTGTTGTCATAATTGTTTTTCCTGCAGCACTTTGAGGAAGCTCATCATTGGCCCGGGCCTTTGCGTTGATATCCTTCATGGCGGGAAGTACACAGATGTCCATAAATCGTTTTATAAATGTTGATTTGCCGGTGCGTACCGGACCGACAACACCAAGATAAATTTCACCGCCGGTGCGTGCCTGAATGTCACTGTACAAATTAAATTCGTTCATAACCCTGCTCCTATATGTATTTATATCGAATCATATGCCGTAAAAATATAAAAAATGCATGATTAATGAAGGAAGGGTAAAATCGTGTGGAAAAAAGACATGTGTTAGTGTATAATAATTTGGAAATTCAGATTAGCTGTGATATCAGCAGAAGCGAGGAATATGGAAAGCTTAAGGGAATATTTAAAAGAACACAGACTTATAACGGATGGGGCGATGGGCACGTATTATGCGGAGCTTGCGAAAGACCAGACATCACTTGTTGAGCGGTGTACACTGGAAAATCCCGATATTATAGAGAAAATTCATAACGAGTATATTGAGGCAGGAGCAAAGCTTATACGAACCAATACATTTGCTGCCAATACAGCGGTGCTCGGCGCAGACAAAGAAGAGCAGGAAAAGCTGATTGTAAAGGCGTGTGAAATCGCCAGAAAATGTGCGGACGGCAAAGCATATGTTGCAGGTGATATAGGACCAATCAAGGCTGCTCCTGAAGCAGAAGATGAGGTTACGGATGAGTACATGCGGATGTGTGATATATTTATCAGGATGGGTGTTGATGCAATCCGTTTTGAAACATTTTCGGATATAAGCGAAATTGAGCCTGTGCTGAAATATATACGTTCAAAGTCGGATGTGTTTATCATGGTTGATTTCTGTCTTAATAAGAATGGGTTTACGGCAGCGGGCATAAGTGCGGACAGGCTTATGAAAAAAGCGGCTGAACTGGACTGTGTGGATTCCTGCGGCTTTAACTGCGGAATCGGTTCCGGGCACATGGGCATGATTATGCAGCGCATTTGCGTGCCTGAGGGTAAATACATTTCATGCATACCTAATGCAGGATATCCTGAACAGATGCAGAACCGTATGATGTTTATGGATAATGTAAATTATTTCTGTAAAAATATCGAAAAGATAGCACAGCTTGGCGTTGACATAACGGGTGGCTGCTGTGGTACAAGACCTTCGCATATCAAAGGAATAGTTGATAAAATCGGCTATGAAAAAAGCGGACATAAAAATATATTAAGGGATGACGGCAGCGTAGAAGTCAGAGAGCAGGTGAGCAACGAATTTATCGAAATGTTTAAGCCGGAGCATAAGGTTGTTGCCGTGGAGCTGGACCCGCCATATGACGCAAATTATGACAAGCTCATTGAGCAGGCGCATTTTCTGAAAAAACATGATGTTGATATTCTTACATTTGCAGATTCGCCGATGGGAAGAAGCCGTGTTGACTCAATACTAATGAGTCTTAAAGTTATGCAGGATACCGGAATTAAAGTAATGCCTCATGTATGCTGCCGTGATAAAAATGTGATTGCAATGCGTTCAACGCTTCTGGGAGCGTACATCAGCGGAATAAGGCAGCTTCTTTTAGTTACCGGAGATCCTGTCCCAAGTGTATCAAGAACCTCCACGACAGGCGTGTTTGACTATAATTCAATCCGCCTGATGAGCTTTGTCAAAGAAATGAATCAGGAGCATTTCACTGATGAACCGTTTTACTATGGCGGAGCACTGAATGTCACACTCGGAAGACTTGATAAAATTATTGAGCGCATGCAGAAGAAAATCGATGCCGGTGCATCTTACTTTATGACACAGCCGGTGTTTACCGATGAAGGCATTGAGCGGCTTGCAACAATTAAATCCAGACTTAATACCAGGATTTTGTGTGGAATAATGCCGCTTATAAGCTACAGAAATGCGAATTTTATCAAAAATGAATTTATCGGAATTGATGTGCCTGACGAAATTGTGGCACGCTATTCCCCGGACATGACATCAAAGCAGGGAGAAGAGACGGGAGCGCAGATAGCTAACGAACTGATTGACAAAATGTATGATATTGTTGACGGATTTGATTTTATGCTTCCGTTTAACAGAGTTTCCCTGATGGAAAAAATAAATGTCAATAACAGATAAATTCGTAATCTTTTAACAAAAATATTATAAAAATAATGGTGATTTTGTAAATTGACACTTTAAGACAGTGCTGGTATATTTAGGCATACAGTAACAGATGGTTGCTGTATGTCTTATTTTTTATCCGACTGCTTTTTATAAAGCATCATGTATATGGACGGCATTTCTGCCATGTTTCCGCAGGTTGTTTACAGTATGTAATTCCATTGCACAGGAATTATAATAAATCAGAGAAAGGATGATAGGATGGATTATCAGCAATTCTTAAATTGCGTGCAGAAAAGGGTTTCAGAAACTATGGGGGAGGAGGTTGATGTAGAGGTCAGGCGTGTGCTTAAAAATAACGGGTGTGAACTTGACGGGCTTACAATAATGCGCAAAGAAAGTGAAGGCTCGCCAACTATTTATCTGAACGGTTATTATGAGCAGTATATGTCCGGGAGAAGTGAAGAGGCAATTGTCCGCGAAATCCTGCAGATTTATGAAATTAATAAAGGCAGGGTAATGATTTCCGCAGCCGATTTTGGCAATTTTGAAAATATTCGCGGCAAGATAGTATTTAAGCTGATTAATTATGATGCCAATACAAAACTTCTTGAAAGTGTTCCGTATAAAAGATACCTTGATTTGGCCGTGGTGTTCTGCGTGCTTGTTGAAAGCAGTAAAGACGGCAGTGCAACAGCTCTTATTTACAATGCACATCTTGCATTGTGGAATGTAACTGATGACGAAATATATGAGCTGGCTAAGAAAAATACGCCTGTAATTCTTCCGTACACCATAACCAGGATGGATGCATTTCTTGATGAAGAGTTATTGGAAGGGCAGGCACTTACAGATGCTGAATATATGTATATACTCAGCAATAAAGCATGTATTAACGGGGCTTCAAGCATGTTGTATGAAGGCCTGCTGGAAAGATTTTCACAGTATTTTGAAAGTGATGTGATAATTATTCCAAGCAGTATTCATGAAGTTATTCTGCTGCCGTGGAACGAGCAGTACAATATACAGGAGCTGAATGAACTTGTGGGAGATGTAAATGCTTCAATAGTGGATAAAGAGGAAATGCTTGCAAATAATGTTTATATTTACAGCAGAGAAGAGAAAATTACAATGATTGCAGCTAAGTGACGGTGCATTACAGACTGTTGTTTAATAAGGCTGTCATTACCGTCATGGAAGGTATTGTCAACGGTTATATAACATAACTGATATATCATAAATAAGACAGGTTATAATTTTATATGATTTGCGGATATGATTTGATACAAGTTATGATTTGACTTGACTGGGTGCTTTTGTTATAATAAATGAGTTTAAGGCAAGACTTTCATTACAGTGATGTCAGCCAGACATGTCCGTGTAGCTCAGTGGATAGAGCACCGGCCTCCGGAGCCGGGTGTCGTGCGTTCGACTCGCATCACGGACATTTTTTGTTATTTTTTGTTAATTAGGGAACGGACTTTTAAATAATTGCCGGGAGGAGAAGTATATTGAATGGATTGAAAAACATTTTTCATGGCAGACATGTGCATGGACTTATTTCATATACTCTTTTGGCTGTTGCAGCAGTTGTGCTGGTTGTAGCACTGGTTCCGCTTGAAAATCCGTCAACGGCTTCAACAAGTGATGTGGTAGTTTCTTATGCGCAACAGGAAGATGAGGCAAAGAATGCCAGCAGTGAACCGGTCGTGGCAGCCATGCAGAAGGAAGCGGTAACTTCGGCAGTTGTCGCAAAATCATTTGTACGCAACGGCAATGAGGCTGTCAACAGACTGATTGAGAACTACTGTGAAGCACTTGTTGATGGCAGCGAAGAGGAACTTGCAAAGTATACGGACAGTGTAGATGACATTGACTCATTTTACCGCATGGTATTTTCAGAGTATATTGAGGAAGTTACGGATATTAACTGCTATACTATGAGTGGAATGCTCAACAGCACATATATCACTGCCGTGACATATAACGTCAGATATAAAGGATACAGCACTGTTCTGCCGGGAATACTTTACTGCTATGTGTGTACCGATGCAAGCGGTAATCTTTATGTGTCCAATAAAGAGCCGGGGGAAGATGTTTCGTCCTATAATGATATGATGTTTAAGAGCAGCTCAATTGCCGAGATAGTGTCAAGGGTTGCTGCCGAACACGATGCAAAGCTTGATGCTGACAGGGAACTGGCTGAATTTTTAGCAGGCTTTTCGCAGTAGTAAGCAGATGGCTGCCGGAAGTAATGGGAAAGAGGAAATATGGAAGTACGGATAAATAAATATTTGAGCGAGGCGGGGGTTTGTTCAAGGCGTGAGGCGGACAGGCTTGTAGAGGCAGGTGCTGTCACAATTGACGGTGTTACAGCCGTGTGCGGAAGTAAGGTCTCTGATGGTCAGACAGTTGAGGTGAATGGCACAAAGGTCGCAAAAAAGGCAGGAAAAATACTTCTGGCATTTAATAAGCCGGAGGGCATTGTGTGCACAACAACTGACAAGCAGGGAGATAATAATATTGTCGATTTTATTGGATATCCTGAGCGCATTTATCCTGTCGGAAGGCTTGATAAGGATTCAGAAGGACTTATACTGATGACTAATGACGGAGAGATGATGGATAAAATTCTCCGCTCTGCAAACGGACATGAGAAAGAATACATCGTTCGTGTCAATAAGCCTGTGACAGAAGAATTTATTAAAAAAATGTCTGACGGCGTGTATCTTAAGGAACTGGACAGGACAACCAATGTATGTGTCGTTGAGAAGGTGACAAAGTTCTGCTTCAGAATTGTGCTTACACAGGGGCTTAACAGGCAGATTAGAAGAATGTGTGAGAATTTTGGATATAAAGTATTAAAATTAAAGAGAATAAGGATAATGAATATTCTTCTGGGTGATTTGAAAGTAGGCAATTACAGAAAAGTAACCGAAGAAGAATATGCTGAACTGACAAAGCAGTTGAATGGAGATTAGTGCTTAAAAGAGCATCTGCGGAATGGGGATTGATATGCTAAATCAGGTAAAAAGTGACATTGACAGAATAAAAGAACTTGTGGATATTCTAAATAAGGCAGGAAAGGTTTATTATTCAGAGGGACGGGAGATGATGTCAAACTTTGAATATGATGCCCTTTATGATGAGCTTGTTTTGCTTGAAGAAAAAACAGGCTGTGTGCTGTCTAACAGTCCTACGGTGAATGTGGGCTATGAAGCGCTTAGTGAGCTTCCGAAAGAAAGACATGAAAAGCCTATGTTAAGTCTCGGCAAGACAAAAAGTGTCGATGAGCTGGTTGAATGGCTTGGAACACAGAAAGGTCTTCTCTCATGGAAGATGGACGGACTTACAATTGTTCTGACATACAATAACGGCGTAATGACAAAGGCTGTAACAAGAGGCAACGGAGAGGTTGGTGAAGTAATCACCAATAATGCAAAAGTTTTTCAGAATGTGCCTGTCACAATTCCTTTCAAGGGCGAGCTTATACTTCGCGGGGAGGCTGTAATAAGGTATTCTGATTTTGAAAAAATTAATGAGCAGATTCCCGAAGAGGGAGCAAAGTACAAGAATCCTAGAAATTTGTGCAGCGGCTCGGTAAGACAGCTCAACAATAAAATAACAAAAGAGAGAAATGTCAATTTCTTTGCATTTACACTTGTTAAGGCAGATGGTGTTGATTTTGGTAACTCAAGACAAAATCAGATGGAATGGCTTGCAGGTCAGGGCTTTGAAACCGTGGAGTATAAGATTGTTTCAAGGGATAATTTAAGAGACACTGTTGAGTGGTTTGAAAATGCGATTACAGGTAATGATTTTCCGTCAGACGGACTTGTTATTTTGTATGATGATATAGCGTATGGTGATTCACTTGGTACAACTGCCAAGTACCCACGTAATGCACTTGCGTTCAAGTGGACTGATGAGACTGCGCAGACAACACTTCGTTATATTGAGTGGAGCGCATCAAGAACAGGTCTGATTAATCCTGTTGCTGTGTTTGATCCGGTTGAACTTGAAGGAACAAGTGTAAGCCGTGCAAGCGTGCATAATATCAGTATAATGGAATCGCTTGAGCTTGGCGCCGGTGACACGATAGAAGTGTACAAAGCAAATATGATTATCCCGCAGATAGCATCAAATCTTACAAGAAGCGGTGTGAGGGATATTCCGGAGGTTTGTCCCGTATGCAACGGGCCTACGGAAATCCGGAATCTTAATGATGCAAAGTCATTGTATTGTACCAATCCTGACTGTCAGGCAAAACATGTCAAGAGCTTCGTGCATTTTACCGCAAGGGACGCCATGAATATAGACGGACTTTCAGAAGCGACGCTTGAGAAGTTTATCCAGCATGGCATGATTCACAAATTCAGGGATTTATATCACCTTGATATGCATAAGGATGAGATAGTTTCAATGGAGGGCTTCGGACAGAAGTCATACGATAATATGATTGCGGCAGTGGAAAATTCAAGAAATACTACGCCTGCAAAGCTGATTTACAGCCTGGGAATTGCCAATGTCGGATTATCCAATGCTAAGATGATAGTGAAAAATTTCGGGAATGACATTGAAAATGTAATAAATGCCACCAGAGATGAGCTTTGCGCCATTGATGGCGTAGGAGATGTAATTGCCGATTCTTTTGTGTCATATTTTGAAGATGAGAAACACCGTGAAGATTTCAAAGAGCTTCTGGAAGAGCTTAATCTGGAAAAAGCGGATTTATCTCAGGAAAGCAGTGAACTTTCAGGTAAGACATTTGTTATTACCGGGGCACTTGCACATTTTGAAAACAGAAATGCACTAAAGGAACTGATAGAAAATATGGGAGGTAAGGTAACCGGTTCCGTTACGGGAAACACAAGTTATCTTATCAATAATGACAGCACATCAGGTTCTTCAAAGAACAAAACAGCGGCAAAACTTGGCATTCCGGTGATAACGGAGGATGAGTTCCTTGCAATGTTCGGAATAAAGCTGTAATATAAAAAGCAATGCAAAAAAGCAATACAAAAAGTTATAGGGAGATGTTTTATAATGCCGGTAAAGATACAGAATGACCTGCCTGCGAAGGCAAGACTTGAACATGAAAATATATTTGTAATGGATGAGACAAGGGCAGTGTCGCAGGACATACGTCCGCTTCAGATTCTTGTGCTCAATCTTATGCCGATTAAGGAAGAGACTGAGTTACAGCTTCTGCGCGCAATGTCGAATACTCCGCTGCAGATAGATGTGACATTTCTTCAGATGAAGACACACACTTCAAAGAATACATCTGAATCACATCTGCACAAATTCTATAATGTGTTTGATGAGGTTAAGGCAAACAATTATGACGGTCTTATAATTACAGGTGCGCCTGTTGAGCAGCTTCCGTACGAGGAAGTCAATTACTGGGATGAGCTCACACAGATAATGGACTGGGCAGATATGCACTGTACTTCAACGCTTTTTATATGCTGGGGAGCACAGGCAGGACTTTATCACAAGTATGGAATAGACAAGCATATGCTTGATAAAAAACTGTCAGGAATTTACAGACATCATGTGATTAACAGAAAGCACCCTCTTATGAGAGGATTTGATGATTATTTTATGGCACCTCATTCAAGGTACACGGCTGTGAGCAGGGAGGATATTGAAAAATGTCCTGAGCTTGAGATACTTGCTGATTCTGAAGAGGCAGGTGTTTACATTGTAATGTCACGCAACGGAAAGAACTTATTTGTTATGGGACACCCTGAATACGACAGGATTACTCTTGATCAGGAGTATAAAAGAGATATGGCAAAGGGGATTTCGCCTGATATGCCGGTTAACTATTATCCTGATGATGATTACACTAAGCGTCCTGAATTGTCATGGCGTGCTCATGCCAACATACTTTACAGCAACTGGCTCAATTATTTCGTATACCAGACTACGCCGTATGATTTGAACGGGGCACCGATGAAGTAAGGCGGAAAACAGAGTGGTGCAGGTACATAGATAGTACAGTGCGGCAACTGGAATTAAAACATTGAAAATAAAGGAGTTTCAGCGACTTTAGGTTTGAACGCCCCGCCCAAAATGCTGCATCGGTCAACAAAAGAATTCGGTGGCAAAGCAGGATATGAAAAAGCTGTTAAAGGATTGGAAGATGAAATCTTTTTTTGTGTAGGGAGAAATGATATGATAGACAATTCATTTAGACATTCTGCTGGATTTGGAAAGCGAATGGAATATAAAATTGTCGGTGATATGCTCATGGAAGGCTTAGATTGCTATATGCCATTAGTAGATGACCATGGTGTTGACTGTGTTATAAAACGTGAAGATGGAGTGTTCATCGAAGTACAGATTAAGGCTAGGTCAAAGGAAGTGACTGATGGCGACGCAGCATTATTTGCTGGAATAACCCATGAGTTGACCACTAATTTCTATTTTGTATTTTATTCAGAGAGACTTGGCAAGACGTGGATTCTTTCTTCAGAAGAATTTTTAAAAGAGTGTGTTACTAACAAAACAGGTAAGAATGTAGGAAAACGTGGTATCTGGTTCAACGGAAATAGAAAGAATAAAGATACTGGTGAGAAAGAAGAATATGCATTTTCTAAGTTTGATAAGTACTTGGCGAATGACTATTCCAGATTTCATGCACCAAGTATAGCAGATACTACGGAAAATAATGGAGACTGATTTTATGAGAAGATATGACCGATTGATGAGGAAACATATGGACACACATGGTTAACGTAAATGCCATCAGTCAAGAGACCAGTTGTATTTTTGTACCAAAACAGAATGAAGTATCTGGAATATCGGATGCACCTGATGACACATGGACGCCGGCAGAGCTTGAAGATGTGCAGATGTTTAATGAGCAGGAAGCAAAGTAGCAGTATGCAGAGCTTCAGGAAGAAAAATTCGGAATGATATAATAAACGATGCAAATGATGAAAGGATTATATATGTGCATTCTATTGGTAAAATAAACAAAGAAATATACAGATGTATCACGGAGGATATAGCTACAGATGAAGTAATTATAACCGATAATCAGATTAGACATATTATGGATAGACATCCTAATGACTACGAAAGATTTTCTTCTTATTTTGAAGAAATTGTAAAAAATCCTGATTACATCATAGAAGCAAATAAGCCGAATACAGCACTGTTGTTAAAGGAAATAATAGAAAATGGTGAGGTATTTAAAACAGTATTAAGATTGACCACATCTAAAGATGATTCAAGTTATAAAAATTCTATCATTACATTTATGAAAATTGATGAAAAGGAATGGAATCGGTTATTGAGAAACAAAACCATTCTTTACAAAAAAGAATAATAGATATATAATGTGCATACAGTAAGGAAGAAGCTATTTGAGGTGGAAGAATTCGTACGATCCACACGCCGATGGTAATGACAGGGGAAACCCGAGAGATGCAGGAGAAGCGTACGCCTGCCAAATAGTTTCTTCATACTTATATATGAGTATAGAGATGCCACCAGTCAATAGACTTGTGGTATTTTTGTACCCAAAAGCAGGAAGAAGTATCCGGAATATAGAAAGTTGCACCAGTGCAACAGCATAACTTGAACGCCCCGCCCAAAATGCTGCATCGTTTTGCTGTGGAGCATACGAGAGCATGCGAAGGGATAGTAAAAGGATAGTAAAATGATAGAATTATAATAAAATACCCAAAATGCGAGTAATAAATACCCAGAATATGGATATTTATTATTATTCATATTGTTAAAATATTTATATATTAAAGGAGAACAGTATGAAGAGCAGGGTTACAGCACTGAGAAAAAGCCGCCATCAAAGTCAGCGGATGCTGGCGGACAGGCTTGGAACTTCACAGCAGACAATCAGCAGGATAGAGAACGACATTTATAAGACACCGGTTGACTTGCTGATGAAGCTGTCATCTCATTTTAATGTCACTGTGGATTATCTTCTGGAACTTACAGACATACCCGGCAATGTTAAGAGTGACAACAAAGGAACGGATAAATTCAATAAATATTATGAATTTATATTGGAATATGACAGGCTGAGTGAGGAGAACAGAACAGCAGTAAGAAATCTTACAAGAAATCTTCTGAATATGACTTCAGTCAAGTAACAGCATTTACACAATAATATTTACATAATAGCATTCGCATAGTAAAAGGGCAGCCGCACTAAGCATTTATATCATCTTAGTACAGCGCCCTTTTTGATTTTTATTTTATTGTACTAGTCACGGTCATTGTCAAACGGACTGTCATCGCGGTCAAAGTCATCAGGTGTAAGTGCATCATCATGAAAATCATCCGAGTGGTCAACGATATTTTCACGGCTGATAACGCGTTTGGCTTCACGCTGAGTCTCAATTAAGTCTGATAAGAGAGCCTTAACCTCGCGTGATTTTTTAATATTGACAATATCAAAATCCTTGAGTGTCTTGTCGCCGGAGCAGCAGTGGATTGTACCAAGACCGAATATTTTCTGAAACAGATTTCTCTTTAATGAAATATCCATAATACGGTACAATCTGACTTCATCTTCGGTTGTTGAGAAAAAGCCTTTATTGATGTACAGAACTTCATTCGTTGCCGCATATGTTGTAAATGTAAAAGGAAGTCCCAAAAATGTCCAGCGCTTTCTGTCATGCCATACATATTCGTTATTAATAGCCATTGTAATCTCCATTCTGCAGACACTTTAGTATCAAAGGAAAGTTGCGCACCCGGCATCGGATATGGCTCTGCGGTAAGGCTTATTTGTGGCGTCTGCTACACAAACAGCCGTGTGAAAAACTTTATATCAATAAGACTTTTCACACTGTCCTTCTGGTATTATTATCGGTTTTAATGAACTGAATGTCAATATTTTTATCGACAGCCGAAATTTTTTGTAGTATGATGTGAAATGTTGCGAATGAGTAACTTGCAAAAGCGTCTGCGGAATGGAGATTGGTATGAGAAATATGAAATCATCAGAAAAAGAAAGCCTATTTAAAAACGGAGGAATGGTAGTGCTGATAGCAGTGATATGCAATGCACTCTGGGGCAGCGCCATCCCTTATATAAAACTCGGATATAAATATTTTAACATAACTGACAGGGTGAGCGATAAATTACTGTTTGCGGGAATACGCTTCACGGCAGCAGGTCTGATGGTGCTGCTGTTTTATATACTGTTAAAAAAGAAACTGCCTGTTATGAAGAAAAATGAGATTGTACCGATTGTTTCACTTGGACTTGTTCAGACGGTTGTCCAGTACATTTTCTTTTATATAGGTGTGTCAAATGCATCATCCGCCAACGGCTCAATTGTAAATTCGATGACGACATTTATATCTGCGGTAATGGCACATTTTATATATAAGGACGATAAACTCAATGCAAAAAAGATAGCAGGCTGTCTTGTTGGCTTTGCAGGTGTGCTGCTTGTGACACTTGGAGATGGTGACAATGTATTTGATGTGTCGTTTCTGGGTGAAGGCTTTGTGCTTATTGCAGCGATAGCTTTCTGCATTTCCGGAATAATGAGTAAAGCAATAACACAGAATACAGATTCAATGATTGTAACAGGCTATAATCTTTTCAGCGGCGGAGTTATTCTGACAATAATCGGTCTGATTGCAGGAGGAAGCTTCAACCGTGTAAACACAGAGGGGGTTCTTGTGCTTACATATCTTGCAGCACTTTCTGCCATTGCATTTACACTGTGGGCACAATTGCTTAAATATAATCCCGTGGGGAAAATCTGCATTTATAATTTTGTAGTACCTGTGTCGGGAATTTTCCTCGCAGGCCTTGTTCTTCATGAAAATATTTTTAAATTTAAATATTTTGCAGCTCTTATTCTGGTATGCATAGGCATTTTTATTGTCAATTACAGCGGTGCCGGTATCAGACGTTCTTCCGGTAAAAAAGCGCAATGACAGAGCAGTAGACGATTCCTGCGACCATTACTCCGAGAATCAGGCATATTGCATAAGGAACCTGTGCGGTAAGCGCAGGCACATATATAAAAAGCGATATAAGCACTGATATGATAAGTGCGAACACAGGCAGAAGTATCGCTTTGACAGGGTTGAAACGGAACGGGTACATCCTGGCAAGTATAAAGACGTATGCGGCTGTTATAAAAATCTGGCTTGCAAGCAGTCCCCACATGCATCCGGATATACCGTATGCAGGAATCAGAAATATTATAAATGCGATGCGTATGACTATACCGATTATATTGCACATAAATGTTATGCCTGTTTTTCCCAGACCATTAAGGATGCCGGTAAGCGTTGTGTTTACATATAAAAACGGACAGAGCCATGCAAGAACACGCAAAAAGTCAGACACAAGTTCATTGTGGAATATCAGTGCGCCAAACGGAGCACCGTAAATTATAAATCCGCCAACGCAGAAGATTCCCATGACAAGACTGGCATTTATAGATGTCGTGACTGCCTGAGATATGAGATGGCTGTCATGTCCGGACTGTGCTTCGGATACCGTAGGAAGCAGCATTATGGCAGCAGACTGGGTGATTGTTGACGGAAATGTTATAAATGACATTGCCATTCCGGTAAGAACGCCATAGGCAGACAGAGCCTCAGTGCGCGTCATTCCGAATATGATAAGCTGTGCAGGAATTAATATTGCCTCTCCGCTTTGAAGGAGTGTCAGAAGAACACGGTTGCATGATATAGGAAATGCCATTCCGATAATCTTTCCGGTATTGTTTTTCCAATTGCCGAAACTTGGCTTGTATCTGATATTAATTTTAAGTGCGGCAAGGGAAAATATGCTGGAAGCAGCCTCGCCTGCGGCAATTCCTGCTACTGCAATAACAGGCGTAACTTCATTTCCTTTGCAATGCATATAATATGTTATCAATAATACACTGCCGACACGCACAAGTTGTTCAAACAACTGTGACAGTGCCGGTATTTTTGTTTTTTTAAGACCATAATAGTAACCGTTTACACACTGGTGAATACATGAAAACGGAATTGACAGCGATATTACGGATATTAACGGTGCAGCGTTATCATTTAAGAGAAAACGGTGCGCTATAAACCCGCTGTTATTATAGATAATAAACGAGATTATAAATGCGAGACAGAGCGATATCATTATACCGGATGTAAAAATGCCATTCTTATCGGATTCTTTGGCACAAAATCTTGATATTGCATTTTCAATGCCCATTGAGCATACGGACAATGCAATTCCCATGACAGGAAAAGCAAGCTGGTACAGCCCGATTCCTTCCGCACCAATTGCCCCCGACAGGAATATTTTATAATAAAAGCCCATTAATTTGCTTATAAGACCGGCGAAAGTAAGAATAAATGTACCTTTAATAACAGAATTTTTTAAAATTTGCTTGAATGATGACATAGGAATTACTCCGGCAGAGTGTTAATTATTTATATGAGAACAGAATACGGATTAGAATATACATTGAAGTTCGGAATGGAGGAAAATAATCTTGACATAAATGTATAATGGTAGTAGAGTAAAACTATAAATCCTATCTAATTAGTATGATACAAATAAAAATATAGCATTTGTGGAAATATAGGAATGAATAATAAATTTAAAAGGAAGGAAAGCAAAAATGGAAGAGAAGAAAATAATTTATCTTGACAATGCGGCAACAACGCCGGTACGTCCGGAGGTGCTTCAGGCAATGCTTCCGTATTTTACTGATAAATTTGGGAATCCCTCGGGAATTTACAGTGTTGCGGCAGAGAATAAGAAGGCCATAACACTGGCACGCGAAACGATTGCAAAAACTATTAATGCAAAGACCGAGAATATATATTTTACGGCAGGAGGTTCAGAGTCAGATAACTGGGCAATTAAGGGCATCGCAGAAAGCCTCGGTTCAAAGGGCAACCATATTATCACAAGTAAAATAGAGCATCATGCAATACTGCATACGTGTGAATATCTTGAAAAGAAAGGATTTGAAGTAACATATCTTGATGTTGATGAGAATGGAATCGTCAAAATTGATGAGCTGAAGAAGGCGATAAGACCAGATACTATTCTTATATCAATTATGTTTGCAAACAATGAGATAGGAACACTTCAGCCTATTGCCCAAATAGGAGAGATTGCAAGAAAGGCCGGAATCATTTTTCATACAGACGCTGTTCAGGCATATACACAGGTGCCGATTGATGTTGAGGAGATGAAGATTGATTTGTTAAGCACCAGCGCACATAAGATTAACGGGCCAAAGGGAATAGGCTTCCTTTATATTGGTGACAACGTCAAAATGCATTCATTTATACATGGCGGGGCTCAGGAGAGAAAGAGAAGGGCAGGTACTGAAAATGTGCCGGGAATTATCGGATTTGCAGAAGCAGCAAAGCTTGCGAGTGCCGATATGAAAGAAAGAACATCAAAGGAGAGTGAGTTAAGAGATTATCTTATAGACCGGGTGTTAACAGAAATTCCTTATGTAAGACTGAATGGGGACAGATATAAAAGGCTTCCTAATAATGCAAATTTCAGCTTTCAGTTTATTGAAGGCGAGTCGCTGCTTATTATGCTTGATATGGAGGGAATATGCGCTTCAAGCGGTTCTGCATGTACATCAGGCTCACTCGACCCTTCACACGTACTGCTCGCAATAGGGCTTCCTCACGAAATAGCACACGGCTCGCTGAGACTCACACTTGGAACAATGACAACAAAGCAGGATATAGATTTTACGGTTGACAGAATTAAAGAAATTGTTGCAAGGCTCAGAAATATGTCACCATTGTATGAAGACTTTTTAAAGTCACAGAAGCATGATTAATCATAGGATTATAACAGAATGAATTAGAAGAAAGGTTAAGGTATCAGGATAGTATGTATAGTGAAAAGGTTATGGATCATTTTCAGAATCCGAGAAATGTCGGAGAAATTGAAGATGCAAGCGGAGTAGGAACTGTAGGGAATGCAAAATGCGGAGATATAATGAGAATATATCTGGATATTGATGAAAACCGGATTATCCGTGACTGCAAGTTTAAAACATTCGGATGTGGCGCTGCGGTTGCTACAAGCAGTATGGCAACTGAACTTGTCAAAGGAAAATCCGTGCAGGAGGCAATGGAGGTAACCAATAAGGCTGTTATGGATGCACTGGACGGACTTCCTCCGGTCAAGGTGCACTGCTCACTGCTTGCTGAGGAGGCAATACATGCGGCATTATGGGATTATGCAACAAAGAATAACATAGAGATTGCAGGACTTGAGGAACCAAAAAACGATATCAGTGAAAAGGACTAGTAAAACGCAAGAAAATGCCTTATAATGAACAATGCGGAAAGCAATAGGTATCTGTAGATTAGATTTTAGAATTTTAGCCGCAATCCTTTTAACAAATGCTTTAAGATGAGAGGGCATAATGAAGAAGAAAGTAGTTGTAGGCATGTCAGGAGGAGTAGATTCATCTGTGGCAGCCTATCTTTTGAAAGAGCAGGGATATGATGTAATTGGTGTGACTATGCAGATATGGCAGGATGAGGACTCCTGCACACTCGAAGAAAACGGAGGCTGCTGCGGTCTTAGTGCTGTCGAGGATGCAAGACGCGTGGCAAATCAGCTTGATATACCTTATTATGTCATGAATTTTAAGGATGAGTTCAGAGAAAATGTAATTGAATATTTTGTAAGGGAATATAAAAACGGACGCACTCCTAATCCTTGTATTGCCTGCAACAGATATGTCAAGTGGGAGGCACTGTTAAAGCGAAGTCTTGAGATTGGAGCCGATTACATTGCAACGGGGCACTATGCGAGAATTGAACAGCTTGATAACGGAAGATATGTTATAAGCAATTCGGTTACAGCCGACAAAGACCAGACATATGCGCTTTACAATCTTACGCAGGAGCAGCTTAAGCATACGCTGATGCCTGTCGGGGATTACACCAAGAAGGAAATACGTGCGATAGCAGAAAAAATAGGACTTATGGTGGCTAATAAGCCTGACAGTCAGGATATCTGCTTTGTGCCTGATGGGGATTATGCAGGATTTATACAGAATTCGGCATATTGCCGTGAATGTGAATCCGCGTTGGTTCCGGGTAATTTCGTGAATCTTTCAGGCGAGGTAATCGGACGTCATAAAGGCTATCTTCATTATACGATAGGACAAAGAAAAGGTCTTGGACTTGCTATGGGACATCCTGTGTTTGTGGTGGATATAAGACCTGAAACCAATGAGGTTGTGATTGGTGATAATGAGGACTGCTTTTCAGACAGGCTTCTGGCATCCGGACTGAATTTTATGGCAGAAGAGTCACTTAAAGAGCCCCGTCATCTTATGGCAAGAATAAGATACAGCCACAACGGCGGAGAATGTACTGTGCGTATGACAGGTGATGACACGATGGAATGTATATTTGACAGGCCGCAGAGGGCAATTACCAAAGGCCAGGCTGTGGTTCTTTATGAGAACGGTCATGTATTTGGCGGTGGTACAATAATCTGATATCAGGTGCAGATATTGCTTTTACTTTGTGATAAGAGGATTAAAATAATGACTGAAAATATTGATGAGCTGTTAGAAAAAATGGCTACAAAGCATCAGGCAGCTTTTAACAGTAAACTGGTTCCGGGCAGTAAGCCGATTCTGGGTGTCAAAATACCGGAACTGCGTAAAATGGCAAAACAGATTGCAAAGCAGGATTATAAAAAATTTCTGACTGAATATCCTGAAGAATATTACGAGCATGAGCTTCTTAAAGCATTTGTAATAGGGTATGCAAAGGATGATTTTGAAACTGTCATAAAATATGCAGATGAATTTGTACCTAAGATTCATGACTGGGCGGTTAATGATGCATTCTGCCAGACTTTTTCAATAGCAAGAAAAAACAGGGAAGAGACATGGGAATGGCTTTCAAAATATGTCACATCAGATGCGGAATTTCCACAGAGAGTTGTGGCAGTACTTTTGATGAGCCATTTTTTGGTGGATGAATATATTGACAGAGTGCTTGAATGTATGAACCGCCTGAAGTATGACGGATATTATACGAAAATGGGAGTCGCATGGTGCGTTGCAACCGCATATGCCAAATATCCGGGAAAAACTCTTGAGTTCCTTAAAGATAATGAACTTGACGACTGGACATATAACAAGTCAATACAGAAGATGGCAGAGTCCTTCCGAGTGTCTGATGAAGACAAGAAAATGCTTAAGAAAATGAAGCGGAAATGATTTGAAAACTGTCGTGGTAATATTGACAACAGGGGTAAAGTGTGGCTAAAATAATACGAATTGTTGATAAATATTACTGATAAGACACGGAAGGTGATTACTATATGACATTGGACAAACTTGGCATAGGAATGGATGCTGTTATACAGTCAGTTGATTGTAATGAGGTTTCATTAAGAAAACATATTCTTGATATGGGACTTACTCCGGGAACTGAGGTGACGCTGGTTAAGGTGGCACCTATGGGGGATCCGCTGGAACTTCGTGTGCGCGGATATGAGCTTACACTGCGCAAGGATGACGCATCCAAAATTGAACTTACAGATGTGCATGATGCACATGACTATAAGAGAAGTAATGAAAGACGTACTCAGGTTAAGCATCCGGGAGTGGGTGAAGAGAAATATAAAAAGTATTCGATGAAAAGACGCGGAGAAGAGATACCTGACGGGCAGCAGATTACATTTGCGCTTGCGGGCAACCAGAACTGCGGAAAGACAACTCTTTTTAACCAGTTGACAGGCTCTAATCAGCATGTCGGTAATTTCCCGGGTGTCACAGTTGACAGAAAGGATGGAACAATAAAGAACCATCCAGATACGCTTGTGACAGATTTGCCGGGAATATACTCTCTTTCACCATATACAAGTGAAGAGATAGTTACAAGGGAATTCCTTTTAAAGGAACATCCCGACGGAATTATTAATATACTTGATGCAACCAATATTGAGAGAAATATGTATCTTACAATGCAGCTTATTGAGCTGGATATTCCTATGGTGCTTGCGCTGAATATGATGGATGAGGTAAGTGCCAACGGGGGAACGATACATGTCAATGAGCTTGAAGAGCAGCTCGGAATACCTGTGATACCTATATCAGCCGCGAAGAATGAAGGTATCGGAGAGCTTATAGAACATGCGGTTCATGTGGCAAAATACAGGGAATATCCGGGAAGAACGGATTTCTGCGATGCGGACGGAAAGGATTCAGGAGCCGTTCATCGCTGTATTCATGCAACAATACATTTGATAGAGGATCATGCCAAAAGAGCCAAAATCCCTGTAAGATTTGCTGCAACAAAGCTCATGGAGGGTGACACTCTCATACTTGATGCGCTTAAGCTTGATTCAAATGAAAAGGAAATGCTTGAACACATTATAGTGCAGATGGAAGAGGAAAGCGGTCAGGACAGAATGGCGGCACTGGCAGATATGCGTTTCAGATTTATTGAAAATCTGTGCGATGCAACCGTAGTCAAGCCTAATGAAAGCAAAGAGCATATAAGAAGTGAAAGAATCGACAGAATACTTACAGGAAAATTTACTGCGATTCCGTCATTTATTGCAATAATGGGAATTGTATTCTGGCTTACTTTCGGTGTGATAGGTGCGGTGCTTTCTGACTGGATGGAGGCTGGTATTGAATGGTTTACCGGTATCTGCGATATTGCCCTTACAAACTATGGAATAAATCCTGTCGTCCATTCGCTTGTGATTGATGGTGTATTTGCCGGTGTGGGAAGTGTATTGAGCTTCCTGCCGGTAATTGTCGTACTGTTTTTCTTCCTTTCAATTCTCGAAGACAGCGGATATATGGCAAGAGTCGCATTTGTTATGGATAAGCTTCTTAGAAAAATCGGATTGTCAGGAAGAAGTTTTGTGCCGATGCTGATTGGATTTGGATGTTCGGTGCCTGCGATAATGTCAACAAGGACGCTGCCTTCTGACAGGGACCGCAAGATGACGATTATGCTTACGCCGTTTATGAGCTGCTCAGCCAAACTTCCGATTTATGCACTTTTTACAGCCGCATTCTTCCCGGAAAACGGTGCCGTTGTAATGATTGCGCTTTATCTTACAGGCATAGCAGTAGGGATAATTTTTGCGCTGATTCTTAAGACAACAGCGTTTAAAGGCGAGCCTGTGCCGTTTGTAATGGAGCTTCCGAACTACAGAATGCCAAGTCCGAAAAGTGTAGTGCAGCTTATTGGAGAGAAGGCAAAGGATTTTGTTACAAAGGCATTCACGGTAATATTTGTGGCTTCTGTAATCATATGGTTTCTGCAGACATTTGATACAAGACTCAATGTTGTTGCAGATTCAAAGGACAGCCTGCTTGCCATTATCGGCAACCTTATAGCTCCGGTTTTTGCACCTCTTGGAATGGGAGACTGGAGAATTTCCACGGCACTTATAACGGGCTTTACGGCAAAGGAAAGTGTCGTGAGTACGCTTACGGTACTGCTTGGAGGAGACGCATCGGCTGTGAGCACAATGTTCACGGGATTTACGGCATTTGTTTTCCTGATATTCTCACTTCTTTATACACCTTGTGTGGCAGCAATTGCGGCAGTTAAGCGTGAGATGAACGGGAAGTGGGCGGCAGCGATTGCAATTGTGCAGTGTGTTATTGCCTGGATTGTAGCATTTCTGGTACATCTTTTCGGAACATTTGCAGGACTTGTCTGATGTTGGGTGAAACAATGGATTTTTTAAGTATTTTAATTGTTACTGCAATTGCAGTATGGTTTATTTATGCAATACGGTACATGATAAAAAATAAGGGAACCTGTGCATGCGGCGGCAGCAAGGGCTGTAATAACTGCGGCGCTAAGACTGACAAAGACGAACAATGCAACCATGATTGTGCACATTGTCAGGAATGTAAAAATATGAAATAAATCGGAGGTAACTGTATGTGGTATGAAAATGCAGTGTTTTATCAGATATATCCTCTTGGATTTTGTGATGTCCTCGTCAATAATGACGGGAACAATAAAAGCAAAACAGGAGAAGAAGCAAGAATCAGAAAGGTAGCAGACTGGATACCGCACATAAAGCGGCTTGGAGCTGATGCAATATATTTTTCACCGCTGTTTGAAAGCGATTTCCACGGATACGATACGAGAGATTATACAAAGCTTGACAGCAGACTCGGATGCAATCAGGATTTTGCAGATGTTGTGAAAAATCTTCATGACAACGGCATAAGAGTAGTGGTTGACGGTGTATTTAACCATGTGGGAAGAGGCTTCTGGGCTTTTCGGGATGTTCTTGAAAAACGTGAAAATTCGCCATATAAGGATTGGTTTTACATCAATTTCGGAGGAAATAACGAATATAACGACGGTCTCTGGTATGAGGGCTGGGAAGGTTATTTTAACCTTGTCAAGCTTAATCTTAAAAATCCTGCAGTCACAGATTACCTTCTGTCCTGTGTTAAAGGATGGGTAGACGAATTTGATATTGACGGAATCAGGCTTGATGTGGCATATTGCCTTGACCATGATTTCATGAAGAAGCTGAGACGATTTACAGACGGCTTGAAACCTGAATTTTTCCTGCTTGGAGAGATGCTGCACGGCGATTACAATACAATCGTTAATGATGAAATGCTTCACAGTGCAACTAATTATGAGTGCTACAAGGGATTATATTCAAGTTTTAATTCGATGAATATGTTTGAAATATGCCACAGCCTGCAAAGACAGTTCGGCAGTGAACAGTGGTGTCTGTACAGAGGAAAACATCTGCTTACATTTGTAGATAATCATGATGTAAACAGAATAGCAAGCACTCTCACCGACAAAAATCATCTGCCTCTTATATATGCAATGGCTATGGGAATGCCGGGAATTCCATGCATATATTACGGAAGCGAGTGGGGCGCTGAGGGCGTCAAGGCTAACGGAAGTGACAGCAGTATAAGGCGTTCATATGATACTCCGGTTGAAAATGAGCTGTTTGAGGCTGTAGCTGCAATGGCAAAGGCACATCGTGAAAGCAGGGCACTGTGCTATGGAGATTTTAAGCAGATTCTGCTCACAAATAAGCAGTGCATATTCCAGAGGTCAGTTGACGGAGAACGTGTGCTTGTTGCGATAAATGCAGATTCACAGAGCTTTACGGCACATTTTGATGCGGGCTGCGGAACAGCGGTAGACCTTATAAGCGGTGAAATGCATGATTTTGGCGGCGGAAGCGAGTTAAAGCCGTATTCGGCAGCATACTGGAAATGTGAAAAATAAGGTGCAGATAAAATATTGCCAATCATTTTTTCTTGCACTATCGAAATGATATGTGTATAATGAATAAAGTTACGAAATTGTAAAGGAGAAGTGGCATGAAAGCATACAAGGACTTGAGTAAGGAAGAACTGTTACAGCTTAAGGAAGAACTGACACAGCAGTATGAAGACAAAAAGGCACTCGGACTGAGACTTAACATGGCAAGAGGTAAGCCTGCTGCTGCACAGCTTGACGTTTCAATGGATATTCTTGATGTTGTTGACAGCAATTCAGACATGAACGCATCAGACGGAGCTGACGTAAGAAATTACGGAGGTCTTGAAGGTATTCCTGAAGCCAGAAAGCTTATGGCTGACATGATGGGGACAAAGCCTGAAAATGTTATTGTTTTTGGTAATGCAAGTCTTACTATTATGTATGACAGTGTGTCACGTTCATATACACATGGTGTATGCGGCAGTACACCTTGGTGCAGACTGGACAAGGTTAAGTGGCTCTGTCCGGCACCGGGATATGACAGACATTTTGCGATTACTGAGCATTTCGGAATTGAGATGATTACAATTCCTATGACTCCGGAAGGCCCGGATATGGATATGGTGGAGCAGTATGTAAATAACGATGAATCAGTGAAGGGTATCTGGTGTGTTCCAAAGTATTCAAATCCGCAGGGTTGCGTCTACTCAGATGAGACTGTAAGAAGATTTGCAAATCTTAAACCGGCAGCAAAGGATTTCAGAATTTACTGGGATAACGCTTATGTAATACATCATCTGTATGATGATAATCAGGCAGAAATTCTTGATATCATAAGCGAATGTGAAAAGGCAGGCAATCCGGACATGGTATATGAGTTTGCCTCAACTTCCAAGGTAAGCTTTGCCGGTGGTGGTATTTCAGCACTGGCTTCAAGCGAATCAAACCTTTCTGATGTTATGAAGTCAATGACAATTCAGACAATAGGCTATGACAAGATTAACCAGCTTCGTCATGCACGTTATTTTAAGGATATCAACGGACTTAAGGCTCATATGAAGAAGCATGCAGAAATGCTAAGACCGAAGTTTGAAGCAACTTTAAATGTGCTTGATTCTGAGCTGTCAGGACTTGAGATAGGTTCATGGATTAAGCCTTGCGGCGGATATTTTATCTCTTTTGATGCTATGGAGGGCTGTGCAAAAAGGATTGTTGCATTGTGTAAGGATGCCGGACTTATAATGACAGGCGCAGGTGCGACATTCCCATACCATAATGACCCGAAGGACAGCAATATCAGAATAGCTCCTTCATTCCCGACACCTGAGGAGATGACACAGGCAGCAGAGCTTTTTGTACTCTGTGTAAAGCTTGCCAGTGTAGAGAAGCTTCTTGAAACAAAGTAATATTTTTATGGATGCAATGGCGTGTCAGGAAATCTTGGCACGCCATTATGTAATATAAAAAAGGAGAAATGTATATGGCTAAGATAGGTTTTATAGGAATGGGCAACATGGGTTATGCAATGCTTAAAGGTGCTTTAAAATTGTATTCTCCGTCTGAGATTATCTTTTCGTGTCCGGATGCTGAGCGCTGCGAGGCGGTTAAGAAGGAAACGGGTGTTGAATATGCAGGGAGTAATGCGGAATGTGCCAATAATGCAAAATACATAGTGCTTGCGGTGAAGCCACAGGTATATGATACAGTACTTAAAAACATACATGATGTTGTCACAGGCGAGCATGTTATTATATCACTGGCCCCGAATAAGTCTCTGGCTGAGGTTACAAAGTCACTCGGAACAGATAAGAGGGTGGTGCGTGCAATGCCTAATACTCCGGCACTTGTCGGTGAGGGAATGACAGGAATAAGTTATGATGCCAAAATATTTACATTTGAGGAAAAAGAAATGATTAATCAATTCTTTAATTCCTTTGGCAAGGTACAGGTGGTTGATGAAAAGCTTATGAGTGCCGTTGTCTGTGCAAGCGGTAGTTCGCCGGCATATGTATATATGTTTATTGAGGCGCTCGCTGACGGTGTGGTACAATATGGTATTCCGCGTAAGCAGGCCTATGAAATGGTGGCACAGACCGTTCTTGGTTCAGCTAAAATGGTGCTTGAGACAGGAGAACATCCGGGTGAGTTAAAAGATAAAGTCTGCTCACCTGGAGGCACGACAATTAAAGCTGTTGCAGCTTTGGAGGCCAATGGATTCCGCAATGCGCTGATTAAGGCATCAGATGAGTGCTATAAGAAATGTACGGGGAAAGAATAAAATATAATTATGGAGGAGTCTGCATTTGGAAAATCCGGTGATAATTAACAGAGAGCTTATGCATAAAGGGTCAAGGCTTGAATTTTATAAGGATACGCTGCGTATACCAAACGGCAATGTGGTTTCGTGGGATTATATTAAGCACAATGGCGCCGCTGCAGTTGTTCCGGTAACAATGGATGGAAAAATTGTAATGGTAAGACAATACCGCAACGCATTTGACGCGGAAACACTTGAAATACCGGCAGGAGGCCTTAATTCACCTGATGAACCGACACTTGAAGCGGCAGTCAGGGAATTAAAGGAGGAGACGGGATATATTTCATTAAAACCGTTAAAGAAGCTTGTTTCGGTTGCAACAGCAGTTGCATTTTGCGATGAGGTAATAGACATTTATCTTGCAGAGGAGCTTGAAAAAGGAGAGCAGCACCTTGATGAGGATGAATTCCTTAATGTTGAGGAATATGAGCTTGACGAGCTTGTGGATATGATTTATAAAGGGAAAATCAAGGATTCCAAGACAATTTCAGGATTGCTTGCCTATAAAAATTTATTGAATAATTGAGACGTGCCCTGCATATATTTTTTTATCTGCTAAGGGAGTGTATAAGCTATGCGTCGTCATTCAATATCTGTAACTGAATATGTTATCAGAAATAAGTATCTGCTGATACTCTATGTAGGAGTAATAGCAGGTACTTTTTTTGCAAACATTTTCGGAAGGGAAAATATAAATTCATGGGGACTGTATAATAATGAGTATCTTGAAATGATGACTGCCGTATCGTTTGATTACAGACAGCTTTTTGGTTATGTGGCATTGGAAAGGGCAAAACTTTTCGGGCTTATGCTGCTTTGCGGGCTGACTTCAGTAAGTACCGTCTGTATGCTCGGGTTTATGCTGCTTGGCGGATTTGAATTTGGAATTATGGTGAGTATGGCGGTAATGCAGTATGGGGGAGCAGGAGTCATTCTTGTGCTGGTGTCGCTTTTTCCGCAGTGGATTTTCTATATTGCGGCAGTTATGCTGATGTGCAGGTATTGTTATGGAGCAAAAGAGAAAAAGAATGTGAAGAAAGAAAAAGCACCGGCAACGGCACTTATGCTTGTCCTGATTGTTGCAGGAGTATGCACGGAAGTGCTGTTAAATCCAATGCTTATAAAAAATCTGATTTATGTTATTTATTAGTCTTTGGCTTACAGCATTTCAGCCATATCAAGAAGAAGTCTTTCTGACTCTTCCCATCCGAGGCAAGGGTCAGTGATTGACTTTCCGTATATACCTTCGCCAATCTTCTGGCATCCGGGCTCAATATAGCTTTCAATCATAACGCCTTTGACAAGTGATGCTATATCGGCTGAGTGACGGCGGCTGTGAAGAACTTCGCTTACTATTCTTACCTGCTCGGCATATTTCTTTCCTGAATTGCTGTGGTTTGCATCAACAATTACAGCACGGTTTACAAGATCGCGTTTTGAGTAAAGGTTAAACAGAAGCTGTAAATCCTCATAGTGATAGTTAGGTATGCACTGTCCGTGTTTGTTGACTGCACCGCGCAGAATTGCATGGGCAAGAGGATTTCCTGTAGTGTTTACTTCCCATCCGCGATATATAAATGACTGCTCCTGTTGTGCTGCAACGATTGAGTTGAGCATAACTGACAAATCGCCGCTTGTCGGATTTTTCATTCCTGCAGGAACATCCATGCCGCTTACGGTGAAACGGTGCTGCTGGTCTTCAACAGAACGGGCACCGACTGCAACGTATGAAAGAATATCTGAAAGATATCTGTAATTTTCAGGATAAAGCATTTCGTCGGCAGTGCTGAGTCCGGTTTTTTCAAGCACATCCATGTGGAGCTTTCGGATTGCGATAAGACCTGCAAGCATGTCAGGAGCCTTCTGGGGATCCGGCTGGTGAAGCATTCCTTTGTAGCCCTCACCCGTAGTTCTTGGCTTATTTGTATAAACTCTCGGAATAATAATAATCTTATCCTTTACTTTTTCCTGAACCTTTGCAAGACGTGAAGTATAGTCTAATACGGCATCTTCATTATCAGCAGAGCATGGACCGATGATTGCGATGAACTTGTCACTGCTTCCGGTTAAGACATCCTTAATCATGGCATCTCTTTCATCTTTAATTTTTACACATTCCGCTGATAACGGATACTGCTCACGGATTTCAGCAGGAACCGGCAGTTTTTTCACAAATTCAAAACTCATTTTTCTAACCACTCCCAAATATGTAAATTAAATTTTTTGCAATATACTTTATAATTATAGTATGTGAAACGGAAAAAGTAAACGACTTTTCGGAACTTGTCGCATTTAATTGATATTAAAGCGATAAATTGCTATAATAAATTTAAAATAATTGTAAGAAGGACATGAAAATGGGGCTTGACTCAAAAACAATTTTAAAAGAAATCGATGCTGACGCAGTGTTAATAACTGATGAATATAACATAAGATACGTAAGCGGTTTCACAGGCGGTGAGGCGGTGCTTTATGTATCGCCGTCAAGAAGGGTGCTTATAACAGATTCAAGGTACACAGAGGCGGCCGGTAAAGAAAGCGATTTTGAAGTGGTTGAATGGAATTCATCACTGCGCAAAGAAGAGATACTTGCGGAGTGTATACATGACGACAAAGCGGAAACGCTGGCATATGAGGATAACTCAATGCTCTGCAGTGAATTTAACACATTTTGCAGCCGGCTTACGGAGATTAAAAGGTGGCTCCCGGTTGGAAATGCATTAAATGACTTAAGAAGAGTTAAAACACCGCAGGAACTTGAGTATATGCGCAGGGCTGAGAGTATAGGGGATGAAGCATTTGCAAGTCTTCTCAAGGTTATCAGACCGGGGATGACAGAGCTTGAGGTGGTAGCTGAGCTTGAGTATCAGATGAGAAAATGCGGCGGACAGGGAACAAGCTTTGATACTATCGCGGCATCAGGACTTAATTCATCAATGCCGCACGCGGTTCCGTGCGAAAAGAAGCTTGAAAAAGGTGATTTTCTGACTTTGGATTTTGGATGTAAGTATAATGGATACTGTTCGGATATGACAAGGACGATTGTAATCGGAAAGGCAGATGAGAAGCAAAAGGAGATATACAATATAGTGCTGCGTGCCAATCTGGAAGCAGAACAGATGCTTCGTGCGGGTTTAAGAGGCTGTGATGTCGATAAAGCAGCAAGAGATATAATCGCAGAAAAAGGTTATGGGAAATGTTTTGGACACGGGCTTGGACACAGTGTAGGATTGTTTATTCATGAGAGTCCGAGACTGTCACCTAATGATTCTACAGTATTGCTTCCGGGAATGATTGAAACTGTTGAACCCGGAATTTACGTGCCGGGATTTGGCGGTGTAAGAATTGAAGATATGGTAATAGTTACGCAGGACGGACATGAAAATCTGTCACATTCACCGAAGGAACTGATTGAGATTTAGTGTAAGCGTCAATTGATAAAGCGCATTAAGAATGGGGGAAATTAGCATGAGAATGTACGATTTGATAATGAAAAAACGGTCAGGGCAGGAACTTTCAACAGAGGAAATCAATTACATTGTAAATGCCTATACAAACGGACAAATACCTGATTATCAGATGTCGGCAATGCTTATGGCTATATATTTTCAGAAAATGAATGCGCGCGAAACCGCTGATTTAACGATGGCTATGGTAAATAGCGGGGATATCATGGATTTGTCCGAAATTAACGGAGTTAAAGTTGATAAGCACAGTACCGGAGGTGTCGGAGATAAGGTAACACTTGTACTAAGTCCTATGGTTGCGGCATTGGGCGTTCCGGTAGCTAAGATGTCGGGGAGAGGACTTGGACATACAGGGGGAACGATTGACAAGCTTGAGAGCATTCCGGGATTTATAACCTCAATGGATTCAAAACGTTTTATAGAGCAGGTAAATTCAATCAATATTGCTCTTACAGGACAGACAGGAAATCTGACTCCGGCCGATAAGAAGATATATGCCCTTAGAGATACCACGGCGACAGTTGAAAGTATACCTCTTATTGCCAGCAGTATAATGAGTAAAAAGATTGCTTCCGGTGCGGAGGTAATCGTTCTTGATGTGAAGTGCGGCAGCGGTGCATTTATGAAAACAGAAGAAGATGCAAAGAAGCTTGCAAGGCTTATGGTTGATATAGGTAAACATGTCGGACGCAGTACGATAGCAGTTGTTACCGGAATGGATGAACCGCTCGGATGTGCTGTGGGCAATACGCTTGAAGTTATTGAAGCTATAGAAGTACTTAAGGGCAGAGGTAGCAGGGATGTTCTTGAGGTAAGCCTTGTACTTGGTTCGCTTATGCTCGTCGGAAGCGGAATTGCGGAGTCACAGACCAAAGCGCGAATGATGCTTGAAAAGACGATATCTGACGGAAGTGCGCTTAATAAGTTCAGAGAATGGATATCGGCACAGGAAGGGGACGTAAGGGTTGTTGATGATTACAGCGTATTTGAGCAGGCGAAATTTAGAATTGAGGTAAAAGCACCCATGAGCGGTTATATCAGTCATATGAAATCCGATGAAACCGGTATGGCAGCAATGATACTCGGAGCAGGCAGGGAAAAGAAAGGTGATCCTGTAGACCACGCGGTCGGAATTGAACTTATCAAAAAAACAGGCGACTATGTAAATAAGGATGATGTGATTGCAATAATTGATGCAAATGATGAAGCTAAGGCCAAAGAGTCGATGCAAAGACTTATGAATGCATATGAATTTACACCGGATGCAGTAAAAAGACAGCAGCTCATTATAGATATTATAAAGTAATGGATTGACATCAATGAATATAATTGATAAAGTTATAGTTATATTTTTGTAAGGAGTATATATGTATGGAAATAGTTTTTCAGTTTTTACTGTTGGTTGCCGGATTTGTTCTTTTGGTTAAAGGTGCTGATGTTTTTGTTGATGGTGCGGCGGGGATTGCGGATAAATTCGGAATTCCACAGCTTGTCATCGGTCTTACGATTGTAGCCATGGGAACGAGTGCACCGGAGGCTGCTGTAAGCATAACGGCTGCTTTCAACGAAAGTGCGGATATAACGATAGGAAATGTGGTCGGAAGTAATATTCTTAACATTCTTGTTATTCTTGGATTGTCGGCAGTAATTACTGTTGTGCCTGTTCAGTTGTCAACGCTTAAATATGAGATCCCGTTTATGACAGCTATTTCTGTATTGCTTCTGATTCTTGGACTTGACGGCAATATTGCATTGTTGGACGGAATTATTCTTATTGTGCTGTTTGCGCTTTTTATTGCATATACGATAAGAATGGCAATGAAAGAAAAAACTCAGCAGGATGAAGAAAGAGAAGAGAAGAAGTTTTGGCTATTGCTTTTGATGACTTTGGGCGGTCTTGCATGTGTAGTTCTTGGAAGTAACGTCACAGTTAATGCGGCAACAAGGATTGCTACCATATTCGGAGTGTCGGAAAGATTTATAGGACTTACAATCGTGGCACTCGGAACCTCACTTCCGGAGCTTGTTACGTCTGTAACGGCAGCAAGGCGCGGAAATGCAGATATTGCAATCGGAAATATAGTCGGAAGTAATATTTTTAATATTTTATTTGTAGTAGGTCTCACATCACTGGTAACAGCAGTTCCGTTCCAGCCGAGATTTATCATTGATTCACTAGTAGCAATAGGTTCGGCAGTGCTTTTGTTTGTGGCAGTCCTGCCAAAAAAGAAGTTAAACCGTCTGGCAGGAGTAATTATGCTTGCGGCATACGCAGGATATTTTGTATATCTGCTGTCAGTAGCTTCCGTATAATCAGTATAAATTAATAATATAAAAAGCCTGTATTACAGGCGTGACTTTGAACATTTCATCGTCCGCCGGAAATACAGGCTTTTATGGTGTCACAGACACCGTAATAATGTATTAAATTTATTTCCAGTACTGCTGCATATACTTTTCGGCTTCATCGTATGAAAGACTAAAATTCTGTACTATCTTTTCTTTGGTCTCATCCGCTGATATGTCCAGTTCCCGGCAAAGCCCTATATAAGCTGTGATTCCCTCGGCAAGTCCCTCAGCACGACCCTCGGCAAGTCCTTTCTGTATTCCAATATCCAAAATATTCATTCTCACAGCCTCCCATTCTTCTGACTGCTTCACTTCTTCAACTACCTTGTCAAGCTTTACTATACGTTCATCCTGCACTATTATCTCGGGATTGTCAAGCCTTGTATTCTTCATGTACTGTAGGAGGCTTACAAGCTCGGGGCGGCCATTTCTGCTGCTCATGTTAAGAAACAGCTTCGTTGTTCCATCCTCAAGGTGCAGCCCCTGTATCTCCTCACACTGCTCTGTAAATGTGTACATTGCAAGGTCTTTCTTGAAAATGTCATCCTGCGTTATAAAGATAACAACAGTGGACGGCAGATTCTTGTAAAGCGTCTCCCTGCCTGACTTTAACACCGGAGTATCAAGCAGCCCCTGATAATATCTTGAGCGCTTCCTAACATCATCATGGTCTGAGTCATTCTGCATCTCCATGTCAAACTGACGGTTGTCAAATGACTTCGCCCATGCATCAAGGCGGATTGCCCGCTTTCCTTCCTTGTTGAGCACAACCTGCTCAACCTTAACCTCGTCAAGTTCAATGTCCTCATCAAGAATAATGCTCAGGGTGTTGCGGTAGGCTTCCTTGTTCTTCATAACCGACAGAAACAGGGCAAAATCACTCAGATTAAGCTCATACTCAGGACCAGACTCATAATTTGAACCAGCCGCAAGTTTCTCATTCTTCACATCAACTAAAACTTCATCTGTCATACACATGCTTCCTTTCTTTAGTTGCTCGCAGGAAGCACCATAACTCCCTGCCTGATTATTGGGATAATTAAGCAAAGAGTTCGTAAGACGGTCAAAGACCTTAAAGAATTATAGAAAATTTTAATAAGAACTTTAATTGCTTGTTTGCATTGTAGCATAAAAGATTATAGAATACAAGAGTTTGTTTGGTAAAATTTTATAGAAAATATTATACAAGATTGTGAG
>CAMECH010000022.1 GCA_945913015.1 uncultured Bacteroides sp.
GAAATTCTTGTTGAATTTTCAGGGTTGTCTTACTGTTCAGTTATCAATGTTCTGTCGCCTGTCACACCAGCAATCATCTGCCTTAAAGGCTTTTCTTATCTGCTCTCTCGTGCGACAGCTATATTAGAATATCACCAAACTTTTACATTGTCAACAACTTTTTTACATTTTTTTAAACTTTTTTTCAAAGTCCTTAAAAGCGCTCAAAAGCTACATCTCATTTAATTAAAAGCAGTGATAAACGCAGAAGGAGGGATTTGAACCCTCGCGCCGCTATTAACGACCTGCACCCTTTCCAGGGGTGTCCCTTCAGCCTCTTGGGTACTTCTGCAAACCGCAATCTCTTCTGACTGCGTCAGCTTTAACCTTACTGATACGAATTTAACTTCTATTAAATTGTCCTAAAGGCAAAATAAAACCACTCTTTAGTGTCAGACACCATAGTGGTTTCATAAAAGCGGAGAGGATGGGATTCGAACCCATGCGCCCGTGAAGACAAACGGTTTTCAAGACCGCCCCGTTATGACCGCTTCGGTACCTCTCCATATTGCTGATTTCATATCAGCGACTTTGTTATATTACCATTACAATATAAATATGTCAACATATTTTTTTGCATTTTTATCAATTTTTATTCAAAAATATTTCTGCAATTAAAATATCTTCAGGAGTTGTCACTTTTATATTACAGTAACTTCCTTCACTCATATATACCTTTGCATCTGTAAAGCTTTCAACAACCATGGCATCATCGGTTACCGTTACAGCATTTTTACATTGTTCCAAAGCACTGTAAGCATCCCATACAAGCTTATAATCAAATACCTGCGGTGTCTGAATCTGCCACAGCGTCCTTCTGTCGGGAGTAGATACGGCCGTCTTATCTTCAGCAACCACTTTTATTGTATCCTTGACCGGCACTGCTGCAACACACGCCTTATACCGTGTGACATTATCAAGCGCCCTGTTCAGTATTTCCTGATCAACGCATGGTCTTGCCCCATCATGTATAAAAACATTGGCATCTGCAATTCCGTATTTCTCATATATTGTCAAAAGTCCGTTATATACGGAATTCCAGCGTTCTTTCCCGCCTGCTGTGATTGTCGTTACCTTATTAAAATCATATTTATCAACAATTTCTTTTCTTACAAATTCAATATCCGCTTCCTGACAGACAAGAACTATCTCATCCGTAAAACTATCCTGAAATGCTTTAAGTGAGTAATATAACAACGGCTTTTCGTTCACCATCATATATTGCTTCGGTATATCGCTTTTCATGCGGGAACCTCTTCCGCCCGCAAGCACTATTGCAATGTTTCTCTTCATACTAACCCCATTTCTGAGCAATTTATCGCGAAGAGGCGATGAAAAATCTTCATGTCAATAAGATTTTTCACACTTCCTCCATTCCGCAGACGCTTTGGCGTCGGAGGAATCGCGAGCCCGCAAATCCTGTCAGACTCTTTCACCGAGTCTGAGATTCGGCACCGCGTTCAAATCCCATCCATGCCGCACGCCCTTAATGTATTCATAATATGCAGCAACGCCAATCATAGCTGCATTGTCTGTACAAAATATTGGTGAAGGCGAGTAAAATCTGACACCTGCCCTGCCACATTCAGCCTCAAGTGAAGCACGAAGCGCAGAATTGGCAGCAACACCTCCGGCAATTGCAAGCGTATCCATATTATATTCTTTTACCGCAAGCATGGCTCTGCTCACCAGCGCATCAATGACTGCCTTTTGAAATGATGCCACTAAATCTGCGCGATTAACTTCTTCATTTTTCATTTCACATGAATTAAGATAATTTAATACCGCTGATTTAATTCCGCTGAAAGAAAAATCATATTCCGAACCGTCAACATGCGCGCGTGGGAACTCAATTGCATCAGGATTTCCTTCCTTTGCAAGCTTATCAACCTTAGGCCCTCCCGGATATCCGAGTCCAACAGCTCTTGCCACCTTGTCGAAAGCCTCACCGGCCGCATCATCTCTTGTCCTTCCGATTATTTCATACTCTCCGTAATCTTTCACAAGGACAAGGTGCGTGTGTCCTCCCGATACAACAAGTGACACAAACGGAGGCTTCAAATCAGGATGCTCAATAAAATTTGCCGAAATATGCCCTTCTATATGATGCACTCCTACAAGCGGAAGATGCTTCGCAAATGCGATTGCCTTTGCCTCAGCAACACCTACAAGCAAAGCGCCCACAAGTCCGGGGCCGTATGTAACTCCGATAGCTGTAATGTCATCAAGGGTAACGCCTGCCTCACTAAGTGCCATCTCTATAACCGGATTAATCTGTTCCATGTGCTTCCTTGAAGCTATCTCAGGAACAACTCCGCCATAAACTGTGTGAAGCGCAATCTGCGATGAAATCACATTTGACATTACGGTTCTCCCATTTTTGATTACCGCTGCCGCAGTTTCATCGCATGAACTCTCTATTGCAAGTATAAGTACATCACTGCTGCCATGTTCCCTGCCGCCATCTGATTTATTTTTATCACACAGACTTTTTTCAAGTGTCTGTGCCGTATTGGTAATTATTATATCATTATCTTGCTCCATCTTAATCTCCGTTCCGCAGCATTTTCCAATAATTGTCTGTGTTATATATTCAGACACAAGGCCTGAGTGCAAAAATCCGGCTGCCGCCTTATTTTTCATCGCCCATCTGCTTAGATGACGAAAGCTCCCAATACAGTATCTTCCAGCGCCCGTTCTCGTCCTTTCGCAGTTTATAGCTGTGATATGCATTGGAAAGCTGGTTGCCCTCTCTCACATAATACAACACCGTTCCTATCGCATATGATTTACCGCTTATAGTCTTATATTCAAAATTTACCGAGCTGTCCACCTTATAATCAGCCACATATCTGTTAATCGAACGATAATTAGCCACATCTGCTTTCAACGCAGCCGTAAATTCTTCGTCAGTCTGTTTTCCCTTAAGCTCATCATCAAAAAGCAGCCTTGCCTGCGCACCGAGTTTTTCAACCTGCTCATCAGTTGTATCTGACGCATAGTACGCCTGCGTTATGCGCGCATAAAGCTTAAGCACCTCCCGCGGAGACTCAGGATAATTATTGCCGATATCCTTTACAATCAGCTCCTGCGCATTGGCGTTTCCTGCCCCGGCAGCCTTCTGCTCCTGTTTCCCCTCCGATGAATCACGGTTTGACAGGTAAAAATAATATCCTATTACAAGCGCTGCCATTATCGACACAAGTATAATCGTTTTAATGCTTTTTTTCATACCAACCCCCTATTCCGCAGGCGCTTTAGTGTCAAAGAGGCTTTAATCCTCCTCAAACCCAAGTTCAACCGTCATACCGTCCTTACCTGCTTTTGCATCAGGAAAAATATCCGTAACACTCTTCATATATTCTTTCGGTCTTACAAGCGAAGGACTGTAGTGGGTAAGCCACATTTCTTTTACCTTTGCTTCTCTTGCAAGCTGTGCCGCCTCAACGAAAGTCATATGTTTATATTTTCTTGCATTTCCGTCCTTATCCTGCTCCCCATACATACCTTCACATATAAAAAGGTCTGCATCAGCAGCGTTCTGTGCAATACGGTCAATAGGTCTTGAATCGGTACAATACGTTACTTTAATACCTTTTCTTGCTGCTCCCATAACCATATCAGGCGTATACACAATGCCGTCGGCTTCCACCTCCTGACCATGCTGCAGGCGGTTCCAGCAGTTCTTCGGAATTCCTTTTTCAATTGCAGCCTCAACATTAAATCTTCCTATGCGCATAATACTTATGGAATATCCGTAACATGTAACGGCATGATTAACCTTAAATGCGTCAATGACATATCCGTTAATTTCAATGCGCTCCTGCTGGTTTTCAAGCTCTATACATTTTATTTCAAAAGGAAGCTCCGGTGCTATTACCCTGAGCGAACTTACAACTTTAGCAAGCCCCTTAGGCCCGATAATGGTAAGCGGCTCTGTGCGGTCTGCGTTGCCCATTGTAAGAAGCAATCCCGGAAGTCCGCTTATATGGTCCGCATGAAAATGTGTTATGCACAAAATATCTATCGGTTTAAAGCTCCAGCCCTTCTCCTTAATCGCTACCTGAGTACCCTCTCCGCAGTCAATAAGAAGGCTGCTGCCATTATATCTTGTCATCAGCGATGTGAGCCATCTTCCCGGAAGCGGCATCATTCCGCTTGTTCCGAGCAAACATACATCCAGCATTAAAATATTTCCTCCAAAACTCTATTTTGAGATAATTCTTGACATAACGCAGGCATCCTCACATGGTTTTTCATAAAAATTTTTACGCAGACCTATGTTCTTAAATCCTGCCGATTCATATAAATGCTTTGCTGCCTCGTTACTTTGGCGAACCTCAAGGAAAAAAATTTCAACCTGCTTTTCAAGTCCTCTCTCAATCAGGCTGTCCATCATCTCTCTTCCAATCCCACGCCTTCTGTATGCTTCGCCTACTGCAACATTTACAATATTTCCTTCTCCGAGTACCGTCCACATTCCGCAGTAGCCTGCAATATGTCCGTCCTCCTCGCATACTATATACACATTATCCGGTGTATTCATTGCATCTTTAATAGAATTGCGCGACCACGGTATTGAAAAGGATGCCTTCTCAATTGCTTCAACCTCATCAAGGTCCTCTTCGCGCATCTTCCTTATAATCCTTCTCACCAATTGCCTCCATCACTGATTATTGCGTTCTCTCTCCGCCTGTGAAGGACGAAGATAGTCAGGCACATGCTCCCTTGCATTGGCTGCCTTGCCGCATGCCTGCATACGCATTCCAAGCACCGCAACAGAAGCTGCTCTCGGCATCGACATATGCGCCGGTGCAAATATAAACGGCACTGTCATCTTTTCCTTTATTACATCACTGTAAAGTGCGGCCGCATCACCGAGAAAAATAACGGACTGCTGCATTTCATTGAGTCTTTCTATAAGCTTTTCCGTCTGCATAAGCGATGATTCAAGCAATATTTCAAGCAATCCTGATTCATCTTTGTCACAGCCATAATCAAAACGGTAAATTCCCGTGTATACATTACCGCGCCTTGCATCCATCACAGGACACACAAGCCTGTCAGTTCCGATTACATTCATGGCCAGCGCATCAAGTGTAGGCACCGACACAATCGGCTTATCAAGTGCAAGACCTATTCCTTTGCCGGTTGCAGAGCCTATGCGAAGTCCCGTAAAAGAACCCGGCCCCGAAGAAACAGCAATTAAATCGATTGATTCTATCGGACTCTCTGTCATTGTACAGATTTCATCAATCATAGGAAGAAGTGTCTGCGAATGCGTCTGTTTAAAATTGGTAGTATATTCTGCTGTTACAATATCATCCGTAACAATTGCAGCAGAAGCAGTCACAGATGAACTCTCTATTGCCAGTACTCTCATTATAATCTCCATTCCCAAGAACGCTTTAACGCGTGATGCCTAAATTCCCTCAAGCGTTATTTTGCGGTAATCAAAGCCTTTTTCCAAATCCTTTTCAATCTTTACACGGATTGTCTCCTCCGGAAGAAGTTCCTCTATCAGGTGTCCCCATTCAACAAGGCACACTCCATCCCCGAAAAAGTATTCCTCATAACCGATTTCATCCATTTCTGACACATCGCCTATCCGGTACACATCAAAATGATAAAACGGAATACGTCCGTCCGTATACTCCTGCACAATTGTAAATGTCGGGCTGTTTACAGGTTCTTCAATACCAAGTCCCAAAGCAAAGCCCTGCGTAAAAACAGTTTTCCCTACCCCAAGGTCACCGTCAAGGCAGTATATCTGTCCGGGAACCGACTTCGCCGCCAGCTCCTTTCCAAGATTAAATGTATCCTGTGCAGTTAAAGATTCAACAACCATGCTCATTGCCAACTCCAAAATTCACTGATTAATTCTTAAACGATACCTTATACTTTCCTGCTCCGGCAGTCATAACATTCTTTACCGCTTCAAGCTGTTCCCCAAGTTCTCTCTTAGGAATAATATTGGCGCGTGTCGGAGTAAAATACACAAGAATGGATTTCCCTGTATCCTTAACCCTGTAAACCATATCCCACGACACTCCCGCCGTATCTTCACCCATGCTCACAGTGATATTTTCCTCATCAATCACATAGTGCATAGGCTTTGCAAATGCCTCTCCCCGTATCGCTTTTTTTGCATTAAGCACAAGCTGAACCGGTATCACAATAAGAAATACAACAGCAAACAACAGCGCCAGCAGCGCAAATGTAAGATTCATTGTCTCCTGATTCATAAGTGCGTAAGCACCAAGCAAAAGAAGTATTATTCCGAGGATAATCTCACACCAACCGCTGAAAGCGTGATACTTATGATAAATTTTATAATCAATCAAATCCTTTTCATCTACGGTAACGTCAAATTCAACCTTCATAATTCAAATACCTCTCTGCCCGCCGTACATTACTTAAAAAATTTGCTGAGTCTGCTCAAATCCAGCTCACCGTTATTCCGGTTTCTGTTTTTGCCGTCGTTTTTGTTTCTGTTATTATTGTTTCCGTTCTTTCTGCCGGAATTATTGTTCTTTCCGTCAGAATTAGCACGGCGCCTTTCATTCCTTGCTGCGTCTGCCTTGGCAAATGCGGCTTTGGCAGCTTCCGGTCTTCCGGTAAATGCATCTGTATTCTCATCAAGTCTCATCGTCAGGGAAATTCTTGCTTTCGCAACATCAACATCAAGCACCTTTACGTCAACGATATCACCTACGCTGACAGCATCAAGCGGATGCTCGATTCTTCTGTTGGAAATCTGTGAAATATGCACAAGTCCGTCCTGATGCACACCGATGTCAACAAATACGCCAAAATCAATTACATTACGGACTGTTCCCTTAAGAATCATGCCCGGCTGCAAATCCTTCATATCAAGCACATCCTTGCGAAGTATCGGCTTTGGCATTGACTCACGAGGGTCACGTCCCGGTTTTTCAAGTTCCTTTACAATATCTTCAAGAGTAATCTCACCGATTTCCAAATCTGTTGCCATTTTCTGCAGGTCACCGATCTTTTTGTGAAGTTCTGAAAGCTCACCTGAAGTAATGGAATTTAAATCATATCCAAGCATCGTAAGAAGCTTTGCCGCAGCATCATAGCTTTCAGGATGCACGCTGGTTGAGTCAAGCGGATTATCACCACCCTGGATTCTCATGAAACCTGCGCACTGTTCAAATGCCTTAGGTCCAAGCTTGGCAACTTTAAGAAGCTGTTTTCTGTTGGTAAAGCGTCCGTTCTTCTCCCTGTAATCAACAATATTTTTTGCAATTGTCTTTGAAATACCCGAAATATATTCAAGCAGTGAAGCTGAGGCAGTATTCAGGTCTACACCCACCTGGTTAACGCAGTCCTCAACAACGCCTGTAAGAGCTTCTCCAAGTTTCTTCTGGTTCATATCATGCTGATACTGTCCGACACCGATTGATTTCGGATCAATCTTCACAAGTTCAGCAAGCGGGTCCTGAAGGCGTCTTGCAATAGACACGGCACTTCTCTGCGCAACATCAAAATCAGGGAACTCCTCTGTTGCAAGCTTACTTGCAGAATATACGGAAGCGCCTGCTTCATTGGTAATTACATACTCAACATTTGTATCAAGTTCCTTGATAAGTTCAACAATAATCTGTTCAGACTCACGGGATGCAGTTCCGTTTCCAACCGAAATTACCGAAACATTATATTTCTTAATAAGCTTTTTCAGCTCTGCCTTTGATTCTTCGACCTTGTTATGCGGTTCTGTAGGATAAATAACCTTTGTATCAAGTACCTTTCCCGTAGGGTCAACAACCGCAAGCTTGCATCCTGTACGAAATGCCGGATCCCAGCCAAGTACTACTTTACCGGCAATAGGCGGCTGCATAAGAAGCTGGTGCAGATTTTTCCCGAATACTTTAATTGCTCCCTCCTGCGCATTGTCAGTAAGGAAATTTCTTATTTCTCTCTCAATTGCAGGCGCAATCAGTCTGTCATAGCTGTCCTCAATTGCTGCCTTTATCACAGGTGTCGTGAATTCATTTTCAGAAGTAAGAGTCTTCTTTTCAAGATAGCGAAGAATCCTGTCCTCAGGTGCCGAAATCTTAACAGTAAGAAATTTCTCCTCCTCACCGCGGTTTACAGCAAGCACTCTGTGGCCTGCCACCTTCTTAAGCGGCTCAGAAAATTCATAATACATCTCATAAACCGACTCAGCTTTCTCATCCTTGGCAGCAGTAACAAGCTGTCCCTCGTCCATTGTTATATCACGTATGTAGGTTCTGTATTCGGCAACATCCGAAATTCGCTCGGCAATAATATCCTGTGCACCCTCAATTGCCTCTTTTGCACTCTTTACCGTGTCATCATTAACATACTTTAAAGCTTCGTTTTCAACAGACTCTTTTGATTCCTGAAGCATAATGAAATCTGCAAGCGGCTCAAGTCCCTTTTCCTTGGCAATAGTTGCCCTTGTTCTCTTCTTCTGCTTATACGGTCTGTAAAGGTCTTCCACCAGCACCATAGTCTGCGCAGAAAGAATCTGCTCCTTAAGCTCATCCGTGAGTTTCCCCTGCTCTTCAATCGAAGCCAGTACAGCCTCTTTTCTATCCTCTAAGTTACGAAGATACTTAAGTCTTTCGTCAAGGTTGCGGAGCACTTCATCATTCATGCTTCCTGTTACCTCTTTGCGGTATCTTGCAATAAAAGGAATTGTGCATCCCTCATCGATAAGACCCACAGCCGCCTCTACCTGACTTGTCTTTACATTAAGTTCCTCTGCTAACTTTTTAATAATATCCATTTCACTTAACCTTTACCCTATTCTTAAAATTGCAATACATAATAGATTATATCAAAAACGCACTACATTTGCAACGGCATTGAAAGCATTGACTTATTGTGATAGAATACCTGTTAAGTATTATTCTAAATAATAGGCGATTGCGATACTCTTCTTTAAGCACATGCGGTTGTACAATATAAGAAACCCAACGCAGCACACGCTTGCGCTGCTTGCACCTCGTAGCGGTGCATAACATGCTAAAAGACAGCATCTAAGCACCGACGGGTGCAAAGCATACTGCTTATGGATTTCTTATATTGTACAATTCACACCGTTAAGAGAAGAGTTTCGCAATCGCATAATTTCAGATAATAGTATTGGGGGATAATTGTAATGGATAACTATAATTATGATGAAAATGATGACACTATAAAGCAACAGATGTCAGAGAATCAGGGCAACGTTGAAGATTCCGGCCAACCGGAAACAGGCGGGATGCAATACCGGCAGATGCCGCAGCAGCCATATCAGGCTCCGTATCAGCAGATGCCACAGCAGCAATACCAGCCTCCGTACCGGCAGATGCCGCCCAAGCAGAAAAATTCTTTTGCAACAGCATCTCTTGTGTTTGGCATACTTGCTGTTCTCGGCACTTCAACGATATGGTTTGGCATTATTTTTTCTGTAGCTGCAATTGTATGCTCGATAATTTCAAAAATCAACACCGGAAAATTTGACGGAAAAGCACTTGCCGGACTTGCACTCGGAATCGTATTTTTAATTTTTACTCTTATGCTTTTCTTTATGGTTCTCACTATTCTGCAAAATCCCGAACTTCTGGAGCAGCTTCAGGAGATGATGCAGGAATATGAGCAGCTCTATAATAATTATATGTAAGAAAAAGCTTTGCACCTGACAGGGGCGCAAAGCTTTTTATTGTTTATTTGCAGTTTATTTGGTTATGAAAAGCTTATAGATTGCTTTGATTGCATCCTCGAAATATCTGTTGCGCACACCGATGATAATATTAAGCTCACTTGAACCCTGGTCAATCATCTTAATATTAATCTTCTGTGCTGCAAGCGCACCGAGAATATTTCCTGCGATACCGGAGTTATTGCGCATTCCGCGTCCAACAACCGCTATGAGTGCGATATCAGCTTCAAGTTCAATCGAATCAGGCTGTACTGCACGATGAAGCTCTGCAAGTACCTTCTGCTCCTTCTCAATAAACTCATCCTTGTGCACAACGATTGTCATTGTGTCTATTCCTGACGGCATATGCTCAAATGATATTCCGTTTTCCTCAAATACCTGAAGCACCTTGCGTCCGAAACCGATTTCCGAGTTCATCATATCCTTTTCAATATTAATCGCAACAAAGTCTTTCTTTCCTGCAATACCTGTGATAATGTGCTCAGGATTATGGCATGTACTCTCAACAATCATTGTACCAACATCCTCAGGTGCATTTGTATTGCGGATATTAATAGGAATTCCCTCTTTTCGTACAGGGAAAATTGCATCCTCATGAAGCACTGATGCTCCCATATATGAAAGCTCACGAAGCTCCTTATATGTGATTGTTGTGATTCCCTTAGGATTTTCAACAATGCGTGGGTCTGCCATAAGAAATCCTGAAACATCCGTCCAGTTCTCATAAACATTTGCTCTTGCTGCCTTTGCAACAATTGAACCAGTCACATCGGAGCCGCCTCTTGAAAATGTTTTGATGCTTGTGTTAGGCATTGCACCATAGAAGCCCGGAATTACCGCACGCTGTATCTTTGAAAGTTTTGCAGAAAGAACCTTCTGTGTCTTCTCTGCATCAAACTGTCCGTTCTTATCAAAGAAAATTACTGTTGCAGAATCAATAAATTCGTATCCGAGATATGCCGCCATGATAATTCCGTTAAGGTATTCACCGCGTGATGCAGCATAGTCTTTACCTGCTTTTGCAGTAAAATTTTTCTTGATTGTAACAAATTCGCTCTCAAGAGAAAGCTTCAGCTTAAGACCACGGATAATCTCCATGTATCTTTCCTTTATTTCCTTCAGCTCCTTGTCAAATGCTTTGCCCTCTTCTGCGAGTGCATAGCATTTGTAAAGCATATCCGTAACCTTTGTATCATCCTTAAAGCGCTTTCCCGGTGCAGAAGGAACTACATATCTTCTGTCTTCATCAGCCCTGATAATGTCGCCAACCTTCTTAAACTGTTCTGCGCTTGCAAGCGAGCTTCCGCCAAATTTAACTACCTTTATCATTTCATTCTCCATTCCGCAATATATTTATTCTTACTTTGCAAAAAGATGGTCTATAATCGTATGCCCCTCAGCAATGTAATTACCGCTTGCGCCGGCATCCTTTTCATTATAGTTCCATGTGTTGTTCTTTTTATCCGTGCTGTCATAAAGCATATATGGCACAGGGTCACCCGTATGTGTACGAAGCACAATAGGTGTCGGATGGTCAGGAAGCACAAGCATTCTGAAATCAACTCCTGCTTTCTCGAGTTCTTCGACAACGTTTTTAATAATTCTCTTATCGAGATTTTCAATTGCCTTTACCTTGCGCTCAACACTTCCCTGATGCCCCATTTCATCCGGAGCCTCAAGATGTATGTATGCAAAATCGCATCCACCGTTAAGCAGTGCGTCAACTGCTGCCTTTGCCTTGCCTTCATAATTAGTCTCAAGTCCGCCGTTAGCGCCCTCAACCTCAATCACCTTCATCTGTGCACCTACTGCAATACCCTTAAGAAGGTCAACCGCAGAAATCATTGCGCCCTTGTGTCCTGTTTTCTCTTCAAATGAAGAAAGCATCGGCCTTGTGCCCGCGCCCCAGAACCATATTGAATTCGCAGGATTTAATCCCTCTTTAATTCTCTGCCGGTTAATCGGATGGTCTGCCAGTATATCATAGCTTCTCTTCATCATTTCGCGAAGCACATCATCTTTCGGAAGATACTGGCCGATTGTCTGTCCAAGCACATCATGAGGCGGTGTAAGCTCAACAACCTCTCCCTTGTCCCATATTGTAAGATGTCTGTAACTGGTTCCCACATAGAACTTGTAAACATCCGTTTCAAGCTCCTTGCGAACTGCATCAAGAAGGATTGCAGCATCCTCTGTGCTTATCTCACTTGAACTGTGGTCAATAATTGTCTTCTGCTCATACGGAAGGTCATCCGTTGAAACCGTAACAATATTGCAGCGCAGAGCAATGTCAGTTGTTTTCATGTCAACGCCGATACTAAGCGCTTCAAGCGGAGAACGTCCGCTATAATATTTTTTCGGATCATATCCGAGAACTGAAAGATTTGCAGTATCACTTCCCGGCTTCATTCCGTCAGGAATAGTATGTACCATGCCTATCTCTGACATTTTGGAATATGCATCCATCGTAGGTGTATCAGCATATTCAAGCGGTGTTTTTCCGCCAAGTTCCTCAATCGGACGGTCTGCCATTCCGTCTCCCAAAACAACTAAATATTTCATAGCTTACTCCATTTCCGTAAAAATTATTCTTCCATACGGATTCTGTTAAGAATTCCGTCTACCTTTTCAGAAGCCTCTTTAAATGCTTTCTCACTCATTTTAGCCGTAACAAAGCCAAATTCATCATCAAGTCCGTCAACCATAACCACATCAACATCGCCGAATGCGTTCTTAACCTCATTGAGCTTATCATTGACAGTGCCTGCAACACGCACAAAGAACTTTCTCTCAAAATCAGAAATGTCTCCGAGCTCAAGTTTTGTCGAACTCCATACTGTCATGACATTCTTGCCCATATGCTTTGCGCAGTCAACAATATCAGACACTACAGCGCTTGCCGTAGGAAGCTTTCCTGCTCCTGCGCCAAAGAACATTACGTCCCCAAGTACATTTCCGTTGATATAAATTCCGTTAAGCACACCGTTTACACTGTAAAGAGGATGTGACTCATTAATCATAAACGGTGCTGTCATTGCATAAACCTCATCTCCAACTTTGCGGCTTGTAGCAAGAAGCTTAATTGCATAACCCATTTTATCTGCATACTTGAAATCTTTATCTGTAATCTTTGTGATTCCCTCTGTATAAATGTCTTCAAAATCAACCTGTGAGCCAAATGCAAGTGAAGTAAGAATTGCGATTTTACGGCATGCATCATAACCTTCTATGTCAGCCTCCGGGTTGCGCTCCGCATATCCCTTCTCCTGCGCATCCTTTAAAACCTCATCAAATCCGACGCCCTCTCTTGACATTTTGGTAAGCATATAATTTGTGGTGCCGTTAAGGATACCTGTAATCTGAGTAATCTCATCAGCCGTAAGTGACTGGTTGAGCGGGCGGATAATCGGAATACCTCCGCCTACACTTGCCTCAAACATAAAATTCAGATTGCTCTGCTTTGCAATCTCAAGAAGCTCTGCGCCATGCTTTGCAACAAGTGCCTTATTGGATGTACATACGCTCTTTCCCTTTTCAAGTGCTGCCTTTACAAATGTATAAGCAGGCTCAATGCCGCCCATAACCTCGACAACCACATTTATTTCAGGATCATCAAGAATAATATTAATATCATGTACTATCTTATCCTGAATAGGATCGCCCGGAAAATCTTTCAAATCAAGCACATACTTAATCTCAATCTCCTGTCCGGCTCTCTTGTTAATTGCTGCGCCGTTTGTGTTGATAACCTCAACAACTCCTGAACCTACTGTACCATAACCTAAAACTGCTACCTTAACCATACTGTTACCAAAACCTTTCATTATTTAAAATCATTCGCGTGAAAGAATCTTCAGATATCTCACGCCATCCATCTGCTCAATATCCTCTATCATTTTTGAGGAATCTCCGGTAGTCGGCAGAATATCTACGCTCAATGTAAGCGATGCCACTCCGTTAACCGGAATTGTCTGGTGGATTGTAAGGATATTCGCCTTATACTCTGCGACCTTGCCAAGCACTCTTGAAAGCAGTCCCGGTGTATCCTCCATCGACAGGACAAATGTTATTGTCTTTCCTCTTACATTATCACGAAATGGAAAAATGTCTTCCTTATACTTATAAAACGAGCTTCTGCTTATCCCAACCTGTTCGGTCGCCTCAGCAATTGACATATTCTTATTTTCCAACAGGCGGTTTACCCTGGCCACCTTTAACAGCACCTCAGGCAATGCCTTCTGCTTTACAACATAATACTTAATATCTTCCGACATTCCGCCCTCCTTTAGTGTATGCAGCAGAAATACATTTGTCTACCCGAGAAAGAATAATAACACATATTCTATATAAATGCAACAGCCATTTAACTAATATTTATATCTGATTTTACTTTCCCGCCTTGACACCTGCCGCATTTTTAAATATAATAGTGAGCGGTATCAGAAAGTTCTTATGCTGTTTTAATCCGATACCTCACAGTGAGGGGGAGCGCCCTGACTGCGAAACGGACGTTTAAGTCCACTTGCGATGGGAGTCTGTGTTTCAGATTGAGAGGAAGCTTTTAAGCTTCGACCGGCTTTTGTAAGAAATCCTATACTATCTTGCAAGGGATTTTCCATCGTAAGCCGTTTCTTATAATGAATAATTCATATACTGAATAGTTCATATATTGAATAATACGTTGCGATGGATGTGCCCGGCGGCACATTTTTTTGTGTCCCGGCATGTGCTGTGTAAGCACCGCGACACAGCATATTCATATTACCGCGGTGCAGAAAGCAGGAAATTATGAAACATCAGCAACTCATTAAAATGGTATTTTTGGCAATGATGGTCGCGCTTGGCGTTGTCATCTCCCCGATTCTTCGTGTCGAGGGAATGTGTCCGATGGCACACTTCATCAATGTAACCTGTGCGGTACTTATGGGACCATACTGGGCATTTCTTTGTGCCCTGCTCATTGGCATAATAAGAATGGTACTTATGGGAATCCCTCCCCTTGCACTCACAGGCGCCGTATTTGGAGCATTTTTATCGGGAATGTTCTACCGCCTTTCAAAGGGTAAGCTTATATGGGCATTCTTAGGCGAAGTCATCGGAACGGGTATTATCGGTGCAATAATCTCCTATCCGGTAATGACATTTATATGGGGACGTGCAGGGCTGTCATGGTTTTTCTATGTTCCTTCATTCATCGCAGGAACACTTATTGGCGGAAGTATTGCATTTATCTTCCTCAAGCAGCTTGCCAAATCAAGACTCCTGACCAAATTCCAGCAGGCACTCGGTTCAGCCACATATGACAATGAATCGGATGTTACCAATAACGCTCTTGCAATCGGGCTTTTTGGCTTTATTGCATACCTTGTTACAGTTGTTATCGTCAACAACTTCGTGCCGAACCCTGCCGGATTTGTTACATATATCAAATATGCAGTATTTGCAGTATTCGTAGTTGCAGCAGGAATTTATTACGCTTTTAATTACAAGCGGGCGTAAAATACGGAAAGGTTAATAAAGATGCAGACAAACTCAAGCCTTGAATTAAGCAAAATCAATATTGATGCCATACGAAGCGAAGTTGCCGGAAAAGCTCCGCTTATCCACTGCATCACTAACCCCATTTCAATAAATGACTGTGCAAATGTTGTGCTCCTTACGGGTGCGAAGCCGATTATGGCAGAGCACCCCGATGAAGTTGCCGAAATTACACAGATTGCGGATGCGCTTGCCGTTAATCTTGGCAATATAACAGATGCACGGCTTAAGTCAATACGCATATCAGCAGCCAAAGCTGCCGATATTAATATCCCGTCAATTATCGACATGGTCGGAATTACCTGCAGCAGTCTCCGTCTCAAATACGCAAGAGACTATCTTGACGATTTTGCTCCGTCAATAATAAAGGGAAATATGGCTGAAATCAAGGCTTTATGTAATAAGGAATTTTCAAGCATCGGAATCGATGCAGTTGAGGACGAATACACCGGGCAGTCAGAATGTGAGCTTGTCGCATCACTTGCCGCATCAAAAAAATGTGTTGTAATGGCAACCGGAAGAACCGATATCATCTCTGACGGCTCACATATTTTTATGATAAAAAACGGAAGCCCGAAGCTTCCGCTGATAACCGGTACCGGTTGTATGTTAAATGTGCTTGCCGCAAGTTTTCTTCCCGTGGCAGCGCCTTTTGATGCCGCCGTAACAGCAAGCCTTATGCTTGGAATATGTGGTGAAATTGCCGACAATAACACTTGCAATAAGGGGCTCGGAAGCTTTCACATTGCACTGCTTGACGCACTGTCAACCGTTGAAACAAGCGAACTTTTTTCAAGAGCTGACGTAATCTGCTCAACCGCACGTTCAATGTAAGCTGCATTTTCCTCATATGTCAAAACCACGGGTGCTTCCTCCTGATGAGTCTGAATGAAATTTTTATTGATTATGAATTTCTTGCTTTTTATCAGCTCCTCATTAGTGATGTACCCTTTTATTTCGTAATCATTTTCTTCACTGATTGTCTTAAGTATGTCACACGAAAATTTATATTCCCGAAGCAGACGCCAGTCATTCAAATCCACATCTTTTCCAAACTGCCTGAAATATTTTTCATAATCCGGAACTGCCTGTTCCTTCTTCAGCATCTCCACATGCCTGTCACGGAGCGTAAGAATAAAGATTTCATCAGCCATCATATGTGTTACGTAACCGAAATACAGTTCAAAATCTTCACTCTGCTCTATAAGGAAATGTCTTGCAAATGCCTCAAATCTGCTGCGGTACAGCTCAAAGTTCTCTTTCTTTGCAAGCTCATCTTCAGGTATTCCGTCTTTAAAATGTGTGTGCTTCTTCATTTCGCGCACATAATTTTTCCTTGCCATGATAGCATCCGGAGCCAGATTGCCGCAGTAATACAAAGACAGATTTTTAATTCTGTCCCTTATCCGGTCAGGCAGCTTAAAAAGCAGCCTGTCAGCTATAACAAGATGAGTTATTGTTCCTGCCAATTTTATTCCGTACCTCCCAAACGCATCATACCGGACATCATGCAGACCTTGTCTGCGCCTTTTTCAAGTGCACTCCGGTAGTTTGACTCATTTATTCCGCCTATTGCATACACCGGTATATCCACTGCGCGGCATACATTTTCAAGGAAATCAAGTCCTCTTGGCTCAAGTCCTTTTTTGCAGTCTGTTGCAAAAACATGCCCTGCCGTTATGTATGACGCACCAAGTTTCTTGGCCTCTACAGCCTGCACTACAGAGTGTACCGATGTTCCAAGCTTAATATTTTCATGGGCATTATTTCTTAACAAAGTCATCGGCAGATGCAGGTACACAGTTTCAAATTCTTCTGCTGCCTTTTCATAAAAATGCGGTATGCACTCAACTCCCGTTTTAGTCTCTTCGCAAGCTTTCAGCACGCCCTCAAACAGCTCAAGATATTCGCTTTCCGAAAGTTCCTTCTCGCGCACTATTATTGTTTTAACGCCTGAATATGCAATTTTTTTAATCTGTTCAAAATAATCGTTATAGCATAAGTGGCGGTTTGTGACCGCCACTACATTTTCGTATTCAATCATATTTCACTCTCATTTTGTGCGTTTATACGACCATATACACTTGCCAGATGTTTCATACGCATTGCATGTTTTTCATCAAGACTGCCCTTTTCCATTCTCCACTTCCAGTTATCACCAAGTGTTGAAGGCGTATTGATTCTTGACGAATTATCAAGGCACAATACGTCCTGAAGTTGGAAAATCACAGTATCGGCAACACTTGCATATGCCATTCTTAAGCTTTCTTCTACCATTTTACGCGGACTTGCCGTATTAAGGTATGCATATGCGTATTTAAGTTCTGCCGGAGAATGCTCCGTATAATAACCATACAGTGTCTCGTTATCATGCGTTCCGCCGTAAACCACCAGATTATTAGTGTAATTATGCGGAAGATGTGGATTCTGTCTGTTGCCGTCAAATGCAAATTCGAGCACCTTCATGCCCGGATATCCGTTATCCTCAAGAAGTCCAAGCACTTCAGGCATATCTACGCCCAAATCCTCTGCAATAATTTTCTTATCCCCGATGGACTCATTAATCGCATCGGTAAGCTTTCTTCCCGGTCCCTCCCGGTACTCTCCCTGCTTTGCGTCGGGATTTTGTGCCGGAATGGCATAATATCTTATTATTCCGAGAAAATGGTCAATTCTTATCACATCATACATCTTGGCCTGTGCACTCATTCTTTTGCGCCACCAGCCAAAATCATCAGCCTCAAGAGTTTCCCAGTCATAAAGCGGATTGCCCCATTTCTGTCCCAAATCGGTAAATGCATCCGGCGGTACTCCTGCGACTTCCTTCGGTGTAAGATTCTTATCAAGCTGGAAAACCTCCGGATGAGCCCATACATCTGCGCTGTCCAGCGCCACATAAATCGGAATGTCACCGATTATCTCAACCTGTTTGGAATTAGCATATTCCTTCAGCTTATTCCACTGCTTGAAGAATTCATACTGACAGAACATCCAGAAATCCACTTCATCAGAAAGTATCTTCCTGTACTTCTTAACCGCGTCTTCCTTTCTGAAGCGTATGTCATCATCCCATTCACTCCACGCCTTATATCCGAAATATTCTTTGCACGCCATATACAAAGCATACTCTTCAAGCCATTCACCGCTGTTTTGTTTAAAGCTTTCAAAGGCTGTTCCGATTGCAACTTTACGGAATTTTTTATATGCAGTCTTAAGCACCTTGTAGCGTGAATTAAACATTTTTCCGTAATCCACGTACTGTTCGTCATCTCCCCAGTCAAAGCTTTCGATGTATTCCTTTGTCAGAAGCCCCTCATCGACCAGTATATCCAAATCAATGAAATACGGATTGCCTGCAAACGCCGAAAACGACTGATAAGGACTGTCACCATAGCTGGTCTGTCCCAACGGGAGCACCTGCCAGTATGAATGACCGCATTCAGCGATAAAATCCACAAATTTCATTGCTTCCCTGCCGAATGTTCCGATTCCGTATGGTGACGGAAGACTGCTTACAGGCATAAGGATTCCTGCTCTTCTGTCAAAACGTTGATTTCTGTTCATTAATATTCACTTCCTATTTCTGAAGTTCTTCTGTCATACTCTGCATTGCTTCCTGTTCAGCAGTTGTAAGGAGATAATCAATATCTATCAGTACAATAAGCTTGCCGCCGTGATTTGCCACACGGTCAAAATAACTCACTTCACTTGTTTTGATAAGAGACGGCATTTCAACAATATCCGAAGGAGCTATATCATTAATTTCATTGACCTCATCAACGTCAAGGGCAACGCTTATATTATTAACCTTTACAATAATCAGGTTACTTCCCGACACTGCATCGTCCTGCATGTTAAATTTTCTCTTGAGACTTACAACCGGAATAACTTCGCCCCTCAGATTAATAATTCCTTTAACGTATGAGACCGAATTAGGGACCGGAACAATACTCATCTCCTTCTCAATTCCCCTTACTGAGTTAATATCAACTCCATAATATTCGTCACCAAGTTTAAATACTACAGGTTTTAAATAAGATGCCATGCTTTGTCCTCCCTTTATCCCGTTTTTTGTGTTCTGAATGTATTTTTACACTATTGCTTTTTTAGTCTATTCCTCGTCTCCTGTCGAAACTGCCTGCCATTTAAGATATGCAGTTATGAACGGATCAATGTTGCCGTCGAGAACACTCTGTGCATTACCCACTTCCGCATTAGTTCTGTGGTCCTTCACCATCGTGTATGGCTGCAGCACATAACTTCTGATCTGGCTTCCAAAATTAACATCCTTTACATCACCGCGGATATCTGAAGTTTTCTCTGCATTTTCCTGCTGTTTAAGCAAATACAGTTTTGCCTTCAGCATCTGCATTGCTTTCTCTTTGTTCTGATGCTGTGAGCGCTCATTCTGGCACTGTACAACAATTCCGGTAGGCATATGCGTAATTCTGATTGCCGATGATGTTTTATTGATATGCTGTCCGCCGGCACCACTTGAACGATATGTGTCGATTCTTAAATCGTCATCATTGATCTCGATATCAACATCCTCCTCAATATCCGGCATAACATCACATGACACAAATGATGTCTGGCGCTTGCCTGCCGCATTAAACGGAGAAATTCTTACAAGGCGGTGTATTCCGTGCTCTGAGCGAAGATAGCCGTATGCATTTTCGCCCTCTATCTCGATGGTCACTGCCTTGACGCCTGCTTCATCACCTTCAAGGTAATCAACCACCTCTGTCTTATACCCTTTTGCATCTGCCCATCTGGTATACATTCTCATGAGCATCTGGCACCAGTCACAGGCTTCTGTTCCGCCGGCACCCGCATGCAGTGTGAGTATTGCATTGTCCTTGTCATATTCGCCTGACAGCAGTGTTCCTATGCGAAGCGCGTCAAATTTTGCCTCAAATGCAGCAAATTCTTCTTCTACTTCAGGTATAAGCGAAGCATCATTTTCCTCGTCCGCCATCTGGATAAGCGTTTCTATGTCTTCCATTCCCTGCTCAAGCTCATTATATTTTTCAAATGAATCCTTAAGAGTTTTCAGCTCCTTCATGGCCTCCTGCGATTTCTCCGCATCGTCCCAGAAGCCCGGAGCCTCCATATTGGCTTCTATTTCTTCAATCCTCTGCTTCTTATTAGCGAGGTCAAAGTGAATCCCTTATTTCTTCTAATGGTTTCTTGTAGTTTGAGAGTTTGAATCTGTACTGATCTAATTCTACCATTAATATCACATCCCTTGTTTTATATTTTCTTCAAATCTACATTTAATTAATTTGGGTACGGCAAATCCGCCATACAGTTGAAATATTACTTTCGTCCGCAGCAGTTCTTATACTTCTTACCGCTTCCGCACGGACATGGGTCGTTAGGATAAATCTTCTTTTCGGTTCTTCTTACCGGACCGCGTGCGCTTGTATCCTCCTCACGGTTGGTTGTAAGCTTCTCCGTATTATCCTCTCTCTCAACCTTGTGTTCAATTCTTACATTCATAAGAAGTCTTACAGTATCCTCTGTAATTCCCTCTGTCATGGCATCAAACATATCATATCCTGCCATCTTATATTCAACCTTAGGATCTCTCTGTCCGTATGCCTGAAGACCGATACCCTGCTTGAGCTGTTCCATGTCGTCAATGTGATCTCTCCAGCGTGCATCGATTACTCTAAGAAGGATAACTCTTTCGAGTTCGCGCAACTGCTCAACCTCAGGGAACTGCGCTTCCTTATTCTCATACATTTTAATTGCGCGTTCCTTAAGAACATGCTTTAACTCACTGCTTGTTTTAACATCATTCTCCGCCTTTACAGGTTCAAGAGGAATTACCGGAAGTAAAAACTCGTTGAGTGCTTTGTAATCCCAGTCAGCCGCATTGTGCTCGTCGCTTATGCAAAGATCAACAGATTTCTCAACATAATCCGTAATCATCTTTATAATAGAGCTTCTCATACTCTCGCCGTTGAGCACCTTCATTCTCTCGGCATAAATGATTTCTCTTTGTTCATTCATTACCTGGTCATATTCAAGAAGGTTGCGGCGGATACCATAGTTATTGGTCTCTATCTTCTTCTGAGCCTTCTCAATTGCATTAGAGAGCATCTTATGTTCAATCTGCTCACCTTCCGCAACTCCAAGTGCACTGAATACACTCATAAGCTTTTCTGAACCAAACAGACGCATAAGGTCATCTTCCAGTGAAATATAAAATCTTGATTCACCCGGATCACCCTGACGTCCCGAACGTCCACGGAGCTGATTGTCAATTCGTCTTGACTCGTGGCGCTCAGTACCGATAATCTTGAGTCCTCCGGCATCTCTTGCAGCCTCATCAAGCTTAATATCCGTACCACGGCCCGCCATGTTAGTTGCAATCGTTACTGCTTTGTGCTTACCTGCCTCTGCAACAATCTGTGCTTCCATCTCATGATATTTGGCATTAAGTACATTATGGGGAATGCCCTTCTTTTTGAGCATTTCACTTAACATTTCAGATGTATCGATTGTAATTGTACCTACAAGTACAGGCTGACCCTTTTCATATGACTCAATTACAGAATCAACCACCGCATTGAATTTTTCTCTCTTTGTCTTATATACGACATCATCCATGTCTATACGCGCAACAGGCTTGTTAGTCGGAATTTCAACAACGTCCATATTGTAAATCTCGCGGAATTCTCTTTCCTCCGTAAGAGCCGTACCTGTCATACCGGCCTTCTTCTCAAATTTATTAAAGAAGTTCTGGAAAGTGATTGTCGCATATGTCTTGCTTTCCTGCTGAACCTTAACGTGCTCCTTAGCCTCAATTGCCTGATGAAGTCCGTCCGAGAATCGTCTTCCCGGCATGATACGACCTGTAAATTCATCAACGATGAGAATCTGTCCGTCTTCACTCACTACATAATCCTTATCCCTGTGCATCAGGTTATGCGCACGAAGAGCAAGAATAATGTTGTGCTGTATCTCAAGATTTTCAGGGTCTGCGTAATTCTCAAGGTGGAAGAACTTCTCAACTTTTGCAACACCGGCTTCTGTAAGGTTTACAATCTTATCCTTCTCATTAACAAGGAAATCTCCATCCTCTTCCTTCATCTCACCCATCAGGGCATCCATCTTACTAATCTCACCATCACCGGTTCCGCGTTCCATCTGTCTTGCAAGCACATCACAAGCCTCATACAGCTTTGTTGACTTTGAACCCTGTCCCGAAATAATAAGAGGTGTTCTTGCTTCATCAATAAGAACTGAGTCTACCTCATCGATTACGGCATATTTCAGCTTACGAAGTACAAGCTGCTCTTTGTAAATTGCCATATTGTCACGAAGATAGTCAAATCCGAGTTCATTGTTAGTTACATATGTAATATCGCATGCATATGCTGCCCTTCTCTCTTCCTGAGTACAGTCATGAAGTACAACACCTACGCTGACACCAAGAAATTCATGGAGCTGTCCCATCCACTCAGCATCACGTTTTGCAAGGTAATCGTTGACCGTTACAATCATAACGCCTTCGCCCGTCAGTGAATTAAGATATGCAGGAAGTGTAGAAACAAGCGTTTTACCTTCACCTGTACGCATCTCCGCAATACGTCCCTGATGCAAAATGATACCACCGATAAGCTGCACTCTGTAATGCTCCATTCCAAGCACTCTCTTACCGGCTGCTCTCACAGTCGCAAATGCCTCCGGAAGGATATCATCCAGTGTCTCACCATTAGCAAGTCTTTCCTTAAATTCTTTCGTTTTGGCCTTTAATGCCTCATCTGAAAGTGCATTATATTCGTCTCGAAGACTTTCAATCTTATCAACGATTGGTGCGATTCTTTTGAGCTCATGCTCACTGTGTGTACCAAATAACTTCTGAACAAATCCCATTGTAAATCTCCTTAAAAAACGTGCATGCTCATATTCACCAACGAATATAGGCATAATTACACTTATACATTTTCTAATTGTAACACTTTGCACGGCCATTGTCCACAAATTTGAATTTTAAGTTCTTTTTTCACATAACAGTAATCAAAAAACCACCGGAATGTCTAAACATTCCGATGGTTAAACACTACATCAAAACTATAAATAAAATACTCCCGATTCATTGTCTTGCGATTCCTTTGACGCTGAAGCATCCACGAAATTGGGATTAATATAAGATTAGTACTCCGGCTCAATCAGACCGTATGTATTGCCCTTTCTCTTATATACCACATTAATCTGCTCTGTCTCCGCATTAAAGAATACGTAGAAATTATGTCCCAGAAGCTCCATCTGTACACAGGCTTCTTCAGGGTCCATAGGCTTGATATCAAATCTCTTTGTACGGATAATCTTAACATCGGCATCATCATCTGCGAAGTCCTTCTCGATATACTCCTGTGCAAACGCCGCTGCATCCTGCTGCTTATCAATCAGCTTGTTCTTATATCTCTTAAGCTGTCTCTCGATAATCTCCTCAACAAGATCAATTGATACATACATATCATTACTTACCTGCTCTGAGCGGATAATGCTACCCTTTACAGGTATTGTTACCTCTATCTTCTGCCTCTCCTTTTCAACGCTTAATGTTACTTTGACTTCTGTGTCAGTTGCAAAAAATCTGTCTAACTTTCCAAGCTTCTCCTCTACAGCTTCTCTTAAACCGTCAGTTACCTCAATGTTTCTTCCAACAATTACGAAACGCATGATGTCCAACTCCTTTACCAGTAAATTTTACCTGTGAATAGCTGATGTAAAACACAGGTAAATAATAGATGAGCAATTCTCGTTCGCTCCGTCTATCGATGAGATTATTATAACACAATTTCCAAAAATAACAAGCTTTTTTCAATTAATTTAGTCAAATTATCGTTTTCGACAGGCAACTTATGTAAAATGTCATGTCAAGTACTATTTTGTAAAACCATGTCGCATTTTGTATTTTTTCCAATTTTAACAAAACTAGTGTTCGAACAAAATTAAGTAAATCACGATATAATTGCCTGTATTTTTTTGTGGATAAAGTGGATAACTTGGTGTATAACTCAATTTTTCGGTAAAATCAGCACTTTTAAAATGCAAAAATTGTGGATAACTTTTTACATTTTTCAGTTATCCACCTTTTTTTGTTTTTATTTAGAACATTTTTTGTGAATTTTTGGTGATGTTGCACAATCTGACAAAAGTCAACACTTTTTGTAACTTTTTTATATTCTAATAATTCAAATCAATCGTCTGAAATTTATTTTTCAATTACGCCGAATCAAGACCAACGTGTATATCTGCTACTGCCATCCTCCGTCAAATGCAATCACCTGCCCCGTAAGATACGCAGGTGCACCGGCAAGCAGAAGCACCATTGCAGCAACTTCCGACGGTTCCCCCATCCTTCCCGCAGGTATTTCTTCAAGCAGTGCATTTTTTTCATCTTCATCAAGAAATGCATTCATATCCGTATCAATCGCACCACATGCAAGTGCATTTACCTGGATATTACTTGGCGCAAGTTCCTTTGCAAGGGCTCTGGTAAGCGCATTGACCGCACCTTTTGATGCAGAATAGGCAACTTCACAGGATGCACCTGTATTGCCCCACACTGACGAAATATTAATAATTTTCCCTTTTCCGTCCTTTAACATTAAAGGAATTGCATTCCTGCATGTATTATATATGCCCGTCAGATTGGTGCTCATAACCTTCTCCCACTCTTTTGGCTCCATCTGCTGGAAAAGCCCTATATAGGAAATGCCTGCATTATTGACAAGTACATCCAGCCTGCCGAATTCTTCCGATATACTTGAAAATATCTCCGACACCGCCTGCTCATCCCCAACATTTCCAAAGCACTCAATACACTCTGCCCCGGTTAATGCAATTTCATCATGCAGTTTTGTAAGTGCTTCCCTGTCATGTGCACAATTTATCACAACATTATATCCGCATTTTGCAAATTCAATTGCAACAGCACGTCCTATTCCTCTTGATGCCCCTGTCACCAGCACCGTTTTATTTGCATTTTTCATATATACCCTCATCTCCCGGCAATTCGCCTTCTTTGCATCCTAATCTTACTGTGTCTATAATATATGAAAGCCGATTTTCATACGAATGCTCCCGCCTTGCCTTCCTGCAGCCGTTTGCCGCAATCTCAAGCCTTTCATCTTCATGCGTAAGATAATAATCTGCCTTTTTCTTCATATCATCTATGCTGTCAAACCATACAAGGTCCTTTCCGTTTTCAAAAAATGCCGGCATCTCTGCCTGAAAATTGGTAAGCAGAAAGCCGCCGCACGCAAGCACATCCCAAACACGCAAAGGAATTCCGCTTCTTATGTTGCGGAGCGTAAAATTCAGATTTATCTTAGAATTTCCAAATACCTTTGCCATATCCTCATGATAACTTACACTTCCCATATTGCGCACTCCATCGATGGGAATATGGCTGTCGGTATACAGCTTTACCTCATGTGATTGCCCCAGAAGGCTCAGACACCCGATTCTTTCCCGCTGTGCCATTTTAAATCCCAGAAATGTCGTGTTAAAGACAAGACCAATATCAGAAAACGACCTGTCCGACTGCCTGAAATCAATTATTTGTCCAAGCTGTGCAAGTATGTCCGGTGTAAGAAGTCTGTCAAAAATATTTTCTCCGAATATGTCGGCCTGCGCATTCATTGCCGCGTCAAAATACCCGCAAAGATATGGTGTCAGCTTATCTGAAATACTGTCATATGAATTTTTTTCATAAAGGCTGCCAACAAATGAAATCTCCGAGCTAAAATCATGCACGCCAAAATCGTTCTCTCCATCATTACACACTCCGCAGCCTGCCGGTAAAAAGTCCGGATTTGCAGCAAGCGGAAGATAATATACATTGGCACCGACTACATTTTTAAAATAATAATACTGGACTTTGTCAAATATAAATAAAAAATTGTTACTGTTAAAAACTGACTCATGATACATTGCTATAAGCGGGCTGTCACAGGTCCATGCCACATACGGCAGACCGCATTCCCTGCACGCATCCGACAGCACGCCAAAATAATTCACGGTAAAAACCATGTCAGGACTGTATTGTCTGATTTGTTCCTCAGCCACACATTTAAAACAGTCGTCATCATTATAACTGCTGCCGGAAAAATCCTCAACATACACCTCATGTCCCATGTTTCTGAATGTATCTGCTATAATATCCTGATAATAAACCTTCCACTTATAAATAAGTATTTTCACACTATCCCCATTCCGCAGACGCTTTAGCGTCGGAGGAATCGCGAGCCAAATATCAGATTTGGCTCTGCGATAATAGCTTGTTTGTGGCGCCCGCGGCACAAACAGCCGTGTGAAAAATTAGCGCATCATGCGTAATTTTTCACACTAATCCCCATTCTTTGAGCAAAAAAACGCACCCACAGAAATTATGTCCTGCAGATGCGTACTTTTACTTACTTAAATTTTGCCTCTGTATCCAGTTCAATAATGCCTGCTATTTCAGTTGAAGATACCCTCAGCATACGATGTCCTTTAAGAAGTGTATTCTGTATCTCCATCATTGAACATACCGCCTTTACTTCTCCGTTCTTACACATTACCGTGTGCTCGTAACATACATTACTTGAAAATACAAACTGTTCCCTCAGCTTTGCAACAATCTCCTTTTCATCAAGGCAAGGTACAAGCTGTTCATATGTTATTCCATTAGCAATATCTTCACGAGTATATCCGAATATTTTGGTAAATCCTTCATCAGCAGAAATAATCCTGCCGGAACGAAGCTCCATCAGGCACTGCGAACACTCTAACTGTTGTACTTTTGTCTGATCCATGATTGTCATCTCCCATCAACGAATTATCAAGTTTTAATCTAATGTTAATTATATAACATACTGCTGTTTTTAGCAATCTTAAACTTTTAATCCTCACTCACAGGCATACGCACATCAATACCATTAACCGCTACGCTGTCGCTGAGCGTAATAAGCAGATATGGCACACCGTCAATCATTCTCGTTTCAACGAGGTCAGTCCGGTCAGGCTTTACCTGCACAACAACATCCGGCGTCCTGATTTCAAATTTGCGTGTATTGGCAATATTAGAGGCAAGCAGTGGCTGTGTTGTTCCTGCTGTCTGCTCAAAATTCTCTTCGAGACTTTCTATCCTGTCATTGGCAACACCACTTGAGGCGAGCAGATTTACGACCTCTCTCTTCCCCAGTTCAAGAGGCTCCTCCTCATCCTTTTTTTCCTCAATAAGCTGTGTGAGCTGCTCATGGATTTCCTTAACAACTTCAAATTCGCAGCCGTCGCCAAGCGTATCCTGAATAATTGCCTGAAATGTCTCTTTCTGTCCTCCCGCTGTCATAGGAAGCGTACAGCCGAGTACCGTGTCCACAAAATCAAACTTAAGCTCCTCCGCATTGGATGAATAATACAAAAGGCTGTTTACATCCGCACTCCTGTCATTAAATGCAGGATACAGAAATCCCATTGCCGGCATATCCACCACCCAGTCACGCACTCTCTCATGGAATCCGTTCTGCTCGCTGTTATATGAAAGTCCCGGCTTTGACAGCTTTACAGGACATACACAGCACAAAATATGCCTGTATATTTCGTCAGAAGCATCATCCATCTCTATTCCGTCCGAAGTACGCCCCGGCACATCATACACGCCATAAACAAGCAGTATAAGATAATTGTCCGCCGTATTATAGTTTGCAATAATTTCATCATAAAAGCTCTCGAGCACCGAATCATCCTTAAGCTCGCTGTCTCTCAGGTCAATAAGCATCTGCTGTTGCTTTGTAACCTCAGTTGCCGCGTCGGCAAACTCCATATTTATAAGGTTTTTGCCAAGAGCGCCTGTCAGTGCTTTCTTAAAGATTGCAAGATATTTATGTATTTCATCCTGCGGCAGGGACATCAGCGCCTCATGCATCAGCGCTTTTTTATTCTTATCCCCATCCACATAGCATCCGCATATTGTTGAAATTATGCTGTTCTCCGCAGAAAAAAGTTTTTTAATTTCTGAAATTTCCTTCTTATTCATTGTTTTCCCCACTTCTTAATCCTTTTCTGTAATTTATCACACCAGCCCCATAATTCTCATAACATATACCCACACTGTCATAGTCACCGCTCCGGCAAGCGACGAAATAACAACTATTCCGGATGCAAGTGCTTCATCATGATTCATTGAACGCGCCATTACATAACTGTTAACTGCCGTAGGTGAACCAAGAACGATAAATGCTGCCATAAGTGCATCATTTCTGTACCCCATTGCTGCTATAACCGGTAAAAATATAAGCGGAAAAATCACAAGCTTTAATGAAGTTGCAAACAGTGCCTCTTTCCATCTTGATTTAAATTTATCAAACTGCATGCTGGCTCCGACACACAGCAGTGCCGTACCCATAGCCATATCGGAAAGATAGCTGAGTGATGTCTCAATCATCTGAGGGAACTTGAGCTTTAAAAGTGATGCGGCTATTCCTGCCACAGTTCCTATTATAAGCGGATTTTTTACAATATTCAACGCAACATCGCCGATACTTTTTTTCTTTATCTCACCCTCAGCCGGGAAAAGCGTAAGTGCCAGAACCGCACCAACATTGTATACAGGCACGGCAATTGCAACCGCAATCGCCCCAATCTCACTTGCCCCATACATATTCAGCAGGAGCGCCATTCCTATAAGTGCCGTATTGCCTCTGAATGAGCCCTGCGTAAAGCTTCCTCTTTTATACGGTGATATACAGACACAGGAAATGCCTGCCGCTATCACAAGTTCCGCAATAATCATCAGAATAAGGGCTGTCATAAATTTTGCATCAAATTTTGCCGTTATATCACTCCACCGCACGTTCTGAAACAGCATCACCGGCATTGCTATTTTGAAATTAAGCTTATTTGCCTGACTTACATATTCATCATTTACAATTTTAAGCCGTCTTACAATAATTCCTATAAGCATTATTATAAATATAGGAAGCGTACCGTTAATGCTGAATAATAAATTTTCCATACTGCCGTTCTCCAAACCCATTGTTTATTTATAATAGTTTAAATTTTTCCTTTATTTTTCAATTGTAGTATGATAAATTAAAAAAGACTCTAACTGAGTATTAATATACACAAATCACAACATAAGGAGATTTATCGTATGGTAGAAACGATAACACATATTAACCAAACTATCAATAATTTTGTGTGGGGAATTCCATGTCTTGCACTTCTCATCGGTACGGGCGTTTTAATGACCTGCCTCACAAAATGCTTTCAGGTTACTCATTTTAAGCACTGGATGAAATGTACTATTGGAGCAGTATTTTCAAAATCCTCCGGTGTAACCGACAAGTCAGAAAAACATTCCATCAGCCAGTTCCAGTCACTGTGTACGGCACTTGCCGCAACAATCGGCGTCGGTAACATTGCCGGTGTTGCCACTGCAATAGTATCCGGTGGTCCCGGTGCAATTTTCTGGATGTGGGTTGCTGCATTTTTCGGAATGATGACTAATTACTCCGAAAATGTTCTCGGTATTTATTTCCGCCGCAAGAATGAGCACGGTGAATGGTCCGGCGGTGCAATGTATTATCTGCGTGACGGTCTCGGCTCTTATAAAGGCTGCTGTATCCTCGGCAAAATCCTTTCTGTTCTTTTCTCTGTCTTCTGTATCTTTGCATCCTTCGGAATTGGCAACATGGGACAGATTAATACGATTTCAAGCAACATGCAGAGCGTTTTCTCAATTCCGGGCTGGATTACGGGAATTGTCCTCATGGTCATTGCAGGTCTTGTAATTGTAGGCGGTATTAAAAGAATTGCCTCTGTAACAGAAAAGCTTGTTCCATTTATGGCAATAGCATATGTTGCAGGTACACTTATAATTTCCGCTATGCACATTGACCAGTTTGGCGCTGTATTTTCTTCTATCTTTTCATTTGCATTCGGTTTCCGCGCACTTGGCGGTGCAGCAATCGGTATTGCCGTAAAGAATGCCGTAACATGGGGATTTAAGCGCGGTGTATTCTCCAATGAAGCCGGTCTTGGTTCTTCAGTTATGGTGCACTCCGCATCCAATGTAAAAGAGCCTGTACGTCAGGGTATGTGGGGAATTTTCGAGGTGTTTACCGATACTATTGTAGTCTGCACGCTTACTGCTTTTCCGATTCTTGCTTCAGGAATGGTGAATCTTGAAACAGGTGCGATGAATACAACATCAGAGAAATCGGCCCTGCTTGCAGAAGCTTTTTCTTCCGCCTTCGGTCCTCTTGGAGGAACATTTGTTGCAGTCGCAGTTCTTCTGTTTGCATTTTCAACTGTAATCGGCTGGAGCTACTATGGTACAAAGGCATGGGAATTCTTATTCGGAACTGCCTCAACCAAAATATATAAAATCATCTTTGTGTTATTTATTATTGTTGGCGCGACAATGAGCCTTGACCTTGCATGGGATATATCAGATACATTTAACGGTCTTATGTCAATACCTAACCTTATAGGTGTTATTTCGCTTTCGCCTGTTGTAATGAAAATCACAAAAAATTATATTGACAGACACCTCAAGGGCAAAGATGTAAAGCCGATGCTCTCTTTCTTCCCTGATATTCAGGAAGAACAGGAAAAAGGCCTGTAAGACAATAGAAACACAATAGAAATGTTATAGAACCGTGCGCCGCCGGGCGCACCAACAAAATGCCGCAGGAAGTTCCTGCGGCATTTTATTTATCATAAGCAGATAGCGGGAATCGAACCCGTCTCTCCAGCTTGGGAAGCTAGCATTCTACCGATGAACTATATCTGCATGGTATGTGCACACTGTCGTACATTATATACACAATGTGCACACAGGATATGTTAACACTGTGAAAACATTTTTGTCAATGTAAATCTCCATCAGCCTGACATTCGGCCTGACACTTATTCTTACTTACATAAGTTTAAATGTGTTTATCTGATTATTAAGCTGTTCTGCCTGTTCTGTCATCTGGTCTGCCGTGGCTGAATTCTCCTCGGCAACCGCTGTGTTGGAGGTTACGATATCCTCAATCTCATTAACTGAATCTGTTATTCTGTTAATGTATTCACCCTGCTGGCTGATTGTCTCAGCCATGTGGCTTACATCATTCCTTGCCGTCATAAAGCCTTCAAGATTCTCATTAAGAGCTTTTACGGTATCTCCCATTATCTTAATGCCTTCTTCAACCGCATCGTTGTTCTTCTTAATCATTTCTTCGATGTTCTGGCTTGACTTTGCAGTATCCTCTGAAAGACTTCTGATTTCCTCAGCAACAACAGCAAATCCCTTTCCTGCTTCTCCTGCCCTTGCCGCCTCAATTGACGCATTAAGTGCAAGAAGATTTGTCTGGGAATTAATCTCATTAATCATGGCAAGACAATCGCCAATCATATCTGAGCTTTCCTTAATCTCTTTCATTTTCCTGTTAAGATCTGCAATCTGGTTATCCGTAATATTCTTCAAATCTGCATTATTGGCATCCACAACCCTGATTACCCTCGACGCATCATCGGTTGCCTTAACCATATTGCCCTTCAATATATCCATATTCTTTGCAAGACTGTCTATATTAGTTGCCTGGGTTGTTGCTCCCTGTGCAACCTGTCCTGAAACAGCCGATACCTGACTTGAAATATCCTTGAACTGCTTTGCGCTTATATCAATATCGCGTACCAGAAGATTGAGGTGATTCTTAATCTTCTCAATTGCAGCTTTAAGCTTTGCAAAGTCTCCTTTATATTCCACCTCAGAGGTAACCGTCAAATCTCCCTCTGCAATTTCTCCCAGAATTCTTGTTATGTCGCCGATATAAATGTTTACAGCACTTACGGTTTCGTTAAGCGAATCCTGCAGAACTTTGATTTCTTCACTTACTGCTTCTTCTTCAAATGTTATATTGAGATTTCCATGTGCTATCTCAGGTATCTTTTCCGAAAGAGCCTCCAGCGGTTTGAACCACTTTACGGCAACCTTTCCTATGACCTTCTTAACACACTTTATACATATTATTGTAGTAACAACGTATACAATTATCGTTACGAATATTATCCAGTATGACTCCATCCAGTCTTCAACCATAAACACAATGAAATTTGCATCTTCATCCGATATAGTCGTAACCGTCTTTGCCTTATGGTCATAGTCAACCATTGTCTCAATTGAACCGCGGTTTTTAAGACATCTTGCATACTTTGTATCATTTAAATCCACGCTTGTTGATGCTCCAAGCTGATACTTTTCCGAAGGATGAGTAATAATAAGTCCGTCTGCATCCGCAATAAATGCATAATTGTGTCTCTGGTAGCTCTCAGAAAGCAGTGCCGTAAGCTGGTCCATATAGAAATCTATTCCGAATACGCCAATCACCTTGCCATTGACCTTTACACGCTTACTGAACGTAATGCAGTAGCCGCCTGTCTGTTCATCCGCATACGGGGCACTGATTGCAATGTCATCATTATCAATGGCTTCTTTATACCATGAACGTGCTGTAACATCAAATCCGGCATCAGGTTTCCAGCCGTTGTTCATAATTACTATTTCCGGAATACTCGGGTCTGACAGATATGTACACGAAATCTCGGGATATTTCTTAGTTATCTCATTAAGATAATTCTTCGTCTCATTGTAATTCTTATACATATCACCCTGTGCTTCAAGGCTGTCGACGAACATATTAAGTATATTTTCCTGCCTGCTGACCCAGCGCTCAACTTCATCATTATACTCCGTCGCCTCAATTGTAACCTTCAGGTTAGACAGACTCATCACATAATAGCTCATTGCTATAAATGAAAGCCCCAGAACTATCAGCAGCACTATCGTCATATTTTTGCTTATAACCCCTGCAAATAACTGACTGTACTTTTGTAACCCCTTATTCTGCCTAACCTTTTTCTTGTCTTTTTTGTTGTCTTTGTCACTTTTATTACTCATCCGCAGTACTCCCTTCGTACAAATTATTCCATTGTTTATATTGTACCACAACTCACTTTGCATTTGCAAAAAACTTTTATTGAGTTTTTGTCTGCAATATATTCAGGCATAAAAAATGCTGTAAACCCGCACATGGTTTGACAGCATTTTTGTGGAACATATTCATTTATCATAAATAAATCATATTAAAGTTTTTCTATTCTGCGTCTGATATAGTCCTCAAGCACATCCGTAGTCTCTTCCAGACCTAATCTGCTGCTGTTAATTGAGAAATCATACCCTCTTGAGTCACCCCATTTGTTATCACAATAGGAGTTGTGATATGCTTTCCTCTTTCTGTCCTGCCAGCGCATAATCCTTGCAGCCTCAGTCTCAGGCACATTAAAGATTTCAGAAATACGATTGATTTTCTTATCCTTGTCACCAAGCACAAATATAGTTATCAGCCCCTTAAAATCCTTAAGCACTGTCTCCGCGCATCGCCCGACAATAACGAATGATTCTCCCTTTTCTGCTTTCTCCCTCATATAGTCAAACTGCATGCCGGCAAGATTATCCTCAGGTGAGTTACTATATCCGCGCACAGTCTGAGAGAAAAACGCTTTTCTCGGCGCCTCATCATATTTAATCATTTTATCAATGCTGATTCCTTTTTCCTCTGACATCTTTTCAACCAGATTATGGTCATAAAATGGTAAAGAAAATCTTTCTGACAGCTTCTGCGCAATTTCATGACCGCCGCTTCCAAACTCACGTCCAACCGAAATGATAAACTGCTTATTCTCCATAGCCGCCTCCGTTCCTGTACATATATTCCGTGTACTTATAAATTACTTTTACAGTAACATAATTTCTTTGCTTTTTCAATTTGATTTTCAATAATTCAGCTATTATTTATAATTTTAAAAGATTTATAAAATATATTCTGATTATCATGTAAAATTAATATTTTTTTACCATTTTTTGATATTTTGTAGTATAATCGTATCAGAATATTTTTTAATCAGGGGGTGGATATATGAACAAGCATGACAACCAGTTACGATTACGTATTTTAATGACAACAGGTGTTGCCATTTTGCTCATATTTCTTATAGCAATTTTTTCTTACCATATACGTGAATCCCTTGAAAAAGAGTTACAATCAACACTTCAGGATGTTTCGAAGCAGAATGATATTGTAATCACAGATGAAATCGACTCCCGTTTTAAGGTATTACTTAGCATTTCCAATAATATAAAAGATTTTTCCGGCAACCCGGATGAGCTTACTGAGCATCTGCAGGCTTTTGTCAAGGTATATGGATTAAAGCGCATGGGCTTCATTGGTGCTGACGGAATTGCACATACAACCGACGGGTATACAAAGGACTTATCCGGTCGCGAATTTTATATCCGCGGAATGCAGGGATTATCCTCAATTACCAATGTAATGACCGACAGTATCGGCAACAGCAACGACCCTATTAATGTTTTAAGTGTACCTTTTTATAATGCCGACGGCGATTCTGTACAGGGTGTTCTTTTTGCCACTTACCGCACTGCAAGCTTTGAAGAGCTTCTTACTGTCACATCATTTGAAGAAAACGGTTACAGCTGCATCATAAAATCCGATGGCACAATTATCGCAAGTTCTCCCGATGCTCCAATTCACAGCACCGAAAATCTTTTTGAGCTTCTTTACAGCCGGAATGCTAATGATGCCGAAATTGAAACTCTTAAAAATGGCTTATCTGAGGCGCGCACACTTACAGGCAAATTCAGCCTTCACGATACTTTCTATTATAATGCTGCGCCACTTGATTTTCAGGGCATTACCGAGAACTGGTATACAATCACAATTGTACCGGAACAATTTCTTACACAGCGTCTTGTTCCCACAACACAGATTGTAAATATGATTTTTCTGATTCTGGCTTCCATAACTATAATCAGTCTCATTTATTATATCTATTCTTTCAATTCAAAGAAAGAAGCGCTTTGGAAACTTGCCTACATTGATTCGCTTACCGGCGGACCTAATTATGCAGCTTTTAAGCAGTTTTCCGAGAAAGTCAAGGCAAACTTCTGTTATATTATCGCTATGGATATCAACGAATTTAAAATTATCAATAATATCTGTGGTGTGGATGCAGGTGATGAGGTTATCCGAAGTATATGGCAGATTATCAGCCATAATATACGCCCGGAAGAGCTTGCCGCACATGTCAGTGCAGACCGCTTTGTAATGCTTTTAAGTGAAGATTCGCGTGAGATTTTAATCCAGCGTATTCTCAACCTTACCTCTGAGATTGAAGCTATTTCTTCAACACTCAATGTTCCGAATGTGCTGCCTGCATTCGGAATTTATCCTGTTGATTCACTTGATAAGATAGAAAAATGTTACAGCCACGCCGTACAGGCAAAACATCTGATCAAAGGCAGACATGATAAGAATTATGCTTTTTATGAGGATGTTGATTACCAGCGCCTTATTGAAGAAAAAGAGATGGAAGATCAGTTTGAATCGGCCCTGCATGAGCATCAGTTTGAAATCTGGTATCAGCCGAAATTCGGCACAGACAGTTTCAGCATCGTCGGTGCTGAGGCTCTTGTGCGCTGGCGGAAGAAAGATGGAACATTGTATTCACCCGGACGTTTTATTCCCCTGTTTGAAAAAACCGGTATGATTCCTGCTTTGGATGAATACATTTTCCGCGAAGTATGCCGTCAGCAAAAAGAATGGGAGTGTGCCGGACGCAAAATGCTTCCCGTGTCAGTAAATATTTCGCGTGCAAGCCTGTATTTTGTCAACATTGTAGAGCGATATAAATCTATACTTGACGAGTACGACTTAAATCCAAAATATGTCCAGCTTGAAATTACAGAAAGCGCAACTATTGATAACTCAGAGATTTCCAGCCTGGTTGCGCAGTTCCATGAAGCCGGTTTTCATCTTCTTCTGGATGATTTCGGCAATGGCTATTCGTCACTTTCTTCGCTTAATACGATTAATTTTGACACGCTTAAGCTTGACAAAAGCCTTATTGATTATATCGGAGATGAGTCAGGAGAGAAACTTCTTTATCATGTAACCAAGCTTGCACAAAGTCTTGGTCTTTACACTACCGCTGAAGGTGTAGAGACAAAAGAGCAGGTTGACTTTGTTAAGGCATTGGGATGTACGGACATTCAGGGTTTCTACTTCTCTAAACCGCTTCCACGTGCTGAATATGAGAAATATCTTGATGCATAGAACTCAATTAAACATCAAACATCTATCTGTATCAAAACGGCTCCACCAGGTTAAGTTTAAGGATAAACCTCATGGAGCCGTTTCATAATATGTAATTGTTTTTTGATACTTATATAAATATAAGGCTAAAAATTATCAACATTATCAGAAATCAACTTCTGTGTCATAGTAGCAGCACTTCAGGAGCTTCTCCATCTCCTCCTGACTTGGCTGGCGAGGATTTGAACCTGTACATGCATCAAGAAGTGCGTTGGCTGCAATATCAGGAAGTCTCTTAAGGAATACCTCCTCCGGAACAAAGCCCTGCTCTGTAGGATAGCTGTCTGCTCCGTAATTTTTAATGCAGTGTGGAATGTTAAGGTCGTCATTCATCTTCCTTAAATACTTAATAAGGAGCTGAACCTTCTCATCCAAAGTGTCTCCGCCAAGCTGCATGAAATCAGCAATCTCGCCATAGCGTTTCTTTGCTGTCTCATCCTTTGCATTAAATGCTATTACCTTAGGAAGATACATGGCATTAGCCGCACCATGAATGATATGTGCGCCATAATCTGCAAATGCTGCGCCCGTCTTATGCGCCATCGAATGAACTATTCCAAGAAGTGCATTTGAGAATGCCATTCCTGCAAGACACTGAGCATTATGCATTGCATCGCGCTTACTCATATCTCCGTTATATGAATCAACAAGGTCTGTCTGTATCATCTTAATAGCATGAAGTGCAAGCGGGTCTGTGTAATCGCAGTTTGCTGTAGATACATATGCTTCAACCGCATGTGTCATTGCATCCATTCCTGTATGTGCAACCAGCTTCTGAGGCATAGTCTCTGCAAGGTCAGGGTCAACTATTGCAACGTCAGGAGTAATCTCGAAGTCTGCGATAGGGTACTTAATTCCCTTATTGTAGTCAGTAATGATTGAAAATGCTGTTACTTCCGTAGCTGTTCCCGATGTAGATGAAATAGCACAGAAATGTGCTTTTTTCCTAAGCTTAGGTATACCAAACACCTTGCACATATCCTCAAATGTTATATCCGGATATTCGTATTTAATCCACATAGCCTTAGCTGCGTCAATAGGAGAACCGCCTCCCATTGCAATAATCCAGTCAGGCTCGAACTTCAGCATAGCCTCCGCACCCTTCATAACTGTGTCAACCGAAGGATCCGGCTCAATGCCTTCAAAAAGTTCAACTTCCATTCCTGCTTCCTTAAGATAAGCCTCTGCCTTATCGAGGAAACCGAAACGCTTCATGGAACCTCCGCCCACACATATCATGGCCTTCTTTCCTTCGAAGCTCTTAAGTGCCTCCAAAGCACCCTTTCCATGATACAAATCTCTTGGTAATGTAAACCTCTGCATACTCCAGTACTCCTTTCATATATACATTGTTAAAAAATCTACACACTCATATATTACCACATTACTGCCACAAATAAAACAGCATTTTACATTTTTTTGTAAATTTTTTTTGCAAATTAATTTAAAAAAAGCAACCCGAAATTGTCAGATTTCTCTGACTTTCCACAGGTTGCTTTACAAATTATTCACTTATCAGATGCTTTATTAAATCCCCCGGTTAAAACCTTACCATGTACGTGAATTTAACTGCTTGAACTGTGCAACAGTTGAAACATGTGAGTTCAGACCACCATCTACGTTAACTATCTGACCTGTTACATAGCTGCTTTCATCAGAAGCAAGGTATACACACATATGTCCGATATCTTCAGGGCATCCATAGCGGTTAACCATAATATTGCTCAGGAAAATGTCTTTAAGCGCCTGTGGAACATATGCTTCATTCTGAGGTGTAACAATAAGACCCGGACGTACACAGTTGCAACGGATATTCTGCTTACCATACTGCAAAGCTGTATACTGTGTCAGCATATCAACTCCTGCCTTGGCACATGCATATGCTGTAGAACCAAGGTCGCCGGCGCATGAAGCCATTGAACCGATATTAATAATTGAACCGCCCGCCTCATTCTTCTGCATATATGAAACAGCACATTTTGTTGCATAGAATGTACCACGCACATCGCTCTGGAATATATTATCCCACATTTCAAGTGTAAGTTCATCAATGCGTCCGTCTTTCAGTCCTACATTGGCAGCATTATTTACAAGAATATCAATCTTGCCATATTTCTCAACAGTGTCAGCAAAAAGCTTATCAATGCTTTCTATATCTGTAATGTCCATAAAATGATAGCTGGCCTCTCCGCCTGCCTGAACAATACCGTCTACTACAGCCTGACCTTTCTCCTGTCTGCGTCCGCAGATAACCACCTTAGCTCCTTCTGCTGCGTAAAGGTTCGCTATTCCAATTCCTATTCCGCTTGTAGAACCTGTAACAATCGCAACCTTACCACTTAATCTTCCCATTATTAAACCCTCCTGTTTATAAATTAATAATTTTCTTTTCTCACTTCAAAATAGCTCTGTGGATGATTACATACCGGACATACCTCAGGTGCTTCAAGTCCTACTACGACATGACCACAGTTGCGGCATTCCCAAACAGTAACTCCGCTCTTTTTAAATACCTCCATCGCTTCTACATTATGAAGCAACGCTCTGTATCTTTCCTCATGCATTTTCTCAATTGCTGCAACACCTCTGAACTGAGCTGCCAGTTCAGTAAATCCTTCTTCCTCGGCATCCTTTGCCATACGCTCATACATATCTGTCCATTCAGCATTTTCGCCTTCTGCTGCATGCAAAAGATTGGCAGGTGTATCTCCAAGCTCGCCTAATGCCTTAAACCACAACTTTGCATGCTCCTTCTCATTGTCAGCCGTCTGTAAAAACAGTGCTGCAATCTGCTCATATCCTGCTTTCTTTGCTACAGATGCGAAATAAGTATATTTATTTCTCGCCTGAGATTCGCCTGCAAATGCCTCCCATAAGTTCTTTTCTGTCTTTGTACCTGCGTACTTGTTTGTTGCCATTTCCTTTTCCTCCTTAACTACTTTTTCAAAATCAGATGCCGGATGCTTGCAGATCGGACATATAAAATCATCCGGTAATTCCTCACCTACATATTCATAACCACAGATTGTGCATCTCCATATTGTCTGGCCTTCTTTGGTCTGTCCGACAGCCTGCGGCTTAGGTTTAATATTTTTATGATAATAGCTGTATGTTGCAGACGGAATGCTGCTTAACACCTTCATGTCCGTAACTTCTGCAATAAACAGTGTATGTGAGCCTAAATCCTCAGTTCTCTCAACCTTTGCGGATATATATGAATTAGTTCCCTGAGTAACATATCTGATTCCGTTACCGCCTGTCTCAAAATCACTGAATCCTGCAAATTTGTCGGTATCCCTTCCTGATTGGAACCCAAATCTTTTGAAAAGGTCAAAATTTGCCTGTTCGCTAATCACCGATACTGTAAAAACTCCTGTCTGCAAAATCATATCATGGGTGTAATTAGCCTTGTTCACAGCGATACTTATGCGATTCGGCTCTGATGTCACCTGCTGAACCGTATTGATGATACAGCCATTGTCTTTGCCGTCTGCCTTTGCAGTCAAAACAAATAAGCCATAGCTTAAATTGTTCATTGCCTTCTTGTCCATATAAATGCCTCCGTTTTCTTAAATTCAGCTGATAATGTTACCCAAGCTCATCACTGTCCAGAATAATTGTAAACGGACCATCATTGAGTAACTCAACCTTCATGTCTGCGCCAAATTCTCCACATTGTACACAATCAGCCTTCTGACGGCACTGCTCAATAATATAATTGTATAATGCTTCTGCCATATCCGGGGCCCCCGCTCTGATAAATGACGGCCGGTTTCCCTTGCGGCAGTCGGCATACAAAGTAAACTGTGAAACCAAAAGCAGTTCACCCTGCACATCCCTGAGTGCAAGATTGGTCTTACCGTTCTCGTCCTCAAAAATCCGCATATTTACCAGCTTTGAAATCATCTTATCTGCGATTTCGGTTGTATCCGTCTGTCCGATACCAATCAATACCAGAAGCCCTTTACCGACAGCCCCATGCACTTTTCCGTCTATTGTTACCGATGCATGCTGTACCCGTTGAATAATAAAGCGCACAGCCACTCCTCCTATCTAATCAGATAACATTATTATAACAGAATTATTGCATTTATTTCAATATTAACATTAAAAATATCTGACATTTTCAAAAAGATAAATATTAGTTGTACATAACAGCCAAAAATGATATAGTATTGTTATATAATTCATTGTGGAGGTATTAGATATGCTAATTGAATTTGATGATTCTCTGATTACAGGCAACGATACCATTGATGAGCAGCACAAAGAGCTCATCAAAAAAATAAGTGACCTTGTAACAAGTTGTGAAAATGGAGACGGCAAGGTAAAAGCAATAAAGATGCTTGATTATCTGGAAGAATATACTAATTTCCATTTTTCAGCAGAAGAAGAGCTTCAGAAGAAAGCAAATTATCCTGACTATGACAAACATCATGCAAAGCATGAAGAATTCAAGCAGACAATCAAGGAATTATTTGACTATCTTGATGAGCTTGAAGGTCCTACCAAGGACTTTGCTGACAAGGTTCAGGTTCAGGTTGTAGACTGGTTATTCAAACATATCAAATCAGCCGACAGGTCTGTTGCCGAATACATTCATCTTAATAACAATCCTGATATTGTGTAAAACCGAAACGTGCGCTGCAAGGTGCACCAAAATAACGCCGGAGTTCAGACAGTAACCGTTTTAAGTTCCTGAATTCCGGCGCTTTTTTATGCTGTTTTAATCTTATGCAAATAGCCGTATGAAAAATATGCTACCTGACATATTTTTCACACTATATACTCTGCCGTAATTGTCCTGCCGTTTTGGCGCATTTCAAGCGGCGTTCCCGTAAATACGACCTCGCCTCCCGCAGTTCCGCCGTCAGGCCCGATATCTATAATATAATCTGCCATCTTCATCACATCAGTGTTGTGCTCAATGACAATAACAGTATTTCCGCGCTCAATAATGTCGTCCAACAGTGCCATTATATTTTTTACATCAGATGCATGAAGCCCTGTTGTAGGCTCGTCAAGCACATAGACGTTTCCTTTCTTGTTAAGCTCCTTTGCAAGCTTTACTCTCTGGCGCTCGCCTCCGCTCAAGGTCGAAAGCGGCTGTCCGAGCGAAAGATACGGAAGTCCCGTTTCGAGCAGTGCATCTAAATATTTTTTTATTTTGACGTTATCCTCAAAAAATACAGCCGCATCTTCCACACTCATATTGAGCACATCAACTATATTTTTACCTTTATATTTACATTCCAGTGCCTCATCGCTGTACCTTGTGCCGTCACAGTACTCACACTTTGTCGTGACAGGATCCATAAATACAAGCTCTGTTGTAATAAATCCTCTGCCCTTGCACGCAGGGCATGCACCTTTACTGTTAAACGAAAAGATTGAGGCATCCTTGCCTGTAGCGTTGGCAAATACCTTGCGAATTTCGTCAAAAAAGCCAAGGTATGTACACGCGGTGGAACGCCCTGTTGCCGTGATTGCACTCTGGTCTACCAAAACCACCATATCCTCGTACTGCTTTGCAAATACATCACGGATTAATGAGGATTTCCCCGAGCCTGCGACACCTGTTACCACAGTGAGTATGCCAAGCGGAATATCGACGTCAACATTTTTGAGATTATGCAGATTTGCACCTCTTACCGTAAGCCAGCCCTTAGGCTTTCTCGGATTATCCTTGAATGGAATCACCTCTTTCATCGCATTGCCGGTCAGCGTCCCGCTAAGAAGCAGCGATTCATAGCTGCCCTGAAAAAGAACCTGTCCGCCGTTTTTGCCCGCAAGCGGCCCTATGTCTATTACTTCATCCGCAATACTTATAATATCTTTATCGTGTTCCACAACCAGCACCGTATTGCCCTTATCCCGCAGGCTTTTAAGCAGATCAGACATTCTGTGGACATCCCTCGGATGCATTCCGGTACTGGGTTCATCAAATATGTAAATCATGCCTGTAAGCGAGCTGCCCATATACCGCACAAGCTTTAATCTCTGTGCCTCACCGCCGGACAATGTAGAAGATTCCCTGTTCATACTAAGATACGGCAGTCCGATGTCAATCATTCTGTCAAGCGATGCCACAAGAGATTCTACAATTGACTCTGCCCTTGCATCCTTAATACGTGAAAGCTCATCCTTAAGCCGTGAAAATTCCATTTCACACATATCTGCGATATTATATCCG
>CAMECH010000023.1 GCA_945913015.1 uncultured Bacteroides sp.
GTGTTTCTTTCTTAACCACATCCTGTGTTGCGGACTGCGTTTCTTTCTGAACTGTCTCTTGTGTTGCAAACTGCGTTTCTTTCTTAACCACATCCTGTGTTGCAGGCTGTGTTGTTGCCATTACCACTGCCTGCTCTGTCATATTCTGTGTTACCTGTCTGTTTTCACTCTCCTTTATTACATTTTTATTATCAGATTCCTTAATCAGAAAACCGGCTATCATGCAGACTGCCGCCAATATGTATGCCGCACACACCATTTTTAATATATTTTTACGCCTCTTCATTGCTGCGTTTCCCTCTGCTCTTCTATCTTTCTGTGAGTTTCCTGTATTTCCTCCTTCAGATAGCTGACTCTCTCATTAAGACGCTCCTTGCGCTGCTGCTGCATATAATCTTCCTTATCCTTAACCAGACGTTCAATACAGTCTGCCTGAATCATCATAACACGTATAAGCAGAACTCCGTTAACCAGCATTAAAGCTATTCCTGCTATCGTCCATTCCCTTCCGAGCACCAGTATTGCAGCCCCGGCTATAAAGCACAGCAGTGCCGCCGCAAGAAAACCCTTCTCCTTTTTGCCAAACTCTAAAATTCCTTTCATTGCACCCCTCTATTTTGTTAATACTTTCCCATATTTCATGCTGAATTCTTTCTTAGCCTTTGTTCTTGCCGGAGTACGATAAACAGTTCCTATTTTATTATATACCCAGTATCCTCCAATGCCGCATTTTTCAATAAATTTGGTATAAAAGCGATACAGTTTTTTGTAAGCCTCACCGCCTACTTCTGTTTGTTTTCCCGCAAGAATATAATCTATGAGGTCATTATTACAGCAAATGTCCTCGTTAAATATTGTATATACTTTTCCCATATCCTTCAACACATGTGAGTCAGAGCCTGCTATCCCCGGCTTATTAAAACGCCTTGCCAGAATCCCTGACATATTGTTTCCGAACAGGTTTGTTTTCCCATTAAATGTTTCAATAAAATCAAATTTTTCTATTATCTCCGGATGTTTCTTCCCCTTATGCGTGCGCATTATGGCATAATATCCATTGCCATACGGATGCGCAGGGCCTATTATTCCACCCAGTTCATGTACCATTTTCAAAAGCTGTTCTACAGAAAGTCCTCTTGCTTCAAATATTCTTGACGAGATGCCATCCGGCAGAACTATAAGCATATGTCCACAATTATGTGTATCATATTCAATCCCCTTGAGTACAACAAAACGTTTACCGCTTTTCAATGTTCCCTGTATATTATCTTTTACTGCGAGCCAGTGTTCATAACCCTTATAAGAATTGTGATCAGTAATCATCATACCATCATAGCCAAGCTCAATAAGACGGTTCACATATTCCTCCATTGATGCAAGTGCATCCAGAGAACCTTCTTTTGTATGGCAATGCATGTCCATTTTCATTGTGTGCTCTCCTGCTTTTATAATTGAGATTTTTCTCTCTATGTATGCAGCACTTAATCGAGAAAATAAAAAGGCTGAACATCAAAAGTATGAACAGCCTTTTTATTTACTACACCATTCAATTATTACTGTGGCTGCTTACCGATGTATGCAAGAATACCGCCATCAACGTACAGAATATGTCCGTTAACTGCATCTGATGCCTCTGAAGCAAGGAATACTGCAGGACCTGCAAGTTCTTCCGGCTTAAGCCATCTGTTAGCAGGTGTCTTTGCACAGATAAACTGATCAAATGGATGTCTTGAACCATCTGCCTGACGCTCTCTAAGAGGTGCTGTCTGAGGTGTCTCAATATATCCAGGTCCGATACCATTACACTGAATGTTGTACTGACCATACTCTGAACAGATATTACGTGTGAGCATCTTAAGACCACCCTTAGCTGCTGCATATGCAGATACAGTCTCACGACCAAGCTCTGACATCATTGAGCAGATGTTGATAATCTTACCATGTCCTCTTTCAATCATTGAAGGAATTACAGCCTTTGATACGATAAACGGAGCATTAAGGTCAACATCGATAACCTGTCTGAACTGCTCTGCTGTCATCTCAATCATAGGAATTCTCTTAATAATACCTGCGTTGTTTACAAGAATATCGATAGGGCCAACTTCCTTTGAAATCTTCTCTACCATCTCGTTAACAGCAGCCTCATTAGTTACATCACAAACATAACCATGAGCATCAATTCCTGCTTCCTTGTAAGCAGCAAGTCCCTTGTCAACAAGTTCCTGCTTAATATCGTTGAATACGATTGTTGCGCCTGCCTGTGCCATTCCTGACGCAATAGCAAAGCCAATACCGTAAGATGCACCTGTTACAAGAGCAATCTTACCCTCAAGTGAAAAATTAACTGACATTTTTCAAAATCTCCTTTTCTTATTTTTATAAATGAAATTCCAACACTATGTATCAGAATAGCATTATCTTAAGTCCTTAATGTCAACTCCGTCCATATCATCAAAGTCCTGATTTTCACCAACCATTCCCCAGATAAATGAATATGCATGTGTTGCTGAAGCTGAGTGAATCGACCAGCTAGGCGAAATAACGGCTTCTTCATTGTGCATAATAATATGGCGTGTTTCTGTAGGCTCACCCATGTAGTGGAATACCGCTGCATTCTCAGGCACCTCAAAATAGAGATAAACTTCCATTCTTCTGTCATGAGTGTGACATGGCATTGTATTCCATACACTGCCCGGCTCCAAAGATGTAATGCCCATCTCAAGCTGGCAGCTTTCTACCTGACCCGGAAGGATGTACTTGCGTAAAATTCTGTGATTAGCATCCTCAAGTGTACCAAGTTCAAGCTTATTCTGTGGAAGGATGTCCTTCTCAGGGTCAATGAATACCGTAGGATATGTCATATGTGCAGGCGCACTGTTAAAATAAAACTTTGCAGGATTTGAAGCATCTGCACTTGCAAATGTAATCTCCTTTGCACCCATTCCTATATATAATCCGTCTCTGTACTTAAATTCATATGGCTTACCATCAACAGTAACTGTACCCTTGCCACCGATATTGATAATACCCATCTCACGTCTCTCAAGGAAATATTTTGCACGAAGCTCAGCTCCTGCCTCAAGAGTCAGAACCTTATCAGCAGGCATTGCCGCACCAATAATAATTCTGTCAATCTGGCTGTAAATTGTCTTAATCTCATTGGCAATAAATAAATCCTGCACCAAAAAGTCATGTCTTAAGCGTGCTGTGTCATAAGTCTTCACGTCAACTGGATTTGCTCCCGGTCTTACTTCCATTATAATTTCCTCCTAAATTATCGCCTGTATTTTATGCCGGTATTCAGCAACAGGCATTTGATTATTTACATTACTTTAAGAATAGCATATATAAGCTCTGTTTTCAAGTTTTGCCCAATTATAAATTCACTAATTTAATCTGTAAATTTTAAATGGTCTGCCAAATATTTCATCTACTCCAACATAATCTGCTTTTGTCGCAATGTCAATATTCTTAAAATAGTTCATATAGTCATCACTGTAATACTCTTTGGTATAATTTCTGTCATCAATCACATTAACTCCCAAAATAGAAAGTATCTTGTTATTTCCATCCATACTTGAAACATCCAGAATCAGATAAAGCGGGGCATCAGTATTTATTTTATCTGAGTTGTATTCGTCTTTTAGTGCACTTTCATAGTCTGCCAAAAAATAATTACCTGCATCAAATATTTCACATGTAAAGCATGTAAGCAGCCACGGCTCATTAGTCACAATAATACAATTAGAATCCGCTTCAATATCTTTTAAAGTTGTTCCTTCTTCTTTATGATGAAAATAGTAATCCTTAGGTGCCATACACATACTAAGTACGCTAAATACAATGCACATTATAATGCTTATAACATATCTTACATATTTCTTTCTGATAATCCAGCTAAGCACAAAGCTCACAACAGATACCGCAAATGCAGCAAGCAGCGGATACAAAATAAAAATATATCGTGTACAGTAACGTCCCATTGCATATGTAGACGTTGTTCTTGAAGCAACAAAAACAACAAACATCATCGTTGCAAGAAGTACAACAAGCGTATAATTAAAGTTATTAATCTTATGAATAAATGTTATAAATTTGTTTGCCGTTTCTTTTACAATACCCTTAAATTTCTCTTCATTACGCAGCAAAAAGCATACCGGCACAGATATCAGCACCAATATCAATATTGCAACTGACACATATGTCATCGTCATGGTTTCCCACATTGAAAAATGCACTCCGAACAAATCATTTGTCAGATATTCCCAATACATTTTATATTGAAATTTCTCCGGAAACATTTTAGTCATATAACTCATCGAGCTATATATATCATCATCTCCGAAAACATGCTTTACTGTAGCCGGAAATACAGCAAATGACAATGCAACGGATGCTGCCATCGTTGCACCATATCTGACCATAAATTTAAACCTTTTTGTAAAGAGATAATAAAGGCAGTACATAAGAGTTATTATAAACGCAAACGGCAGGAACAGATGCAGCGTCATGCACCCAAGAAAATTAACCGCAAACATTTTTATCAGAATCCTGCGATGTTCTGTTTTATCGTTGCGTTTGTTATATAATCTTGCCGCATAATACAAAAGCATCATGCCAAACATTACACCCGGTGCATATATCCTCAAAAATATATTTATATTCACAGCACCCATTGTAAATCCATAGAATAAACAGGCAAATATTCCCGCTTCCTTCTCATTATTTATCTCTGTCACTGTTCGATACAAATATATTTGCGTCACCAAAAAACACAGAATATTTAACACAAAGCAATACCACTTAGACCACTTTCCCGGGAAAAAGGAACATATAAAATGTAACATCATATACCCAAGCGGTGGATTATAATCACGCTCTGCATTCCAGTATATTGAATCGTATGCAAATATTTCACTTTTATCAACAGTAATATAATCCCTTAATAATTGTGCCGACTGCCACGAATCAATATTTCTCAATTCATTTCCTATGTTCTCTTTATATATATGCGTACAATCACTGCTGTTTGCGAAACCATAATTCCACAATTCATCCGAATGAAAGCCCTGCTTTTGTGTGGCAAACAAAACTGACATATAAATACATTGTACCGCTATAATGCAAAGCAAAATAATCGTATATTTCTTTTTAGTATTATCACCCATATCTTTTTCCTCTCAGACCTACCATGCATATAATACAGTTTCACAATATTCATATGAATGGTGTCTTATTGCAAATCTGTATCCTGCATCATATTTCTTTATCATTTGCATAATACTGTACATATCATTTGCATTATGATAAATGCATACTGCAATAACAGGATGACTGCGTTTTATTAATTGTTCGGCACCTTTTATCATATCCTTTTCAAAGCCTTCTATATCAGCCTTAATAAAACCGACATTTTTGTCCTCAAAAAAATTGTCGAGTGAGTATATGTTTACTTCCCCTTTTCCGTTACTGCTTAATCTTGTAGTTGTTGATGATTCAGCTTCAGACTCATTTTCAACAAAAACTTTTCCGTTCGCCTTCCCGATACCTGCAAATACCGGAATTATCTTTTCTTCCGGGAGTCCCCATTCTTCATTAAGTCTTTTAATTCTTGTGCACATGGCTGAATAATTCTTTTTATTTGGCTCAAATGCGTAGATTTTATCAAACACTGCTGTTTTATTCCATATATACTTTTCTACAGTATCCCCAACAAATGCGCCACAGTCAACAAACACTTCCTTAGGCCTATTACGCATAAATGGAGCAATGCAGAAATATTGTCCGTCTTTGCTTATGTTTTCATAATTCATTACAGTTCCGTTAATTCTCGCCAGAATAATATCTTCATAAACTTTTTTTGACACATCATCAAGCATTGAATAATTATCCATAATTTCTTCTTCATGACGTGAAAATATCAGCTTATCAAACATTTCCGATTTTAGTCCGAGCTGGTCACACTGCATTTTTATCTCAAGGCACATTTCCGGATTCATAGATAAAATAAATACAATCGGGTTAATACATCTTTCTTTCACATCACACGGAGAAATGACTTCTTTTCCCATAAATATTTTGCCTTGTTTATTCTTATTGTTATCGCAAAAGAATTTTATGTTGATTTTTTCATTTTCAAAGCATTCTGCATATAAAACTGATGTGTTTCCTGCCCCAAATATAACAATTTCACTTTCCCTTATTAAAGATTCAATTGCCTTTGCTTCCTGCAAAGAACCCCTCAAATCATTTTCCATTTTAATTCCCCCTGTATGATATAAAAATACTTTTTTATCATACCACAAAAAGGAAATAAAATCTAGCTTTCTTTCTCGCTTATATTCGAGTTTTATATGCTTCTTTCACCCTTTCTCATGCGGCAGTCTCAGCCTTAACAGCTTTCTTTTAAGCCTTGCCCCGTTAAACGGCACAAGCGGATAAAGATAGCTTTTTCCCGAGATGGTATTGTTGCATGCAAGCATGCACACCCATATGATAATTCCTGTAATAAAGCCCCACAGATTAAATATTGACGTAAGAATAAGCGTAATTATCCTGACAAATTTAAGGGCATACCCCATCTCGAAGCTTGCCTGTGAATATGTCGCAACTGTCACAACCGCCATATAAAGCATTGATTCGGGACTGAACCACCCCGAAGATACCGCATACTCTCCCACTACAATACCTGCAACAATACTCAGCGGAGTAGACATCATTGTCGGCGTATTGACAGCCGCAAGCCTCAGTCCGTCTATGCAGAATTCAAGTAAAAGAAGCTGCAGCAGTACCGGCACCTTAATTTCATCTTTTATCAGAATAAATGAAAGCCACTCCGGGACCCAGGACGGATTATTAAGAAGAAGCATCCAGAGCGGTGTAAGCAGCACAGTAACAAGTGTAACCGCAAACCTCGACCACCGCAGATATGTTCCCACCACCGGAGGGAAATAGAAATCATCAGCCTCCTCAATAACGTCAAACATACTTGTCGGCAAAAGCATTGCCGCCGGAGAATTATCAACAAGCACAACAATATTTCCGTCAAGAATTGCCGCTGCTGCCGTGTCCGGTCTTTCCGAATATTTAAACTTCGGAAAAGGATTTATCCAGCTTTTCTTAAGCAGACATTCAGCAAGACTTTGCACATTCATCGTAAGCGATTCCACCTTTATTGATTCTATGCGTTTTTTAAGCTCTGAGAGAAATTTTTTGTCAACCTTATCCTCAATATAGCACAAAACCACATCCGAACGTGAACGTTCGCCTACGCCCATTATTTCAGCCGAAAAAAGAGGGTCTCTTATGCGTCTTCTTATCAGTGCCACATTAAACACCAGCGTTTCCACAAATCCGTCTCTTGAGCCGCGCATAACACGGTCTTTCCACGGTTCATCAACGCTTCTCATAGGATAAGTTCTTCCGTCAATTCCGATGCACACATCAAACCCATCAATAAACACACAAGTAACGCCTGACAAAATACCGGTCACAGCCCTGTCTGCGCTGTCAATTTCTTCCGTCTCCGCAAATGGCATGCCCACCTTCATAAACCGATGAACATCTGTCAGGTCATCCTGCTTGAGTGTCAGAAAAAACTGCATAAGCTTATGCATCAAATCCTCCTGCAAAAAGCCGTCCACAAAGAAAAATCCTGCCTTCTTTCCGCCCATCTCAACAGTTCTGTACAGTATGTCAAAATTAGTATCAACACGCAGCTTTTCTTTCATAAGCCGAACATTCTCGTCTGCCGAATTTGTAAAATCGCCCATTCTTTTCCCCATTTCCGCGCACGCTTCTGCGCACTATATCCATATCTTTATTGGATAGTATTGCCTGATTGACGGTATGAATATGCATATACTTTGTATTAAATAATTTTTTATGCAAAAAGAAACGACGCGCCCTTAATTCAGGACACGCCGCCTCTTATATATCGCTATGAATTTTTAAAATCCACGACCTGCAGTTTTAATTACTGCTGGCTCTTCTTGAGGAGTCTCTCGTACTTCTTCTTTGCATTAGCTTCAGCCTCTGCGAACAGCTTCTCTGCTCTCTCAGGATTCTGCTTCTTCAAGTTGATGTAACGGTTCTCACCCATGATGAAGTCTCTGTATTCCATTGTAGGAGCCTTGCTGTCAAGAACAAATGGATTCTCACCTGCAGCTTCTCTGCGAGGGTCAAATCTGAACAGATTCCAGTATCCTGACTGAACTGCAAGCTTCTCTTCCTCGATTGCCTTTGACATACCCTTGCGGATACCATGGTTAATACATGGAGCGTAAGCAATTACGATTGATGGGCCATTGTAGCTCTCAGCTTCCTTAATTGCCTTTACGCACTGATTCATATCAGCACCCATAGCAACCTGTGCAACATAGATGTAACCATAGCTCATTGCAATTGCAGCAAGGTCTTTCTTCTTAACGTCCTTACCTGCAGCAGCAAACTGTGCGATTGCACCGAGGTTTGTTGACTTAGAAGCCTGTCCGCCTGTATTTGAGTAAACTTCTGTATCGAATACGAATACATTTACATCCTTGTTTGATGCAAGAACATGGTCAAGTCCGCCGTAACCGATATCATAAGCCCATCCGTCACCACCGAGAATCCACTGTGACTTCTTTGAAAGGAATTCCTTCTGCTCAAGAACTTCCTTAGCCTTGTCACATCCGCATGCCTCAAGTGCTGCAACAAGCTTATCTGTAGCTACAGAGTTAGCTTCACCGTCTTCGTATGTAGCGTAGTACTCTTCAATTGCAGCCTTAACCTCAGCATTATCTGTTGAAGCAAGAATGTCATCAAGCTTAATCTTGAGTGAGCTTCTGAGAGCATCTGCGCCGAGCTTCATACCGAAACCAAATTCAGCATTGTCCTCGAACAGTGAGTTAGCCCAAGCAGGACCCTTGCCGGCCTTATTAACTGTATATGGAGTTGAAGGTGATGAACCTGCCCAGATTGAAGAACAACCTGTTGCATTGGCAATCATCATTCTGTCACCGCAAATCTGTGTGATAAGCTTTGCATAAGGAGTCTCACCACAACCTGCACATGCACCTGAGTACTCAAGCAGAGGCTGTCTGAACTGTGAACCCTTAACTGTAGCAACCTTGAACTTCTCAAGAACTTCAGGCTTATCAGAAACTTTAAGTCCGTAGTCGAAGAACTTCTGCTCATCCATCTGTGACTCAAGCGGAGCCATCTTAAGAGTATCAGCCTTGTTGTTACCAGGGCAGACATTAGTACATGAACCACATCCTGTACAGTCGAGAACTGATACTGTCATTGAGAAGTAATATCCCGGCATACCTGTCATTGGATGAATCTTCATTCCTGCAGGGGCTGCATTCTTCTCTTCCTCGTTCATTACAACAGGACGAATTACAGCATGTGGACATACATATGCACACTGGTTACACTGGATACAATTCTCTGAATTCCAGCATGGAACATCTACTGCAACACCACGCTTCTCGTAAGCTGCTGTACCCTGTGGGAATGTACCGTCGATAACATTCTTAAATGTAGATACAGGAAGCTTATTACCTTCACAAGCGTTAATAGGCTTCTGAATATTGTTAACGAAGTCAAGAACCTCAGGTCTTCCTTCTGTTGCAACTGATGAAAGGTCCTCATCAACCGCATTCTTCCACTCTTCCGGAACAGGAACTTCGATAACTTCTCCGGCACCTCTCTCGATAGCCTCAAAGTTCATCTTTACAACATCTTCACCCTTCTTAGCATATGAATGCTCAGCAGCCGACTTCATATAACCGATTGCCTCATCCTCAGGGATGATGTTAGCCAGTTTGAAGAATGCTGACTGAAGGATTGTGTTGATACGTCCGCCAAGTCCGATTTCCTTACCAAGCTTGATACCGTCAATGATATAGAACTTAACATTGTGTTCAGCCATATATCTCTTAGCCTGTCCAGGAATATGAGCGCCAACCTCTTCAGGTGACCACTCACAGTTAAGAAGGAATGTACCGCCGTCCTTAACGTCCTGAACCATGTTGTACTTACCCATATATGCAGGGCAGTGACATGCAACGAAATCAGCCTTGTCAATAAGGTATGTAGACTTAATAGGTGTCTTACCGAAACGAAGGTGTGATGTTGTTACACCACCTGACTTCTTTGAATCATAATCAAAATATGCCTGAGCATACATATCTGTATGATCACCGATAATCTTGATTGAGTTCTTATTAGCACCAACCGTACCATCTGCACCAAGTCCCCAGAACTTACATGATGTTGTTCCTTCAGGAGCTGTGTTTGGATTCTCTGTACGTGGAAGTGAAAGGTTAGTAACATCATCCACAATACCGATTGTAAAGTTCTTCTTTGATGTATTGTTGTATACAGCAATGATATCTGCAGGAGTTGTATCCTTTGAACCAAGGCCGTAACGTCCGTTCAATACTGTTACATTCTCGAACTCAGTATCCTTAAGTGCCGCAAGAACATCAAGGTAAAGAGGCTCACCGATTGAACCAGGTTCCTTTGTTCTGTCAAGAACGCTGATTGTCTTAACTGACTTAGGCATTACTGCAAGGAGATGCTTTGCTGAGAATGGGCGGTACAGACGAACCTTAATTGCGCCTACCTTCTCACCCTTAGCTGTAAGGTAATCAATTGTCTCATCAATTGTGTCACAAACTGAACCCATTGCAATGATAACTCTGTCTGCATCAGGAGCACCAACATAGTTGAATGGCTTATAGTTTGTACCAATCTTGGCATTAACCTTATCCATATACTCCTCAACAATATCAGGAACTGCATCGTAGTATGGGTTAGATGCTTCTCTTACCTGGAAGAAGATATCCGGGTTCTGCGCTGTACCGTGGAGTACAGGATGCTCAGGATTAAGTGCTCTCTTCTTAAATGCTGCAACAGCATCCATATCGCACATTTCCTTCAAATCCTCGTAGTCCCACATCTCAATCTTCTGAATCTCATGAGATGTACGGAAACCATCAAAGAAATGAACAAACGGAACACGTCCCTTGATTGCTGCAAGATGTGCAACAGCGCCAAGGTCCATTACTTCCTGAACACTTGAGCTACAAATCATTGCAAAACCGGTCTGACGGCAGGCATAGATATCCTGATGATCACCAAAGATTGAAAGTGCATGGCTTGCCAAAGCTCTGGCAGATACATCAATAACACCAGGTAATAACTCACCGGCAACCTTATACATGTTAGGAATCATAAGAAGAAGACCCTGTGAAGCCGTATATGTTGTTGTCAAAGCACCGGCTGAAAGAGCACCATGGAATGCACCTGAAGCGCCTCCTTCTGACTCTAACTCGAACAACTTAACGGTATCTCCGAAGATGTTCTTTCTTCCCTGTGTTGCCCACTGATCTGTGTAGTCGGCCATTGGTGAAGAAGGTGTGATAGGATAGATAGCAGCTACTTCTGTAAACGCATAAGATACGTGTGCAGCAGCTGTATTACCATCCATAGTTTTCATTTTTCTTGCCATGAATGAATACCTCTCTTTTCCTTTTAATTGTTAATAGAAATTAGCGTCGTACGCTATTCATTTCCGTTAATATTTATTTTATTATTTATTGGCAAAAAAGTAAAGTCAATAATGAAATTTTTCATCATTTTTCACAATTCACCGTCAACAAAAAAAGCCCGCCAGCCGGATAATCAATCCAGCCAGCGAGCCTTTAAGCATATATCAGCTGCTTTCGGCATTGTGCTTTGGAAAACTGATTTAGAAACCTGCTTTAGAAAACCGGTTTAGAAATCATCAGCTCCCTGCAAAGCATCATAACCTGTCTCACCTGTACGAACCTTTACAACATCCTCGATATCATGAACGAAAATCTTGCCATCGCCGATGTGTCCTGTGTAAAGAACCTTTCTTGCAGTCTCAATGACATCCATTACAGGTACCTTTGCAACAACCATTTCTACCTTAATCTTAGGAAGAAGGTTCATATCAACCTCAACACCTCTGTAATATTCTGTTGCACCCTTCTGAACACCACATCCGAGAACCTGTGTAACCGTCATACCTGTTACGCCGAGTTCATTCATTGCTTTCTTAAGTGCTTCAAACTTAGCCTGCTTCATAATAATTTCAACCTCAGTAATCTTAGCTGAGTCATTATTTACAGAAGCCTTCATTGTTACAGGAACAGACTTTTCAATTGTCTCTGAACCAAGCTCAATTACATCACCATCATCAAGGTCATTTGTTGAGAATGTAAATCCTGCGTATGCACTTGCAAGACCATGCTCAGTTGCATCAAGACCTTCAATTTCCTCCTTGGCACTTACACGAAGACCGATTGTCTTCTTAAGAACACCGAAGATGATAGTCATGCAGACTGTAACCCATGCAAGTACAGCTACAACACCAAGTGCCTGAATTCCAAGGAACTTAAATCCACCGCCGTAGAAAAGACCGCCGTCTGTTGCGAAAAGACCTACTGCAAGTGTACCCCAGAGACCATTTGCTCCGTGTACTGCCACGGCACCAACCGGGTCATCAATCTTAAACACTTTATCAATCAGTTCAACAACAAGTACTACAAGGATACCTGCAACAGCACCTGTTATAGCTGAACCGAACGGATCCATAACATCACATCCTGCTGTAATTGCTACAAGACCTGCAAGTGTACCGTTAAGTGACATTGATACATCAGGCTTCTTATAACGAATCCATGTAAATATCATTGTTACACATGTAGCAACCGCTGCAGCAAGGTTTGTATTGTAGAAAATAAGACCTGCACTTACAACTGATTCATCAGAATCCATGGCAACCGTTGAACATCCGTTGAAACCGAACCAGCAGAACCAGAGAATAAATACACCAAGTGCTGCCATTGTAAGGTTGTGTCCAAGAATTGCCTTTGGCTTGCCGTCCTTAGTATACTTACCGATACGAGGTCCGAGGAAGATTGCACCAATCAGAGCTGCACATCCGCCAACCATATGTACTGCTGTTGAACCGGCGAAATCATGGAAGCCCAGCTCTGCAAGCCAGCCGCCGCCCCAGATCCAGTGACCTGAAACAGGATAAACAATCAAAGAAATCAAAAAGCTGTAGATGCAGTATGAGCTGAACTTTGTTCTCTCTGCCATCGCACCTGATACGATTGTTGCTGCTGTTGCACAGAAAACTGTCTGGAAAATAACAAATGCATACTTTGGAACTCCCGAAGGAAGAACATCAGCATAGCTTCCAAGAGTAAACAAATCAATTGAGCCAAACAACGGAGATGAACTTCCGAACATAATACCAAAGCCTACAAGCCAGTATATCGGAGTACCAATTGAGAAATCCATCAGGTTCTTCATAATAATGTTACCGGCATTCTTAGCTCTCGTAAGACCTGATTCCAGAATTGCAAATCCGGCCTGCATAAAAAATACTAATGCGGCGCCTAAGAGCACCCAGATTGTGTTAACTGAACTAAATTCCATAACATAATCCTCCCTATTCATATTTATTTGAATGTACGCCAGCACCGTTTTTGTACTTTTTCTATCCTCTGCACAAAAAACAAAACAAAAAATGCGTGCAACTTTCCAAAGAAAATTACACGCATTTGTGCTCGCTTTATTCATTTATTATGCCCATATGATAATCATTTATCCATCCAAAATATTGAAAAAATCGGACATTTTTTTATTGACTTTTAATATTGTTTCTAGTAATCTAATCAAAACTTCATTTTTTTAGGAAGGACTCTGAAATAATGAACAGCAATAACATCCGATGCATGCAACCGCTTATTTTTCACGATACTTTACACACTTTAAATAAATACAGCATTAAATGCAGTGACCGGTTTGCTTATTGTGAAATCGAAAGTGAGGGCAGCATAACATTATCCATTATTCCCGACGAGCATCTCATATGTATTTTGGGATTTGATACATGTTCTTCGGTTCAGGAGGCTTCGCTTACAATAGCAGGCTCCTTCACAGCTTTTAACCTCTTAGAGCTTGACTCTCACAGAATACATGCGCTTCTTTTTCTTCTCCCTGAAGAATTCGGCATACTTTTCCGTGTTCTTCCCGGAATATTTACGGACAGAGCCGCATCATACCGTGATCTTACGTTCCCGGTGCTTTCCGGTATTAAATCCGTTTTACAAAAACTTCCTCTTTTGCCCGACTTTGAAGACAGGGCGCAGCTTATTTCCGACATAAACATGTCACAGCCTTCCTACTCTCCGGTTCCAAAATCATTAATATCAATGCTTGGCATGATACGCGAAGTTTCAGGCATGATTCACATTTCGGAGCTGTCCGCTGAATTTGTATATTCCGAGCGCCATATAACGCGGCTTTTCTCTGACATTCTCGGATATAATGCCAAAACAAGCTGCCGTAACATAAGATTTCACGCCGCACTTGAAGAAATTCAAAAAGAGCCCCACCGCAGCAATTCAGAATTCATATTGAATCTTGATTACTCCGATCAGGCTCATTTTCAAAGAGATTTCAAATATTATATGCACATGACACCGCGGCAATACATAAAACTTATATCCGGATAATTCACTTTTTGTTTATGTACTGAATCATTCCCGGACCAAGCTTATCAGTAGGCCTTGCCATAAACCCGTGCTTACGGTAAAAGTCCTCACGTCCCTTGGCACACATCAGGTCGAACATCATCTCAGTACCATCGGACGTTATAGACTCCACATATTCCGTCAGGCGTTTTAATATGGTGCTGCCGACCCCTCTGCCCTGCACATCCGGAACCACTATAAGATCCTGTACATAAGAGATAACCGCTCCGTCACCTACAATTCTTCCCATTCCCACAGGCTTTCCGTCCATATAAGCAGCCACGACAAACAGACTGTTATCAAGAGCCTTCTGTGCCTGCTCTTTGGTCAGTTCTTTCCAGCCCACAAGGCTTCTTAGTCTGAGATAATTATTAACATCTAATTCATTTTCCCTGTATTCAATCGCAGTACTTCTTGGTGCAAGGACTTTATCACGTGTATACATTGCAGCTTCCTCATCGCTGAGAATGTGTGCAAAATCCACACGCTTTTCAGGTGTAAATCCGGCACCGCGGCAAGCATATTCCGCATAAAATGCTGTCTCATGTGCCACAGGCTTATTCCAGTCATCAAAACCGGCCCCGCTGACATTTTCATCCATGTCACAGTTTATAAAAACAGCCTTTGCATGTTCTCTCCACGGACGGCTTAACACAGCCGTACCTTTCGGACAGTTACCGGTAAAACGGCAGTTCTCAAATACATACCCGTACTTTTCACCTTCATAAGTTGATGGTGCGGTATAATATGCATTGATATCCTTGCCTCTGTCGAGCGCATACAATTCGCAGTCATAAAAATATGCCGTTGCACTTCCAAATATAAAATCCACTTCTCCACAGATATAGCAGTGCTCGTACAGTTGTCTTCCCACACTCCTCTTCGCATGCTCCGTAGGTCCGCGAAATCCTCCCGGTTCCTTCTCTTTCTTTGGCAGCGGTCCCGTAAATAAAGTATCCTGATGACCTAAAAACCGGCAACCGTCAAAATGGATGTTATCTCCTTCCGCATAGACTGCAACCGCCTGTCCCACCTGTGTTCCAAATCCTGCCGAATTTTCTATTGTGAGATTCTTTACGGTAATATCATCTGCATTAAAAAGTGCGGTATAAGAACGGAAAGTACCACGCTTAACTCCGTCGTCCATCATCATGAGTGCATAGTACCCTTCTGTAATAACAGTCTCAAATGCATCCTCACCCTCAATGGTAATCCCGCTCTTCTTAAGCTCTATTCTCTCTTTATAAATGCCTTTTTTTATTGTAATGACATCTCCCGGCACAGCCGCATCAATCGCAGCCTGCACCTTGTCATAATCACCTGTTCCGTCCTTTGCAACAATTATCTGCATTAAACATGCCCCCATATTTTCAAGTCAGTCCAAAACTATTTTAATGTAATCTTTGACGCCTTAACGCCCTGTCCGCTGATTGTAAGCTCAAGGCTTGTTATATTGTCAGCACTGCCCTCCGGCACCATAAAAAGCACAACAGCCTTAAAGTTATCCCCCGGTGCAATCGTCACACCGGAAAGCGTATTCAGGTCATTCTTAAGCATCGTGGCATATTCGGTAACACCCGCAGCATTATTGACAGAAAGCTTCATCACTGCACCAAGAGGTGCCGTGTTACATACAACCGCTGCGTTAGAAGTATTCTTAAGATTAAACTCAACCGCTGCAATATCCCTGCCGTTCGTTGCCCTTACAGACAATATATCGCTTCCTTCAGGATAGCTTTTTGTTACTGTGCAGCCGGAATAAGAAATCGTTATACCGTCAAGCATTAATGCTGACGCTAAGTCTGACATACTTCCGCCTGATATTCCGTTGCTCTGACCTGAATTACCCGGAAGCTGTGACGGCTTTACCGGATTATTCTGTATATTCTGAGTATTGTGGGAAGAACTGCTGCCGCTTCCGTTCACAACACTCCCGCTTCCTGACGGTCTCTGAAAATTAGTTATGTTGTCATTCAGCTTAATATATTTCCACTCATTCTCATATGAGTACTTCATAAGCGTTCCTGCAATATATTCCGCAATGAGGTCGTTTTGTTCCGCCGTTACGGTGACATCACTTCCGCATCCTCCGAGCATAAGAACCACCATGACGCACGGAAGCAGAAAAGCAATCCTCAATATTCTGTTAAGCTTTGACATATTTACACCGGCTTCTGCTTTCATGATACCCTCATTTCCCACATACTTTCTTAACTATAAAGCCAAATCCAATTAATTATATCACTTATCAGTCGTTTTTGCAATCAAGTTCAAACCAGAACTCAACGCCGTTGGAATGATTTTTAACTCCGTATCCCCTGCCACTTGACTCCATTACAGCCTTTACTATCGAAAGTCCTATTCCATTGCCGCCATATTCACGTGTCCTGGCCTTATCAACCTTGTAAAACTTGTCCCAGATTTTATCTATATCCTCCTCAGGAATATTGGCACCCGTGTTAAATACAGAAACTCTGGCAACGTTTCCTTTATTCTGTATGGTAATTTTTATAACCTTCTCAAAATCACAGTGATTTATTGCATTACTCAGATAATTGGTAATAACCTCCTCGATTTTATACTCATCAGACCACACATATACCGGCTCTTTCTCATCGAAAACAACCTTTATATCCTTTTGCTCCATCCTGATTTCATTGGCATTTACAATCGAGCGAATCAGTTCTGTCACATCAAATCTTTCCATAACAGGCTCGTCATTCCACTCAAGCTGATTAAGTGTAAGAAGCTTTTTAACCATCTCGTTCATCTTTGAAGCCTCATCAATTATCACATCACAGTAAAATTCAGTGCTCTCAGGGTCATCCGAAATCCCCTCTTTCAAGCCTTCCGCATATCCTTGTATAAGCGCAATCGGAGTCTTTAATTCATGTGACACATTTGACAGAAATTCGCGTCTGTTCTCATCGATTCTGTTCTTATTCTCAATGTCCTTGCGTAGCTCAATATTGGCAGATTTCAACTGCGATATATTCTTCTCGAGTTTCTCCGACATTCTGTTAATACTGCTGCCGAGAAGCCCTATCTCGCCCTTATCATCACCTGTATATTTTGCCGCAAAATCCATCTCAGACATACGTTCAGCCACAGAGCTTAACTCCTTAACCGGCTTTGTTATATAGCTTGAAAATACATACGACACTATAATACTCAGCAACGCGACAATAAAGCCCACATACGCTATGAACCTGTTGGAAATCTCTATACTGTCCTTGATACTCTGAATAGGCATTCGCATCATTGCAACATTTCCGTTGGAAAATGTTCCCCATATTTCAAGGTAATAATCTCTCATACGCTTGTCATACGCATTCTGTATCGTATAGTTGTCAGATTTTTCAATTATTTCAACATGTTCCGGCTGCTTTGCAAAAATGCTGTCAACCACTCTGTCCTTATCGTCACCGTTTTCATTCTTGGAAGAATAGACAATCTTCCAGCTGCTGTCAACAATAACCACCGAAACACCAACATGCGTGGTTACGCGTTCTATTTCATTGCATAAATCATAGGGACTTATCTCGCCGGTATCGTAACGGGAAAGAATATCATCCACCTGATGATATGCGTTCAGAATATCTTCCTTTTTCTCATTGCGGTAGAACCTTGATATAAATGTGCTGTTTATAATAAGAATAAGCGCAATAAGCCCTGCAACAATGCAGAGCATAAGCAGCATTATTTTTGTTTTTATTGAATGTCTCATCAGTGTATACGCCTTTCTGATTAATTTTCACACTGGCACTCAAATTTGTAACCCATACCCCATATCGTCTTAATGTAATCACCCTTGCTTCCCATCTTTTTGCGCAGCTTCTTCACATGTGTATCAATCGTTCTTGCATCACCAAAATAATCATAATTCCACACATTGTTAAGTATTTTCTCTCTTGAAAGCGCAATTCCGTTATTGTCCACAAAATATTCCAACAGTTCAAACTCTTTGAAACTTAAATCCACTTCCTCGCCGTCAATTCTTACAACATGTGCTGATTTATCTATTTCAATACCGCCTATACTTATTACCTCACCTGCATCGGACGAATATGCCCTTCTGATAATCGCATCGACGCGTGCAGTAAGTATCTTTGGGCTGAACGGCTTTGAAATATATTCATCCGCACCAAGTTCAAACCCCTGAAGCTCGTCATGCTCTTCACCCTTGGCAGTAAGCATAATAATCGGCACCTTTGAATTGCGACGGATTTCCCTGCATACCTCCCAGCCGTCCATCTTAGGCATCATTACGTCAAGAATAATCAGCGAAATATCCTTATTCTCGTAAAATGTATCAAGTGCCTGCTCCCCGTCGGCTGCCTCTATAACCTCGTAGTCCTTGCGCACAAGGAAATCATGTACCAGCTTTCTCATTCTGCTCTCGTCATCAACAACAAGTATCTTAAACTTATCCATTACATTCTCCGTTCCGGGAATCATAAACCTTACGCTCCCTGATATAATTTAATCACAAAACAAACTTTTACAACTGTTGCAGATTATTATATATCCAAATATTGACGAAAATGTGAAAAAATATCATCTGATACCCAATTCATTTTCTTTTTGCTTTATCACTGCCTCTCTGCTTTTCAAATCTTCCTCCCACGAAGAATATTTGTCCTGCAGCTTTGTCTCATAATTAAGAACCGTCGGGTTTTTACTTGTTGCCGTTATTATAATCATAGCTGCCACCACAATTATAAGCACTATATTTAAAATAATTGATTTCACCAGATAACCCCTGTATTCTGCCGACTGCTTCTTAAGCTTATTGACAAGCCCTTTCTGCTGCAAAGCCTCACGCCTGTCATCAAGTGCCTGCTGCAAATCAACATTAATCGGAATCGGTCTTATCTTCTCATTAGGTACAGCTTTATTCTTGTATAAATGCTGCTGGAGTTTCTTAAGGTAATCCATTCCGACCTGCGTTTTAAAAAGCTGTTTATCCAGAATACTGTTGTACAGTCTGTATACCTGACCGATATCACTGTAATCTGCCTTGGAAGAAAGATATCGGACTGCCTCCATCTCTTCTTTTGCCTGCCTTGCGCTCTCTTCGGTTTCGTATGTGTATCCGCCGACAACAAAGCCTTCCGGCCTCTGCTTTAATTCATTGTTATCCTCCATACGCAGCCCCCTTTTACAGCCTTTACCATCATCAAAAAATACCGGGCATCTGTATCGCCTACCAACCATCCTTTTGGTCCTGCATTCGGTACCCATGCCCGGTCTCCCACAAATGAACTTCTAACCCCTTTGGTTATATGATTGTTCTTTTGTTAATACAATCTTATCATTTTATTGCTGAAAAATCAACGCAATTACGTGAAAAATCAGTTTATTTCGTTAATTTTAATGATTTCTTAACAAATTTTACATATCACATAAAAATCTTCTGAAATGTTTTCTTACCCTTCTTGAGAACAACGCCCTCGCCCTCGAATTTCTCCGCCGGAATTGTTGTTGTAATGTCGGTAATCTTCTCGCCGTCAAGTGTTATACCGCCCTGTTCAACAGCTCTTCTTGCCTCTGAGCGTGATGCAACTATTCCTGTCTTATGGACAAGTGATACAATATCAATCATTCCGTCTGTAAAATCTGCGGCTTCAAGCTTTGTTGAAGGCATATTTGCAGAATCGCCGCCGCCTGCAAAAATTGCTTTTGCGGCCTCATCCGCCTTCTTTGCCTCTTCTTCTCCATGCACAAGCTTTGTAAGCTCAAATGCAAGAATTTCTTTTGCCTTATTAAGCTGTGAGCCTTCCCAGCCCTCCATTGCCTTAATCTCGTCAAGCGGAAGAAATGTAAGCATCTTGAGGCACTTAATTACATCAGAGTCGGCAACATTTCTCCAGTACTGGTAAAACTCATACGGTGTTGTCTTATCTGCATCAAGCCATACCGCACCCGACTGCGTCTTACCCATCTTCTTGCCCTCAGAGTTGAGAAGAAGATTGATTGTCATTGCATAGGTATCCTTGCCGAGCTTTCTTCTGATAAGTTCAGTTCCGCCAAGCATATTACTCCACTGGTCATCACCGCCGAATTCCATATTGCAGCCGTATTTCTGATACAGCATATAGAAATCGTAGCTCTGCATTATCATGTAGTTAAATTCAAGGAAGCTTAAGCCTCTCTCCATTCTCTGCTTATAGCATTCAGCGGTAAGCATACGGTTGACGCTGAAATGCGGCCCTACTTCACGGAGCACATCAACATAATTAAGATTCATAAGCCAGTCCGCATTGTTTACAAGCAGTGCCTTGCCATCTGAAAAATCAATAAATCTTGCCATCTGCTTCTTAAAGCACTCGACATTATGGTTTATCGTCTCAACCGTCATCATCTGTCTCATATCAGTGCGCCCCGATGGGTCACCAATCATTGCAGTTCCGCCGCCAATCAGCGCAATCGGCTTATTGCCTGCCATCTGCAGTCTCTTCATAAGGCACAGAGCCATGAAGTGTCCCACATGAAGGCTGTCCGCAGTAGGATCAAACCCAATGTAAAATGTAGCCTTGCCGTTATTAATAAGCTCCTTGATTTCTTCCTCGTCTGTTACCTGCGCAATAAGTCCGCGCTCAACAAGTTCTTCATAAAGTGTCATGTCATATTCTCCTGTTCTGTTTTTAAAAAAATGAGCCCTCTCCAAAAGGACGAGGGCTCTTCCCGTGTTACCACCTTTATTCACGTGCAACTCACATTGCAGGTCTTAGCAAGTATTAATTGATGTACATTCATACTCAAAGCGTTATAACGTACGCCATTCCGTCACCTCCTAATGCGAACTTCCGTTGCAGCAAAAGATACTTAAAATTACCTCTTGCGCTTTCGGACTTTCTTTTCAGAGATGCTGCTTGGGGAGGTATTCACTTCATGCTTTCACTGCGCCTCTCATCAACCGGCTGCTTTCTGTTGCTTCCGCAATGAAACTACTTGTTCCCGTCACCGCATTTATAATATAAAATTTATAACAAAATGAATTATAACGAAAGAAGTGTGTTATGTCAACATTTTTCAGGCTGTATAATCAACAGACTGTCCTATATATTTTTCACTCTCTGTCTGAACACTGTCAGCCGCATCATCATAAAGAATATTGGACAGCTTATTGTAAAGCGCCTCAAGCGAGCCTGCGGTAATCACTTCTGTTTCCTCCACGGCTTCTTTCCTTTTTTCTTCGGCAGCCTCTTTCTTCTCTTTTTCAGCCTTCAAAGCTTTCTCTTCGGCCTTCTCCTCAGCCTTTTCCGCCTGCTTCTTTTCTATGCGCTCCTTCTGAAGCTTAAGGGATTTGTCAATAACTGCAAAAAACGAAGCATTTCCACCGTCATCAATTGTCATTCCCACCTGCTTAATCTTTCCCGCACTGCTGCCGTACTGACTCTGCAGGTTGCTTATAACCTGTGATATCTGGTTGGATGCGTTGCTGATTATTGACTCATATTTCTTCCTGTACTCCTCATCAACGGTCATCTTCTCAATCTTGTCGGTATCAATCAGGACTACCATTGAACTGCTGCCGGCGAAGCTTCCGATATTCTTCTTGGCTTCGTCAATCTTGTCCGCATCCACAAGCACAAATTCCGCATTACCAAACTTCTGCTTCAGCTTTTCATAATACTCTGCGGCTTTCTTACTGAGCCTGGCATTGCCATAGGTTCTTCCCGACACATCAACCTTATCCGTCATCTTGTCTGTCTTGTCGGTCTTATCCGCCTTGTCGGTTTTCTGTGCATTCCCGGCATTCTGCCATGCATCCCTGTTCACATATGTATCAGACTGTACATATGCGTTCATTAAATCACTCATATCTGTTCCTCCTTGAAAATAAATTTCCCACACATCCATTTGTGGCTTACGCATTAGTTATCGTCACATATCCGACAAAAGTTAACAGGAATGTCAATTTAAAATTCATTCCGCTTATTTCCTTTTATTCCGGTATTTTCCGTCATTCAGTTGTCAAGATCTTCAGTATCCGACCTGCTTAAAAGATACTTCCTGGTTGCAAACAGACACGCTATCGCCACAACACTGATAAGTGTCTGTACCGGCGAGTAATGCTCTACCACCATCTGCCTTGCCGTTGCAAACAAAAGCACTTCAATAACTGAGCTTGCCGTGTGTCTGCAGAGCATCTTGATAAGCTCGGTTGCGACAGCCAGTGAAAGTGCCCTGTTCAGAAAATAATTCAGTGCATCCTCTCTGTACCATGAAATATCAGGATTCAGCATATCAATAACTATCTTGGCAATTCCTATTGCTATAATCGCATATATAACCACAGAAATAATAATTTCTGCCAGATACGAAAGCTCATACATCTTTTTTTGTATTTTTTCCTTCATTACTCCTCCATTTCATCAAAAGCAGTATTGCTATAAGTCCGCCCGATGTGTCAATAAGCACATCAGCAAACTGACCGCTCCTTCCCGGCACAAAAAGCTGATGTATCTCATCTGACATCGCATATATAAATGTTACCGAAATCCCCATAAGATACAGCCTTGCGCTTCTTAATCCGTTTACATAAAAACCAAACAGCACAGTGCATGTAAACAATGCATATTCCGTCATATGTGCGCCTTTTCTTATCGTAAACTGCAGCTTTTCCACATATGCAGCCCTGTTCTCACCGCCTGCATCAATAATTCCTGCAGCATCCGCCGCATCTATGATATATCCGGCAACACGGTCACTTAACCCCTGTGACTGGTCTGACTCCTGTCCTGAAAAGCTGCTTATTATCACCGCCATTATTATTGCCGGCAGCCACGCAGCCAATTTGAAAAACATCTTACCTTTCAATCCGACCCTCATTTCAAAACAATTTATTTGCGGATAAAACATGATAATACTGTTTAAAAAATGTGCATAAAACATGTCTCCACGCTCATGCTTTATGCACATTATTCACATCATTATACTGTCCGTACTATATTCTGTATTATACTTTCTGTATTATACTTCCTGCATTACACCGTCTGTACTCTTATCATGTTGGTAAGACCGCGCTTTGACGCTGTAGGTGAAGTTGCAACACCACCTGTGATTACAACTGTATCACCCTCCTCAACATAGCCTGCATTCTCCGTAACATCGATTGCATGCTGGAAAATCATGTCGGTTGAGCGCTCCTGAGCTGTCTTAAGCGGACGTACGCCCCAGTAAATCTGCATCTTACGAAGCACTTCCTCATTAGGTGATGCACCGATAATTGTTGCTTCCGGCTTAAGCTTTGAGATAAGCCTTGCCGTAAATCCTGACATTGTAGGGCAGATAATTGCCTTGGCATGAAGGCTTGCCGCCGTAGTTACTGCCGCATTACTTACGGCACTTGAGATTCCTCTCCTGTTGTGAAGCTTTGCATTGTCAGTAAGATGTAAATCAAGATACTGCTCTGTTGTCTCTGCAATCTGTGCCATCATCTTGAGTGCTTCCAAAGGATACTTACCCTGTGCAGTCTCACCTGAAAGCATTACTGCATCGGTACCGTCATAAATGGCATTGGCAACGTCAGTAACCTCAGCTCTTGTAGGACGAGGATTGCGCATCATTGAATCGAGCATCTGTGTAGCTGTAATAACAGGCTTATATGCCGCATTACATTTCTTGATAATCATCTTCTGGATATGAGGAACATCCTGTGCCGGAATCTCAACACCCATATCACCGCGGGCAACCATGATTCCGTCACTGACCTTGATAATCTCATCAATATTGGCAATACCTTCGGCATTCTCAATCTTTGCGATTACAGGAATGTCGCTGTCATGTGCCCAGAGAATCTCTTTGATTTCCTGAATACAAGCCGCATTACGTACAAATGAAGCAGCAATAAAATCATATCCCTGTTCAACGGCAAAGAGAATATCCTCTTTATCCTTGTCCGTAATACCCGGAAGACGGATACTTACATTAGGTACATTGACACCCTTCTTCTGTCCGAGTTCTCCTCCGTTAATTACCTTACATACAATATCTGTTCCGTTAACAACTTCTATAACATTAAGCTCAATCAGACCGTCGTCAATAAGGATTACATTTCCCTTTGAAACATCTGCAGGAAGACCTGCATATGTAATTGACACCTCATTTTCATTACCTACAATATCTCTTGTTGTAAGAGTAAATGTCTGACCATCCTTAAGCTTAAGCTTTGTGTCATCCTTAAGAATTCCTGTACGGATTTCAGGTCCCTTTGTATCAAGAAGCATGGCAATAGGTATCCCAAGTTCTTCTCTTACGCTCTTAATAATATCAACTCTGCCCTTCTGCTCCTCATGGTCACCATGTGAAAAGTTGAATCTGGCAATATCCATTCCCGCAAGTGCCATCTGCTTAACGAGCTCTCTGTCGTTAGTATTAGGGCCCATTGTACAAATAATCTTTGTCTTCTTCATATTATTTATGTTCCTCCAATAAATTTCTATATAAAACACTTGTACATACATAATATATGTTATATGTTAATCAGCTTGTCTGTCAACCGATTTTTAAGCAAAAATGCGTAAAATAATTATTTAGATGCTTTATTTTTTGACATGCACGTGAGTATATAAGTGATCACTGCAATATTCGTAGTTTCCCTCACACTTTGAGCAGAATCTGAATTCAAGCTCCGGAGCATCCAATTCTGTTCTGTGGCATACGGCACAGCAGTGTCTTGCCGCATTTGAAACCCTGATAAATCCTCTTCCAGCCTGACGGTTGTCATTTGTTTCAACAGTTCTTGTCTGACGGTTGTAATTGTGTTTCTGCTCTTTCATCGCCTTTCTGAACATTTTCTGTCCTTTCGTGCGCTGGCTCTTTCTTGTCATAAGCCAGAATACGAAAAAGTTAAGCATTGAAACAAATGCCGCTGTAGCATTGATATAAGCCAGCGAGCATATTGAAGAAAATGTAGCTGCATAAGGAAGAAGCCCAAGCGACAAAAATCCGTTCAAAAGAACCTGCGCCACATTTATATCAATAACGCCGAGCAGCGGTGAAAGATAACCCACAATTATCGTAAGCACAATGTAAATTCCATCAAAATATGCAAGCCACTTTATTTTAATCGGAATGATAAAGAAAAGCAGAACCTGCGCATCAGGAGCTATCATTGCAAATGCCATGAACAGCGCAAGGTTAATGTAGTATGTGCTTAACGGAAGGCTCACTCCGAATATAAGATAAATAATTATTGCAGCGGCTACATTGAGAAGCACACCCATAAAAAAGTATACATTAAACCTAAATGACCCCCATACATTTTCAAGGACCGTTCCTATCATATAGTACATATACAGTGAAAAGAATATCCAGAAAACGCTTGTTGAAGGAGGCTGCATTATAAATGTCACTATTCTCCATATCTGTCCGTGAAGTATGGCCTCTGCGTCAAGCGACAGATATGCATCATACACATTCGGGAAAAATATCTCAAGAATAAACCCAAAAGCATAAATCGCAATTATGTAATACATAAGATTCTTTATTGCATATTTACCATATTTGCGTTCCAATTTGTCAAACCAGTTCATCAAAATCTCCTAATTCAAAAGCATATTTAAGTTCCGCCGCTAATATCATAAACAGAATGGACGGACTTAATAAAATATTATACGGTTGAATACATTGTTTGTCAATTAAAGCGGACACTCTTACAATCTTTTCCCAAACTTTAAAAAACATACATATATAAAGTACTAAATTTTTATAAAGCCTCGACTTTTTCTTGCTAATTTCGACAGCTCGTAATATAATTAATCAGATTGCAAAAAATTATTAAATTATTTCCTAATTATAATACTGTGTCATCACATTAATAACAATTTATTATTTTTCGGAGGTTTTTAAGTAATGGACTCAACAAAAAGGAAAGCATACCGTCTTGGAATTGATATAGGCTCGACAACAGTCAAAATTGCCGTACTTGACGATTCTGACAACATTATGTTTTCGGATTATGAACGTCACTTTGCCAACATTCAGGAAACTTTACAGAATCTTTTGACAAAGGCTGTCGAAAAGCTTGGTACATTTGACGTTTATCCTGTAATTACAGGTTCCGGCGGTCTTACGCTTGCAAAGCACCTTGAGGTTCCGTTCACACAGGAGGTTGTTGCCGTATCGACAGCACTTCAGGATTACGCACCACAGACAGATGTTGCGATTGAACTTGGCGGCGAGGACGCCAAAATAATATATTTTACTAACGGAATTGACCAGCGTATGAATGGTATCTGTGCCGGTGGTACAGGCTCTTTCATCGACCAGATGGCTTCACTTTTACAGACTGATGCCAGCGGTCTTAATGAGTATGCCAAAAATTACAAATCTATATACCCTATTGCTGCGCGCTGCGGTGTATTTGCAAAATCAGACATACAGCCTCTTATCAATGAGGGAGCAACAAAGGAGGATCTTGCCGCATCTATTTTTCAGGCAGTTGTAAACCAGACCATAAGCGGTCTTGCCTGCGGTAAGCCTATACGCGGCAACGTCGCATTTTTGGGCGGTCCACTGCACTTCCTTTCAGAACTTAAGGCTGCATTTATAAGAACACTCAACCTTACGCCGGAACAGACAATTGCACCTGACCACTCGCATCTTTTTGCTGCGGTCGGTTCTGCAATGAACTATAAGCAGGATGTGTGCGTTTCAGTTGACTCTATAATTCAAAAGCTTGCAGGCAAAATCCAGATGGATTTTGAAGTAGCCCGCATGGAGCCTCTTTTTGAGAATGAAATAGCATATGCTGACTTTACTGCAAGGCACAACACACATAAAGTAAAAACAGGTAATCTTGCAACATATTCAGGAAACTGCTACCTCGGAATCGACGCAGGTTCAACTACAACAAAGGTTGCCCTCGTTGCCGAAAACGGAGACCTGCTCTATTCATTTTACAGCAGCAACAACGGCAATCCGCTTGCTACTACAATCCGTGCCATCAAAGACATTTATTCCAAGCTTCCGCCGCGTGCAAAGATTGTACATGCATGCTCAACAGGTTACGGCGAAGCTCTTATCAAAGCTGCTCTTATGCTTGACGAGGGTGAAGTTGAGACAGTTTCGCATTACTATGCGGCTGCGTTTTTTGACCCTGACGTTGACTGCATAATTGATATCGGCGGCCAGGATATGAAATGTATCAAGATTAAGAACCAGACTGTTGACAGCGTACAGCTTAATGAGGCTTGTTCTTCAGGATGCGGTTCATTTATCGAAACATTTGCAAAATCACTCAATTACGAAATAACTGATTTTGCACAGGAGGCGCTGTTTGCACAGCATCCTATTGACCTCGGAACACGCTGTACCGTTTTCATGAACTCAAAAGTTAAGCAGGCACAGAAGGAAGGCGCATCCGTTGCCGACATCTCTGCGGGTCTCGCATATTCGGTAATTAAAAATGCACTTTACAAAGTAATTAAAATTGCCGACCCTAAAGACCTCGGCAACCACATTGTTGTACAGGGTGGTACCTTCTATAATGATGCGATTCTCAGGAGCTTTGAAAAGATTACAGGCGTGTCTGTTATCCGTCCTGATATTGCGGGAATAATGGGTGCTTTCGGTGCTGCCCTTATCGCACGTGAACGCCATGACGGCATTTCAGATTCAACAATGCTTAGTATTGATAAGATTAACGCCCTCACAATCGAGACAAAAATGACACGCTGCAAGGGCTGTACTAATAACTGCCACCTCACAATCAACCGCTTTTCAGGCGGACGCCAGTTCATCACGGGCAACCGCTGTGAGCGTGGTCTTGGCAAAGAAAAGAACAAAGAAAATATACCTAACCTTTTTGACTATAAGCTGCACAGAATGTTTGACTATGAGCCTCTGACTGCCGACAATGCACCAAGAGGTGTCGTTGGTATTCCGCGTGTGCTTAATATGTATGAAAACTATCCGTTCTGGTATACTTTCTTTACAAAACTCGGATATCAGGTCGTTCTGTCACCGCAGTCAAGCCACAAGCTCTATGAACTTGGTATTGAATCAATTCCAAGTGAATCAGAGTGTTACCCGGCAAAACTTGCGCACGGACACATTACATGGCTCATCCGTCATGGTGTAAAGTTTATCTTCTATCCTTGTATTCCATACGAACACAAGGAAATTGAAAATACAAACAACCATTATAACTGTCCGATTGTAACATCTTATGCCGAAAATATTAAGAACAACGTTGAGGAAATCGCAACTGAGCACATTGATTTCCGCAATCCGTTCCTCACATTTGAAAGCCAGCAGATTATGTCAAAGCGTCTTGTTGAGGAATTTAAAGCCGAAATTCCCGAAAAGGAAATCAAAGATGCTACCAAAGCTGCATGGCTTGAGCTTCTGCAGGCAAAGGAGGACATCCGCCGCAAGGGCGAGGAAACTCTCGAATATCTTGAAAAGACAGGCAGACGCGGCATAGTTCTTGCAGGACGTCCGTATCATATTGACCCTGAGATTAACCACGGTATTCCTGAACTGATTAACTCATACGGCATTGCGGTTCTTACCGAGGATTCCGTGTCACATCTCGGAAAAGTTGACCGTCCTCTTATAGTTATGGACCAGTGGATGTACCATTCACGCCTTTACGCTGCTGCAAGCTTCGTAGCTACAAAGGATAATGTTGACCTCATTCAGCTTAACTCTTTCGGCTGTGGTCTTGATGCCGTAACGACAGATGCCGTCAATGATATTCTTTCAAAGGCCGGCAAAATCTATACCGTATTAAAGATTGACGAAGTAAACAATCTCGGTGCTGCAAGAATACGTATACGTTCGCTCATTGCTGCGCTCCGTGTGCGTGATTCAAAGCATTACAAACGCCACATTGAGTCTCCAGCATTCAAGCGCGTTGAGTTTACACCTGATATGAGAAAGAATTACACTATTCTCTGCCCTCAGATGTCGCCTATACATTTTGACCTCTTAGGCCCTGCCCTTTCTTCATGCGGCTACAACTTTGAGGTTCTTGACAACGACAACAAATCATCAATTGACGTTGGTCTGAAATATGTCAACAACGATGCGTGCTACCCTTCACTGATGGTAGTCGGTCAGATAATGAGTGCCATTCTTTCAGGCAAATATGACCTTTCACGCACTGCTGTCATCATAACACAGACAGGCGGAGGATGCCGTGCTTCAAACTATATCGGATTTATAAGACGTGCACTTGAAAAAGCCGGACACCCTGAGATTCCTGTAATTTCACTTAGTGCAAGTGGAATTGAAACCAACTCCGGCTTTACATATAATTATCTCATGTTAAAAAAGGCTATGATGGCAGTTGTATACGGTGATGTATTTATGAATGTACTCTACCGCACTCGCCCATACGAAGCAACTCCGGGTTCTGCCAATGCACTCCATGAGAAATGGAAAAACATCTGCGTTGAACAGCTTGTCAAAGATAAGGTAAGCATGCGTGAATACAGGAAGAATATTTACTCAATAGTAAAAGAATTTGATGAGCTTCCTCTTCTTGATATTAAGAAGCCTCGTGTGGGAATTGTAGGTGAAATCCTCGTTAAATTCCTTCCTTCTGCCAACAATTACCTTGTTGACCTGCTTGAGTCTGAAGGTGCGGAAGCCGTAATGCCTGACCTTATGGGATTTCTTCTTTACTGTGCCGAGAATGCAAACTTTAAGCATAAATATCTGGGAACTTCAGGCAAATCGGCAATGGTAAGCAACCTTATAATCACCTTCCTTGAGTGGTTCAGAAAAGATGCCAAAGCTGCTCTTGAGGCAAGCAGCCGCTTTACGCCACCTTCTTCAATCAAGGAAACTGCCGCACTCGCTAAGGATATTGTATCGCTTGGCAACCAGACAGGTGAGGGATGGCTTCTTACAGGTGAAATGATTGAGCTCATTCACAGCGGAGCGCCGAATATTGTGTGCTGCCAGCCTTTTGCATGCCTGCCTAACCACATTGTCGGCAAAGGCGTAATCAAGGAGCTGCGTGCCGCATACCCGGAAGCAAACATTATTGCAGTTGACTATGACCCGGGTGCAAGTGAAGTTAACCAGCTTAACAGAATTAAGCTTATGCTCTCCACTGCACAGAAACAGTTAAGTTAATATAAAATGAGTTTCACACTATGTCAGTGTGAAACTCATTTTTAAATAAATTTTAAAGGCGATTGCGAAACTCTTCTTTAAGCACATGCGGCTGTACAATATAAACACTCCAACGCAGTACACGCTTGCGCTGCTTGTACCTCGTAGCGGTGCATAATATGCTAAAAGACAGCATATAAGCACCGACGGGTACAAAGCATACTGCTTATGGATTTGTTTATATTGTACAACTCGCACTGTTAAAAGAAGAGTTTCGCAATCGCCTGATAATTTTTATCCTCTTTTCATCCTGTCAAGATAGTGCATCTCCGAGCCAGCCTTTCTGGTTGGCTTCTCGCCAACATCATCCATCCACATTACGCCATTAACAGACTTGGCTATTTTAAGCATGCAGTCAGGACAATATCTGCCATATCTTATATCCGTTCCGCACTTCTGGCATTTTATGTAAATCTCCGACCCATCCGGGACTTCAATGCGTCCCTGCCTCAAAAGAAGATTAATATATTCAATAGAAACCTTCGTCTCCTGATTAATTATTATGGCAGGCTGAGGCCCGTTTTCCTCAAGAAACTGCTTTACCTTTCCAAAATCCGAAAGCTCGGTTCGTCCGCATTTCGGACATTGAAACTGCTCTCCGAATATATACTGCATGCTTGCCCCACACGCAGGGCACTCTTTAACCCTCTCATACTTAGGTAAATTATGTTTTGCATCCTGCTTCTTTCCTTTTTGAACTGCCATTATTCCATCACCTCTCAGAATAATTCTATTTAAGATTTAGTCCGCCATAACGATTATAATTAATTTTTTTCTTGGATTCGTTATTGCTTTCCAGATTAACATTTTTGTATCTCTCATTATTTATCTTATGATTACCATCCCCTGCCAATGCTCTGATTCTTCTGTCGTTCTCCTCGCTTTCTGAAGGCTGTCTTCTAAGATCACCAAAGCCTTTCGGCGTTCTGCCATTCTCAAGTTCAATCCCCTTCTGCTTCACAATAAGCCTGCGCTGCTTCTCATTAATATATCTTGACAATGCTACTACCTTTTGGTTCATCTTACAGCCGTATAAGAATCTGTCCTCACCATATTCGGCTTTTCTTACAATAAGCCCGAAAATCGAAAAGCTGCTGCCCGCATCTGAAAACACAAGATGGACTACTATATTTTCAGGCTCCTCAATATTTTCTTTGCTTATAATTGAAAATCCTGATTCGCTTAAGTCCTTTATTGTAACATCTACTGCCTTTGTGTTAACCCCGAGCTGTGCAACCCCAGCTATCCCCATTGTCAGCCTGAATGCATTTCTCCGGTTTTCCTCCATTCCAAGTGTCAGTGAAGTAATCCTGTACACTGTGTGTTTCTTGTATACCACTGTCTCGACATTTACTCTTTTCCATACAACCGGAACACGCCCCTGTCTTGCAAGAATCAGATTAACAACCACATTTGCAGATGAAAAACTTACCACCTTATCCTTTGATCTGACAGGAACAGTGTATATTCCGCCGCCATCAGCATTACCGATAACGCTTGATTTAAACTCATACGGTGTATTATTAATGATAACTTCAAGCTTAATCTCTTCCCCTTGCTGTATCTCGGATAGCCTCATCTGTTCACCTGCCTTAATTTCATAGTAATCTGCATCTACAATAATATGCATTTATTCTAACACATACTTTACAATTCTTCAATCACAGCTTCATTGTCAGTCTTTTTAACATATAATAAATCGGCTGCAACGAATGCTTTATCTCAGAATTCGTCACAGCCGAAATGTAATCCGCAAAATTATCGCAGGATATTTATTATTCCTCTTCTTCCGGGGCATCCCAGTTATGATATACATTCTGTACATCATCATCTTCATCAAGAAGTCCCAGAATTCTGTTCATCTTCTTTATATCATCCTCTGATGTAAGTTCTACATAATTCTGTGGAATCTTCGTGACTTCAGCAGAAGCCATAGGAATATTCTGCTCCTCCAAAGCTGTACGCACAGCATCGAAATCATCAGGTGCTGTTGTGATTTCAAAGCTGTCATCCTCCTCAGAGAAATCATCAGCTCCTGCATCAAGGGCAATCATCATAAGATCATCAGCTTCCATGCTGCATTCTTCCTTTGATATAATTATAAGTCCCTTGTCATCAAACATAAATGATACACAGCCCGGTGTACCTATGCTTCCGCCGCCCTTTGTAAATGCGCTGCGGATGTTGGAAGCTGCACGGTTACGGTTATCTGTAAGCGCCTCAACAATAATTGCAGAGCCGCTTGGGCCATATCCCTCATATACTACTGATTCATAGTTTGAAGCATCTGAACCTGCAGCCTTTTTGATTGCACGTTCAATTGTGTCATTCGGCATATTGTTAGCCTTAGCCTTAGCAACAACTGTTCTTAACTTGCTGTTGTTATTGACGTCAGGGCCGCCTTCCTTAACAGCAACCATGATTTCCTTACCGATTCTCGTAAATATCTTACCCTTTGCAGCATCATTGGCAGCCTTCTTGTGCGCAATGTTTGCAAATTTTGAATGTCCTGACATAGAATAAAACTCCTTTAAACTGTAAATCTAATAAAGCATTTAATCCGGTTATTACAGATTAGCCTTAATTTTCTCAATCATATCTGCATACTCCGCATCCGTAAGGTACTTTCTGTCCGGATTCATAAGGAACACGCCGCCCCATTCAAATTCATCCTTGTATTTAGGTGTAAGGTGAAAATGAAGATGATGACCCGTATCACCATATGCACCATAATTAACCTTATCAGGCTTGAATGCCGCCATTATTGCTCTTGCAACTCTCGCAACATCCTCAAAATAAGCTGCTCTTTCCTCAGCAGTAATCTCATTCATATCACCAACATGCTTCTTGTGGGCAACAATACATCTGCCCGGATGGCTCTGCTCCTTAAAAAGATATACCTTTGAAGTCTCAAGCTCACAAATCTTAATACCAAACTTAGCAACTAATTCGCCTTCTACGCAATATGCACAATTCTGATCTACCATAATATCCTCCATTCCGAGAACGTTTTTTTGTTCGAGGAACGCGCCGGAAATTTCAGATTTCCGGCTGCGATATCCAAATTTGTGCCGTTCTCTGCACAAATTTGCGTGTGAAAAATCTTCATATCAATAAGATTTTTCACACTATCCTCCATTCCGCAGACGTTTTTTGTTCACGCTTTTTGTTTACTGCTCAACTGCAGGACAATCCTTTATGCTGAAACTGATTCTGCCCATCTTGTCTTTTCCAAGACATACGCAGCGTACCGTATCACCAAGTGTAAGAATGTCCTCAACATGATTAATTCTTTCCTTTGCAATCTTGGAAATGTGTACCATTCCCTCTTTGCCCGGTGCAAACTCAATAAATGCACCAAATTCCTTAATGCTTACAACCTTGCCTTCAAATATCTGGCCCTCTTCAAAATCCGTAACAATAGTCTGGATATACTTAAGAGCCTTCTTCATTGCTGCATCATCAACACCGCAGATTGAAACAAAGCCGTCATCATTAATATCAATCTTAACACCTGTCTCATCAATAATGGCATTGATTGTCTTACCGCGCTGTCCGACAACATCACCTATCTTTGCAGGGTCAATCTTTGTCTGTATAATCTTTGGAGCATATTTGCCGACTTCCTTGCGAGGCTCAGCAATAGCAGGTGTAAGAACATTGTTAATAATATACTCTCTTGCTTCCTTGGTTCTTGCAATAGCTTCCTCAACAATAGGTCTTGTAAGTCCGTGGATTTTGATATCCATCTGTATTGCAGTAATACCGTCATGTGTACCTGCTACCTTAAAGTCCATATCTCCGAAGAAATCCTCAAGTCCCTGAATATCTGTAAGCACGATAAAGTCATCATCCGTGTCGCCTGTAACAAGACCACATGAGATACCTGCCACCTGCTTCTTAATCGGAACACCTGCTGCCATAAGTGACATTGTTGAAGCACAGATTGAAGCCTGTGATGTTGAACCGTTTGACTCAAATGTCTCAGATACTGTACGGATTGCATATGGGAATTCCTCTTCACTTGGAAGTACAGGAACAAGCGCTCTCTCTGCCAATGCACCATGTCCGATTTCACGGCGTCCCGGTCCTCTTGATGGCTTTGTCTCACCAACTGAGTATGATGGGAAGTTGTAATGATGCATATATCTCTTACTTACTTCATTTTCATCAAGTCCGTCAATCTTCTGAACCTCTGAAAGCGGTGCAAGTGTTGTGATTGTACAAATCTGTGTCTGACCTCTTGTAAACATTGCAGAGCCATGAACTCTCGGAATCAGGTCAATCTCTGCTGCAAGAGGTCGAATCTGTGTGATTGCACGGCCGTCCGGACGCTTGTGGTCTTTAAGAATCATCTTGCGGACAGTCTTCTTCTGATACTGGTAAACAGCCTCACCGAGCATTGCAAGCCACTCTTCGTTATCAGCAAATGCTTCCTTTAACTTAGCAGTAACTTCATCAATATTGGCATCCCTTGTCTGCTTGTCATCGGTGAATACTGCCTCTTCCATCTCCTCAGGTGTAACAACTGCTTTCATGGCATCAAACATTTCCTGTGGAATTGCGCAGCTTTCATATGCATGCTTTGGCTTTCCTACCTCAGCCACAATCTTATTAATAAACTCAATGATTGTCTGATTGATGTCATGGCACTTGTAAATTGCCTCAAGCATCTTATCTTCAGGAACCTCGTTGGCACCACATTCAATCATGATAACCTTTTCGCTTGTTGATGCAACAGTAAGTCTTAAATCACCGTTCTTCCACTGCTCCTGGCTTGGATTAACAATAAATTCTCCGTCAACCATGCCAAGCTGTGTCATTGCACATGGACCGTCAAACGGTATATCCGAAATGCATGTCGCAATAGATGAACCAATCATTGCTACAAGTTCAGGACGACACTCAGGGTCAACTGACATTACCATATTGTTAAGTGTTACATCATTGCGGTAATCCTTTGGGAAAAGCGGTCTCATAGGACGGTCTATTACTCTTGATGTAAGGATTGCATTCTCAGATGCCTTTCCCTCTCTCTTATTAAATCCGCCAGGGATTTTTCCTACAGAATAAAGTTTCTCCTCATATTCGACGCTGAGTGGGAAGAAATCCACACCCTCTCTTGGCTCCTTTGATGCTGTTGCCGTTGAAAGAACAACAGTATCGCCATAATGCATGAGTGCTGCACCATTAGCCTGTGCACATACTCTGCCAACATCTACACGAAGTGTTCTGCCGGCGATTTCCATGGAATAACTCTTGTACATATCCATTCTCCTTTTTCTTAAATTTTTATTAATAGGCAGAAGCTCCGAAACAACTGAAACAAGCATTTCAATGCAGCCATGTCGGAATTTGATGCCACCTTAAAATACGCATTTCAGTGGTCTCGGGATTTACTCCTGCATAATAACCATATTGTATCTCTTACGTAAAAAAGAGGCGGAATCACTCCCGCCCCTTATCATAATTACTTTCTGAGTCCTAAACGCTCAATCAAAGCACGGTAAGCATCAATATCGTCTTTCTTGAGATACTCAAGTAAGCCTCTTCTCTTACCAACCATCTTAAGAAGACCTCTTCTTGAATGGTGATCCTTAGGATTAACCTTAAGATGCTCTGTAAGCTCATTAATTCTCTCTGTAAGAATTGCTACCTGAACCTCAGGTGAACCTGTGTCCTGTGCATTTCTTCCATATGCAGCGATAATCTCTGCTTTCTTTTCCTTTGAAATCATTGTGATTTCCTCCTTTAAAAATATTATCTTCCGCCAATATAACGGAATTAAATCACCGGATATTAAGACCAGGCTGGAGTTTCCTGTATCTGAACATCGGTTCATTACACACTTATTCAATATAACACAATTAAATCAGTATTTCAATAGTTTTCTATATCATATCAGAAATAATTCTTTTGCAAATGCAACATCAGCATCTATCTGCTTATGCAGCGCATCAATATCATCGAACTTCATCTCCGGTCTCTGAAAATGCTTAAGCTGCACCTCAACGCTGCTTCCGTACACATCTCCCGAAAAACCAAATAAAAATGTCTCGACGCTTATTTCACTGCTGCTTTTCACCGTAGGTTTAATGCCGACATTGGTAACACCATAGAACTTTTCCCCATCAACAAGCGTAACGGAGGCGTACACACCATTCGGAGGAAGCAGTTTCCCCGCCGGAGGATAGATATTGATTGTCGGAAGCTCCATTGTCCGCCCAATCTGGCTTCCCTTTGCAACCACACCACACACGGAATACGGTCTTCCAAGCAGCATGTTTACCGTTTCCATGTGTCCTACCCTTAATTCATCCCTGACGTATGTACTGCTTATCTCACGATTTTCATAACATTCCTTTTCTACAACAATTGCCTCAAAGCCTATTTCATCTGCCATTGCTGCAATCATTCCGGCATTTCCGCGCTTATCCTTTCCAAATGTATAATCGGTCCCCACCACTACACATCCGGCATTGAGCTGCCGCTTTACAACATTTCTTAAAAAATCCTCCGCTTCCATATTCATCAATGAATTTGTAAACGGATATTCAATAAGGATGTCCATTCCAAGCTTTTCCATGACTTTCCTGCGTTCCAAATTAGTCATTATGAAACTCTGATTTGGCAGTGAACATAAGCTGACCGGTATATGGTCAAATGTAAATGCTGCCGCCTTTGCACCATATTCTCCTGCCTTTTCTTTAACAATGCCCAAAAGCTTCTGATGTCCGAGATGAACTCCGTCAAATTTTCCAAGCGTAACAACTGTTGAATCTTCAATTGTAAAATCCTGCGTATCGTGAATATATCTCACCCGTCAACTCCTTGTTTAATAGCTTCTTCACTGTCATAAAACATCTTTACATTTTTGAGGACAGCCTCATCACACGCATATATTCCAATAAATTTTCCTGCCGAATCATACATTCTGAAGTTTTCACCCGATTCTGCCACCGGTTCACCTTCAATCTGTACCAATTTCTCATCAAGCATGACACTGTTGCCATTGTGAACTGCTGCATCAGCGCTTTCTGACGTATGTGCCGCACGCATTTGTGAAAAAATACTGTCAACAGGTATAATATCATCTCCTGCATTGCCAAGCAAAACTTTTGCCTGTACGCTTCCAAGCGTGACAGCCGATGACACCAAGAAATCGCCCACAGCAATTCTTTTAAGCTCTTTCATGCATGCGCCGCACCCAAGCGACTCACCTATATCATGGCAAAGAGTCCTTATATAAGTTCCCTTTGAACACTCAACCGTCATCCTCACCGTATGCTCATCGGAATTAATCTCATTGACACGTATTGATTTAATGACTATGCGGCGCGGCTTTCTTTCCACCTCAATACCGTCTCTTGCAAGCTCATACAGCTTTCTTCCGTTTACCTTAAGCGCTGAATACATAGGCGGTATCTGGTCGTATTCGCCGACAAAGCTGTCGATTGCATCCATAATTTTACGCACATCAGTCTCCGGCTCTCCTGTTTTTTTTACATTACCGGAGATATCCTGCGTATCCGTGTCCACTCCCAGAAGCATTACAGTCTCATATGTCTTGTCCCGGTCCGTAAGCATGTCACAGATTTTCGTAGCCTTTCCGAGGCACACCAAAAGGACACCCTCTGCATCCGGGTCAAGCGTCCCCGTGTGGCCTATTTTTTTCTGATGAAAAATTCCTCTCAGTTTTGCCACAACATCATGCGAGGTATATCCCTTTTCCTTGTAAATGTTGATGACTCCATTTATCATAAATCACTTTTTCCCATCTGAACTTCCAACTGAGCACCAATATTATTAATTATGTCGTGGATTGTTCCCTGCATTGTACATCCTGCCGCGCGGACATGACCGCCACCGCCGAAATACATTGCAATCCTGCTTACATCAACATAATTTTTGGAACGCATGCTCACCTTAAATTCATTCACGCCTGTCTCATACAAAAAGATTGCGACCTCAACGCCGTCTGTCAGTCTAAGCTGCTCGATTATACCGCCGAGCGCTTTTCCGTCAACTTCGTAAAAATCCATTATCTTTTTTGTGACAGCCGAGAAAATGCATTTTCCGTTATAAAACAGTACACTTTCAAGCAACGCGCGTCCCAGCACCTGGTTCTGTACATATGACTTCTTGTAGAAGCTGTTGTCAATTATATCAGAATATGCAATTCCCTTTTCCATCATTTTGCCGGCTATGGTCATTGTTGCTGCCGATGTACAACTGTATTTGAAAACTCCGGTATCATGTATGATGCCCGTGTAAATACATTCGGCAACCGATTTGCTGATTTTATCCTCATCAAGCGTGCCATAGAGCACTTCGCATGTAGAACTTGCCTGCGGCATTATAAGTGCCTTGTCCGCAAATCCGGCATTGCTTACATGGTGGTCTATACATATTTTTTTCTTTGAGCCGGCAAAACATTTTTCAAATGGTTTAAATCTGTCCGTATCCGAACAGTCCAGCACAAAGAATACATCATGAACAACATCATCAGGCTCATTCTTTATACTGTCTGTTCCACGGATATAATTAAACTCGTCACCCGGCTTTTCAAGATAAACGCTCACCTGTATTTCAGGCATATTATCGACAATATAATTGTACAATCCCATACATGAGCCCACACAGTCGCCATCGGGACGCACATGTCCCGTTATGCCGACTGTCTGTGCTCCTGCAATTTCCTCTGCAATATTCATGTAACACCTCTATTCCGGCTTTTCTTCGCCATCTGCATCATCACTGATATTTGCATTGACCTCGTCAATAAGCTTTGACATTCTTACGCCGTATTCAATCGACTGGTCAAGTATAAATCTGATTTCCGGTGTATTGCGCAAATTTACGGTATGCGCAAGTTCACGGCGTATAAACCCTTCCGCACTTTTGAGTCCCGCAAGAGTATCAGCCTGTTCCTTCTCATCGCCAAGCACACTGATGTATGCCTTACATGTTTTAAGATCCGGTGCGACTTCAACCGTGACAACAGATGTCATCGGATGAATGCGCGGGTCTTTGATTTCATTGCGGATTATATTGCTGAGTTCTCTCTGGACCTCACCATTGATGCGGGTATTTTTAATGCTGTTTTTACGCATTATTACCTCCATTCCGGCGCATTACTGCGCGCATAAGACGCTGTCATAAATATTATCTCGGAATTTCTACCATTTCGTAAGCTTCCATGACATCATCTTCCTGAATATCATTAAACTTCTCAAGGACAATACCACATTCAAAGCCTTCTTTGACTTCCTTAACATCGTCCTTAAAGCGCTTAAGTGAAGCGATAGGTCCGTCATAAAGCTCCTCGTCGCCTCTCTTAAGACGTACTGACGCATTACGTGTAACATATCCGTCAATTACATAAGAACCGGCAATTACACCTACGCCTGAAGCCTTATAAGTCTGGCGTACGACAATCTTTCCTGTTACCTTCTCTTCATACTTAGGCTCAAGCATACCCTTAAGAGCTGCTTCGACATCCTCTATCGCATTGTATATAACCTTATACAGACGCACATCAACCTTCTCGCGGTCTGCAACGATATGTGCCTGATTATCAGGCTTTACATTAAATCCAATGATAATTGCATTAGAAGCAGAAGCCAGAGTAACGTCAGATTCATTGATATTACCAACGCCGCCATGAATAATCTTTACAACAACCTCCTCATTTGAAAGCTTGAGAAGACTGCTCTTAACTGCTTCAACAGAACCCTGCACATCAGCCTTTACAATAATGTTAAGTTCCTTTACATTACCTGCCTGAATCTGGCTGAACAAATCATCAAGTGAAAGTTTTGCCTTTGTATCATCAAGAAGCTTTTCTCTGCCTGCCCTGATAAATGTTTCGGCAAAGTTACGTGCCTCCTTATCACTGTCTGTTGCGACAATGATTTCACCTGCATTCGGAACATCATTAAGTCCAAGCACCTCTACCGGTGTAGAAGGACCTGCCGACTTAACCTTGTTACCCTGATCATCTGTCATCGCACGGATTTTGCCATAGCATGAACCTGCTGCAATATTATCTCCCACATGAAGCGTACCCTTCTGAACAAGTATATTTGCAACCGGGCCCTTACCTTTATCAAGACGTGCCTCTATTACAAGACCTCTTGCCTTACGGTCAGGATTTGCCTTAAGTTCAAGCACCTCCGCATCAAGCAGAATCATCTCAAGAAGGTTGTCGATACCTTCCTTAGTATGTGCCGAAACAGGGCAGAATATTGTGCTGCCGCCCCAGTCTTCCGGAATAAGTTCATATTCTGTCAGCTCCTGCTTAACTCTTTCTATATTTGCATTTGGCTTATCAATCTTATTAATTGCAACTATGATATCAATTCCCGCTGCCTTTGCATGGTTGATGGCTTCGACTGTCTGAGGCATAACGCCATCATCTGCGGCAACTACAAGAATTGCAATATCCGTTGACTGGGCACCGCGCATACGCATAGCTGTAAACGCTTCATGTCCCGGTGTGTCAAGAAATGTAATCTTCTGACCGTTAATCTCAACAGTATAGGCACCTATTCTCTGTGTAATGCCGCCGGATTCCTTTGCAGTAACATTGGTTGAACGGATTGCATCAAGAAGAGAGGTTTTACCGTGGTCAACATGCCCCATAACACAGACTACAGGCGGTCTTGCCACGAGTGTTTCAGGATTCTCATCCTCTTCCTTAAGAAGTTCCGCAATGATATCAACCTTAACCTCATGGTCACAGATGCAGTTGAACTCAAGTGCGATTTCTTCCGCTGTATCATAATCGATTTCCTGATTGATTGTAACGACCTTACCCTGAAGAAAAAGCTTCTTAACAACCGCTGAGGGCTGAACTTTCATCTTATCGGCAAGCTCCTTGATTGTAAGTGTATCAGGAAGAATAAGGTTTTTAATAGTCTCTTCCTTTTCTACCGGCTTTGTCGGAGCTGCTTTCTTCTGATTAGCAAATTTCAGATTTTCTTTATCGTCTCTGTCCTTCTGATTCTTGCGGTCATTGCGATCATTCTTTCTGCTGTCCGGTCTTCTGCTGTCCGGCTTCTGTTCAAATGTGAAATCATCCTGTATTGTCTCACGTCTGCGGTCATCTCTTCTTCCGCCCTGTCCGTTGCCGCCGTTGCCGCCACGGTTATCTCTGTTGAAGCCGCCCT
>CAMECH010000024.1 GCA_945913015.1 uncultured Bacteroides sp.
CAAGTTAATATTTTGTACTATAAGGACATTTTTCTAAAAGAAATTTTAGCGAAGTGTCCTTTTTGCGTGTAGCAATGAGCCAAGTGCCATGCTTGCATGAACATTTGGCGAATGCCGCGACAGCGAGCAACTATGCTGCGAGCGTTATGGTCAGCAAAGCAGAAAAAAGCGGGGAGGTGTAGGGTATGCGAAATCCTATTGAGTTATGTCAGGCAGATTTATCCAAAGATTTATTTTCGACGGTTGCATTTTTCTCATTAGCTGAAGGTGGAGCTATGGGTGAACCGGGCGCAGTGTTGTTCTATTTGGATAATGGAGAACTTTATCATTAATTCGGATTTAGTTGATTTTGGCTGATGTTATGTTATTATAATAATAATTCTAAGTTAAAATCAAATTATGTAAAATGATGGTATTTTAAGAATTCCGGTTATAATTTCTGCAAAGTGAAGATTTGAACGTAAAAAGGTTTGAAGAAGCGATTAGGAGGGAATATGATGAGAAAAAATAAAAAGAGATTTCAGGCATTATGGATAGCGGTATTTGTAATCCTTGCATCTGTGATTATGTCTATGCCGGAGGGACGTTATGTGTTTGCGGCAGAAGCAATAGAAGTCGACACAGCAGCTGCATTGATAGAGTGTCTTCAGAAAGAGGATACAGGAAATGGGATTAATATAAAGTTGACTGGCGATATTGCGTTAAGCGATGGAGACTTTTTGAATGGGACGGCAGCTTTCAGTCTGGGAAATCAAGCGACAAAAGTTACCTTGGATTTGAATGGACACTATATTGACGCAGGGAACATTACGAGTAAACTGCCGCTTTTTTATAATGAATTTGGTAATACGTTTACAATTACAGATACAAGCTCTGCCGCGAATGGCCGCTTAATAAGTGCAAATGGTGGCAAATGTATCCAGACAAGATCCGGAACTTTGAATATTGAAGGTGGAAGCTTTAGAAATGCGGCACAGTGTCTGGATGTGTTGAATACGACAGTAAATATTTCCGGTGGTTCCTTTGAGACAGATGGCAATGGAACCACGGATGTTGCGCTGATGGTGAGCGGCGATAATAACACGAAGGTAACGATTACGGGCGGAACATTTACGTCTAAGCATGGAACCATTTGGATAGATGATAATGTATCTAGTTATGCACCTTATGAAAGCTTTCTTAAGATAACAGGTGGTACTTTTACCGCTAGCGAGGAGGAAAGTTACAGCTATGTCTGTTATGTAGGCGGACAATGTCAGGTAGACATCAGCGGTGGAAACTTTAACCTGGAACCGGCATCTGGAAATGTCAGAAAGGGAAGCTCCTTGGTGCTGGGGGCAAAAGCGACGGATGATATGGTGAGCATATCCGGGGGAACCTTCCACGGAAGAATCGCAAGAGGGATAAATGAAGAAACAGAGGCAAATTATGAAGTTTTTTATGGTGATGGATACTCCGGAGGGATTCTTAAAAAGGGCTGTGTGTTGACGGATAACACCTTTTCTCCGGAAGATCCGGATTGCAATATGTATTTTACTCAGGAAGAGGTTCAGGTGGTTCCGGGAGATTTGATTAAAATGAATACCCGGCGCACTTCCATTGAGGAAGGGGCAGATCCATCGGTAGATTGGTATTCGCTGGATCCGATTTCCGTGGGAACAGATGGAACCGTTTATGTAAATACCAACGCGGAGGTTACTCCGAGTGTGGATACCGGTAAAATAGCAGATGGCAATACTTACACATTTTATCAATGGTATGATACTGATAATAAGACCTATGAGTCAGTAACGGATTATATCAAGAATCGACTCGAAACGGGCTCGGGACAGGTAAGCCTGAAGGCGGGCTGGCAGGCAGAGACTGCAACATACAACGGATTATTAAGCGCAGTTAAAAATACTTTGGTAGACAACATTCTTGTGACGGATGATATCGAATTAGACAGACCTGTAGTTTGTGATGAAGCTGTTCAATACTTCCGCAGGTTGGATTTGGACAGACATACCCTCAGCTACACTTCGGATAACACAGATTCTACTGTAGTCAACATGAAACAGGCACTAAACTTAGACGGAAAATGGTATATCAAAAATGGTTCAATTCAGAGCAAGAACGCCGGCTGTCTCAGAATCAGTGGAGCAGCTACCATTGATAATCTGAATTGCCTGGCAGAAAATGCCCCTTGTGTGGCATATTTTGAAGAAAAGTTGTCGTTGTATCCGGAAGAAAAGAGTCAGATTCTCTCAGGAATCTTTAAGACCACAGCAGAAACAGGTCACGCGATATATTATTTGGCAGATCCTGACAGAGAAGATATTCCAACAGATATAACAGAGATATTGGCCGGTCCCTATATCAGCAGTACCGGTTGCACAAAAGGAACTGTGAGCAAAGATGATGTACCGGTGGACATAATATATCTGGAAGCCTACAAGCTGATTGTATCCCAGACGCCGATTACCTACATCGAAAGCGGGGCAGATGTGGATATGGGCACATATGTATATGGCGAGGATATCTCAAAGTCGGAACAGTCCATCAGCAATGAAGATTACATGGGAGACATCACAATTACCGATATTTCCGTGGATAACCCGGTGCTTAATATAACAGGAGTGGATGGAATGGAATTTCTCGAAGGAGGAAGCGATGCCGGCAAATACATCTATTCCATTGAGGCTGCCGGTGTTCCGGATGTGGGAAGTTATACGGGAACGGTTAAGGTAAGCTATGAACGGATGGACGGAAGTACCGGGGAGTATACCCGGAAGGTTTCCTTAACGATTAAGCCGAAACAGCTTACAATAGCCGATACTGCTGTTACCAAGGCAAAAGTCTATGACAAAACAACGACGGCACAGGTACAGGCGGGTACTTTGGCGGGTGTCTTAGATGGAGATGATGTGTCGGTCACGGCAACAGCAGCCTATGACAGCGCAGATGCAGGAAACAGAAAAATCACCGTAAGCTATACCATTGCCGGGACAGATAAGGGTAATTATCTGGCACCTGTTAATGAGGTAATCTTAGATGGTATCATTAACAAAGCCGATGGAGTTGCAAGTGTTTCCATGTCGGATTACCATGTGGGAGAGACTGCCCCGGCTGCGACTCTTACATCTGAGACAAACAAAACAACAGATGCCACCTGCTATTACAAGCAGAAAGGAGCATCAGACGATACCTATACCAAATCACTGCCAACTAAAGAGGGCAATTATACGATAAAGGCAGTATTTGCGGAAAATCAGAACTATAACGCCGTGAAGGTGCAGGCTGATTTTGCAGTTTCTTACATTGACACTCCGAAGACGGCTTACACATTATCCGGCACTATGGGACAAGATGGTTGGTACACATCAGAGGTTGTCATTTATCCTGCGCAGGGATATCTTATATCAGACTCTGCAGATGGGGGTTTTGCATCCTCATATACGGTAAAAGTTACGGCGGAACCTATCATCTATCTGAAGAATGAAAATGGCGCAGTCACCAGACCGATACAGGTGGAAAAGATATTAATCGATACCGGAACGCCACAGATTAAGGATGATACCACCCCAAAAGGCTGGGACGTCATCAGGGATGAAGTGGATAAAACAAAAGACGGCGGTACAGTAGTTATAGAAATGAAAGGTTCATCTGTTGTTCCGGGTGATGTGCTTGATAAAATCAAAGGAAAAAATGTGACTATTGTCTTTGATATGGGAGATGGTATCACATGGAGAGTAAACGGTCAGAGCATTACCGGTGTCAGAATCGGATATATTGATTTCTCTGTAAAAATCGGAACAAATACCATTCCGGTAGATGTTATCAGCAATGTAGCAGGCGAGCGTTACAGTAAACAGATAAGTCTTGCTTATGATGGAGAGTTTGGTTTTACCGCAGTACTTTCAATCAACATGGACACGAAGAATGCAGGTCTTTACGCAAACCTGTTCTACTATAACGAAAAGACCGGAAAACTGGAATTCATCTGTGCAGACAAAATCGCAGAAGATGGAACCGCTGAACTGACCTTTACTCATGCTTCTGATTATATCATTGTGATAGATAAGACACCTATGGATGGAAGCGGTAATACGGATAATGAGGATGATGCACCTGATACCGGAGACAGAACACAGGTTGTATGGCTGTTCGTTCTGGTTGTCCTCTCAGTAACGGGCCTGACTTTTGCCGTAAAGAAAGGCAGAATAAAAGCATTGATAAAATAACTTTAAAAAATATAGAAAAATAATTGGGAAAGGGGCTGTAAAAAAACAGTCTTAAGAAAAGGCATCTGTTCATGAAAGTGGACAGATGCCTTTTCTTAATGCGCCTTGCGGCGCACGTTTCTAATGCAATGTCATTAACTCTAGATAGTTTACTAAAGAGGTTGCTTTTGTAAATGTATAATAATTCCAATGATGGGAAGGTAAATATTGTAAGGACACGCCAAAAAGACAGGCATAGAATCCCTGCCACAATCAGATATGAAATATTTGACTATCTGTATGTATATAAGGCTCTCGTCCGAGGAAGACGATATTGCTGATTGATTTTATATTAGATATATGTCATACTTTATTTGTAACGAACGATTTAAATGAAGGAGGCTGACAGGTGGCAAATTATACAGAAGAGCAATGGAATGCTATAAAGGATGAACTTATGGAAAAGTGCTTTAACGGCTTTGCCGAGTTGGGGCTGCACGGCACCGGTATTCGTACTTTGGCTAAACATTGCGGATATAATACATCTATGATTTATACATATTTCAAGGATTTGGATGACCTTATCATCCAATCCACCGAATACTGTATGAGTAAGGTTGAGGATGATTTTATGGCAAAAGCACCCGCAGACGTAGAGGACTTGTGGCGTTTTATAGATGAGATACCATATTGGACGGCAGAAAAGCACGGAAAGAAATACCGCCTGATGTATCAGGTCTATACCCACCCAAAATACAGAGAATATGGTAAGAGATTTTTTGCGGGTGTAGATAAGCGTTATACAGAGTATGCAAAAAGTCTGGAGGGCAAGCTGGGGATTCCATGTCAAAAGCTGACGCCGCTGATATTTGTTCTAATCAGAGCCTGCGTGCATTATGCACTTTTTGAAGATGAATTTTATTTGAAAGCGCAGATAGAAATGCTGAAGGAAACACTTGAACTCTTTATCATGAAATATAACCCGAAAGTAAGACCGGATACTGTTGCGGAATGAATTAAATTTTAAAATAATCTCTTTGGAGGCAGATTCAATGAAAAAACGGATTTTAAGTATAGTGCTTGCAGTATGTATGATATTTATGCCGATACGGATTACCGCAAACGCTATGTGTATTTATGTGGATTTGAATATCACAGGTGAAACCACATTGACGCTTGAGGCAGAAAGTGGCGATAGTATTAGAAATGTGAAAGAAAAAATTAAAAACGAAACCGGATATCCTGAGATCTATCAGAGCCTAAAGTATAAAGGAAAAATTCTGGAAGACGGAAGAACATTGGCTGATTATAATATTCAGAAATATAGCACCATTGAGCTATCTCTTGTACCAAGTGTGTCTTCCTATGCCACAAAGGCACAGTTGATGAATGCATTCACCCCGGATGCAGATGGTAATGCCACAAATATTGGAAATCTTGTATTTGGTAAAAACAGCAGTGGAAATACACAGAAATGGTACATCTTAGGAAAGGATACCGGTGTATCGGGGGATAATACCATTATATTTGCCGCAAGCCCGATAGCAACGCATCAGGTATTTGAAGATGAATATGAGAATAATAAGACTGAATCATCCTTATGGAGTGATTGTGGCTATAATGTCACAGGTATAACAATAGTGTATCCAAACCACTACGGAGCAAGTGACCTCCGAGTGGTGTTGAAGGGTATGGCAGATGGTTCAAATGAAACTTACTTCACCACAGCCGAGCAGGGCATGATGAATGCCACCACAGTGACAACGACGGATGCGAAGAATAGTAATGTAACCTATACCACCACAGACAAGCTGTATGCACTGGCGGCAGATGGTTATGGTTCTTCATACAAAATCATCAAAGCAGGAACAAGTGACAACACAGTACTTGCTGTGAATAAATACTGGAACAGCGGAGACAATTTCTGGCTGCGCATGCCTTTTGCTAGTGATGGAAAACTTGCGCTGTTAGCTGATTCCGGCAATTATGTCAGCGGAGGACTTGTCAACAACGGGTACGGCGGGAACGCTGTTCAGCCCGCTTCCAATCTGAATCTGTCATCTGTGCTCTTCGCATCTGCTGCGACAGCAGCATCATCTGATACAGTATCGGGACCGATAACAGACGGTACGGCGATGACCTTAAGATTTGATGGAACAGGTAAGAATATTGGTACAGTAACATATAACACCACAACAGGTGATATTAGGGTAGCGAAGGGAAGTACATCACAAACAGTGGCGCTTGTAGTGCAGGGCAGTGACGGAAGCAGCGACTGGTATTACAGTAAAAAGATTGATGCATCAGAAACGGTAAATGCTTCGGCTATCAGGTCAGCACTTAATTTGTCATCAGATATAAATTTATCATCATGCAAAATCTGGCTGGAAATCACAGATACGGATGGATTGATTTATACGGTAGGTGCAACCGAAGAAGTATTAAGTATCACATCCGTAGAAATTACAGGTATTGATACTCCGGTGTCAAATACTGCATTAGATACCGAAGCATCATGTGCAACCACAGGAGTAAGCAGTACCACACTACAGATTACATGGACACCGGTTGATTCCACTGCCGGATACAATACAAGCTACACCGCAAGCATCACACTTACAGCAGGTACAGACTACGAATTTACGGATTCCACGACAGCTACCGTAAATGGTAATCCTGCAACAGGCGTTACAAAGAATGCTGACGGAACACTTACGGTAACATATGCTTTTTCTGCGACAAAGGATAAATTAACAAGTATCACAGCACCTCAGGCAATAACAGTAGCGAACGGAACCGCTTATAGTGCTATGAATCTGCCTGCAACGGTTGGTATTGTGACAGAAGGTAATACGGTAACCGGTGCACCGGTCACATGGAATACAACCACACCGGCAAACGGAAGATATGACCCTGCTGTATTAACCCAGCAGACCGTAACCTTAAATGGTACGGTAGCTTGTCCTGACAGTATTGATGCTAATGGAAGCTCGCTTACTACAACCATTACCATCACCATAAGTGCGGCAGACATTGTTGGTGCACCGACAGCAAATCCAACAGCAGGAACCTATACAGAGAATCAGTCGGTATCACTTACTTCTTCCACAGAGGGAGCAACGATTTATTATACTACAGATGGAAATGAACCAACACTGGCAGGAGGTGTGCCGGGCGGAACCACGCAAAAGTACACGGCACCAATTTCAGTGACGGGAACTGAAGGACAGTCTGTACAGACTACGATTAAGGCAATCGCTGTAAAGAACGGTATGCAGGATAGTAGTGTGGAGACATTTTCCTATACCATTCAGATTCAGGAAGAAGATATTACTCCTGACCCTGACCCGGTAGATTACGATATTTTAGATGGTGCAAACAGCAGTTGGACACAGAATTCAGACGGAAGCCTTTCTATCAGAGGAAGCGGAGCGTTTTCTAAGTTCGTGGGAGTTAAGGTTGACGGAAACCTTGTTGATGCAAAGAACTACACCGTAAAGGAAGGTTCTACCATTGTTACACTGAAAGCAGACTATCTAAATACCCTTTCAGTGGGATCACATACATTTGAAATCCTTTGGACGGATGACTCTGCAGGCACATCATTTACAATCAATGCAGATATTTCCGACAATGGTAATAACAATCAGAATAATAGCAGCAGTGACAATAACAACAGCACTCCTTATGATGACAAGACTGCGAGTGACACAGATAAGGATAATGTACCTGACACAGGAGACGGCACATCGATTGCGTGGCTGTTTGTACTGGTGGGAATCTCAGGAACGGGGCTTATTCTTACCTCAAAGAAATGCAGAAGAAATCCGTATACATCAGGGAGATAACTGAAAAATGAAAAGATAATTTTCAATTATTCTGCCGGAATGCATTCCTTCCACATTTAAATACTGAACAGGCGCCACTTTTTTTAACAAAAACCATGCAGAAATGTTTGATTTTATTGGTAGAAATACTTTCGCATTAATGCTACTATAATGTTAAAAATAATAGCAAAGGTGGTACAAATATGAGAAAAACATACATTGACAACATCAGATGGATAACTGTAGTCATTGTTGTAATCTACCATGTGATTTATATGTTCAATGGCGTGATAACCAGCGGCGTAATAGGGCCATTCACGGAGGTTCAGTACCAGGATGCCTTTCAGTATTTCGTTTATCCGTGGTTTATGCTGCTTTTGTTTGTGATTTCCGGCATGAGCGCAAGATTTTATCTTAATGGGCATTCAGACAGGGAATTTCTGAAAAGCAGGACAATTAAGCTTCTGGTTCCGTCTACCATAGGTCTGTTTGTATTTTGGTGGATTCTGGGTTATTACAACATGGCGATTGTCGGCGCGTTTGAAAATATGTCAGCCGTACCGGGGCCGATTCTTTTTTTAATAATGGCGGTCAGCGGAACCGGTACTTTGTGGTACATCCAGCTTCTCTGGGTATTTTCCATGCTCCTTCTTATAATCCGGAAAGTAGAGAAAGACAGGCTCTATGGGCTGTGTGAAAAGGCGAATCTTCATGTGCTTCTCTGCCTTACCCCTGTGATTTGGGGAGCCTCCCGGATTTTAAACACGCCGGTGATTGTTGTGTACCGTTTCGGCATATACGGCGTGGGATTTTTCCTTGGGTACTTTATCTTTTCACACGATGCAGTTATAGAAAGGCTGGAAAAATGGTGGTTTCCCCTTTTGATGTCGGCTCTGGGGCTTGGTATCAGCTTTGTACTGGTATTTTGGGGCGAACCATATGCGGAGCATCAGGTGTTGGACACCCTCCTGTGCAACGCCTACGCTTGGATTGCCACACTGGCGGTTCTCTCGGTTATGAAAAAGTGGGGCAATTTTGAAAATCCGCTCTCACGGTTTATGGGAAAGAAAGCCTGGGGCCTCTATCTGTTCCACTACCTGCCGCTCGCTGCCTGTGCGTGGTATTTACACCTCTATACATCGTTGCCGCCTCTGGCTATGTATCTGTTGGTAGGCGCAGCTGCCTTTGCCGGAGCGCTTATACTATATGAGATTATTCGCCGCATCCCGGTTTTGAGATGGTGCGTCTGCGGCATTGGAGGTAGAAAATAATGTTTGCTGATAATTTGATTGAGTTGAGAAAATATCATGCGCTGTCCCAAGAGGAACTGGCTGAGAAAATCGGTGTTTCCAGACAGACCCTCTCCAAATATGAGACGGGCGAATCTCTGCCGGATATTGAAAAATGCAAGGCGTTGGCTGATGTCTTCGGCGTTACGGTGGATGATTTGATTTGTTATGAAAAATCAGCCGGAATGGGACTTGGGATACCGCCCAGAGGCAAACACATCTTTGGAATGGTCAAGGTTGGTGAAAAAGGGCAAATCGTGATTCCTGCCAAGGCAAGAAATATCTTCCATATCAAGCCGGGAGATAACCTTGTTATTTTAGGGGATGAATCCCAGGGGATTGCTTTGTTAAAAGAGGAAAATCTGCTGAAATTACTCCATATTGCCGGGAGCGAAAAATGAAGGTTGAAATATACCTTCTTTTTTGATGCCTGAAATTAAATTACGGAACTGCTCCGGCTTTATACTCTAAAATTTCTGAGTCATCAAATGAATTTGTAAATTCTCCACAAATGTCTCTTGACTCGTCCCTTAGGGGAGGCTATAGAATAGCCGCATAACGAAAAGGAGGCTGTGTATGAATACATGTATTGAAGCATATCTTTGGTATATGGGAGAGGAGATTACACGATGAAACGATTTTTGAAATTATACCTGATTGAACAGAAATTGGCACTGCGTTCCGGTGACATGCTTATTTTTGGTGTGGCAATGCCGGTGGGAATTATGATATTGATTAACATGATAGCAGGACAGAAACAGGCCGGAGCGGGATTTACTTATCTGGAAAGTTCGTTTGCTTCATTGATAGCAGTGGGCATTTGTGCAGCAGCATTTATGGGACTCCCACTTACGATTGCTGACTATCGTGATAAGAAAATATTGAAACATTTCTTTACTACACCATGCAGTCCCATGTGGATTTTAGGCAGTGATATGTTATGTGCCGGGGGAACGGCACTTTTGTCTGCTATATCCGTGGCACTCGTTTCAGTTGTTCAGTCCTTCTTAAAATAGGTATTAATCGAAATTGTCCAACAATCACTCTATACACGTGATATACAACTGACATCACCCCCCCCACCCCGGTAAATCTGCGGACACCTCAGAAGCTGCTATGATAGCTCAGGGTGTTTGCTAATCTTCAATTAGCTAATCTTCGATTAACAGCTAATTTGCAAAATTGCAAAAAATAATTAAATGACGAAATGCCGGATGGGTCAGAAATGAATCGATTCGGCATTTTTTATTAGCAAGTGGAGAATGGAAATACAAGAGCAGATTTTAGAAAAGTAAGATAAAATTGGTTTATGGGTTAATTATGTTATTTGCATTGCCGATATATTAATAAGCAATGGATGGCGTATCTTTCAATGGATTGAAATTCAATGAAAGATGCGCTTTTTTATGTGGGAGAATTGTATATGAACATTTGCTTGAACCTCAATCAGGAAGAACCAAAAAAAATAACAAATACAAAGGAACTTGCTGAGTATATTTTAGATAGCGGAAACGATATAGAAAAAATGTCAGATGAGGATCGGGCCAAGATGGATGCCAGGATTCTTGCAAAGCTCAAATCAGGAAAGAAACTTACTCGGAAGGAGATTGATTATCTCAGAAAGACAAATCCGGTTATGTATGCTCATGCTATGAGAGTACAAAGAATTGCAGAGGGTACAGAAGAACAGCTTAAGCATGCAAAGAGTAAAGAGGAGGCAGATCGTATTATTTCATTATCATTAAGCGGTATATCTAAAAATGATCCTGATAGAGAGTACATAATGGCTGCAGTTAATAGAATTAATGCAGAATTCCATAAATCCGGAGCATATAGCAAACTCCCCAATACTATGGAAGAAGCAAATAATAACCGGAATAATGGGGATGTATTTTCTGAAGTTGAGGATGAAGAAGATAATGATGGTTTTGATTTGAAAAACTGGAGTCCTCTTACGGAAGTATATGATAGCATGCCTACATTTTCTGCAGGCGCATAAAATTTAACATAAACCGCTCGGACCTTTCCGGGGAGCGGTGCGGTCGTGACTGACAGATCGACTGCGGAAAGGAGTAAAAATGGGTATCGGAGCAGTAGGTTATGGTATAAAAACAAGCAGCAGTGCCCGTTTTAGCGAGGCTGTTCAGAATTTCAAAGATGCTAACCGGTTGACAGCGCAGGAATTAAAAGAGGATAAAGACTGGCGTGAAATGTCAGATGAAGAATGGGATAAAATGCTTGAGGGTGTAGACGAATATATCGATGCATTTAAGGAACGTCTCAGACAGATGAAAGAAATGCAAGAAGAAGCTGCACAGAAGGCTGCAATGGAGGCTGATTCAGACATGAGAACAATTGCGGCTTCATCAGCAGCACTGTGGGTGGCTGCAAATGGATTAGGTGGTACAGCAGAAGGGTATGCTGAAGATGGCATCCCGGCAGAAGATGGCGCAGACTATGAAAAAAATTGGACAAAGAAGCTTAAAACGGATGACCAGACAATCCTAAGAACGGCAAAAGCAGCACAGGATATGGAAAAGATGGCAATGTCTAAACTACAGGAAGTACAATTGACAGATAGTACAGTTGTGGGTGTTTCCAGAACAGAGAATGTTACGGAGTGTGCTTCGGTAGAAGATGATGAAAACAAAGATAAAATTTGGACGATTACGTGCTTTGGGGAAGACGGAATTGTAAGTAACAGATGCCAAAATGGTAAGATAATAGATAGTTGGGAAATAAAATATACGAATCCTGACGATGCGAAGAGAGTACAAGATTTTCTTGATAAATTTGATAAAGATGCAAATTTGATTTTTAGCGGTTCTAAAGACTTTTGGGAAGATTTTTTGAAAAGTAACATGGATGGAAAATAGCCTTTCTGCAGAACGCAAAGCTGTATTTGATAAAACTGCACCGGATGCACCAGAAGGTGTAAAGAAAGCATGGATGAATGCCTCCGTCATTTGGCGGTGCTATAAATAATGAATATGCCTGAACTTCTGTTTCGCAACAAAAAAAGGTCATTTCACAACATCAGTTGTTTATTGAAATATTTCTTGCCGATATAATTTGTAAGATTAAATACAAGGAGCAAGTTTATGGTTGTTGCTATCTGTGATGATGAAAAGGCTATTCGAGATATTCTCGAAGAAAAAGTTAAAAAACATGTGCCGGGTGCGAAAATAATCCAATTTTCAAGCGGAGAAACTCTGCTGATGAGTATAATAAGTATAGACATCCTGTTTTTGGATATTCAGATGCCGGGGACAGATGGTATGCAGGTCGCGAGAGAAATTCGCAAGACAGATAAAGAGATGCAGATTGTTTTTGTGACAGGTGTGGAGGAATTTGTTTTTCAGGCATTTGATGTTGGTGCACTTCATTATCTCGTAAAACCAATTGATGAGAAGAAACTTGCAAAAGTATTGAAGGCTGCCGAAGAAAAAATAGCTATAAGAGATAAAAATAATATAGAACGAGCCAGCATCATGGTCTCTTCGGGTAGAATCCATACAAAGATATATTTAGATGAGATTGTTTATGCGGAAGTTTTTAATAGAAAGATTGTGATACACACAACTACTGATGAAATAGAATACTATGGAAAAATGTCTGATCTGGAGGATATGGCCGGTGATGATTTTTTTCGTCCACACAGAGCATATCTAATCAACATGAAATATGTTGTGAGGTATGATGCAACGAATATTTATCTTGAAAAAGGTCAGGTGATTATGGCAAAACAAAATTATAAGAGTTTTGTTGAAAGTTATATGAAGTATTCGATGAAATGACTCGAAATATCCGATGAATATGGGATTTTAACGAGGTAGAGAGAAGATAGATATGAAAGCAATCGATTTATATTATGGTATCGTGTCATGCTGCATGCTGACAGGCACACGTTTGGCAACGGCAATTTTTCTATATATTCTTTTGAAGAATTTTGTAAAGAAGAAAAGGGCAGTAATTGCAAGCACATCGTATTTTATTTTGATTACAGTTCTGTATTATATTCCGCAGGTTCTGCCGAATGTGGCCGCATACGGAATAAGCATATTCTGTGTGTTTTTAATACTAATAATTGGTGATGCCTCAAGAATAAGGCTTAAAGCATTCATAAGTGTTACTGCATTTGTATTGAGATGGCTGGCATTTGGAACCGTTCAGCAGTTAATGATGCCGGTGATTCAGATTACGAATAAATTGTATTCTAAATCAAGCATTCTACTTATGAACATCGAGTTTTTGCTGACGGAAATATTACAACTGGGATTAAGTGTTCTGCTACTTGGAATTTCTGTTCGACTATTTTTGAGAGTATATAAAAATGTTTATGATGAGTTGCCGACAAAAGAATTTATAATGCTTCTTATGCCGATGCTTGCACAGGTTGTGGGTTATCAGAGTGTTATCAACTACTATGATCTGTATGACAAAGCGATGAGGGCAGGAGTAATAAAGCCAGTATATGAATTTAATTATACACTTTTATTATTTTATTTGATTTCCTATGTTGCGATTCTTGCTTTTCTGACATTTTATCAGGAATTAAAAGAAACCAGGGAAGACAGAAAAGAACAGGAACTGCTTGCTTCGCAGGTCGAAAATCTAAAAGAACATATTCATACCGTGGAGCGTGCTTATGGAGAAATCCGGGGGATGCGTCATGATATGGCAAATCACCTTATGACACTAGACGGGCTGATAGAGAATGGAGATCATGCTGCGGCAGAGAAATATGCAAGAAGGATAAAGGAGACAATTTCGCATACGGAATCCGGGATTAAAAGTGGAAATCCTGTGACCGATGTGATTATTGGTGAATATGTAGAGAAGTTTAAGAAAAAGAAAGTTACATTTGAATGCGATTTCCATTATCCGGATTCTGAAAAAATAGATTCTTTTGACTTAAGTATTGTTCTGTTTAATGCATTGCAAAATGCTTATGAAGCATCTGTAAGTGTTCAAGATTCTTTTGTGACTGTAAAATCGTTTAGAAAGAAAAATGCCTTTATTATTGAAGTCAGCAATAAGTGTGATGAGAGGGTTTCTATCAATGAGATTACAGGGCTTCCGATATCAAGCAAGGATGATGAAATTGCACATGGATATGGACTTAAGAATATTAAGCGTATTGCACAGAAGTATTATGGGGATATGCAGATTAGTGCAGATGATGGAAGGTTTATATTAAATATAATGATGATGTTACAGTAGGTGTGAGGCACTGGAGAAATTCTCCGGTGCATTTTTGGTTTACAACAAAAAAAGGCTGGTTCACAACATCGAGGTTGATTACAAAAAATAAAGTTCCGAAACAATAAATGAGAAATCTAACCATGTATGTTTAGAAACGGATTTCAAATTTAAATATCAAGGAGGTACAGAACATGATAATGGAAATTAACAATAATATGGGAAATGGAGCAATGAAAGGCTTTGGGATGCCAATGGGAAAAACAGGCGTGGATTCCTTCACCAAAAACATTCAGAGTCAGATTGCAAATAAGCAGAGAGAAATGCAGGAGCTTTCTTCCAATGAAGATATGACACTGGAAGAAAAAATGAAAAAGAGGCAAGAAATCCAGCAGGAGATTACGACTCTGAACCAGCAGTTAAGACAGCACCGGATAGAGCAGAGAAAAGAACAGCAGGCCAAGAAATCTTCAATGGATGACATGATTGGTGGAAGACATCAGATGCAAGAGACGGGAGCAAAGTCTGGAACAGGAATGTCAAGTACAAGCATGCAGGCAATTATTTCTGCTGATTCTGCTATGGGACAGGTCAAGGTACAGTCATCGGTAAAAACAGAGATGAGGGGAAAAGCAGCCGTACTTAAGTCTGAAATCAAAATGGACAAAGGGCTGGGTGCAAGTACAGGAGCAAAAGAAGCTGAACTTGCAGAAACTGAGGAAAAGATTGATAATATTATATCTTCGCAGAGGAGTGCGTTGTCTGATGTTAACGAGAAACTTGAAGAAGCTGCGAAGGAAGAGAGTAAGACTGAAAAAACGGATGAGAAAAAAGATAAAGCGGATGCCTCTAAGAAGGATTCAGATAAAAATGGAGAGGTTGAAGTTTCAGAAACGGATACTCATGTTGATGTAAGATTATAGGATTGGAGGGGATGGTTATGGCAAGAATAAATGATTATATATCAAATTCATATTATGACAATAATGGTTTTAAAAGTAATGCTAATTCGTTCTTTTCTGATATATCTGTATCAACAGATATCAGTTTTAGTGTATCTGATTATGCAAGTATTAAGGATGGAAGTTATGGAAAACTGTTGAAAGCATATTATAAGCAACAGAAGGCAGAAAAAACATCTAGTAGTGATGGAACACAAAAGCTTACTCTTATGCAGACAAGTGCAGGTGCTTTGGCAAAATCAGTGCAGGGATTGATGAATGATTCTCTTTGGGAGAAAAAGACCAAAACTGAAAAAGACGAGAAGACAGGCGAAGAAAAGAAAACAAGTGATTATGACTGGGATGCTATCATAAAGGCTGTGAAATCCTATGTGGATGATTATAATGATACGGTTAAGCAGGCAGGTGAATCCAATACAAAAGGAGTATTGCGTAATGCTGCATGGATGACAAGTCTAACGAGTAAAAATGAAAATATGTTATCCAAAGTAGGAATTACAGTAGGAAAAGGTAATACACTAACATTTGATGAGAAAGTATTGAAGAAGGCGGATATAAGTACATTAAAATCTGTTTTTACAGGTTACAACTCTTATGTAAGTAAGATTAGTAAAAAAGCTACAAGTATAAGCAACGAAGCCTCTCGCGCAGGGGGTACATATACAAGTGGCGGTACATACACAAACCCGTTGGCTTCATTAGTATCGTCAAAGGTTGATAAGGAAGTATAGAGAAAGGGTGAATTACATGAATTTAACCATAAATTTTTCCAATAATAATTTGCTAATTGGAAGGCAAACCAACTTCGGTATGTTGAAAAGTACACAAGATAAGTTACAACGACAGGCAGACCTAGATGGAAAGATAGCTTTTTTTGAAGCACAAAAAGAGAATCTAAAGAATATGCAGTCTTTAAATCTTGATGATATAGCCAGAAAAATAGAAATGCTTCATTCTTATGATATGCAGATAGCGGCTGCAAAACAAGAATACAATAATTCACAGATGTTTCATGCCATGGACGAAGCTCAGGAGCGTGGAGAGCATATTGCCAAGGCAGCCGAGAAGAATAAACCTAAGACGGAAGAGGAAAGAAGAGAAGAAACAATAGAGGAAGCGCTTGGAACAGATGAGGGAAAGGGCGAAATGTCGGAAAGCTTGGAAGAACTGGAAGAGCTGGCAGAGAAAATGACGGAAGATATGGCAGAGATTCCAGAAAAATTGCAAGAAGAAATAGCAGAGAACAGTATAGATTCAGCGAGCAATGAACTTAATGTAGCTGCTGAATATAAAAAGTATGTACCAATTAATGTAAGAATTTAGCAAAATGAATACATATATGAAATGGATTTCAAATCAATAATCAAGGAGGATGAGATTATGGCAGTAAAAATTGGTGATAGTTGGGTATCAGAAGCGGCATTGGCATATGCAAAAGAACAAGTTGATAGTGAAGCAAGTGCTACCCTAAAGGAGCTTTCAGATAGATATCCTGGGGTAAATTTTTCAACTAATACACAGCCCTTTTCGCAAAAAGGCACAAACAATATTCAGATAGCGCCCAATATTTTATCGCAGATGAAAAGTGACCCGGAAAAACGCCTGGAATATGAGGCACTTATATATGATTGTGCACAGCTGGTATATGATGGGAAAATGGATCATTCCGGTAATGGGTTTCACACAAAAGCGGCCGGGACAATTATTAATGCAGATGGTAGTCTCAGCGGCTGGTCAATTTCTGAAAGTGATGACGGTAAACAGATTCGAAATAAAGGCAATCTTGATAAGAATAAAAAAGAAACCTGGGCCGATAAGATTCTCGCCAAACAGAAGGAGAGACATACTGCTGAAAGGAAAGAGGAGAAAATTCGTATAAGAAAAGAACAGGAAGAAAAAAGAATTGAGAAGAAGAGTGATAGGGTTAATTTGAGCGATAAAGCACAGGCATTGCTTGATGAAATGAAGAAGAAATATAGTAATATGGATTTCTTTGCAAATTTAGAAAAAACAAATGAAAAGAAGTATAAAGTAAATAAAGCAACTTTTGATATGAAAGCCTAAAATATTTTACATTATGGGGTCAAAGGTCAAAGGTCAAGGTCACTCAGTGGGAAACCAATTGACAGCATACCCTTATCTGTATAAAATAGTCTATTATATATTGCATAATATATATCATAGACTATTTTTTAAAGGAAACAAATCAAATGGCTCCAAAGAATAAGTATACGAGAGAAGAAATGGTTGAGGCAGCGGTGCGTGTTGTCTGCAAAAAGGGCATCGATGCACTTACGGCGAAGGCATTGGCAGGTGAACTCGGTGTTTCTACACAGCCGGTATTTACCTGTTTTCATACAATTGAGGAAGCGAAGCGTCAGGTCAGCATTTCCGCACAGCGTGTATATGACAGTTATGTGGAAGCCGGACTTCGCATGAAAGTCCCTTTTCTGGGTGTTGGGATGCAATACATTCGTTTTGCAAAAGAGGAACCTCAGTTATATAGGCTGCTGTTTTTGACAACGAATGAGGAAGGCAACAGCAGTGTGATGGATGCACTGCATCATTCACAGGAACTGATAAGAGAATCGCTGCAACAAACATATCATATTGACGCAGAGGCTGCCGACCGTTATTTTCGGGATATGTGGCTTGTAGCTCATAGCCTGGCAACGCTTGTTGTAACCGGCGGCTGCCCATATTCTGAGGAAGAAATGGGGAATATCCTGACAGGCTTTAGCGTTAGCATTTGCAAATCAATCAAAGAGATTCCGGGTTTCGTGGGAAATAATTATGACCCGGATGAAATATTTCGTGAACTGGTGGAGAAAACATTATGAAAATTGTTGTTATACATGGGCAAAACCATAAGGGAAGCACATGGAACGTGGCAAATATATTATTGCAGGATATTACCTGTGAAAAAGAGGTTAAAGAATTTTTTCTGCCAAGGGACTTAAATCATTTTTGCACAGGATGTTACAGTTGTCTTGAAGGCAGAGAAAAGTGTACGTTTTGGGAAGATAAAAAAATAATTGATGACGCAATAAAAGCAGCTGATCTTCTTATTTTGACAACACCTAATTACTGCATGATGCCAAGCGCGCCTATGAAGGCATTTCTTGATTTGTTTTTTACTAACTGGTTATCGCATAAGCCGCATGAAACAATGTTTAAAAAGAGGGCGGTTGTGATTTCGACTGCAGCAGGAGCAGGCGCAGATAAAGCAAATAAGCTGGTAGCAGATAATCTGTTCAATTGGGGAATCCCGGAAGTAATCAGATATGGAATTAGTGTAAATGCAATGAACTGGAATATGGTGCCTGATAAGAAGAAAGAAAAAATTGAAAAAGATATGAAGCGGCTGGCAGCAAAACTGACTAAGAAAAAAGCAGTGAAGGTTGGTATCAAAACCCGTATCCTTTTCTGGTTTTATGGAGGAATGCAAAAGGCAGGATGGGGCGCATCACCATGTGAGAAAGAATATTGGGAAAGCCGGGGGTGGCTGAATGGGGTGAAACCGTGGAGTTAAATAGGGAAAATACGAATTAGCGAAACAAGAATTGAAAAATAAGAATTAGAGAAAAAACAGGGGGTGTCATATGGTATCTAAGTTATCAATAGCAATTATTATTGTAAATATGATTCTGGGAGTTCTGATTCCAATTGTTCTTTTGGTATATTTCAAAAAGAAATATCAGGCCGGAATCAAAAGTTTTTTCATTGGCTGCGCAGTTATGTTTTTGTTTGCACTGGTGCTGGAGCAGCTTGTTCATGTTGTAGTCTTAGGGTCTCCGGTTGGTATAGGGATACAGGAAAATATCTGGATGTATGCGATTTATGGCTCAATGATGGCAGGACTGTTCGAGGAGACAGGACGTTTGCTGGCAATGCGCTATGTACTGAAGAAGGAACACGACAATGCCCATAATGCACTTATGTATGGTGCAGGTCATGGCGGGTTCGAGATGTTTGTAATTCTTTCAATTGGAATGATAAATAATCTAATCTATTCGGTTATGATTAATTTGGGTAAGACGCAGGCACTTCTTGAACCTTTGAATGAGGCTGCAAGAGGTACATTGCAGGCAGCGTTTGATTCTTTGATTCAGACACCATACTGGTATTTTATGTTATGTTCTGTGGAGCGCTTTGCTGCAATCACTGCGCAGATTGGATTATCAGTGATTGTATGGTATGCTGCTACAGGTAAGAAAATTAAAGGACATCTTTTTGTTTTGGCAATCCTGTTGCATGCAATTTTGGACGGAGTGGCAGTGATTACAGCTAAAAGCGGAATGTCTTTAATTATTGTTGAGGTATTGATTTGCTTAATGGCAATTGGTATTGCACTGATTGCAAGGGGCGTTTGGAAAAAGGAAAAAACTATAGCAGAGCAAATCTGATATTTGGCTCGCGATTCCGTCGAAGCTAAAGCACCTGAAGTAATAGAGGTATTAAAATGAGCAAAGCAATAGCAGGTATAGGTTCTACTATTGTATTGATTTCAGTAGTACTATTTTGAATTTGTCGCGCTCAAGAGAAAAGAAAGCGCCTGCAAAGCAGGCATTTCCTTTTCCTGCCGCGATACCTGCAAAATCAAAAGTGAGAAGCACGTCAGGCATGAAGCGACTGGATTTTGGAGGTGAAGGAGAATTGAGCGTAAGCGGGGTACAAATGCACGAATTATAATTCCGGGAGGTTGTGATGAATTTGTTGGAAAAAAGGTTAAGAATGCTTGGAATACTGGGAGTAGCCGGAGCAGGAAAGGAACAGATAAAATCCCTTAGAATATGGGCAATTGTATGCCTTGTGGCCATGATGATTGGACCTATAGGCACCGCATTGTTACCAAAAGTGGTATTTGGTCTGTTTGAGAGATTTAGTACATTTTCGGCGGTTGTATTCAACGCTGTCTTAGGAATCTATCTCATGAAGGGGCGTTTTACTGTGGTAAAGTAGATTCAAAATGATAGGAAACAAAGATAAGTCCCGTAAACACAACGGATTCCGTAATCCGAAAAGTGTTTATGGGGCTTTTCATGTAGTGTACCTGACGGAGCACGTTTTTGTAAAAAATAATGCATTGACAAATTCTGTATTTGAATACATAATTTTTTTATAAATTTGATGAAGATTTTTCACACGGCTATTTGCTTATGAGAGAAAGCAAATAGCCATTATGGCAGATGAAAAACTGCATTCGCAGATTTTTCATCGCCTCTTCGCGATAAATCGCTCAGAAATGAGGGCCGGTATGGATAAAGACATAAAAAATGAAAATGTATCCGAATATATTGAAAATCAGGACTATATAGCAAATAAGTATACAATGAAATGCTTTATGGTGACGATGCTGGTATTTACGGCAATTTTTATCCTGAACCAGTTAGGCATTTTTATTATCAGGGAAAAGATAATGTGGGAAGCCTTTTTTCCATCATTACTAATATATTTTTTGGCTTATATTGTTGCAAAAATTGTACCGTTATCTAACAAAAAGATGAAGTACTTTCTGATGTTTTGCATTACATTGGTGTTTACCATATCAGGTGTATTTCTTACATACCATGTTGTTCTGTTGTCACTTTTTCCGTTTCTGTACGCAACATTATATTCATCTAAGCCGATGATGCGTTTTGTCTGCATTCTGACGGTTATCAGTACAATTATAATTGTATACGGCGGATATTACTTTGGTTTGTGTGATGCCAATATGATATTGCTGACAACTGACGTGGCGAAAGAGTATATAGCGGACGGGCATTTTATACTGAATGAAGTGAATGATAATCCGTATTTAAGCCTTATGCTGTTTTTTGTATTACCGCGCTGTCTGATATATATTGCGTTCATGGCTGTGTGCAGCAGTCTTTTTAGTATTGTAAGCGGAAGCCTTGAAAAAGCAAGGCTTGCAGGCGAACTGGAGAAAGCAAAGACAGAGGCTGAGAACGCAAACCGCGCAAAGTCCCGGTTTCTTGCCAAGATGTCGCATGAGATAAGAACGCCGATTAATGCAGTGCTCGGAATGAATGAAATGATTATCCGGGAAAGCAATGAAGAGGCCATCAGAGAATATGCATATGATGTTAAAAATTCATCTGAATTACTGCTTAATATAGTTAATGAAATATTGGATTCCTCTAAAATAGAGTCGGGAATGATGGAGATTGTCCCTGTAAATTACAAAATAGGCAGTTTATTAAATGATTTATATAACATGATAAACATAAAAATACAGGACAAGAAATTGAAACTGGTATTCGATATTGACCCTTCAATTCCGAGCGAATATTATGGAGATGACAGCAGGATAAGACAGGTATTACTAAATTTACTTACAAATGCAGTTAAATATACTGACAAAGGCACCGTGACAATGGAAGTCAGATGCAGTGCGGATAATGAAAATGCAGTGCTGCATTATTCTGTAAAGGATACCGGAATAGGTATCAGTGAGGAAAATATCGGTAAGATATATGATGAATTTCAGAGATTTGACCTGTCAAGAAACAGAAGCGTAGAGGGTACCGGGCTTGGTATGAATATCGTGCAGCAACTTCTGAAATTAATGGGAAGCAAATTACACATAAAGAGTGAATATGGAAAAGGCAGTGAGTTTTACTTTGACATTGAACAAAAAATTGTAAATGCAGAGCCACTGGGAGATTTTCGGAAAAAATTTATTCAGTCGGCACAGAAAGATAACATCCGGACAGAGTATTTTGCGCCTAAAGCAAAGGTACTTGTTGTTGATGACAATGCAATTAATCTCAAAGTTTTTACAAGACTGATAAAGAAGACGCGGATTCAGGTGTATGAGGCTGAGAGCGGGAAAGAATGTCTTGAATTGTTAAGAAGTCAGCCGGTTGATATGATTTTTCTGGATCATATGATGCCTGAAATGGACGGAATAGAAACACTGCATGCAATACGTGACAATAAGCTGTGTGAGGGGATACCGGTTATAATGCTCACGGCCAATGCAATTGTTGGCGACAGAGAAAAATATATAACTGAGGGATTTGACGATTTCCTTTCCAAACCGATTATTCCGGATGAATTAGATAAAATGATTTTAAAGCATCTGCCGGAGGAATTGGTGATAACTGAAGGGAATATTAAGAAGTAACCGATAAACGTTGATATTACATAAGTAAGGAGGCTGCGTGGTGAAAGATAAGGTACGGAAAGTAATAATCGTTATTTTTGGAATCGGTTTAAACATTTTGGGAAGAAGCATTGCCGGAAGTCTTAAACTTCCGATATGGCTGGATATGGTCGGAACATTTATCGCGTCTTATTTTACAGGAATATGGGGCGGTATTGTGGCAGGTATTTCAAACAACCTGATTTCAAGTTTTTTTGACGTGACAGCACTTGTATATTCATTGACAAGCATAGTTGCTGCAATTATGATACACATACAGATAAAGAAAGGATATATGGAAAATCTGTTAAAATGTGTTATTTCATGTTTCTGGATAGGAATTGTCTGCACAGTTATATCAACACCGCTGAATCTGATTTTTTACGGAGGATACTCAGGGAATGTATGGGGTGATACTCTTGTGGACATGCTTAAGTGGTATGACATAAGCCACATCTGGGCTACGCTTGCCGGTGAAGTTGTTGTAGAAATAGTAGATAAACAGGTATGCGTTATGATTGCATATCTGGTTATACGCATGATTAACGGTTTCAAAAGGAAAAAGCATAATGCAGTTCAAAGTGCCGGTATCATTCTTGCTGTCGGAATTGCAGTTGCATCGGCAGTACAGCCGTTAAACATAAAGGCTGCGGAGGAAAGTTTCCTTAACGATAATTTTATAGAGAAAATATATAACAATACAAATGGTATGGTATCATCGGAGGCCAATGTAATATGCGAAACAGATGACGGATACATCTGGATTGGAAGCTATGCCGGACTCACAAGATATGATGGAAATAAGTTTGAATTTATACGTGAAGGTGGTCTTGTCAATGTCGTAGGAATGATGACCGACAGCAGGGGAAGATTATGGATAGGTACCAACGATGCCGGTATAGCAAGGTATGAGAACGGAAAATATACATATTTTACGGATAAGGACGGACTTCCAACCAATTCCATACGCTGCTTTGCAGAGGATAAGGCCGGAAATGTTTATGTCGGAACCAAGGATAAAATATGTAAGTTCAGTAATGACGATACAATTGAAATATTAGAACAGGATATTACATTTGTCATATCAATGGCGGTCTATAACGATATGCTTGTTGTAATGGATAATAAAGGAGATATTTACGCAATAGACGGTAACCGGAAAATGACACTTGCACGGGAAGCCTCTGAAAGATATTTCTATTATTGTCTTGCCTCAACATCCAGAGGACTGATGGTGGGAACCGATACAGGGGAACTGTTTGTGCTTGATGTATCGGAGCAGGGCTTGTTTATCAAAGAACACATCAATATTTCGGCAGGCGAGATATCAGCAGTTTTTGAAGACAGCAAAAAACGTCTGTGGATTGCTACCGATTCCGAGTTTGGATACCTTGATAAAGATAATAATTACAATAAAATGTATTACAATGGATTTTCTTCAGTTGTATATTTTCATGAGGATTATCAGGGGAATATATGGATTGCCTCATCAAAATATGGCGTTATGCAGTTGTCGGAAAGTTCTTTTGTAAATTTATTTAAAAAAGCAGGTATTGAAAACAAAGTCGTCAATGCGGTTACATACTATAATAATGATTACTATTGCGGAACAGATGACGGCGTAGTTATCATTGACGGTAACAACTTAAGCAGCAAGTCTGATGCGCTTACTGCAAAAACCGCAGGATACAGAGTACGGGCACTATTTACGGATTCAAAAGAAAGGCTGTGGATATGTACATACAACGGACTTATCTGTTATGATTCCGATGGGGGAATGCGTGTTTACAATTCATCATCCGATGGCACTACGAGTGACCGTTTCAGATGTATAACAGAACTAAAAGATGGTTCTGTTGCTGTTGGAACAGCCGATGGAATTAATTTTATCAAAGACGGCAGACTGACAGGTAAATTAAGTGCCAAAGACGGGCTTTCCAATACACAGATTTTATCTATTGTAGAGGGAAGTGACGGAAATATCTGGGCAGGAAGTGACGGAAGCGGTATATACATTATTTCCGATGGCAGGCTTGTCAGAAACTACACTGTAAACGACGGATTATCGTCAAATGTAATTCTGAGGATAGTCCCTCATGATGATGAATACTTTGTTGTAACGAGTAATGCTCTGTGCCACATTGACAGAGACGGAAAAATCAGAAGACTTTCAAACTTCCCTTATTTTAATAACTATGATGTTATTATAAATAATGACACCGCTTATATTACGTGCAGCGCCGGCATATATGAGATGAAACTTTCGGAGCTGTGTTCCGACAACTGCGGACAGTTTATGCTTTATGGTGCAGGTGAGGGATTATTTTCGGGACTTACCGCAAATTCATGGAATTATACAGATAAGGATGGAAGATTGTTCCTTTGCAGCAATGACGGAGTAATAGTTTTTGACAGTGGATACAAAAACTCAAAGACAGACATGAAATTCGGCATATGCTCTGTTGAGTGCGACGGAAGAGAAATAGGATTATCAGACGGCAATAACATTGTTATTCCGGAAAATGCAGAAGAAATATCGATTTATGCATCGGTGAAGAATTATGCATTCGCAGGGATTAAAGTGCGATTTTATATAAAAGAACGTGATGATGACCCGAAACTGTATGATTGTGATGAAATAGAGCCTATACGGCTTTATAAATCAAATTTTTCAAAATATAATATATGTTTGCAAATAGTTGATAATTCAGGTGAAAATGTATTGCAGGAGCAGATTTATACTGTAAACAGAGAACCACACGCATGGGAAAGACAGGGATTTAAAACATACCTTTTCGTTGTATGTTTTGAAATAGCACTGTTTACAATAATCAGCATAGTCGGAATGATACTTTTTATAATGCGAAAAGGTGAACTGGAAAAACTGCAGGTAGAACTTGAAAAGAGAGTAAATGAGCAGACCGGTGAACTAAGTCTCCAGCAGGAAAGGATAAAGAAACTTTTTGTACAGACAGTTACTTCGCTTAGTGAGGCCGTGGATGCAAAAGACAGATACACCAGCGGCCACTCAAAGCGTGTTGCTGAGTACGCCCTTATGATAGCTGCAAGAATGGGAAAGAGCAAGGAAGAGCAGGATAAAATATATCGTGCGGGGCTTCTGCATGATGTCGGTAAAATACGTATTCCTGATGAAATTATCAACAAGCCGGGAAAACTTACGGATGAAGAATTTAATTTGATTAAAATTCATCCTGTGGCGGGCTACCATATACTGAGAGGAATTTCAGAAGATGATTTTATGGCAATAGCTGCAAAATATCATCATGAAAGATATGACGGAAAAGGGTATCCGAACGGACTTGCCGGTGAAAAAATACCGGAGGTCGCAAGGATTCTTGCAGTCGCAGATTCTTATGATGCAATGGCGAGCAACAGAAGTTATCGTAATGCACTGCCTCAGGATGTTGTGCGGAGTGAAATTGAAAAAGGAAAGGGGACTCAGTTTGACCCTGATATAGCAGAAATCATGCTGCAGATAATGGATGAAGACAAGGATTATAAGTTAAAACAGGCGGACTCTGTAAAGCGGAGAATCCTCACTGTTGATGACGAAGTAATGAATAATAAGATCATTGCACACATTATGCGTGATGAGCCGATGTATGAGGTGGTTTCTGTGTGCAGCGGAAGAGAAGCACTTAAAATACTTGAACAGCAGTCCTTTAATCTGATTCTGCTTGATGTTAGAATGCCTGAGATGGACGGGCTGGAAACACTCAAATTAATCAGGGAAAAGTATCAGACTCCGGTAGTACTTATGACAGCTGATAAGAGTATTGATATATCAATGGAGTTTGCAAAGTATGGCTGCGACGATTACATTACAAAGCCATTTCTTCCGCTTATGCTGAAAGAGGTTATTAATAATATGACAGAAAGAACCAATATTGAGAATAATACAAATGTATAATAAGTTTAAGAAAGTTGTTGATAAATTAAATAAATTGGATTAAACTTTCTGACATAGAAACAAAGGCGTTCTGCTTATAGCAGAGCGCCTTTTTGCATTTTACGTAGCAGTTTGGCAGTATAAGCGGTTAGGAGCGTGATGTTTATGGAAGGTTATGAAAGAATGGATTTGTTGGAACGCGCGGATGTTGTAAATTCATTGTTGGCACGCTATGGTGTGAAGTTTGGTATTTACAAAAACAATACCTTTCATGAGCAGCTTTTTCCGTTTGACCCGATACCGAGGGTGATTGGAAGGCAGGAGTTTGATTACCTCGAGAGGGGATTGAAGCAGAGAGTAAATGCCCTGAATCTATTTTTAAAGGATATTTATAATGAGAAGAAGATACTGAAGGATATAGAAGAACTTCATGCACCTGCTGACGGCGTTGTGTTCTTTGCACACGATAAGCCTCTGGTTTATGCAAATACAGCGGTTATAAAGATACTTCCGGTGTGTTGACGTTATCTTATTCCGGTGATATTATTGTAATAATTTGGATAATATCAGGCATTTGCGAAACTCTACATTAAACATTTTCGCAAATGCCTGAAATATACTCTTAAAGTGAGGATTAAGATGACCGGATTAATTATTAAATTATTTGTGAAAAACAGCGAACAGACGGAGAATCCGGAGGTTCGCGCAAGGTATGGAAGCGTTGCTGGAATCACAGGAATAATATGTAATATTGTATTGTTTGTTTCCAAACTTCTTATAGGTACAATCAGCAGAAGTGTGTCTATAACAGCGGATGCGGTTAATAACCTTGCGGATGCCTCATCGTCAATAATGACACTGCTTGGCTTTCGACTGTCACAAAAGCCTGCAGACGAAGAGCACCCATACGGACATGCAAGAATGGAGTATCTTTCAGGACTTGCTGTTGCGGCTTTAATACTTGTTATCGGATATCAGCTGGCAAAAAGTTCGATAGATAAAATACTTCATCCCGAGGCGGTTGAGTTCTCTGCGGCGCTTGTTATTGTACTGGTTCTGTCAATTGCAGTAAAACTGTGGATGGCATATTTTAATATTAAGTTAGGCAAAAAAATAGACAGCCCGACATTGCTTGCAACTGCGGCAGACAGCCGTAATGATGTGATAAGTACATCTGCGGTACTGATTTCAGCGGTAGCGGCACATATTACAGGGCTGAATCTTGATGGAATCATAGGACTTTTAGTTGCATTATTTATTTTATACAGCAGTATTGGCATTGCTAAAGATACAATAAGTCCGCTGCTTGGCGAATCGGCAGATGAAGAGCTTGTGAAACTGGTCTCTGATGAGACACTTAACTATGATAAGAGGGTTCTTGGCGTACATGACCTGATGGTGCACGATTATGGCCCGGGACAAAGATTTGCAAGTGAACATGTTGAGGTTGACTGTAAGGAAGATGTTTTGGAAATCCATGAAATGATAGACAATATCGAGAAAATGTTTCACGACAGGCACAATATAAACATGGTAATCCACTACGACCCTATTGTGACTGATGATGAAGAAATTAATAAAATGAAAACATTTGTTAAAGAGCAGGCACAAAAAATTGACGAGAGACTTAAAATACATGATTTTCGTATGGTTCGCGGTAAGGAACATACTAATCTGATTTTTGACCTTGCAGTGCCTTATGCCCTTAAGGGAGAGGAAAAGTCACTGCAAAGCCGGTTGGATGAACTTGTTCAGTGTAAAGGTATGAAATACTATACCGTAATTACTTTTGATTTGTATTGATTTTTTTGTAAATGCAGTTTGTGATAAGACTGCCCACAACACCATAAATGAGACCGAGTATCAGTCCTGCCAGTACATCTGTCGGATAATGTACAGTAAGATAAAGGCGGGAAAATGCAATTGCAGAAGCAAGTATCAGCAATACGATGCCCGGTTTCTTTTTTTGCGCAAAACAAGCTGTTGCCGCTGCAAAAGAAGCTGATGAATGACCTGATGGAAATGAAAAGTCAGTAGGAGCTTTTACAATCAGGTTGAAGGTTGGGTCAATCCAGAACGGACGCGGGCGCAGTACAATATTTTTAAGAAGAATATTTGTAAAAATCAGCGATAAAATCAAGGAACATGCCATGGCAATTCCGCACTTTCTGTATTTTTTTATAAACAGCAGGGCAATAGTCAGAAGAATCCAGAAGATTCCTGCATTGCCAAGCATGGTTACAGCTTTCATAACAGCATCTGTAACAGGATTGTGAAGTGTCTCAAACCAGTGTAAAACCGTAAATTCCCAACTCATATTAATCTCCATTCCGCAGACGCTTATGCGTCGTTTCTTTGCGTTAATAATATTTGTTATTATAGCACTGCACGTTGCAGGACTCAAGTAAAACAGTTGTTATATTAAAGTATTCCGGATTTTTGAATTATTAATATAAAATTTTTCTTGCATTTTAAAACAAAAGCTATTATTATATGGTTTAAGACAAAGGCGTCACATATTAATTTATGTGGCGTCTTTTTTATTTTGTATAAAGGAGGCAGACATCATGAATATGAAGACATTTTACATTAATAATCGAATTGTATACAACGAGATGAGCATAGATAATGAGGCAATTAATAAGTTCTATGAAATCCACAATCCCACAGTACGAGCCATATGAAGATAAGGATACCACAGGTCTTCTTGTAATGGACCAGGAGACTGCAAACAAAAGGGTTAAGGAAGCCTACGATGCGGGGATGGACGTGGCAGTTCATGCAATCGGCGACCGGGCAATAGATATGATTCTTACCGCATTTGAAAATGCCTATGACGAAAAGAAAGGATGGAAGCAGAGATTTTATCTGATTCACGGCTATATTCCGCGTAAGGAAAGTTATGAAAGAATGAAAAAGCTTCCGCTTGTCGTAGTGTCACAGCCTGTATTTATTATGAATCTTATGTAAAGCTTGCCGAGAGGCTTGTAGAGCTTACCGGCGGTGATACAATGGTATACTTCAGCAACAGTGGTGCAGAGGCTAATGAAGGGGCGATAAAGCTTGCAAAGTATGTTACCGGAAGACCGGGTATTATAGCATTCCGCGGTTCTTTCCACGGACGTACCCTTGCAACAACATCTCTTACGTCTTCAAATTCAGCATACAGAAAGAATTATGAAGGACTGCTTCCAAGTGTTTATTTTGCTGAATATCCGTATCTTTATAGAACACCTTATGAGGTTAAGGATGGAAAATGTCCTAAGGAATATTTTGAGCAGTTTGAAAATATGTTCCATACACTGATAGACCCGTCTATGGTGGCTGCAATAATGATGGAGCCTGTTCAGGGCGAGGGCGGATATATTGTTCCTGACAAAGAATTTGTGCAGTACGTAAGGCAGATTTGCGATAAATACGGTATTCTCCTTATTTTTGACGAAGTACAGTCAGGCATGGGAAGAACAGGAACATTGTTTGCCTATGAACACTTTGGAGTAAAGCCGGATATTCTGACTTCGGCAAAGGGCATTGCAAACGGATTTCCATTAAGTGCCGTAATCGGTAAAAAGGAAATTATGGAGAAGTGGCCTGCAGGCGCCCATGGTGGAACTTTTGGCGGTAATCCGGTTGCATGTGCGGCAGCAAATGCTGTACTTGATGAACTTATTGATGGCGGAATGCTTGACAATTGTAAAAAAATGGGTGATTATTTTAAAGGCAAACTTTTTGAACTGCAGAAGAAGTATCCGGATGTAATCGGCGATGTAAGAGGCATAGGACTCATGCTTGCAATGGAAATGGTTCATCCTGATAAAACTCCTGATGCAGCAATTACAGAGGCAATCCGCACAAAGGCACTTGAAAAGGGCCTGCTGCTGCTTTCATGCGGTACTAATCACAATATAGTACGTTATATTGCTCCGACAATAGTAACTGAGGCAGAGATTGATAAGGCCATTGCCATTGTAGATGAAAGTATTGCCGAAATACTCAGTTAGTAAATACTAAACCACGAAAGGCTGGATGGAGAAATGGTTGCATTACAACAGATGCTTGTGCTTTTTATTATTATGATGGTAGGCTGTATAGCTTATAAGGTGAATCTGATTACGGATGAAACGAGTAAAAAGCTGTCGGGGATTGTGGTCAACATTTCAAATCCGGCCCTTATATTATCAAGCGTAATCGGAAATGATACTGTTACGGGAAATGAGCTTGTTACTACGATGGGAATTTCAATTGCAATGTATGCATTTCTTATAGTCATTGCAATGATTATTCCGTTTGCAATAAGGGCACCTAAGGAGTCGGCAGGTACATACAGGGTAATGACTATATTTTCCAATGTGGGATTTATGGGATTTCCGATTATATCATCGATGTATGGAAATAATGCACTCCTTCATGCATCACTTTTTCTCCTGCCGTATAACATACTGATTTATACATATGGGATTCAGGAGCTTACAAAGAATAATAAAAACAGCGATGACGGCAGCAGAAAGATTAACTGGGCTCAGATTTTTAATATTGGTGTTATTTTCTGTATCATTGCCATTATTACATTTGCATTCAAAATAAAATTTCCTGCGTGGGTTAATACAACAATATCAATGCTCAGCAGCCTTACGGCACCGCTCAGTATGATGGTAATAGGTGCTTCTCTCGCAACAATGAATTTCAAAAAAATGTTTACGAATGTAAGAATGTGGGCATTTACATTTATAAAAATGATTATAATTCCTATTGTCGGAACTCTGCTTGTAAGGCTGGTGACTGACAACCCGACGATAATCGGCGTTACCATGGTAATGCTCAGTGTTCCTGTAGGAAGTATGACAGCGATGCTTGCCCAGGAATATGACGGAGATTATGTGTTGTCCTCCGAAATGGTTGCAATGACCACATTGCTTTCAGTATTGACATTCCCGTTTATTACAACGCTCATAGAATTAATAAAATTTTAAAATTTGACAGAATAACCTAAAAATGTTAATATACCCTACGGAGAAGGTTTTATTATATCATCTTTCTGCAGGGGAACAAAAAGAATCCTGATATGTGGGCGCAGGCTTGCTAAGGGGTTCTTTTTTTGTTATATTAGGTGTATTATTATTTTGAAAATAAATTCAGTATTTTTAAAGCAATGATGCTGTGAAATGCGCATAAGATTCAGCGGAAATGCTTTCTGGAGGAAAAGAGTGGAAAATTTTGAAAAGTCAAGAAAGTTAGATAATGTATGCTATGACATCAGGGGGCCTGTGATGGATGAAGCCAACCGGATGGCACAGCAGGGAATTAATGTATTAAAACTCAACATAGGAAATCCTGCACCGTTTGGTTTTCGGGCACCTGATGAACTTGTGGAACGCATGGCACAGGCTCTTTGTGATAATGAAGGATATTCTGATTCAAAGGGACTTCTGTCGGCAAGGCAGTCCATAGTTAAGTACTGTAAAAAGAAAAATATTCCGAATGTTACAGTAGATGACGTATATACAGGCAATGGTGTCAGTGAGCTTATAACTATGTCCATGCAGGGACTTCTTGATTACGGAGATGAGGTGCTTGTTCCTTCGCCCGACTACCCGCTGTGGACGGCTTCGGTTACGCTTGCTGGGGGGACGGCAGTACATTACAGATGTGATGAGCAGGCGGAGTGGTACCCGGATATTGCTGATATCAGAAAAAAAGTCACACCGCGTACCAAGGGCATTGTAGTAATCAATCCAAACAATCCTACGGGAGCGCTTTATCCAAAAGAAGTGCTTGAAGAAATTGTAGCCGTAGCACGCGAATACGGACTTATACTTTTTGCTGACGAGATATATGACAGGCTTGTTATGGATGGTCTTGAGCATACAGCACTTGCCTCACTTGCTCCTGACCTTATGACGGTAAGCTTTAACGGACTTTCAAAGTCTCATCTTATAGCGGGATACCGTTGTGGATGGATGTGCCTGGCCGGTGATAAATCAAGGGCTAAAGGCTACATAGAAGGAATAAATCTTTTGTCATCAATGAGACTGTGTTCAAATGTACCGGCTCAGTCAGTTATCGGCATGGCACTTGATTATGATGAAGAGACTAAAAAAATGCTTGTACCGGGAGGAAGAATTTATGAGCAGAGAGAAGCTGTTTATGAAGCAGTGAATGCGATACCGGGTATGAGTGCGGTAAAACCAAAGGCAGCATTTTACATTTTCCCAAAAATCGACTGCAAAAAATTCAATATAACAGATGATGAGAAATTTGTGCTTGATTTCCTGCGAGAAAAGAAAATTCTGTTTACACACGGAGGCGGATTTCACTGGGAAGAACCTGATCACTTCCGGATTGTATATCTCCCAAAGGTAAGCGAGATTAAAACAGCAATGGAAAGCCTTGGGGATTTTCTGGAACATTACCGTCAGTAGCATAATGGTGCGGACTGCTGCAAAGTCTTGCACGGAAATGAGGTGTGTATGCGTATATTAACAATTCAGCTTGAAATAACAGATTATGAGAATAAAGAAGAACGTATCAGGAAAGTCGATAATATTTTGAATAAAATCGACATAAATTCAGAAAAGCCTGATTTAATCATGCTTCCTGAACTTTGGGGATGCGGATTTTTTGATTATGACGCTTACGAATCCTCAGCCGAGGACTTGAATGGCCCTACGGTGCAGTTGCTCTCTTCACATGCAAAAAGACTGTCGTGCAATATACTTACAGGAAGCTTTATAGAAAAAAGAGAAGGAAAGTTATATAATACAGCTGTGCTGCTTGGGCGTGACGGTAAAATTGCCGGACAGTACAGCAAGATTCATCTTTACGGATATAACTCGAAGGAGACGCAGCTTCTGACAAGGGGAAATGCTACGTCAGTTATTGATACTGAATTTGGAAAGGTTGGTCTTGCAACATGTTATGACCTGCGTTTCCCTGAACAATTCAGAGAAATGGCAGAGCGCGGAGCCAAAATCTTTCTGGTGGTATCTGCGTGGCCGATGGTAAGGGTGGAGCATTGGAGGCTTTTTAACCGTGTAAGGGCACTTGAAAACCAGTGCTTCATGATTTCGTGCGACTGCGCCGGAAGCCAGAACGGAACAGTTAATGCGGGACACAGCATGATAGTAAAGCCGGACGGAACCGTGATTGCGGAGGCAGATGACAAAGAAACGCTGCTTACCGGTGAGATTAATCCGTCGGAGGCGGATGAGTACAGAGCAGCTTTTCCTGCATTTGCAGACCGGAAAGTATTATTTTAGGGGACAAATTACGTATTGAGGAGGAACATATGACAGCTATTGTATGGTGTAAAACACAGATTATGTGCCTGATGGTTCTGATATACATTGGAATTAATTATATAAGAGAAGGCAATAACCTTGAGAAAATATCAAGAAAATCAAATTGTAATGCTATATTTAATGCATTTTTTATTATCTCGGAGCTGGCGGTTCTTTTTGACGGAATTACCGCATGCACCATTAATTATCAGGAGCAGGTGCCACGAGTAGTTAATCTTTTGCTGCATCTCGGGATGTTTTTATCATACGAAATCTATGTTACCGTCTTGTTCTGCTACTGGGTTTCAGTGACAATAGGCATTTCAAAAAGGAAACTGGTAAGGCTGGCATATATTCTGCCAAACATAATTGCAATGATATTCACCGTGGTATTTTTGCCGGAGATTGAATTTGTGCAGGGTGAATTTACAAATTATTCGATGGGAAAATCAGTCTACATATGCTTTACCACGGTTGCGATATACTGCATCCTTACAATAGCGGTTATTATAGCCAATTATAGAAATATACCGAAAAAGAAGAGACAGAGCCTTGCTACCACACTGGCATGCATTATCCTGATAATGTCAATACAGGTTATGAATCCCGAAACTTTAATATCATGTATCGCCGTGGTAATGATTACAATCAGCATTTATCTTAATATGGAAAATCCTGCAATTCATGGACTTGAACATTATCAGAATGAAATGGTAATGGGATTTGCGACACTTGTTGAAAATAAAGATGATAATACAGGCGGACATATCAGACGTTCTTCAGCTTATGCCGTCCTGATTGCAGAAAAATTGAGGAAAAATAAAAAATATAAAAACCTGATTTCAAAGGATTTCCTTAATAATCTGCTACAGTCGGCTCCAATGCATGATATCGGTAAAATAGGCATTCCGGATGCAATTTTACAAAAGCCGGGGAGATTAACGCCGGAAGAATTTGAAAAAATGAAAGAACATCCCGTTATTGGCGGAAAGATAATAAAAGATACATTTGGACACCTTTATAATGGTGAATATGAAAATATGGCATATCAGGTTGCAATGTACCACCATGAGAAATGGAATGGGAAGGGCTATCCCGAAGGTATCAGCGGAACCGAGATACCGCTTTGTGCACGTATTATGGCAGTTGCTGACGTGTTTGATGCAGTGTCGGCAAAACGCTGTTACCGAGACGCAATGCCGCTTGAGGACTGCTATAATATTATAAAGAACGGACGCGGAGCAGATTTTGACCCTGATATTGTGGATGCATTCATGGAGAATAAAGACGAGGTAGAGAAAATCTATTACGGTCAGAATAATATTTGAACAGCCGGATATAAAAAAGGGCTGTTACACTAATCTGAGGTGCCCCCGGGAGTCAGACCAAAAATCTGACTCCCGGGGGCACCTCAATATGATTAGCGCACAGCACCTTTTATAATGCACAGCAGACACTTAAAAGATGAGTTTTGCAGATTATTGATTATGTGCTTAATCTTCTTTCATTGCAAGCTCAAATTCATCAAGAATTTGCTGCTCCGGAGCCTTTGTGAGAAGGCTGACAACAATGATTGCAATAAGACCAACAATGAATGCAGGAAGCAGTTCATATACATCCCAGAGGCCTCCCATAGGGCGTATAAGATATTTCCAGATAAATACCATAACTGCTCCTGAAATCATTCCTGCAAGTGCACCCCAGCGGTTTGAACGCTTCCAGTACAGTGAAAGCAGAATTACAGGACCAAATGCGGCACCAAAGCCTGCCCAGGCAAATGAAACAATGCCAAATACTGAGCTTGAAGGGTCTCTTGCGATAAACACTGCAATAACGGCAACTGCAATAAGAGCAATTCGTGCAATAATAAGATTGGCTTTATCACTTAAGCCTTTCTTAAATATAACACCTACGATGTCGCGTGATATAGCTGATGAAGAAGCAAGAAGCTGTGAGTCTGCGGTTGACATTGTTGAGGCAAGTATACCCGAAAGAATAATACCTGCAATAATTGCAAACAGCACGCCGTTCTGGCTTAAGAGGTCAGCAATGCGGACTATGATAGTCTCTGAAGCAGAGCCGGTAAGCGTATCGATTGCACCTGCATCAGACATTGCAAGACCGACTATTCCTATGCAAACGGCTGCTATAAGTGAGATGACAACCCATGCAGTTGCAACACGTCTTGAAAGCTTAAGCTTATTGGAGTCTTCAATAGCCATAAAGCGGAGTAAAATGTGAGGCATACCAAAATATCCGAGACCCCACGCAAACATCGTAATGATATTGAGGAAACCATATGGTGCCTCGCTTCCGGTAACAGGGTCATAAGAGTGGGTAAGACTCAGGTATCCGCTAAGCGACTGCGCATTTGCAATGACATTGTCAATTCCGCCGGCAACACCTATGCCAAATGCAAGAACAATAATCAAAGCAAATGACATAATTATTGACTGTATAAAGTCAGTGGTTGATGCTGCGAGGAAACCGCCTGTTGTCGTATAGGTTATGATTATGATAGCAGCCACAATCATTGCAACGGTGTAATCAACACCGAGAAGACTTGAAAAAAGCTTACCGCATGCGGCAAATCCCGAAGCTGTGTACGGAATAAAGAAAACTATAATAAAGAGAGCTGAGAACAAAAGCAGCAAATTGCTGTTGTCATGATAGCGCTTTTTAAAATAATCAGGAATTGTAATTGCATTGTCGGCGATATGTGAATAACGGCGCAGTTTCTTGGCTACCAGTAACCAGTTGAGATATGTACCGACCGCAAGACCGATTGCTGTCCATCCTGCATCTGCTACACCTGTAAGGTATGCAAGACCCGGAAGTCCCATCAGAAGCCATGAACTCATATCAGATGCCTCTGCACTCATTGCCGTAACAAAAGGACCTAATTTACGTCCTCCAAGATAAAAATCATCGGTTGTCTTGTTTTTCCTTGAGCACCAGATTCCTGTTACCAGCATTCCGCCAAGGTAAACAATCATGGTGCATAAAATAATAATCTGTGCTGATGTCATTTTTTCCTCATTTCTGCGCTGTCTTTGCTGTTAGTATTTTTTAATAAAGCGCGTGTAATATTTTATCATAATAAAGCGTCTATTACAATAAATATTCCATTATTACGCATAAAAGCGGTATGGTAATAAGAGAAAGTATTGTAGACAGAAATACAATTTTTACGGCAAACTGTTCATCACCGTCATATTTTGCCGCAAGAATGGCGGTAGTCGCTCCGGCAGGCATGCCTGAAAGCACAACGCAGACTGATGTCACAAGCCAGTCAAGTGAAAACAGACGGCATCCTGCCAGTACAAGCAGAGGAAACAGGATAAGGCGTATAAAGCAGTAGTATAAATTTAATTTACTCACTATTGTCTTTAAGTCAATGCCTGCAAGTATGTGGCCTATGACAATCATCGAGAGGCCTGTTGTACAGTTGCTCGCGGTTTTCAGTGTCTTTACAATCCCGGATGGAAGGGAAAAAGGCATAAGCATAATAATAAAGCCTATAAATACAGCAATTATACATGGGTGGGTAATTACTTTTTTAATTACATCCTTTCCTTTGGCGGTTGTAAAGCATGATACACCTGCCGACCACATGACAATACGCTGTGGAATCAGGTAAATTGAGGCATAGAGAAGTCCCTGCGGGCCATATAGCCCTTCTACAACAGGATTCCCGATAAAACCGGCGTTGGAACATATTGTGCCGTATTTAAGGACTGCCAGTTTTCGCTCATCCTTTACGGGATAGAAATATTTTCCTGCAAATGCGCAAAAAAGCTGTATTACTATTGAAGCGCATAAAACTGCAAAGCAGGATATGAGAATGTCGCGGTTCATTTCTATCATGAACGAAACTATAATATTACATGGCAGTACGAAATCAATTACCAGGTCTGTCATTGGCTTCTTTGATTCCGGCGGAAGTATTTTTAATTTAGTCATTACATAGCCTGCCATCATCAGTAAAAATATTGTTATCTGCAGGTCTATCATGGAATGCATGTCTACCATAGCGCTGCTCCTCTGTAAAAAAACAATTGTAATTATTTAATGTAAATTATTTAACCACTGTCACTGCGTAATTGTCAAGTAAACACGTGGCTATCATGGATTTTGTGAATTTGTGGTGTGACAATTGTGCGTCTGCAGCTATTTATGCTATTTTGTATGCCCTTTGTTGCCCTTGTGCGTTAACCTTGACAAGTGCCGGAACATATGATATTATACAAGAACTCTTTGCACTGCATATAAATCTACAGTACAAACTGAGCAGACCGTGACACAATGTCATGGAGTCGGGTCACACAAGTGACAGTGGAATCTTTCATCCACGGGACAGTAGTAATACTGATTCGTGGGTGTTTTTTATTCTTTTACATCAAAAAGCATTTCGTTTTGAACTCCCACACATATTGAGTGCCATAGAGCTATCTTAAATTTTGGAGGTAACTGATATGGAAAAAAACAAAACAATGACGGAAAAAAACGTGATTACTGAAAAAGATTTTCAGAAGGTGGCCAATAAGGTTTCATTAATTACCATTATTGGAAATGCAGTATTATCGGTACTTAAACTGCTGGCAGGAATTATAGCACATTCCAATGCGATGATTAGTGATGCAGTTCATTCGGCATCAGACGTATTCAGTACTTTTGTGGTTATTATTGGGATTAAGCTTTCATCAAAGGAGCCTGATAAAGGGCATCCGTATGGACATGAGCGTCTGGAATGTGTAGCTGCCATTATTCTTGCAATGGTGCTTTTTATTACAGGTCTCGGCATTGGTATGGAAGCCCTGAAAAATATTTTGCGCGGCAATTACAGTGATTTGCAGATGCCGGGAATTTTAGCTTTGATTGCGGCGGTTGTATCAATTGCAAGTAAGGAAGGAATGTACTGGTATACGAGATATTATGCGAAGAAAATTGATTCAAGTGCATTGATGGCAGATGCATGGCATCACCGCTCCGATGCGTTTTCTTCAATAGGAGCGCTGATAGGAATTGCAGGAGCAAGGCTTGGTTTCCCTGTTATGGACTCCATTGCCAGTCTGGTAATATTCGTGTTTATTGTAAAAGCTGCTGTTGACATTTTCAAGGATGCAATAGATAAGATGGTAGACCATTCCTGTGATGAAGAGACAGAAAAGCAGATATATGACTGTGTTATGAAAAATGAGAACGTGCTGGGTGTAGATTTGCTTCAGACAAGGATTTTCGGCAATAAAATTTATGTAGATGTGGAAATTCAGGCAGATGCATCATACACATTGCAGGAGGCGCATGATATAGCCGAAGCGGTGCACGATGAGATTGAACGGAATTTTCCTAAGGTAAAACATATTATGGTTCATGTAAATCCGGCAAAGTAAGAGAATATGCATCCTGAAAGAATGTTTTGATTAATATGCTAAAGTATAGTATATTTAAAACAGCAGGGGTTTTGTAGAAATGTGTTAATTCACAGGAAATGAGGGAAAATGGAAGATAACAGACTGGAGCGTATAGAACAGAGTCTTCAAAGACTCGAGAAAATAGTGGAACAGCAGCAAAAAGAGATAGAAATGCTGAAGTTTAATATAGCACAGCCGGCACAACCGCAACAGGTGCCGCCGTTGCAACAGCAGATTCAACAGGTGCCGCCGTTGCAACAGC
>CAMECH010000025.1 GCA_945913015.1 uncultured Bacteroides sp.
AATTCTTGTTGAATTTTCAGGGTTGTCTTACTGTTCAGTTATCAATGTTCTGTTGTCTGCCACACCAGCAATCATGCGCCTTGCGGGCTTTTCATGTCTGCTCTCTCGTGCGACAGCTATATTAGAATAACACCGATTAATTACTTTGTCAACAACTTTTTTAACTTTTTTTAAAATTATTTTGCTGCGACAAATTTCTCTTCGTCAGTGCGTTTTATATAGTAACATTTCTATACATCAATGTCAACCGCTTTTTATGCCAATTTCAGGCATACTTTACACTACATATTGTGCTCTATTCTTTTGCAATCAGTTTTGGCTTTATTACATTCTTACATATTAATATACATTTCTTTACAATAAAGTCTGAACCTATTGCCATGATAAATAATATCGCAAAGAATCCGACTGCCGCTGCCGCATTTAATTCCGGTGCAACTCTTTTAAAGAATGAAAGCATGATTGCATGATTCAGATAAAGTGCATATGTCAGTCCACTCAGATAATTAATTACTTTATTATTAAATATAATATTGCATTCCCTGTGTCCAAATGCGAGCGCAACTCCAAGCGCCATAAATATCAGCATTGCATAGTCATTATCTGTATTATGCACCACCGCAGTGTATATGATTATAAATAAAAAGCACGCAATTTCCGCAATATCGAGCGCATAACGCACTGCCTTTGTAAAATTAATCCGGCTTATTTTATTGCAGAGCTGATAACTTAAAATTCCCATGTTCATTCCGGCAAAAGCCCTAAGCAATGCATCATGCTGCCAGAACCCGATTGAGTTGCCCCACATTTCCATTCCGGTATATATTCTGTAATAAAAACTGTATATCAGTATTACCGATAGCGGACATACAAACTGTACATAAAATTTCTTATGGTTCAGTACCATATAATATATGAAGTATCCCACAATAAGCAGCGCAGATACATACCATGCCACACTGTTAAAATATATTTCCTGATTAAGCCCAACCATCTGAAGCCCAAAAAGCTCGTAAATTGATTCAAGAAGTATTTCAAATTTTTCCTGAACCGTTGGGTAGAGAAGCCTTGAATAAATCGCAAAGTTAAAAACGAAGCAGAACAGATACAGCGGATAAAGTCTCGCAATACGTTTCTTTGTATATATCCACGGACTGTCGGCAATTCCTTTCTCACGATTTCTTTCATATGTATACATAAGAAGAAAGCCCGAAGTCATAAAAAAGAACTCAACGCTTACATACCAGCCTGTATCTATTCCATAAAGTCGTAGGAAGTGAAACAGCGCTATTAATATAGTAAATACAAATCTCCACAATGAAATACTGTTATTCTTTACCATGTTCCCCCATTCTTACACCGCGCCGGCGCATGTACTCTTATTTTTATCCATCAATCAATTTAATCAGTTCATCCTCACTCCACAAATCATTTGGAAAAACTGTAATATCTTCTTTATGTTTTCTAACTATTCTTACAGGTTTTAAAGTATTGTCATATACGTGCATAATATCACATATATTCATCAATTCTTTAATATTTGCCAATGATTTATAGTATCTGCTGATTATTTTTTCTTTGTCCACACCATGTCCGCCTGATGCAACTCTTGCTTCTACACGTCCAACGTTAACCAAAGGATCTACTGTTAATACAAAAATACATTTAATAAAATATCCTTGATCTTTTGCTCTTTTAAGTATATCCATTTTATAATTAGATGAAAGTACTGTTTCAAATGTAAAATCCTCATTATTTTCAATGGATTTATATCTCATTTCGTCTACATATTTTGCTGCTTTTCCATTATCCATACCTGTTGCACTGACAACGTCATCAGCATTTGTATATGTCCCTACTTTATCAAAATATTGAGTAATAGTGCTTTTGCCGGAACCATTTGGTCCTGCAAATACCAAAACCATAGGTTTTCTATTCAACGTATTTCCTTTCTCCATCCGCATACTCCAAATAAGTCTTTTTTGTAGATTTATCATATACTGCTACAGGTTTATTGCATATTTTTGCCCTCTTAACAGCTATCTTTATTGCTTCCTGTGCCCTTGCATCCATTTCTGCTTCTGAAACTGTTATTATTCCCTGAGACTCAAGGGTTTTTGTGGCGGCATTTTTTCTGGCAACTTTAATTTTCTTTTCAGACTTACCGGATATAACATGTACCTTGACTCCGGTACTTTTAGTTTTCAAATGTTCTTTTTTTCCTGCAACCGATTTCATACAACCACCTCCACCTCCATATAAAATAATATTCGCACAATAAATAAAATGTATTCTTTTCACCATAAATGCTACTATGAAAAATGCTGAACACCGCTCAAATGCGATGTTCAGCAATCTCCTCTGCCAACGGAGAAAGAGGGATTTGAACCCTCGCGCCGGTTTCCCGACCTACACCCTTAGCAGGGGCGCCTCTTCGGCCTCTTGAGTATTTCTCCGAACTCCTAAAACTATATTCAGTTTTAGCTGTGTTGTTTAACACGCATTTGATATTATAACAAAGCCTGTTTCGGCTGTCAATGGAAAAAATTTGAAATTTATCGGCAATTTATATTATATTTTGCAATAATCTTTTATTGCAGTCTCGTACAGGTTATTGCCCTCACTGTCAATTACGACTATAACTGGAAAGTTTTCCACCTCAAGCTCGCGTATTGCCTCTGTTCCGAGGTCATCATATGCAATTACTGTCGACTTCTTAATGCACTGTGACAGAAGTGCGCCTGCGCCGCCGACTGCTGCAAAATATACAGCTCCGTTTCTTATAATTGCATCCTTAACGGCCTGACTTCTCTTTCCTTTGCCAATCATTCCCTTAAGTCCCAAGTCAAGCAGGTCAGGTGCGTATTTGTCCATTCTGCTTGCAGTTGTCGGGCCTGCAGAACCAATCGGTCTGCCCTGTCTTGCCGGTGATGGTCCCATATAATAAATAATGTTGTTTTTCATATCAATCGGAAGCTTCTGATTATCCGCCAGTGCCTCTGCCATTCTTTTATGTGCTGCATCCCTGGCTGTATAAATAGTTCCCGTTATGTAAACATAATCTCCGGCTTTAAGAGATTTGGCATCTTCATCCGATATTGGTGCCTTAATGTATCTGTCCATTAAATGTCCGCCTTTCTGATTGAAAAATCAAATAATTCTGTGTGAGTGTCTATTTACATGGCAGCATATGTTGATTGCAACCGGAAGTCCCGCAATATGTGTAGGATATGTTTCAACATTTACTGCAAGTGCGGTTTTTGTTCCGCCAAGACCGCCCGGCCCTATGCCGAGCATATTTATTTTCTCAAGCATCTCTGCTTCCAGATTTCTCACATATTCTAAAGGTGATTTTTCGTTCAAATCTCTTGTAAGCGCTTTCTTGGCAAGTTCGGCACATTTTTCAAATGTGCCGCCTATACCGACGCCGACAACCATCGGAGGACAGGCGTTAGGGCCTGCATCTCTTACTGCTGTAAGGATTGCTTCCTTAACACCCTCAATTCCGTCAGCAGGCTTTAACATAAACACACGGCTCATGTTCTCACTTCCGAAGCCCTTTGGTGCCACGGTTATCTCAACCTTGTCACCCGGTACAATATCATAGTGGATTACGGCAGGAGTGTTGTCCTTCGTGTTCTCCCTGAAAATCGGGTCTTTTACTACAGATTTTCTGAGATAACCTTCCGTATATCCCTGACGCACTCCTTCGTTGACTGCTTCTGTCAGGCTTCCGCCGTCAAAATGCACATCCTGTCCGACATTAATGAAAATTACCGCCATTCCTGTATCCTGGCATATTGGAATCATATCGCGCCCTGCTATCTCAAGATTTTCCTTAAGCTGGTTAAGTACCTGCTTTCCAAGCGGCGATTCCTCTTCCTCAACAGCATGGTTAAAAACCTCTTTCATGTCATCGGAGAGAAAATGATTTGCCTCAATACACATTTCTTTAATGTTTTTTGTGATATCACTGGTCTGAATTATTCTCATCTTCGCTGTTATCCTCGTCCTCTTCATCAAAGCCTTCTGCATCCTGCTCATTTTCACCCTGTGGCTTTTTGCGTACCTTTGAAACAGACGCAACCGTAACTCCGTCCTCAAGGTTAATAAGCTTCACGCCCGAGGTAATTCTTCCAAGAATTGAAATATCCTTTGCCTTGATTCTTATTATAATTCCCTCGGTTGTTATGAGCATGATTTCTCTTGTATCATCAACAGCCTTAACACCTATTACGTTACCTGTCTTTTCGTTAATCTTGTAACATTTAACGCCTTTGCCGCCACGGTGCTGAGGTGTAAATTCATCAATCATGGTTCTCTTTCCAAGGCCATTTTCTGAAGCGATAAGAAGTGAATCACCCTGCGTATTAAGCTGCATTCCGATTACTTCATCTTCATCCATGATGTCCATACCGATTACACCCATTGAAGTACGACCTGTCGGGCGCACATCTGTCTCTTTAAATCTTATGCACATTCCAAGCTTTGTCACAAGAATTATTTCTTTGCTGTTATCTGTAAGCTTAACTTCAATAAGCTCATCATTTTCCCTGATTGTTATTGCCTGAATTCCGTTCTTGCGGATATTTGAATATTCAGTTACCTTTGTCTTCTTGACAATTCCGTTCTTTGTTGCCATGAAAAGATAATTGTCATCATTATATTCCTTAATCGGAATTACCGCAGTTATCGTCTCGCCCGGCAGAAGCTGCAGAAGGTTAATTATGGCTGTTCCTCTCGCTGTACGTCCTGCCTCCGGAATTTCATATGCTTTCAGTCTGTATGCACGGCCAAGATTTGTAAAGAACATCAGGTAATGATGCGATGTTGTCATAAACAAATCTTCAATAAAATCCTGGTCTATTGTCTGCATTCCCTTTATTCCCTTGCCGCCGCGGTGCTGCGACTTGAAATTATCAAGTGTCATTCTCTTGATATAACCAAGGTTTGTCCTTGCAATTACAACAGGCTCGTCAGGAATCATATCCTCCATTGAAATATCAAATTCATCAAATCCGATGGAAGTTCTTCTGTCATCACCGTATTTTGCTGAAATAGCAAGAATTTCCTCGCGTATTACGCCAAGAAGCTTCTTTTCATCTGCAAGAATTGCCTTATACTCTGCAATCTTTTCAAGAAGCTCTGCATATTCTGCTTCCAGTTTGGCTCTTTCCAGACCTGTCAGGGCTCTCAGACGCATATCCACAATTGCCTGTGCCTGTACTTCTGACAGTGAGAATTCCTTCATAAGACTTTCCTTGGCAATCTGAACATTTTCAGAACCACGGATTATCGAGATTACTCTGTCAATATTATCAAGAGCAATCATCAAGCCCTGTAAAATGTGGGCTCTTTCTTCAGCCTTATTCAAATCGTACTGTGTTCTTCTTGTAATAACTTCTTTCTGATGCTTCAGGTAATATGTCAGCATATCAAGAAGATTAAGAACCTTAGGCTCATTATTAACAAGTGCAAGCATAATTACGCCAAATGTATCCTGCATCTGTGTATGCTTAAAGAGCTGGTTGAGAATAATATTAGGGTTTACATCTCTTCTGAGCTCGATTGATATTCTCATACCGGTTCTGTCGGATTCATCCCTCAAGTCGGTAATTCCGTCAATCTTCTTATCACGCACAAGCTCTGCTATCTTTTCGATGAGCTTTGCTTTATTAACCATATATGGAAGCTCAGTTACTACTATACGGTTCTTTCCGTTAGCCATAGGCTCGATGTCCGTTACGGCACGCACACGGATTTTACCGCGGCCTGTTCTGTATGCCTCTTCTATTCCCATTTTGCCAAGAATCATTGCTCCTGTCGGGAAATCAGGTCCCTTTACAATATCAAGTATTTCGTCGATATCTGTTTCTCTGTCTTCTTCAACCTGATTATCAATGATTTTAACAACAGCATTAATAACCTCACGAAGATTGTGAGGAGGAATATTAGTTGCCATTCCGACAGCAATACCTGATGTACCGTTTACAAGAAGATTAGGATATCTTGACGGAAGAACTGTCGGCTCTTTTTCTGTTTCATCGAAGTTTGGTACAAAATCAACTGTATTCTTGTTGATATCAGCAAGCATTTCCATTGAAATCTTACTGAGACGTGCTTCTGTATATCGCATGGCAGCCGCACCGTCACCATCCACGGAACCAAAGTTTCCGTGTCCGTCAACAAGAGGATATCTCGTTGAAAAATCCTGTGCAAGCTTAACAAGTGCCTCATAAATTGATAAGTCACCGTGTGGGTGGTATTTACCCATTGTATCACCGACAATACGTGCACATTTTCTGTGAGGCTTGTCAGGACCGTTATTAAGTTCAATCATTGAAAAGAGTATTCTTCTCTGTACCGGCTTCAAACCGTCTCTTACATCAGGAAGTGCACGTGAGGCAATAACGCTCATTGCATAATCGATGTAAGAATTTTCCATTGTCTTTTGCAGGTCAACATCATGAACCTTGTCAAAGATATGTTCATCCATTATTTTTACTCCATTCTATACTGTGTTATCCACAAAATGTTATCCACAAAACACCATTAAATGTCAAGATTTTTAACATACTTGGCATTGGCTTCAATGAATTCTCTTCTTGGTTCAACCTTATCACCCATCAGGGTTGTAAATGTAACATCAAGTTCAGAAGATGAATCTTCATCCATATTTACGCGAAGAAGGATTCTCTTCTCCGGATCCATCGTTGTATCCCAAAGCTGTTCCGCATCCATCTCACCAAGACCTTTGTAACGCTGTACCTTATTATTCTGGTCACGTCCGATTTCGAGCATTATATTGTTAAGTTCCTCATCGCTGTATGCATACCAGACTTTTTTGTTTTTCTCAATCTTATAAAGAGGCGGCTGCGCAAGATAAACATGTCCCTGCTTTATAAGCTCCGGCATAAATCTGTACAAAAATGTAAGAAGCAGTGTTGCAATATGTGCTCCGTCGACATCGGCATCCGTCATGATAATTATTTTGTGATAACGAAGTTTGCTTATATCAAAATCTTCGTGTATACCTGTGCCGAATGCGGTAATCATCGCCTTAATCTCAGCATTGCCAAGTACATGGTCGAGTCTTGCTTTCTCAACATTAAGAATCTTACCTCTGAGAGGAAGAATTGCCTGTGTTGCACGGCTTCTCGCAGTCTTTGCGGAACCTCCGGCGGAATCACCCTCAACGATGTAAATTTCACAATTCTTAGGATCCTTATCCGTACAGTCTGCAAGCTTTCCCGGAAGACTTGTGGATTCAAGCGCGGTCTTTCTTCTTGTTAAATCTCTTGCCTTTCTTGCTGCATCCCTAGCTCTTTGTGCAAGCAGTGACTTCTCACAGATAGCCTTTGCAATTGCCGGGTTCTGCTCAAGAAAATATGTAAGCTGCTCACTTACAATACTGTCCACTGCTGTTCTTGCTTCTGTATTACCAAGCTTCTGCTTCGTCTGTCCTTCAAACTGAGGGTCTTCAATCTTAACGCTTACAATTGCCGTAAGACCTTCTCTTATATCATCACCCGTAAGATTCTGGTCACTGTCCTTTAAGATTTTATTAGCCCTTGCATAATCATTAAATGTCTTTGTCAGTGCATTCTTGAAGCCTGCAAGGTGTGTACCTCCCTCAGGTGTATTGATATTATTAACAAATGTAAATGTGCTTTCTGTATATGAATCGTTGTGCTGCAGTGCAACTTCTACCTGAACATTATTCTTGACACCTTCACAATAAATAATCTGGTCGTAAAGAGGTGTCTTGCTCTTATTCAGATACTCAACAAATTCTTTAATTCCGCCTTCATAGTGGAATATCTTCTCCTGCTCAAGACCATCTCTGTCATCGCGAAGAATAATCTTTATTCCCTTTGTAAGGAAAGCCATCTCCCTCAAGCGCTGCTTCAAAATGTCATAATCATACACTGTTGTCTCTGTAAAAATTTCCTTGTCAGGAAGAAAATGAACCCTCGTTCCTGTCTCATCCTCAGAGCAGTCACCAACTATCTTAAGAGGTTCTGTAACCTTTCCTCTCTCATAGCTTTGCTCATAAATGTGTCCATTTCTTTTAACTCTTACATTAAGCCATTCTGAAAGTGCATTAACGACAGAAGCGCCTACTCCGTGCAGACCTCCTGATACCTTGTATCCTCCGCCGCCAAACTTTCCTCCTGCATGAAGTATGGTAAATACTACTTCTACTGCCGGCTTACCTGCTTTGGCATTGATATCTACAGGAATACCTCTTCCGTTATCTGTTACTGTTATTGAATTGTCCTTATTAATCTGCACATCAATCTCTGTGCAGTATCCCGCTAAAGCTTCATCTACTGCATTATCAACAATCTCATAAACAAGATGATGAAGTCCCCTTGACGAAGTTGTACCAATGTACATTCCCGGTCTTTTTCTTACAGCTTCCAGTCCCTCAAGAATCTGAATCTGTTCAGCACCATACTCTGCCAATTTAATTTCCTCACTTTCTATATTCTGGTTTTCATATGTTAGTTTTCAGGAAAAACCTGACCATTTACAACTTTAAATATCTTGTCCAGACTAATTCTGTTATTAATAAATTCTTCAAGACCGGTACATGTCACAATAGTCTGAATGTTTCCCATGCTTTCCATCAGAAAATTCTGCCTGTTTTCATCAAGCTCCGACAAAACATCATCCAATAACAAAACCGGTGTATCATGAATAGTCTGTTTAACAAACTCAATCTCTGCCAGCTTCAGCGACAATGCTGCTGTTCTTTGTTGTCCCTGCGAGCCGTATTTTCTTACGTCATTGCCGTTAATATAAAATATTATATCGTCTTTATGCGGCCCGTAGGCAGTTGCCCCAAACCTTATGTCTTTATTTCGTGAATCGGCCGTATATTTTTCAAATTCTTCTGCCTGTACTGACGGAACATACTCTATTGAAAGATTTTCCCTTCCGCCGGATAATTTGTAGTGAATCTGTCTTACAACCTCATTAAGCTGCATGATAAATTCTGTGCGCCTTTTTATTACTTCACTTCCGTATCTGACAAGCTGCATGTCCCATACATCAAGTGTATCCTTATTATCGTCTCTGTAAAACAAATCCTTCAGAAGTTTATTGCGCTGCATAAGGACTTTATTATACTGCATAAGATTATGGACATAAATTTTATCGAGCTGGCTGAGCTCCATATCCATAAATCTTCTTCTTTCTGACGGCCCGTCTTTGATAATATTCAGGTCTTCCGGCGAGAAAAACACCATATTTACAATTCCAAACAAATCAACCGATTTTTTGAGAGGAATACCGTTAATCGCTATTCCCTTTGATTTGTTTTTCTTTATATGCATATCTATACGGTAATCAATGTCATTTTTCTTTACAATCATCTTCAGGTGTGATTCTTCGCTGTCAAATCTGATGATTTCCTTATCCTTGCTTCCCCTGTGGCTTTTTGTTGTGGCACCCACATAAAGAGCCTCGAGAATATTGGTCTTTCCCTGCGCATTGTCACCGTAAATTATGTTAGTCCTGTCCGAAAATTCAATATTCATTAATTCATAATTTCTGTAATTTTTTAAATTAATGGACTCAACTATCATAATCTGCTATTCCGTGTTATTCCTCTATTTTGATTTCTTCACCGTTGTAACTTACAACATCTCCTCCATGAAGCTTTTTGCCTCTCTGGGTTTCTGTTTGTCCGTTTACCTTGACTTCACCTTCTGTAATAACTATTTTTGCTTCAACACCAGACTCTACAAGACCGGCAGCCTTAAGTGCCTGTCCGAGTTTGATATATTCATCACGCAGTTTAATAATCTGCATAGCTGCCTCTTTTCCGTAATACATAAATTACATATTTATTCAGGATTAATTATGCCGTAAAGTTTACAGGAAGAATCAGATAAATGTAATTTTCTTCCTTATCACGGATAAAGCAAGGAGCCTTTGGATTTAACAGATAAATGTCTACATTTTCATCATCAATCTTACCAAGAGCATCCATAAGGAATTTTGGATTAAATCCAATCATAATATCCTTGCCCTCTTTATTAACTGCCACATTTTCATTGAGGGAACCAATAGAAGAAACTACCTTAACTTCCATGTTGCCATCTGTTATATTGAGAATAATAGGCTTTTTGTCACTCTCCTTAATAAGAAGGGTTGCTCTGTCTATTGAGCCGAGCATTTCTCTCTTATTGGCTGTAATCTTAGTCTCGTAATCACTTGAAAGCATCTGGTTAATTTTGAAATATTCACCCTCAATCAGACGTGAAACAACTATTGTCTGGTCAAACTCAAACAGAATATGATTATTTGAAAAGTAAATATTTACCATATCATCTGCATCAGTTGAAAGGATTTTGCTTATCTCATTGAGAGTCTTTCCCGGAACCACTACCTTCACATCATCAGCTCTTCCCTCAAGCTTCTTCTTGCGGATTGCTATTCTGTGTCCGTCAAGTGCCACTACCTTAAGTTCAGAATCTATAACCTCAAATAATTCTCCTGTCATCATTTTGTTGTTATCATTAGGAGCAGTACAGAAAATAGTCTGGTTTACAATTTCTCTTAATGAAAACTGTGAAAGACTTATCATTTTCTGTTTCTCAATTACAGGAAGAAATGAAAAATCGTCACCTGACTTTCCTGCAATATTGAATTTTGAATTTTCACAAGTTATAAGGGCGTTATAATTATCATCAGTCTGGATGGTTATATCATTATCAGGAAGCTTTCTTACAATATCAGAGAAAATCTTTGCATCAATTGCAATCTTTCCTTTTTCCATAATATCGCCTTCAACGATTGTTTCAATACCAAGTTCCATATCGTTTGCAGTAAATTTGATTTTACCCTCAGTAGAATCAATCATAATGCACTCAAGAATAGGCATTGATGTTCTTGTAGGAATTGCTTTAAGAACAATATTAACTCCTTTTGAAAGCTCTGATTTTGAAAATACTAATTTCATAAATGAAATCCTCCCTTATATATTGTTGAAAAGTATTTTTTGAAAAGTGGATATTAAAAAATGTATATATAAATATATTATTTCAGTAGTATACGTAGTAGGGGGTGTTGATAAGTTGAAAACCCATTCAAACCGTTGGTATTACTGAAAAAAGAAGCCTTGATAAGTATGTTGAACAAGCTTGAAATTAATGTGGATATTGTTGGAAAACTTTAAAGTCAACCTGACAATAAATATCAATGTAAAACTTAAAATCATGGTATTAACATTAATTAACAATAAAAATGAAAACTTGTTAACAAAAATGTTAAAAGTTATTCTACTTATTAACAGAATAACTTGTTAATAACTCTCCTTATGAAGGATTAATCTTCTTAATAAGTATTTCTATTAAAGAACGTGTTTCTATACTGTTGGTAACTTCTTTATTAACCTTCTTGTAACCATGAAGAATAGTAGTGTGGTCACGGTTGCCAAAATAGCGTCCAATCTGCTCAAGAGGCGTATCTGTCATAGTTCTGCAAAGATACATTGCAATCTGCCTCGGCTTTGAGATTTCAGCATTTCTTTTCTGAGAAATAATATCTTCAGGTGTTAAGTTAAAATGGTCTGCAACAATCTGTATGATAAGCTCAGGAGTAACCTCACGCTTGTCCTCAGGTGATATAAGATCCTTTAATGTGTCTTCTGCAAATTCAACTGTAAGCTTCTGATGAGAAAGATTTGAAAATGCAACAAGTTTGGTAAGAGCACCTTCAAGCTCACGTATACTTGATTTGATATGAGTTGCCACATAATCCTTTACATCATCAGGTATAACATATCCTTCTGCTTCGGATTTTTTGTTGAGAATTGCCATTTTGGTCTCATATGTAGGAATTTGGATATCCGCAGTAAGACCCATCTCAAATCTTGTTCTGAGCCTTTCTGTGAGAGTTTCCATCTCTTTAGGAGGCTTATCCGAAGAAATAACAATCTGCTTATTGGAATCGTAAAGGGCATTAAAGGTATGGAAGAATTCTTCCTGAGTACTTTCCTTACCGATAATGAACTGAATATCATCAATAAGAAGAACATCAATATTGCGGTATTTATTACGAAATTCCTGATTGGTCATCTTCTGGTTCTTAAGAGATTCAATAAGCTCGTTGGTAAATGTCTCGGAAGTTACATAAAGAACCTTTAAATCAGGATTATTCTGCATAATAAAATGGGCAATAGCCTGCATAAGATGAGTCTTGCCAAGTCCTGCTCCTCCGTAAATGAAAAGAGGATTATACACGTGTCCCGGTGTCTCCGCAACTGCGAGAGCAGCAGCGTGTGCAAGGTTATTATTATTGCCTACGACAAAAGTCTCAAATGTATAATTAGGCTTAAGTCCCATATTAATTGCTTCATTTGTATTGGAATTCTGATTGTTAAGCCTGCTGTTAATTCCTATTGAGTTATCTTTAATATCTTTTTCCGAAACAAGCTTAACATCTAATTCACCGCCTATTACCTCGCCGATTGTAACCTTAAGAGGAATAAGATATTTCTTTTCTATATAATTAATGCCCATGTGTTCCATAGGTGCAATAATATAAGCAACATTATTATCCACTGAATAAAGCTGCAAAGGAAGTATCCATGTTTTAAAAGAAATATCCTGAATCTCATATTCTTCTTTCATGGTTTCCAAAATAAAGTTCCATTTTTCTCTGATTAACTGTTCCATAAAAATATCTATCCTGTTCTACACTAATGTTTTTGTGAATTGTTATAACAAATAAATAAGTTAATATATTTGTTAATAAGGCATCTGTTTTATAAATGCATTATAATAGGAATAAACTAATAATAATACAGGAAAAAATAACATAGCCTATATATAGTTTAATACTACCATAAAATTAATATTTTTTCAAATTAAACTTTCTGACATCAGAGGAAAATTAATGGATAAAAATAATGATTGTGGATAACTTTTAAACAATTTTTTTTAAAAAAGTATAGAAATTAAGGTATTTTGAGTAAAAAAATAGTAAAAAACGTGAAGTTATCCACAAGTTATCAACACTTTGTTAATAAAACAATATATATATTATGCACCGATGCGAGGTACAAGCAGCAAAAGCATATCCTGTAATTGATTGTTTTTTATATGTTTTTTATAGATTTTATCCTTGACAAATAGCTGTTTTATGAATAGAATTGAAATGATGTTTTAAAATTTAAGCAGATACTATTTGTACCAATTATGATAGACATTATATTTGGTAGATGAAGGAGGTGTATTGAATATGAAGATGACATTCCAGCCTAAGAAAAGATCAAGATCAAAGGTTCATGGTTTCAGAGCAAGAATGAGTACTCCGGGCGGCAGAAAGGTACTTGCAGCCAGAAGATTAAAGGGAAGAAAGAAGTTATCAGCTTAAGGCCGCATGTATTGTGGCCTTTTCCACTTTTATAAGACATTTTAGGTATTGGCAATTTTATTTTATCATTAGTTGGTACAGAATATGAAATATGCAAATTTTGAAACATTAAAAAGCAACATTGATTTTAGTAAGGTGTATGAAGCAAAGCAGTCATATGCCAACAAATTACTGGTTGTCTATATTTTGGAGAATGGAACGGATACGAACCGCGTGGGAGTATCTGTGAGTAAAAAGGTCGGGAACAGTATCGTCCGACACAGGCTGGCAAGACTTATAAGAGAGAGCTTCAGACTTCATTCACATGAAGTTTTAAAGGGCTTTGATATTGTGATAGTCGCCAGGGCTGGTTTAAAAGGTAAAAATTATTTTGAAACTGAAAGTGCTCTTCTGCACTTATTGAAAATGCATAAGCTCATAAAATAAATGGTTAAACGTATTTTAATTAAAGCAGTAAAATTTTATCAGAAATATTTATCACCACTTAAGAAACACGGATATTGTATTTATATTCCTACCTGCAGCCAGTATGCGATTCAGGCGTTGGAAAAATATGGTGCCGTCAAGGGAAGTTTTCTTGCTTTAAAAAGAATACTGAGATGTAATCCGTTTGCAAAAGGAGGATTTGATCCTCTGAGGTAGCATTAGATATTACCATTACATTTGTGAAAATGCATTATGGAGGATTTATGGTTATACTTACACAAAGCACCACATTCATTATTGGGCCGATAGCAAAGCTTCTCGGTTACATTATGAACTGGCTGTTTTTAGGTCTTGATGCAATCGGTATTCCAAATATCGGTCTTGCAATTATCATTTTTACATTTGTTACTAAGCTTCTTATGATGCCTCTTACTGTAAAGCAGATGAAATTTACAAAGCTTTCATCAGTAATGCAGCCGGAGATTCAGGCAATACAGAAGAAGTATAAAGGCAAGGAAAGTGACCAGAATGCAATGCTCAAGATGCAGGAGGAAACTAAGGCAGTTTATGCGAAGTACGGAACATCACCTACGGGCGGATGTGTTCAGCTTCTTATACAGATGCCGATTCTTTTTGCATTGTACAGGGTAATTCAGAATATTCCTGCTTATGTTCCGAGACTTAAATCACTTTTTACAGCGATGCTTTCAACTGAGAACGGTATCATGTCTGTAAACGGATATGAGAATATTTTGAGAGATAATTTCAGTCAGTTTGCAAAGACTGATTTGTCAAATATGAACAGCATTATTGATGTTCTCAATGTATTTTCAACAGATAACTGGAACAAGCTTATTGAGCTTTTCCCTGCACAGGCAGATGTAATAAGTCATAATCTTGAACAGTTTAACAACATTAACTCATTTTTGACAATTAATATGTCTCAGAATCCGGGACTCACTTTGGGACTTCCTATTCTTATTCCTATTCTTGCAGGTGTTACACAGTATATCAGTGTAAGAATGATGCAGGCAAAGAATCAGGCACAGATGAATGATGAAGATAATCCGGCAGCGGCATCAATGAAAATGATGAATACGGTAATGCCTATTATGTCAGCAGTTATGGCTATTTCGCTTCCTGCAGGTCTTGGTCTTTACTGGTCTGCAACAGCCGTATTCCAGATTCTTCAGCAGTGGATACTCGACCGCTATTTTGATAAAAAGGGCGTAGACGAGATAGTTAAAGAAAATCTGGATAAGGTTAATAAGAAGCGTGCAAAGCAGGGATTACCTGAGCAGAAAATTACCAATAATGCGAGAGTTTCAACAAAGTCAATTGCTTCTTCGCAGGAAAAGTTAGAGCAGGCAAAAGCCAAGAAGGAAGCTAATGATAAGAAGATTAAAGAAATTCTTGATTCAACGGAATATTACAAGTCTTCTTCAGCAAAACCGGGAAGCCTTGCTGCAAAAGCAAATATGGTTTCTAAATATAACGAGAAGAATAATAAAAAATAGGAGGAGTACGTGATGGCAGAATTTATGGAAATTACAGGAAAATCAGTAGAAGATGCATTTATGAATGCTATTATCCAGTTAGAAACAACAAGTGATAACATAGATTATGAAGTAATTGATAAAGGAAGTAATGGAATCCTTGGTTTCGGAAGCCGTCCTGCAAAGATTAAGGCATGGGTAAAGAGTCAGGAAGGACAGACAGAAGAAGCATCCATAAAAGAAGTTAAAGAATCTTCAGAGGAAGTTAAAAATATTAAGGCTGAAGTTAAAAATGAGGTTAAGGCTGAGGTTAAGAATGAGTCTAAACCTGCTAAAAAAGCAGTTGTAATCACATGTGATGTGGACAAGGTTATTCGTGATTTCCTTGACAATATGTTCAAGGCAATGAATATGGAAGTCAACATTGATATTAAGATTGATGAGGCAGAGGGATGCGTAAATGTAGAACTCAGCGGTGATGAGATGGGACTTCTTATCGGTAAGAGAGGACAGACACTTGATTCAATCCAGTATCTTGTAAGCCTTGTTGTAAACAAGGAAAATGAAAAATATATGCGTGTCAAGGTAGATACGGAAGACTACCGTCAGAGAAGAAAGGAAACTCTTGAATCTCTTGCAAAGAACATCGCATATAAGGTTAAGCGTTCAAAGAGACCTGTTTCACTTGAACCTATGAACCCATATGAAAGACGTATTATCCATTCAGCACTTCAGAACGACAAGTTTGTTGCAACAAGAAGTGAGGGAGAAGAGCCATTCAGACATGTAATCGTTTATCTTAAGAACGAGCACCGCTCAAATGGTTATGACGGATATAAGAAGGATTACAACAGAAATTAATGACCGGTCCGGACGTGAACGGCAGATTAGGCATACAGTGTTCGGAGCACTGTATGCCTTTTCAATTTATGAGGACGGGAGTTAATTACTCCTGCCTGCCTGATTATGGAAGGAGTGAAAATATGTACACTACTGATACAATTGCGGCTGTTTCTACCAATACTATGGGTAATGGCGGAATCGGAATTATAAGAATAAGCGGTGATGAAGCAATAGAAATCGCAGACAGGATTTTTAACGGAGTGAAGAAAAAACGCCTTGCAGACTGCTTAAGCCACACAATTCATTACGGAACAATCGTTTCAGGCGGTTCTGTGATAGATGAAGCGCTGGTATCAGTCATGAAAGCTCCTAATACCTACACAAAAGAAGATGTGGTTGAAATTAACTGCCACGGCGGAATTCTTGTCATAAGAAAAATTCTTGATGCAGTATTTGATGCAGGCGCAAGACCGGCAGAACCGGGTGAATTTACAAAAAGGGCATTTCTTAACGGAAGAATAGACCTTACACAAGCAGAATCAGTAATAGATATAATTAATTCAAAAAATGAATATGCGCTTTCTTCTTCTGTATCGCAATTACAGGGAAAATTATCAGAAGAAATTGACGAAATCAGAGAAATTATTCTCAATCACACAGCATTTATAGAGGCGGCACTCGATGACCCTGAGCATTATGAGCTTGAAAATTATGGGGATAACTTATTAAAAGATGTGGATAAGTGTGTGGATAAGCTCGATATTTTGTTGAAAAGTGCTGACAACGGGCGTATTTTAAAGGATGGCGTGCAGACAGTAATTTTGGGGAAAACTAATGCGGGCAAATCAAGCCTGCTTAATGCGCTTGCAAAAACAGAGCGCGCAATCGTAACTGACATAGAGGGAACAACAAGAGATGTCCTTGAGGAATCAATCAACCTTGACGGAATAATGCTTAATCTTGTAGATACGGCAGGAATCAGGGATACTGAGGATATTGTGGAAAAAATAGGAATTAACAAAGCATTTGAGTATGCAGACAAGGCCGATTTAATTATATATGTGGCAGATGCAACAAAGCAGCTTGATGAAAATGACAGGAAAATTCTTGACATGGTTAAGAACCGTCATGTTATTGTACTTCTCAATAAATCGGATATGGAGAATATACTTACGGTTGATAAAATGAAAGAATATATCGACTGTCCGGTGCTGCTTGTTTCGGCTAAGAACGAAACAGGAATGGAAGAACTTTCGGAAACTATTAAAGAAATGTTTTTTCATGGTGAGATTAGGCATAATGATGAAATATATATTACTAACGCAAGACAGAAAAATCTGTTGAAAGAATCGATAAACAGTCTTAAACTTGTTAAAGAAAGCATTTATAATCAGATGCCTGAAGATTGTTTTACAATAGATTTGATGAATGCGTATGAAAGCCTCGGAAAGATTATAGGAGAGGCGGTTGAAGAGGATCTGGTCAACCAGATATTCAGCAGATTTTGTATGGGTAAGTAAATACGCAAAATAGAGGGTAAGTGCGAAGAATTACACAGAATAGGGGTCAGTGCGATAAATTACGCGGAATAGAGGTAAGTATGAAAGCAGTTGAAGAAAATTATGATGTAGTGGTTGTGGGCGCAGGGCATGCCGGATGTGAGGCTGCACTTGCATGTGCAAGGCTTGGGCTTGAAACAATCTGTTTTACGGTAAGTGTTGAAAGTATTGCGCTGATGCCATGCAACCCTAATATAGGAGGCAGTTCAAAAGGCCACCTTGTGCGTGAAATAGATGCACTTGGCGGAGAAATGGGCAAAAATATTGACGCAACATTTATTCAGTCAAAAATGTTAAATGCTTCAAAGGGGCCTGCCGTGCACTCGCTCAGGGCACAGGCGGACAAGCAGGATTACAGCAGGCGTATGCGCCGTGTAATGGAAAATACGGAGCATTTGCACATACGTCAGGCGGAAGTAAGTGAAATAATCGTAAATGATGGTAAAATAGGCGGTGTTAAAACATTTTCAGGGGCGGTATACCATGCGAAGGCAGTTGTACTGTGCACAGGAACGTATCTTAAGGCGCGCTGCATATATGGTGATGTGAGCAACCATACTGGACCAAACGGGCTTCAGGCTGCAAATCATCTTACGGATTCTCTAATTGCCAACGGAATTGAAATGCAGCGTTTTAAGACGGGTACACCGGCGCGCGTTGATAAACGCTCGATAGATTTTTCAAAGATGGCGGAGCAGAAGGGCGACGAGAAAATTGTTCCGTTTTCATTTACAACCAATCCGGAGGATATACAAAAAGAGCAGGTTTCATGCTGGCTTACGTATACCAATGAAAAGACTCATGAGATAATTAAGGCAAATCTTGACCGCTCACCGCTGTATTCGGGAGTAATTCACGGCACAGGCCCAAGATACTGCCCGTCTATTGAGGACAAGGTAGTAAGGTTTGCTGATAAAGAAAGGCATCAGGTATTTATTGAGCCGGAGGGCAATTATACCAACGAAATGTATCTCGGAGGAATGTCTAGCTCGCTTCCGGAGGATGTCCAGTATGAAATGTACCGCACGGTACCGGGGCTTGAAAATGTCAGAATTGTGCGCAATGCATATGCGATTGAGTATGACTGCATCAATCCGGTACAGCTCAAATCTTCTCTTGAATTTAAGGCGATAGAAGGACTTTTTGCAGGCGGACAGTTTAACGGAAGCTCAGGCTATGAAGAAGCGGCTGCACAGGGTATAATTGCGGGGATTAATGCCGCAATGAAAATAAAGGGAAAAGAACCTTTGATTTTGCAGCGCTCGGAAAGTTACATAGGCGTGCTTATCGATGACCTTGTGACAAAGGAAAATACTGAGCCGTACAGAATGATGACATCACGTGCCGAATACAGACTGCTTCTGCGCCAGGACAACGCAGACCTGCGTCTTACCCGCTACGGATATGAAGTCGGGCTTATTGACGAGGAAAGAATGAATTATGTTAAAGCCAAAGAAAAGGCAATCGGGGAAGAAATTGAAAGACTTAATCATACATTTGTAGGAACATCGGAAAATGTTCAGAAACTGCTTGAAAGAAAGGGCAGCACACTTCTTAATAACGGAGCTACGCTTGCGGAGCTTGTAAGAAGACCTGAACTTTGCTATGATGACCTCGCAGAGATTGATTCAGACCGTCCGAAGCTTAGTGAAGATGTTATTGAGCAGGTAAATATTAATCTTAAATATGAGGGCTATATTGAACGCCAGCGCCGTCAGGTAGAGCATTTCAAGAAGCTGGAGAACAAGATTATTCCTGATAAAATCGACTATATGGCAATAAGCGGTCTTAGAAAGGAAGCTGCACAGAAGCTTGATAAATTCAGACCGAGAAGTGTAGGTCAGGCACAGAGAATATCAGGTGTTTCGCCTGCGGATATATCAGTTCTTCTGGTATACATGGAAAGTTCAAGAAATAAGGCGTAAGCTTTAAGCGAAAGGATTATTTAATGGATTTTATAACGAATCTTAGTAAAATAAATGTAGATTTAGACGAAAAAATGCTCACATCATTTAACACGTACTACGAAATGCTTGTTGAGTGGAATAAGGTTATGAATCTTACGGCAATTACTGAAAAAACAGAGGTTTATGTGAAACATTTTCTGGACAGTCTGGCAATAAAAACTGTTTTTGATGATGAAAAGCTCAAACCTGAATTTTCTGTAAGTGACCCGGTAAGAGTTCTTGATGTGGGTACAGGGGCAGGTTTTCCGGGAATACCGCTTAAAATTGCATTTCCTGAGCTTGAGGTTACGCTGCTTGATTCACTGAATAAACGTATTAAATTTTTAAATGAAGTGATACAGACACTTGAACTTGATAAGATAACAGCAATTCATGGAAGGGCGGAAGATTACGCACAGCAGCCGGATTACAGGGAAAGCTATGATTTATGCGTATCCAGGGCAGTTGCCAATCTTTCTACACTGTCCGAATACTGCATACCGTATGTGAAGGTAGGAGGATATTTTATATCATACAAATCAGGTGAAATTGAGCAGGAGCTTAAAGACGCAAAAAATGCAATCGGAATGCTGGGAGCCAAAGTTGTCGGCGTTAAGAAGCTGATTCTTCCTGATACAGATATTGAGCGTTCTTTTGTTATAGTAAAAAAATGTACTAAAACGGCAGGAAAGTATCCGAGAAAAGCAGGGCTTCCGTCAAGCAAGCCGCTGTAACAGTTATAAGCAATTAATAATAGTTGTAACTGCATAGCAGGTTGTAAAGCCGCATGGTAGTCAGAAAATGGTATAGCAGTCAGAATGGTATAGCAGTCAGAAAAACAGCCGGAATATTGAAATCATTTCCAATCGTCAGAGGTTAAGTCTGATTTTGAAAATGTTTTCAATATCCCGGCTGTATTAATTATACTGCAATAATTAGGTTGCGTTAATTACTTAGACCTTATTATTGCCGGTTTACAGGAAAATTTTTAACTGATTTAAGAAGCGCACAGGGCGTTCAAGCTGAGGAAGATGCTTGGAACGCGGAATGGTTACGCTCTCGATAACAGGATTGATTTCACTGTATTCTTTAACAATATTCTTCATATTGACAGCGTTGTCGCCTGCAATAATAAAAATGCTGTTATTGATGATACTTAAGGCCTTGCCTATGCTTACGGTAGTATAGCGGCATTTTGTGCTTGCAAACAGGTGTCTGGCAGTAAATCCTCCGATATGTGCTGTCTCATGCAGTACATTTATAATGCTGTTAGGAATGCTGTTCTTGCTGTAGAAAAGCTTGGTTCTGCAGATTTCAGCAAGTGCATTCTTTGACACAGACATATTGTAAATCGAATTGCCGATAAGAGATGTATTAAGCAACATTCTGAATACATTTTTTCTTTTGCTTGGAATCTGGGAACATGATTCTAAGCTTGGCGGATTTACAAGCACAATATTGTTAAAAAGTGAATCATTATTGTAGCATGACATAATTACGAGAGGACTTGAGTCGCCTGTCACAACAACGTCCGTGCGGCGTCCGATGACACTCTTTACAAAGTCTTCAAGTAGCTGCACATAAAGATATGCGGTATATGTAATTGCCGGTTTTGCCGAATATCCGCAGCCAAGCAGATCAACTGCATATACGGTATGCGTCTTTGCAAGTTCGTCACAGATTTTGCTCCACTCATATGTGCTGCTGTATGAATTAAGATCGTGTACTAATAAAATAGGATTGCCGCTACCTTTTTTAATATAGGAAATATCTCCGAATTTCCACCGGTAAGTAAGACGGTCCTCTGTGTCTGTAACCCCCATCGACACTGAAGTTGAAAATATTATTCTGTTGATAATGTGGGTAATGGTGGCAGCCGTTGCAGTAACGCCTGCAAAAATTCCTAACTTTTGCCATTTATTCATTGTTACTCCATTCTGTGACAGTAAAATTAATCACAACAAAAAATAGACCTATATACATTATAATATATGGTAAGAAAAGATACAATTGCCTCTTTGATTTTATGTAAAAATGATATATAATTATGTAAGGGTTTAGCACGGTTTAATTAAGTAATGGGGCGGATATTAATGGATAAAATTAAAAAATATTTATTTGTTGAGCTTGCAAATCTTAAATCTGAAAGAGACGAGAATTTAAGAAATATTTACAGAGGGAAATTAAATATTGAGTCTATTGATGAAGCTATAAAGAAAATCCGTATGGAGCAGGATTCGACAGGCGACGTTTTTAAACCTTCGGAATCAAAAGCGGATGATGACAGAGAGATTCTTTCACTTTGCGAGCGTAAAGAGAGTATACAAAGAGACATAGATGTTCTGGAAAAGCGTATAGTATGTATCGATAAAAAGATGGAGCAGCTTGCGGAATTGCAGAACGATGAAGCGTCGGTTAATATTGACGGTTATCAGATGCTTTCTATTCGTGAGAATGAAAGGCAGAGAATTTCAAGAGATATACATGATTCGGTTTTGCAGAAGATGACAGCGTTAATTCATAAGACTGAGTTTACCCAGAAAGTTATGGACAGTGATGTCTCCCGAGCAAAACTTGAACTTGAGATTGTTAATAAGGTTATGAGGGAGTGCGTTGATGAACTGAGGGACATTGTTTATAATCTTCGCCCGATGGCACTTGACGATATCGGATTTAAGGAGACATTGGAAAGATACGTAAATCAATGTTCTTCAATGACCGATATGAATATAACACTTAATCTTGACAATCTGAATGACGATAATATTGACAATATTATTCAGATAACGGTCTTTAGAATTATTCAGGAACTTACCGGTAATTCAATAAAACATTCAGAAGGTAATAATATTAATATAACAATATACACAGACAAAGATAACTTAGTTATTGAACATGCGGATGATGGTAATGGATATAGTGATGAGAATTCGGTGGTAGGTGATATTAATACCGGATTTGGATTGGCTATTATCAAGGAGCGGGTAAAATTACTCAATGGTGATATTCAGTGTGAACATACAGACGGCACGAAGAATGTTATAACCATACCTATTAATATCATGGAGGCTTAGAAATGTCAATTCGTGTATTAATCGCAGATGACCATGCAATGATTCGTGAAGGATTAAAGCAGCTTCTTGAACTTGACGGAACAGTTGAGATTGTCGGAGAAGCAAGCGATGGATATGAATGCCTTGATTTAATAAGTGAATTGAATCCGGATGTTGTATTGCTTGATATTAATATGCCTAAATTAGACGGAATTCAGACTCTTACATTAATACGCAAGCAAAAAATCAAGAATAAAGTTATTATTCTTACAATACATAATGACATAGAATACCTGATTAAAGCTCTTGATATCGGATGTGATGGATATGTTTTAAAGAACTCTGATTCTGCAACATTGAAGAAGGCAATTATGGCAGTGTACGAAGGAGAGGGATTTGTTGAACCGTCACTTACACCGCAGATTAATTCAAGTCTTGCAAAAAGAGATATAAAGGCAGACAAAGTAAAAGAACTTACAAAGCGAGAACTTGAGGTGCTGAAGCTTATTGCAAATGGAATGTTTAATAAAGAAATAGCATCAACACTCAACATTAGTGAACGAACGGTTAAGAATCATATTTCTAACATATTTCATAAGATTAATGTATCTGACAGAACTCAGGCGGCGGTGTTTGCAATTAAGAATAAAATAGTTGATATCAAGTAATTCAATAGTTGAGTTTGAGTAATTTCAATAGAAAATATAATGCAGTGTTGATACACGATACAAATAATATAAAGATTTAAAAAGGATGCCTTTTAATTACCGGCATCTTTTTGATTTTAAAAATGTTTCACGTGAAACATTTTTATTTTATTGCAAACATTTATTGTGATTAGAATTAAATTGTGATATGATAAAAATTACCGGAAAATTAGTGAAAAGTATGGTGACTGACATGGGAAGAATAATTGCTATAGCCAACCAGAAAGGTGGCGTGGGAAAATCTACAACGGCAATAAACCTGGCGGCGTGCCTTGCCGAGAAACAGCAGAAAGTACTTATTGTTGATATTGACCCGCAGGGAAATGCAACAAGCGGACTGGGTGTGGCAAAGGACGAAGTGGATAGCACAATTTACCAGGTGATGCTTGATGACGTTGAAATTAAAGAAGCAATTCAGAAGAATGTGTTTGATAATCTTGATGTGCTTCCATCAAATGTAAATCTCGCAGGAGCAGAGATTGATTTAATTGATGTAGATAACAGAGAGTATATTTTGAAAAATGCGCTTGACGGAGTGAAAAATGATTATGATTTTATAATCCTTGACTGCCCGCCATCACTCAGCATGCTTACGGTTAATGCCATGACAGCGGCTGATACTGTGCTTGTCCCTATTCAGTGTGAATATTATGCACTTGAAGGACTCACACAGCTTATACATACAATTAACCTTGTAAAGCGCAAGCTTAATCCGGAACTGGAACTTGAGGGAGTAGTGTTTACAATGTATGACGCACGTACCAATCTTTCCCTTCAGGTAGTTGAGAATGTTAAGGAAAATCTTGGACAGAATATTTACAAGACAATAATACCGAGAAATGTAAGACTCGCAGAGGCACCAAGCCACGGACTTCCAATCAACATTTATGATGACAAGTCAGCCGGTGCGGAAAGTTACAGATTATTGGCTGAAGAGGTCATGAATCAGGGAAAAGATATATAAATTGAGAAATGGAGATTAGTGTGAAAAATATGCCCGATGGCATATTTTTCACACGGCTGTTTGTGCCGCAGGCGCCACAAACAAGCCATTATCGCAGAGCCAAATCCGATATTTGGCTTGCGATTCCTCCGACGCATAAGCGTCTGCGGAATGGAGATTAGTATGGCATCAGTTAAAAGCGGAAAGGGATTGGGTAAAGGACTTGGAAAGGGACTTAATGCACTGATTCCGGATGATACCGAAAAAAAGGAAAAAGTTGTTGTAAAAGAGGTAGTTAAGGAAGTAAAAGTACCTGCTGATACTAAAATTAAGATATCGGACATAGAACCAAATAAAGAGCAGCCAAGAAAGGCATTTGATGAGGATGCACTGCTTGAACTTGCAGATTCAATCAGACAGTATGGCATTCTTCAGCCGCTGCTTGTTCAAAAGAAGGGTGATTACTATGAGATTATTGCCGGAGAGCGCAGATGGAGAGCTGCAAAGCTTGCAGGAATTAAGGAAGTTCCTGTTATTATCAAGGACTACACAACACAGGAAATAATGGAAATCGCGCTTATTGAAAATATACAGCGTGAGGATTTGAACCCGATTGAAGAAGCAAAGGCGTATCAGAAGCTTATCAAGGAGTACAGATTAAAGCAGGACGAGGTTGCGGACAAAGTATCAAAAAGCCGTGCTGCAATTGCCAATTCAATGCGTCTGCTCAAACTTGATGAAAGAGTCCAGCAGATGGTAATGGAGAATATGATTAGCAACGGACATGCCAGAGCTTTGCTTGCGATAGAAGATGGCGATAAGCAGTATATGGTTGCACAGAAAATTTTCGACGAAAAACTCAGTGTAAGAGAAACCGAAAAGCTTATGAAGTCCCTTGACAAGAAGGCGGAACCTAAAAAAGAAGATAATAACACGGCAAGAGAACTTATTTATAGAAGCATTGAAGATAAAATCAAGACTGTTCTCGGCACCAAGGTATCAATTCATAACAAGCGCAACAATAAGGGAAAGATTGAAATTGAGTATTATTCACAGGACGAATTGGAACGTATTGTTGACATGCTTCAGTCTATAAAGTAGTCGGATAAGAAAACAACGGTATATAACTGTCAGATTAAACGTTAGATTGAGATTGCGGTAAGAGCGCATAGAAATGAGGAAAAGGATGGTAGATTTTTTTGGGTTGGTTCCAATTGATATGCAGTACATAATTATTGCAGTATTGGCAATAACTATAATATCAATTGTATCATTTATTCTTGCAATAGTTGCTATTTGCAAGATGAATAAAACACGTAAGAAATACGAGACATTTATGAGCGGTAAAGATGGAAGAACACTTGAACCGCTTATGCTCGAAAGATTTAAGGAAATTGAAAACCTCAAAAGAATTAATGCAAAAAATGTAAAGAACATAAAGTTTCTACTCGATAAGATTCACTACTCTTACCAGAAAGTAGGAATTGTAAAGTACGATGCTTTTCATGAGATGGGCGGAAAGTTAAGCTTTGCACTGACAATGCTTGATAATAAGAATAACGGATTTATTATTAACTCAATGCACAGCAGAGAAGGCTGCTATATGTACATTAAGGAGATTGTCGCAGGTGAATCCTATATTGAGCTTGGCGAAGAAGAGGCAGAAAGCCTTAAAAAGGCGCTTGCCGGGCCGCTTGGCGATACAGACCTTGGTCATATGAATGAGATTATTAATAATACATATGATGTAAAAGAGCTGGACGAGGCACTTGCAGCACTTAATCTTGATGATGATGAAATCGCGCAGGATGAGGCGGCAGCAACAAGTCAAGCGGCAGCAACAGAAGAAAAAGTATAATCGGACAAGCCGTCAACGGAAGAATCACAGCGGAAGAATGGCAAACTGTAATTAATCAGATAATAAATCAAGTTATAAATGTTTCACGTGAAACATTCTAATAAATTTTAGATGGAGGATAAAATGTTAGATTTAAAATTTGTAAGAGAAAATCCGGAAGTAGTAAAAGAGAACATTAAAAAGAAATTTCAGGATCAGAAGCTTCCTCTTGTAGATGAAGTTATTGCTCTTGATGAAGAGGCAAGAGCAACTCAGAAAGAGGCTGATGAAATCCGCGGAAATCGTAACAAGATTTCAAAGCAGATAGGTATGCTCATGGGTCAGGGCAAGAAAGATGAGGCTGAGGAACTTAAGGCGCAGGTGGCAAAGGATGCCGAAAGACTTACCGCACTTGAGGCAAAAGAATCTGAACTCAATGAAAAAGTCACAAAGATTATGATGACAATTCCAAATATTATTGATCCAAGTGTACCGATTGGCAAAGACGATTCAGAAAATGTTGAGATTGAAAAGTTTGGCGAGCCGGTTGTACCTGATTTTGAAATTCCATACCATACTGATATTATGGAAAAGCTTCATGGAATTGACCTTGATTCAGCAAGAAAGGTGGCAGGTAACGGCTTCTATTATCTGATGGGAGATATTGCAAGACTTCATTCCGCAGTAATTTCTTATGCAAGAGATTTCATGATTGACAGAGGTTTCACATACTGTGTACCGCCATTTATGATTAGAAGCAATGTTGTTACCGGCGTTATGAGCTTCGCAGAAATGGATGCCATGATGTATAAGATTGAAGGAGAAGATTTATATCTCATTGGTACAAGCGAACATTCAATGATTGGTAAATTTATTGATACAATAATTCCGGAGGCAGAGCTTCCAAAAACACTCACAAGCTATTCTCCTTGCTTCCGTAAGGAAAAAGGTGCTCATGGACTTGAAGAGCGTGGTGTATATAGAATCCATCAGTTTGAGAAGCAGGAAATGATTGTTGTATGTAAGCCTGAAGAAAGCAATATGTGGTATGATAAGTTATGGCAGAACACAGTTGATTTGTTCCGCTCACTGGATATACCTGTAAGAACATTGAATTGCTGCTCAGGTGACCTTGCAGACCTTAAGGTTAAGTCACTTGACGTTGAGGCATGGTCTCCAAGACAGAAGAAGTATTTTGAAGTTGGAAGCTGCTCTAACTTAGGTGATGCACAGGCACGCCGCCTTAAGATTCGTGTAAACGGCGAGGATGGTAAGAAATATTTTGCACATACACTGAATAATACAGTAGTGGCACCTCCAAGAATGCTTATCGCATTCCTTGAGAATAACTTAAATGAAGACGGAAGTGTACGTATTCCAAAGGTATTGCAGCCATACATGGGTGGCAAGACAGTGATTACACCTTAATATGAACAGTAAAAACCTGTAAGAATTAAAAATCTGTAAGAATTAATAACAGGGTCTCTGCCATAAAGACGGAGACCCTGTTATTGCATTTTTTAAGCTAATCACTCAAAGTTTACTACATCAAGCCATTTCATAAGCAGTTCTTTTTCTTCAGGATGTTTCTTGTCAAGCTGCGCAGCCGCAACAATCGGCAGCCATTCCTGAACATAACGTTTGTCTGTGCCGGTTTTCTCACAGAAAACATTAAGATATTTATCTGCAATTGTTATATCATTTAATGCAAGAAGAAGGTAGGTTCTTGCAACATCAGCACTGGCGTTGCCCTGCGTCGCATGAACCCAGTCGATTGCAACGTATTTGCCGGACTTTGTAACAATGATATTTTCAGGAGCAAAATCGCCATGACAAAGTTTTGAGTGCTCATGCATTCCGTTAAGACGAGAAAGCAGCTCATATTTCTTTGTTGCATCAATACAGTCAAGCTCATTAATCTGCCTCGTAATTTTATCCTTCAGCTTAATTAGCAATGGGTTGCGCTTGCTTTGGATAAAAATGTGCAGGTCAACCATTTTGTCGATATAAGAATCAATTTTTTTAGGGTTTTCTTTCATAAGCTGTGCAAGGGTTTTACCATTAACGTACTCACTGGTAATACACCACTGTCCGTCAACAACATCGACAGACAAAAGTTTTGGAATATCCATTCCGGCATCCTCAACACGCGCTGTATTAAGCGCCTCGTAAAGTACATCCGACTTATTATATTTTTTATCAAAAACCTTTACGGCATTCCCGTCTTTTAAATATACACTCTTTAAAAATCCCTTGGAAATACAATTATCTAATTTCATATTAAATCCTCCATGCAAAAGTGTGTGCGACCTTTATTTACCATAGTAAGCCTCAAGATACATTTCCTTAATTTCACTCATCAGCGGATATCTTGGATTGGCACCTGTACACTGGTCATCAAATGCATTTTCAACCATTTCGTCAAGTGTGGCAAGAAAATCCTTCTCCTCAATACCATAATCCCTGATTGTTTTCTTTATTCCTACACGTTCCTTAAGGTCTTCAATGGCCTTTATGAAATTATTGAATTTTTCTTCCTTTGTACGTCCTTTGATACCGAGGAAATCAGCACATTCAATGTAACGGTCCAGAGTATGAGGATACTGATACTGTGAAAATGTTCCCATTTTGGTTGGTACTTCGGCTGCATTAAAGCGCATTACAATAGTGATGAGCAGTGCATTGGCAACACCGTGAGGAAGGTGGTGGTATGCACCCAGCTTATGAGCCATTGAATGGCATACACCGAGAAATGCATTGGCAAATGCCATGCCGGCAAGGGTTGATGCTTCAGCCATTTTTTCACGGGCTTTAGCGTCATTTGCACCATTTTCATAAGCCGAAGGAAGATATTCAAAAATGTTTTTCATCGCCTTAAGGGCAGGACCATCGGTAAATTCCGTTGCCATAATTGAGGCATAGGCTTCAAGCGCATGTGTCAGCGCATCAATGCCGGATGCACTGGTAAGGCCCTTTGGCTGGTTCATCATCATATCAGCATCTACAATTGCCATTTTAGGCATAAGCTCATAGTCTGCAAGAGGGTATTTGGTTCCGGTTTTCTCATCTGTGATTACGGCAAACGGAGTAACCTCAGAGCCGGTACCTGACGAAGTAGGAATTGCTACAAAATATGCCTTGTCACCCATGTGTGGAAATGTATATACACGCTTTCTTATGTCCATAAAGCGCATTGCCATATCCATAAAATCTGCTTCAGGGTGCTCATACATCACCCACATGATTTTGGCTGCATCCATAGGTGAGCCGCCACCAATTGCAATAATGCAGTCAGGTTCAAAGAGCTTTAGCTGTGCAAGACCTTCCTTTGCACATGCAAGAGTAGGGTCGGGTGTTACATTGAAAAATTCAGTATGGCGTATGCCCATTTCATCTAGTTTGTCGGTCACACATTTGATAGAACCGCTTGTATAAAGGTATTGGTCAGTAACGATAAATGCTTTCTTTTTCCCCATTACACTGCCAAGCTCGTCAAGAGCAACCGGAAGACAGCCCTTTTTAAAATAAACCTTTTCAGGTGCGCGAAACCAAAGCATATTTTCTCTCCTTTCAGCAACAGTCTTAACATTAAGAAGATGCTTGACACCAACATTTTCGGATACTGAATTGCCGCCCCATGAGCCACATCCAAGTGTGAGTGACGGAGTAAGATTAAAGTTATACAAATCACCGATTCCTCCGTGCGAAGAAGGCGTGTTGATAAGGATTCGGCAGGTTTTCATGGCCTCGCTGAATACGGCAATCTTGTCGCCTCCGGTTTCTGTATTTATATATAATGATGAGGTGTGTCCGTAGCCACCGTCTGCAATGAGATGAGAAGCCTTGCTTACTGCATCCTCAAAGTCGTCGGCCTTATACATTGCAAGTACCGGCGAGAGCTTTTCATGCGCAAATTCTTCTGAGATATCAACAGAAGTAACTTCACCGATTAATATTTTCGTTTCTTCAGGAACTTTGACACCGGCAAGAGCAGCGATTGTGGCAGCCTTTTGGCCAACAATCTTTGCATTCAATGCACCGTTAATAATGATTGTCTTGCGAACCTTGTCAAGTTCATCGCCCTTTAAGAAATAGCAGCCCCTGTATGCAAATTCTTTCTTAACGGCATCATATATTTTTTTGTTGACAATAACAGACTGCTCTGATGCACAAATCATTCCGTTATCAAATGTCTTTGAGTGGATTACTGAGTTTACTGCCATTTTGACATCGCAACTTTCGTCAAACACAGCAGGAGTATTACCTGCGCCAACCCCAAGAGCCGGTTTGCCGGAAGAATAAGCTGCCTTAACCATTCCCGGGCCTCCCGTTGCAAGAATAATATCGGCTTCCTGCATAAGTGTTGTTGACATCTCAATAGACGGAACATCTATCCAGCCGATAATATCCTTTGGTGCGCCTGCTGCAACAGCTGCATCAAGCACTGTCTTTGCTGCAGCAATCGTACTTTTTTTTGCACGAGGATGAGGGCTTATAATAATACCGTTACGTGTCTTCAGGCAGATGAGAGTTTTGAAAATAGCAGTAGATGTAGGGTTTGTTGTAGGAATAACAGCTGCAACAACTCCGATAGGTTCAGCAATTTTCTTTGTTCCAAATGATTTGTCTTCTTCAATTACGCCGCAGGTTCTTGTATTCTTGTACTTATTATAAATGTACTCAGTAGCATAATGATTTTTAATAACCTTGTCTTCAACAATGCCCATTCCGGTCTCTTCTACAGCCAGCTTGGCAAGAGGGATTCTTGCCCTGTTTGCGGCAATTGCAGCAGCCTTGAAAATGGCATCAACCTGCTCCTGTGAATATCCTGCAAAAATTCTCTGTGCTTCGCGGACTTTTGCAAGCTTTTCATTAAGAGACTCCATGTTATCCACAATATTTTCCATTGTGACACCTCCTGTATCAATCAGCCAATACTTTGTTAATTATTTAACAAATACATTATATGCATGCAACCAATAATTGTCAATTATTAAATATATTAAATTTTTTTATAAATGTTGATTTTATCTTAAAAGTAAATGATAATAATAAGTGAAATGGGTTGCAAACATTAACATATTAAGAAATGAGGTAAGAATGAGTTTTAGAATGAAGAAATTATTTACTGTTTTACTTACGGCACTTATGGTATCAGTCTCGATAACAGGCTGTGGCAGCAAGCAAAATGCAGCAGATAACGCACCGGGTCAGGAAAATGTCAGTACACAGACCGCAACATCGGCAACAACTTCAATGTCCCTTACGGAAATAATTGATGCAGTGTATGCGAAGAAAGCATTAAAATTTCCGCTTATGACAATGAATGTTGAACTTACGGATACCGATGCACTTCGTTATAATACAGGACTTGCCAATGCAGATAAGATTAAAGAGGCTGTTGTATCTGAGCCGATGATGGGCTCGCAGGCATATTCAATGGTTCTTGTAAGGCTTAATAATGCTGATGACGCAAAAGAAGTTGCGCAGGAGATGAAAAACGGCATTGACCCAAGAAAGTGGATATGCGTAGAGGCCGATGACCTCAAGGTAGCGGCAAGCGGTGATGTTGTTATGCTTGTCATGATTTCAAGCACATTTGCAGATACTGCGACTGCAGCAGATTTTATCGGTGCATTTAAAGAAATAGCAGGGACACTCTCTGTCGAACTTTAATTTATATATGGAGAACAGGTATGCTTTTTTCAAGTATTCCGTTTTTGTATTATTTTCTTCCGGTAGTGCTGATAATTTATTTTGCAGTACCGCAAAAATTTAAAAATTATGTGCTGCTGTTGGCAAGCCTTGTCTTTTACGCTTCCGGAGAGCCGGTGTATCTGATACTTATGCTGGTAATGGTGATGGCGGGGTACATTGCAGGGCTTGCCATAGAGCATTTTAGAGAAAGAAAATCAGCAGCACGTGCAGTACTGGCAGGAAGTGTTGTGTTGCTGGCAGTTCTTTTCGTATATCACAAATATGCAGATTTTTTAATTGACTGTTTTAACAGTGTGACAAAAGGAAATGCACCGCTTCTTAATATAGCGCTTCCGATTGGTATAAGTTTTTATACTTTTCAGGTTTTAAGCTATATTATAGATGTATACAGGGGCGATGTGGAAGCACAGAAAAATATCGTAACTTTTGCAACCTATGTAACAATGTTTCCACAGCTTGTCGCAGGCCCGATTGTACGCTATTCGGAAGTGAACAGGGAGCTGTCAGGCCGCGTTGTAAGCGCGGTAAATGTGTACGAGGGGATAAGGCGGTTTATTGCGGGATTAGCCAAGAAGATTCTGCTTGCCAATGCTTTTGCCGGGCTTTGCGACATATTCAGGGTCTCGGATGAAAAGTCGGTGCTTTTTTACTGGATATATGCGGTAAGCTTTACGCTGTGCATTTATTTTGATTTTTCAGGATACAGCGATATGGCGATAGGACTTGGCAGAATTCTTGGATTCAATTTCTGCGAGAATTTCAACTATCCATACATTTCAAAGAGTATTACGGAATTCTGGCGCAGATGGCATATGACGCTTGGAACATGGTTCAGGGATTACGTATATATTCCGCTTGGCGGAAACAGGGTTTCAAAGCCGAGATGGATATTTAACATAATTGTCGTGTGGGCGCTTACCGGATTGTGGCATGGTGCGGCATGGAACTTTGTTATATGGGGTGTCATGTTTGCGGTCATTCTGGTATTTGAAAAAATATATTTTAAAAAAGTACTGGAAAGGATGCCTGCGGTTTTCAGCCATATATATGTTATTTTACTGGTTGTCATCAGCTTTGTAATTTTTAATGCAGACAATGTTTTACAGGCATTTGGTGATATAGGCGGAATGTTTGGCGCAGCAGGGATACCGCTTGTTACCGCGGAGGCAGTTTATTACCTGAAAAGCTATGCTGTAATATTTATTATGGGATTTGCAGGTGCGACACCGGTCATAGGGGAATGTGCCGGCAGGCTTAGAAATTCGTTGAAATACGGAAAGCTGTCGCAGATTTTTGAACCTGTAATTATGGTGGTGGTGCTGCTTGTGTGCACTGCATTTCTTGTAGACGGCTCATTTAATCCGTTTTTGTATTTTCGATTTTAAGGAATTATGACGCCAAAGCGTCTGCGAAATGGGGATTAGTATGAAAAATAATAAATCATATATTCCGGGGCTTGTTTTAGTTGCATTTGTATGGCTGGCACTTTCGGCATGGTGCTTTATAAAGCCTGCAGATGAGATGTCGCTTAGCGAAAGAAGGCGGCTTGCAGCTTTCCCTGAGATATCTTTGGATAAAATACAAAATGGCAGCTTTATGTCTGAATTTGAAGAATATACGCTTGACCAGTTTCCGATGCGTGATGAGTTCAGAACACTTAAAGCTGTGAGCAGTATGTACATTTTTGGGAAAAAGGACAACAACGGTATATATGTGGCTGACGGATATGCTTCAAAGCTTGATTATCCTCTTAATGAAAAGTCCGTTACAGATGCAGCAGATAAGCTGACTGCAATATATGACAGGTATATAAAGGGGACGGGTTCAAAGGTGTATCTATCCATTGTTCCGGATAAGAATTATTTTCTTGCGGCAAAGAACGGATATCCTGCTATGGATTACAACAGGATGTTTTCATTAATGAAAGAAAATATGCCGTATGCGGAATATATTGACATAACTGGTACGCTTGAATTGGCGGACTATTACAGGACTGATACTCACTGGAAGCAGGAAAATATTGCCGGTTCTGCCGATAAAATTGCCAAAGCTATGGGAAACAGTGAGCTTGACGGGTATGAAACGGTGCAGACAGACATTTCATTTCGCGGTGTGTACTGCGGACAGTCGGCACTGCCTCTGCAAAGCGAAAAGATAAAATATATTACAAATGATACGCTGCAAAACTGCCGGGTGTTGCCGGATGATGCCACAGGTTTTAGCGGATATGCAGGAATGTACGATTTTGACAGGCTTTACGGCAATGACCCGTATGACATATATCTTTCGGGGGCAAGACCCGTTGTGAGAATTGAAAATCCCGGTGCAAAAAGTGGTAAGGAGCTTATCGTGTTCAGGGATTCTTTCGGCAGCAGCCTTGTTCCGTTGTTGGCACAGGAATACAGTAAAATAACGGTTTTTGATACAAGGTATATGGTGCCGGATTTGATAGGCGGTTTTGCCGAATTTGATAATGCAGATGTACTTTTTGTGTACAGTACACTTCTGCTTAATAAAAGTCAGGCAATGAAAGATTTTATATATTGATACGGACGAGTCATATTGTACATTCAAATTTGTTGTGTTAAAATAAAAACAAAGTCAGATGCTGTATACACATATAAAAAGTGGGGATAAAATAATGCGACATATACACATAGACAATTTAAAGGGAACAGAGGTCCTCGGAATGCCGGTAATATCTTCAAGTGATGTTATCTTAATTCCTGAAGGAACTGTATTAAATAATGTGTATATTCAGAAACTGCGGGAGCTGGATATAGACAGTGTGTATATCAGGGAAAATGACGCAGATGAGAAGAAAAATGCTGTATTTACAATAGATGAGACTTATGAGGAGTCCAAAAAAAATATAGAAAGAGTACTTGAGAAACACATTTACAAGCATAATGATGACCTTAAGAAAGTGGCAGTTGAAGCTGTAAAGATTATGGATTCCGTGCTTGAAGAGCCGGAGGTTGTCAACGGACTTACGGAAATACGTAATATCAGTACAGATATGTATTCTCACTGCATTAATGTGTGCTCAATGTCTACTATTCTTGCGCTGAGGCTTCGAATGTCGGAAGTGCAGGTACACAATATAGCAATGGGGGCAATTCTGCACGATATAGGACTGAAATACATTTCTGTGCCATACATAGATGTTGATGTTGAGGAGATGAACGACAAAGACCAGATTGAATATAAGCAGCACACAATTTATGGATATAGTGCGATACAGAATGAGGAATGGCTGTCAGACACAGCTAAGGATATAATTCTTCGGCATCATGAGCAGGAGGATGGCAACGGATATCCTTTCAGACATAATGGACAGAGGTTGCGTCAGGAGGTCAAGCTTGTTGCGGTCTGTGATGATTTTGATGCCATGATAAGCGGTATCGGAAGAAGGAAAATGAAAATATACGAAGCCATAGAATATATTAAGGTAAATGCAGGAATTATTTATGACAGAGCCGTTGCTTCCAAGCTTTTGAAGACGATGGCGGTATATCCTGTGGGCACAAAGGTTGTTACAAGTGAGGGCGAAATCGGTATTGTAGAGAAGCAGAATATTGATGCTCCGGAAAGACCGGTCATCAAAGTTATTACGAGTGCCGTCGGCAAGGAGTATAATCCTCCGGTGACGAAGGACCTCATGAAGCAGCTTACGTTATTTATAGTTGATACAGTTGATTAATGGAGATAAGTGTGAAAAATATGACGATGGCATATTTTTCACACGGCTATTTGTGCCGCAGGCGCCATAAACAAGCCATTATCGCAGAGCCAAATCTGATATTTGGCTCGCGATTCCTCCGACGCATAAGCGTCTGCGGAATGAGGATTATAATGCATCTTTTTCTGAGAGCAATCGGTTTTTCACAGTTTAATGAAAGTCAGGAAGAAAAGTTAATAGAATCGGCAGCCATGCAGACACCCGATAAGAATGCATTTATTAAAAAATGTGAGTATTATGGCAGGGCAGAGCTTCTTGTGCCTGTAAGCGACAGCACGGGAATAAGCGTTTATGGAAAGCTTGCTGACGGTAAGTTTAAGCCGTTATATTATTATCCTATTCTTATGGGAAGCAGCAAATGTGATAATGAGGAGCTTTCTGTAGAAAGACATTATGACAAGGAATCATTTGAGGTGATTTGTGAGGATATCAAAGCAGGCGTCACTCTTATGTTTTATCTGCAGAATTGTCTTGATTACCTGAATTTCAGGGCAAGATGCGCTGCGGATGGCAGTAAACAGGGTGAAACCATGCAGTTTTGCCTTGACCGTAAAAATGCGGCAGAAAAAGAGGGCATTGCCGGGAAAAAGGTTGTTTTATCGGCACTGTCTGTCGGAGGAATGATTATTCTGCCGGCAACAAAGAAAGAAGGCAATATGCGTATGCTTTCACCGAGAGAAGCTGCGAAGGAAGCGGCAAGAAAGAATCTGATTGCTGCGGCAAAGAATGGCGACCAGGATGCGATTGAAAGCCTTACAATTGAGGATTTGGACACATACACAACAATTTCACGAAGAATAGTAAATGAAGATGTGCTGTCAATCGTTGAAACATCATTTATGCCATGTGGAGTTGAGTGCGACCAATACGCCGTAATCGGTGAGATTCTTGAGATAGAGCGCCAGACTAACGTTATTACTGACGAGACAATTATTATTATGAAGCTTGACTGCAATGACATAATTTTTGATATGGCAATAAATGCAGCGGACTTAGTCGGAGAGCCGGCTGTCGGACGCCGCTTCAAGGGTGCCGTGTGGCTTCAGGGCGAGGTATTGTTCTGATTTGCCGGATTGCAGGGAGCAGCCGGCTTATATTAGGCGGTAAAGTGTCAACGCAAAAGCCACAATTTATTTGACAAAACAGGAAAATGTAATTACAATAAGAGGAGTTGTTTTTTAACAGCTTAATTCGTTCTCATAGTTAAACGGATATAACAAGCGCCTCCTAAGCGCTAGTTGTGGGTTCGATTCCCGCTGGGAACATTCATAAAGGCACGAGACGTGCAAAAACGGGAAGACAGACATATGTAAGTTTACTTACTCATATGTCTGTCTTCCCGTTTTTATATGGCGACGCCAATGACCGAGGACGCGAAGCGTTCGAGGTGCAGCGTCTCGTGCCTAATTATAGGGCGACGCCTGCGATGAAGAAGGCCGAAGGCCTTCGAGTTGGCATGGCTTGTAGCGTGATTGCAGTATCGATTATTATTAGGGAAAGAAGATATATATGAGCGAAAAGTAAATTTTCATATAAGAGAATATATTTGAAAATTTGTGAATTGAATGGTATCATATAAAGTTAGGGGATGTATGCTCTATTTTATAAATGAACCATATTATAAGAAGCCTATTCAATAGAGAGAGAGGTCGTTATGGCTAAATATACTCAGCAGGCAATTATGTATAGCCTACT
>CAMECH010000026.1 GCA_945913015.1 uncultured Bacteroides sp.
CTGCGTTGCTGCCTGTGTAGGTTTAGCCGTTCCATCCATATCTGACGGAAGCGGTGCCTCATCATATTTCTCAACAGGATTATTTGAATTATCCAGCTTTGACTCCTCGTTAGCAAGGTCTGTATCCTTGAAAACATTCATATATGGAAGCAGGTCTGTCATAATATTCTTTGTAAGCCACAATACAGGCTGGGAGCTTCCGTTATACCCTTCCACCTCAGGCTCATCAATAATAACGTATACCACAAACTTCGGGTCTTCTGCCGGTGCATATCCCAAAAATGAAATTACATATTTATTGTCAGCACGCGGAAGCTTCTGCGCCGTACCGGTCTTCCCTGCCATAGAATATCCCGCTACTTTCGCATTTTTTGCAAGTCCCGTATCAACCGTTGCTTTCAGATATGTTCTCAACAGCTCTGATGTTGCCGAAGTAACCGTCTGTCTTACAAGCTCTGCATCATATTTTTTAATTATTTCTCCCGATGCGCTCTCAATTCTTTTCACCACATGAGGGCGATAGTAGTTACCACCGTTTATAAGTGACGAAAATGCCGATGCCATCTGCACCATATTTGATGTAAATGTTTGTCCGAAAGACATTGTCGCAAGGTCAGACACTGACATATTTTCTCCGGAGACGAGCATACCCGTCGATTCACCCGGAAGGTCTATGCCTGACTTTTCTCCAAGTCCGAAGCGCTTCTGATACTCTGAAAACTTAACATTGCCAAGCTTTGCGGAAATCTGCATCATCGCAGGGTTGCACGAATACATTACAGACTGTTCCAGCGTCAGTGTTCCGTGTCCGCCCTTTTCATGACACTTTATTGTCCAGCCTCCGACTTCTTCATAGCCCTGACAATAGAATGTATCACCATCACTTACGATACCTTCTTCAAGTGCCGTTGCAACAGTGAACGGCTTAAAAGTTGAGCCGGGTTCAAATGTCTCGGAAACACAGAAATTCTTCCATAAATCATACATGGCATTCAGTGTGTCCTCATCCGTCATTGCCGCACGCTCTTCCTCTGTGTACAACCCCGTGAGGTCTCTCGGATTATTTAAATCAAACACCGGATAGCTTGCCATTCCAATTATCTCTCCATTGTTCGGATTCATAACAAGCACCGCTGTATTTTTGGAACCATATTCCTCGTTAAATGCTTTTATATGTTTTTCAATAATGTTCTGCACACCGAAATCAAGGCTGGTTATAAGATTACTTCCATCAACAGGCTCTTTGGTTGTCTGCTCTATGTTAAGGCTCTCATCAATATAACCGTATGTAACACCGTCGATTCCCGACAGTTCCTCATCATACACCTTCTCCAGTCCAAGCTCGCCGCCGTTTTCCTGACTTGAAAATCCAATCACATCACACGCAAGTGTTGAAAACGGATACTTTCTTATATAGCTGTCCTCAAGCCACACGCCCTTAATATTCGGATAATTCTTTGTGTCCGCCAGCATTTCGTTAAATCTTTTCACCTGGTCTGAAGTCAGGTTTTTAAGCATTTTTTCATACTGGCTTTTTGGCTTGTTTTTAAGTATTGTTTCAACATCCTGGCGGTTAATTCCAAAGCACTCTGACAATGCCGCCAGCGTAGGCTCCTTATATTTCTCGTCAGACAGCATCAGTTTCGGGTCAAGTATAAGATTATATACTTTTTCACTGTACGCAAGCTGCGTCCCGTTGCGGTCAACAATCTGCCCTCTCTTGTACGGAAGAACCGAGGATGTGTACTGCTGGTGGTCAAGCACAATCTTTGAATACTTGTCACCATTTTCATAATTAATCTTGAAAATGCGTGCCGCAAGCACAAGAAAAATACCGCCCACAATAAGAAAGACTACTCCTATCTTCTTTCGCACGCGGTATTTTACGCCTGTTATCTTCTTCCGTCTTCTATTCTGTTGTCTGTTTTCTTTTCTTTTAGCCATGATTAAACTTCCACTTATTTTTTGCTTGACGGGATATCCTTATACTGCTTGACATATTCACTCTCTGCAGAATCATACTCTACAATCTGGCTGCGCTTCGGATATACCATTCCAAGCTCCTCGACAGCTGTCTTAAGCAGTGCGTCATAATCAACACTTCCCTCTATTTCCATCTTAGTTTCATCATTTTTAACTGTAAGCTGTGTAAGCCGTGCCTCAAGTCTTGCCACATCATTTGCTGCGGTTTTCACATTTGCCTGCATTTCAAGATACTGGACGCACACGCCAAACATAAATGAGACTACTGCAACCGCCACAATCGTATACAGAAGATTAGCCCTGTGGGCACGATGCAAAGCCCTGCTGCTAGCAAGCCTCTCACGTTCTCTTTGTTCATTTTCACGCTGTATTCTTTCAGCGTCCTTCACCTTAGGCATAGCCGGGTTAAGTATCCTTGCTGCCGTACCATACACATAAGTGCTATTCATCTGGCGTCCTGTTCCCCCTGTAATTCTTTCCATAATAAATCCTCTTCATTTCTTTAGCAGGCATCTCCTATGTCCTGCTTAATTTATAATCTTCGTTCAAACACTCTCAGCTTTGAACTTTTTGCCCTTTTATTTTCCTGTAATTCTTCCTCTGATGGGACAATCGGCTTCCTTGTGACAACTATCCCCTTCGATTTCTTTCCGCAGACACATACCGGGAAGTCCGGCGGACAAGTACACGGATTTTCATTATTTTTAAATCTCGTCTTGACGATTCTGTCCTCCAGTGAATGGAAAGTTATTATACACAGCCTTCCTTCATCATTCAGCAGATTCGTAATTGTGTCTATTGACTCGTCCAGCACTTCAAGCTCTTTGTTCAGCTCAATTCGTATTGCCTGAAATGTTTTCTTTGCAGGATGTCCTCCTGTGGCTCTGAACTTCAAAGGTATTGCCGCCTTAATTATTTCGTTCAGCTCAAATGTTGTCTCAACAGGCTTTACGCTTCTTGCCTCCACAATATGCTTTGCTATGTTCTTTGCAAATTTATCCTCACCGTAATCACGTATTATACGGTAAAGTTCCCCTTCGGAATACTCATTCACGATATCCCTTGCCGTCATAGACTGCCGCTTGTCCATTCTCATATCAAGCGGTGCGTCCTGCTTGTATGTAAACCCTCTTTCGGCTTCATCAAGCTGATAGGATGAAACACCTATGTCAAGCAGTATACCGTCTGCCCCTCTGACTCCAAGGCTTTTTAAGACCTTGTCCATATTGCAGTAATTGTCTCGTACTATTGTTACCTTATCTTTAAATTCAGCAAGTCTTTCGCCCGCAGCACGGATTGCATCTTCATCCTGGTCGATGCCTATCAGTCTTCCGTTCTCTGAGAGCCTTTTTGCAATCTCATAAGAATGTCCGCCTCCGCCCAGCGTTCCGTCAACATAAATGCCATCCGGTTTAATGTTCAGATTTTCAATCGTTTCATTAAGCAAAACTGACTTGTGATTAAATTCCATTATTCGTCCTTCTTGTTACAATGATAAGCCCATACTCTCCAGATTAGATGCAATCTTACTGATATCAATCATATCCGGATTCATCTTCTCATCATATGTAGCCTTATCCCAGATTTCAATGTGGCTTGCCATGCCCACCAGAACAACATCCTTAGTAAGCTTTGCAAGCTCTCTTAATGATGACGGCAAAAGTATTCTGCCCTGCTTGTCTACCTCGCATGATGCTGCGCCGCCTAAAAAGTATCTTCTGAGCAATCTTGCGTCTGCATTAGTATTAGGGAGCTGGTTGATTTTTTCTTCAAACTTCTGCCACTCGGTATTGTCATATGCAATAAGGCATTCCTTATCAAAGCCCCTTGTAACAACAAACTCATCACCCAGAGCTTCACGGAACTTCGCAGGTACGATTAAACGTCCCTTGGAATCAATTGTATGATTGTATTCGCCCATGAACATATCAACATTTACCTTTGCTCTTTCTGCTGCAATCAGGAATAAAAATCTACCACTTTATTCCACATAGCAACACTTTTACTCCACTTTCTACCACTTTATGTCCATATTATACGAAATCAGTAATAAAATCAAGTGTTTTTTTACAAAAAAATAAGGAGCAAATCCAGTATTTACCTAGCTTTGCTCCATTATCACCTTATATAGTTTTTTCAATTATGTAAGGTACTACATATAGTGTTCTTACATTTTAACTGTATTATTTTTCCAAATCTTTACAATCTTCTTTCACAATTTCTTCTATTATATTTATCTTTGACTCTTTTTTCCCGGTATCAGCTTTAACATTCTTCCCACTCATCATTCTGTATGTAAAAAATGTTGCCGACACTGCCATTGCAAGCAGTGATACCACTACCGATACAGGAATTGACGTTCCGGCTATCAGCAGCTTATCTGTGCGAATCAGCTCAATCCATGTTCTTCCCAGACCATATCCGAATAAATATACAAGAAATGTCTGACCGTTGAATTTTTTGTATCTTGTGACACACAGAAGCACCACAAACAGCACAATATTCCAGATGCTTTCATACAAAAACGCCGGGTGTACCTGAATATATGAATCTCCGTTATACACATAAGCATTAAGAATTAAATCTCTGGTTACCCCGTGTGCTTCAGACATCGGAATCTGCATTGCAAATATGGAATCCGTATATCCTCCGAACGCCTCTCTGTTAAAGAAATTGCCCCACCTTCCGATTGCCTGTCCGATACACAGTCCTATGCACGATGTATCGGCCATGAGCCAGAAGCTGCATTTTCTTACTTTCGCAAATACAGCCAGCGTAATTATCGCGGCTATTATCGCACCATATATCGCAAGCCCTCCGTCGCTCACCCCTGTAATAATTCTTAAAGGTGATGCCGAATAGTACTCCCAGTTAAAAATGCAGTAATAAAGCCTTGCGCCTAATACGGAAAATATTATTGCAAATATTGTAAAATCAAGATAATCTTCAATATTCTGCTTTGTTTTTCTTGCAATAATGCATGCCGTAATAACTCCCACAATAATTGCAAAACCTATTATCACACCATAGTATGAGACTTCTACGCCAAAGATTTCAAACGTCTGTCCCGGATGAAATTCAAATCCCAGATATGGAAAACGTATCGTTGTATTTTTCACACTAATCCCCATTCCGCAGACGCTTTGGCGTCGGAGGAATCGCGAGCCAAATATCAGATTTGGCTCTGCGATAATGGCTTGTTTGTGGCGCCTGCGGCACAAACAGCCGTGTGAAAAATCTTCATGTCGATAAGATTTTTCACACTAATCCCATTGCCAAAGTTATTTATACATTAAACCTGAACAGAATTACATCTCCGTCCTTAACAACATAGTCCTTGCCTTCAAGCCTTACAAGACCCTTTTCCTTTGCCTTTGCATATGTCTTGCAGTCTAAAAGTTCCTGATAATTAACTACCTCTGCACGTATGAAACCTCTCTCAAAATCACTGTGGATTTTGCCGGCAGCCTGTGGCGCCTTTGTTCCGTTTACAATCGTCCACGCTCTTGTCTCTGTCTCTCCCGCGGTAAGATAGCTGATAAGTCCGAGAATACGGTAGCTTGCAGCAATAAGCTTATCAAGGCCTGATGAAGAAAGCCCCAGATCCTCAAGAAACATTTTCTTTTCTTCATCATCAAGTTCAGATATTTCCTGCTCAATCTGTGCGCAGATAACAAATACTTCGCAATTCTCTTTTGCCGCATATTCCCTTACGCGGTTCACATACTCATTACCGGAGGCATCATCGGCAAGGTCATCCTCTTTTACATTGGCTGCAAAAATAACCGGTTTTGCCGTAAGCAGATTGTATGACTTAAGAAATTCCTGCTCATCCTCATCATCAGTTTCAAAGTTCTTTGCAAGCTTTCCCTCTTCAAGAAATGCCTTAACCCTCTTTATAAGGTCACATTCCTTGGCAATATCCTTGTTGTTATATGCTGCCTTTGACTGCTTTGCAAGCCTTCTTTCAAGAATTTCTATATCTGAAAAGATAAGCTCAAGATTAATTGTCTCAATATCACGAATCGGGTCAATAGAACCATCCACGTGCACAATATTGCTGTCCTCAAAGCATCTTACCACATGTACGATTGCATCTACTTCGCGGATGTTGGCAAGGAACTGATTGCCAAGTCCCTCTCCCTTTGATGCGCCCTTTACAAGACCTGCAATATCTACAAATTCAATTACTGCCGGTGTAATCTTCGCTGAATTATAAAGTGCCGCAAGCTGATTCAGTCTCTCATCAGGCACCGCTACGACACCGACATTTGGATCTATCGTACAAAACGGATAATTTGCCGATTCGGCTCCCGCCTTTGTAAGTGAATTAAACAATGTACTTTTTCCGACATTAGGTAATCCGACGATTCCCAGTTTCATTTTTTCCTATCCCTATCCGAAAACGCCCTATTTTAGGGTGTTTCCGCCTTTCTCTATATTCTCTGCTACACAATTTTTAAGGCTTTTTTGATTTTCCAACCTCTTTCCTCTTTCACCTTTTCATCTTCTGTCACGTGAACATATAGATTCATGGTAATTCCTGCATTCTTGTTACATGAATTCTTTAAAATAACATCATTTTGATATACATAATCAAGCATATTAAACAACGCATTTACAGTCATAGCATCCGGAAAATCAATGTTACTATGCTCCTCCTTATACTGCGCATCCGCCAACCATTGCCTAAGCTCTTGCAGTTTCGGCAATACCTTTTGAACACGCTTTCCATATTTATTTGTATATCTGGCGACATATAACCCATCTTCACGCTGACTTATACCTTGACCTAGTTCCCTACCACCAAGGTCTTTTCCCATGTTGCTGTTCCCTCCTTATTAAAAAAGAGCCCAGACAATTGATAATAATTATAGCATGCATGAGCTCAAAAGTAAATTCCTATATTTCTACGTTTTCTAATAAATATCTTTCAAATTCTGCCCTTTTTATTAGGTTTTTCTTTCCTACATATAGAACAAGTGGGCAGTTAGGAATCTTCAATAATCGTTGTCCAATTGTCATTGCATCACATTTATAATCTCTCACTTCTATTATCCTCCGAATTTTGAATTGTTTTTTGTTTCAAAATCCGGAACTGGTGGCTCTCTTGCTCCAAACTGTCTCCTGTAAAAAAGCATAAAAAATAGACCTCTTTGGAAAAATTCCAAAAAAGCCTATCAACCGTCGTTCGCTACTAAAATTTTAGTTCACTTTCCGTTCGCTGATACGAAAAAAGGAGCCTATCACTGCTGATGATAAGCTCCCAAGTTTTCACTTCTATTTATTTCTTATATACAAACACATCTGATTCTGCGATTATTGCGATTCCATTCTCAATTGCATAATCATATGAAATATTCTCGTACAATAATTTCTGTGTTACATTTTTATAATCAGACTCATAGAATCTGCTTCTGATTATCTCCTTAAGCATATCAGGAATATAATACTCAAGTTGCGCCGATGGATTCTTCCGAAAAGCGATCTATCAGATTATATGCCTTAGAAAGTGAAGTTCCACCTTTAAATACAAATGGTAATTCCGACTTTGCCAGCTCATACAAGAACATTGACTGAATGGTATCTTTCTCAACCATTTGCTCACTTCTGCCTAATTCTCTGGCTACCGTTTCAATAATCTCTTTCCACTCAGTTTGATATTCTCTATACCAATTCATTCATCAAACCTCCCTGATAAATATTTCGATATACTCTATCTGAAAATAGCGACAAATATTTTTTTACCTGACCAAAATCAACGCCTACTATAGAAATAAAATTCTTTATCTTTACTGTAAATTCATCACCGCTAACTTCACTATATCTGTCAATTGTACTCATAAGGTCCAAAAATTGCAGTGCCCCTTTATTTTCCTTTGATATTTCCACTACTGGCTTATAAACGATAATCTGTCTGCCATCTACATCTACTTTACGCTGTTTGGTAGATGCTTCATTAGAACATACCTCATAACAGGACGGATTTTGCGTTGTAAAACCATACATATTCGCAAGTTGAATCCCTGTAATATATCCGAATATCTCTCCATTCGCTTCCAGATATCTCTTTTGTATAAATTTATCAACTGAGACTTTTCCCTTAGTCCCCAAAATAGTTTTGTAAGAACGATAATACACACCATTGTATAATCTCTCTAGTTTCCCTTCATCTGTAAGTTTCTTCATCTCTTGCCTAACAGATTCTCTGGATTTGCCAGGAAGCTCTGCAAGAAAGATTGGTTCATCTTTTTGATAATTAGTAATAATATAATCATATAACATACAGAACTCTCCTCTCACAATTTTGAAATTATCTATTTCACTTTTATTATATCCAATTTTTCTTTATTGTCAAAGGATTTTTCCGGCAAATATTTTATTTCCATTACTTTCTCGCTCAAGTTCCAACATATTTAAGAGAGAAAGCAAACAACAAATTGAGTTTCACTGTAAACTCATTGAGGATACCTTAAACCGGTCATTATGTCGTATTATTTGAATGAATGTATCTGGACCATTCCAAACAGCCCGGATAATAGTTAAAGCCGATGGGATTCCCACCGGCTCTAATTATTTATACTATTCTCAGGTACAACCTGAAGTTTCTATTTCCGTAAATCACTTAACGCTCATTCTTTAACTCGTTCAATCAATAATCCTGCGTATATGATTGCACATAAGTTTTCATCATCAGTGTTCCAAATCGCTGCTCCAACGTTCCAATATACTCTTTCTTTATATACAGCTTAGTACCGCTATATAATGGAATCGCATTTCCAGGATAATCACTGTCACCTTTATAACTCGATGACCATTTTTTCATAACAAAGATAACGTCATTGTCTTGATTGACTGCAATATATCTACCATGTAAATAATCAAATTATAAAAATCCAAAATATTATTATCCAAGGAAACGCTTCATTCAATGTATCAAGCATATAATTGAACATAAAAAAATGTCCATTCATCCAAAACAATCTTTTTCAAACGTTCATCAGAAGTATAGATACCCTCAATTTTATTAGAACTATCTGTACTTTGAATCTTAGCCACTACAATATGTCCGTTCATCAAACGTCATTTCATTATCATCTGCTTCAAAATACTCTTCTAAAACCTTAACCACAATTTCTCGATTTACACCATACGAAATTTCCGGCTTAAACGAGTTGAATATCAATAAAATACAATCTGCATATTCTGTTTTATATTTACTTGTAAGCGGTTTAAAAAAATCTTCCGGTAAAACATGAAACAAATTCTTCATTATACTTCAATCCCCGTAGCTTGCAATCATTTTACACATTCTTATTCCCAACCATTTTAAGTATAACACATTGGGATTAAAGTTAGGAATATACTAAGACAAAAAGCTGGCACTATTGTTTCTCCAGTTCCTTTATAGCTTCAACCACAGCCTTGTAATCTGCTGATACACTCTCAAAAAGCTTCCTGCACTGTCCTTTATCTATTACTTTTAAATCACTTTTTCTAAGTAATTCCGTCATAATGGCGGATGACTGTTCAAGTCTCTTAAATCCAAGATTCGCACTTAAACCTTTCAAAGAATGAACCGCACGAAACGCTTCCTCATATTTCTCGTTTTCTAAAGCATCAGACAAATCATTAAAACTAGGCTCCTGTAAAAACTTTATCATAAACCTTTCTATACTTTCATCTCTATGGATACGCTGTTTTACAGTTTCATAATCGCCTCCGAAACTGTCGTAACATTTCTTTAATCTGTTGTTTTTCAATGTCATATTTCTCCTCTCATTTTTCTTCGTCATGACAGAATGATTACCATGTAATTAAATTTTTTTATTTACGTTTTGTCAAAATCTATAAAATTACATGTTAAATTATATTACTATCTTCTTTATTTTTCAATAAATTCCTCTACATTCGTAAATATATATATTCATCAAATATTATTTCCTTTAAATAGTCATTGTGAATTTAATCAAATTAGAGTAAAATAGATAAAAATGTAAAATACCTGGAGGTCCATATGAAGCATTTATTAAATCCTCTCGATTTATCTATTAAAGAAATGGACGAGTTGCTTAATCTTGCTGATGATATCGCATCTGACCCTAAAAAATACAGTCATTGCTGTACCGGCAAAAAGCTTGCAACACTTTTCTATGAGCCCAGCACAAGAACACGTCTGAGTTTTGAAGCTGCAATGATTAATCTCGGAGGCTCTGTACTTGGTTTTTCCTCAGCAGATTCAAGCTCCGCAGCAAAAGGCGAGAGCGTGTCTGATACAATACGTGTCATCTCCTGCTACGCCGATATATGTGCAATGCGCCATCCAAAAGAAGGTGCACCTATGGTGGCAGCCGGCAAATCACGTATTCCGGTAATCAACGCCGGCGATGGCGGACACCAGCATCCAACCCAGACACTGACAGACCTTATGACTATACGTTCATTACGAGGCTCTCTTGGCAATCTCACTATCGGTCTTTGCGGTGATTTAAAATTTGGACGTACCGTTCATTCCCTTATTCACTCTCTTATAAGATATGACAACGTAAAATTTGTCCTTATCTCACCAAAGGAGCTCCGGGTTCCTGACTATATCCGTGAGGATGTATTAAACGAGCACAATATTGAATACAAGGAAGTTGAGAATCTTGAAGATGTAATGCCTGATCTTGACATTCTTTATATGACACGTGTCCAGAAAGAACGTTTCTTCAACGAGGAAGAATATTTAAGGATGAAGGATTTCTATATTCTTGATGCCAAGAAAATGGAACTTGCAAAACCGGATATGTATGTTCTGCATCCGCTTCCAAGAGTCAACGAGATTTCTGTCGAAGTTGATGACGATCCCCGTGCGGCATACTTTACGCAGGCTCAGAACGGTGTATATGTAAGAATGGCACTTATTCTGAAATTACTTGATATAGACACATCAGATCTGTAACATCATTAATGCTAATATAAATGCTAATATAACGGAGGTATACAAGCTATATGTTAAATGTAGGACAGTTAAATGAAGGCTTTGTGCTTGACCATATTGAAGCAGGCAAGAGCATGCAGATATATGATAACCTCGGCTTGGGAAAGCTTGACTGCTGTGTTGCCATAATCAAAAATGCCCGCAGCAACAAAATGGGTAAAAAAGATATCATTAAGATAGAGGGCGGTCTTGACCTTGTTGACCTTGATGTACTCGGTTTTATCGACCATACAATTACTGTCAACATCATCAAAGACGGTGAGATTGTTGAGAAAAAACGTCTTTCACTTCCAAAGCGTATCACCAATGTGATAAAATGTAAAAACCCAAGATGCATAACCTCAATCGAGCAGGAATTAGACCACGTCTTCATTCTCACCGATGAAGATAAGCAGATATACAGATGCATGTACTGTGAAGAAAAATATTCCAAATGATATAGTTAAGTAAACAGTCAAGCAATCTTTGTAATGTAAAAAAAGACTCTGCAACAAAAAAAGACTTTGCGAAACGGTAAATCCGTTATGCAAAGTCTTTTTTATTATAATTATTACAAATCTGTACTACGTAAAATTATATTATGCATTTTCCTTCAATGTCTTATACAGTTCTGCACCTGTTGCAAAAATGTATGGATTTACATAGAACACACCAAGAATTCCGCATGTTACTGTTGAAAGAATTCCCCAGCCGATGAATGACAAATCAAGAACGAATGCATTCCACTTCTGTCCTGTCATCATAGCCTTACTCTTTGCAAAAGCTTCCTTGTGGTCTATTGTCGGGTCTTCTGCAAGAATATAAGGAACCATACGATATTCATATGCCTTAATTATTCCCGGAACAATAAGTAACAGTGACCAAAGGCTGACAAAAAGGTCTCTTAAGAAAAGTGTAAGTGCAACATTAACGTATCCGTTCTTGAAAGCTGCTACAACATCACCAATCTGTGCTTTTCCATCTGAGTTAGCAAGGAAGAATCTGCATCCGCCCATCTCAATAGGATTGCATACAAACAATTTGATAAGCAGTCCGATAATCATACCTACTGCAAGTATACCCAATACAGCTGCAACAACCCCGATACTCATACCTGACTGTGATGAAGCAGCCTGCAAACTAGCTGCAAACTCATCGTTTCCGCCTGAAGCGCCACTGTTTGAAGAGCCTCCTGCTGCTCCTGTAACTGCCATAATGATTACGCTTACAAGAACGCACCACCAGTAGTTTGCCTTAAAAGCTAACTTGCCTTTCTCCTTTAACTCTTTTCTGTTCCACATCTCTTCTACTCCTCCTGTTCTTTTCAACCCCTTAACCATGTTCAGTTATGAGATTGTGTGTTGTAATTAAATATTGAGCAAAGCTGTAAGCCGGGTTATGTCAAATACAAAACTGTACGTGATAATCATCTATCTGGTCCTGCTGTTACCAGCAGGCTCAAGCGACCTACCCAAAAGCACGACGGGCCGCCGTACCGCTTTTGTCTGGTCTTGCTTCGGATGGGGTTTACATGGCTTCCAGCGTTACCACTGAAACGGTAGTCTCTTACACTGCCTTTCCACCCTTACCGCTGCATGTATGCAACGGCGGTATATCTCTGTTGCACTAGCCTTGGAGTCACCTCCACCGGACGTTATCCGGCATCCTGCCCTGTGAAGCCCGGACTTTCCTCACCTGCCAGAGGCAGCCGCGATTATCCGCTTTACTCACTTATTTATTCCATTCTACTATTAATTTTATAAATCCGCAATTAATTTTTTATTATTACATAAATATTTTTACTGTAATTTATAATAGCAAAATATTGCGGCTATTTTATAAACATAGCATCCCCGAACGAGAAAAACCTGTATTTCTCTTCAACCGCAGTTTTATATGCAGCAAGCACATTCTCTCTTCCGGCAAGCGCTGAAACCAGCATAAGAAGTGTAGATTCCGGAAGATGAAAATTCGTAATCAGCGCATCCAGAATTTTGAATTTATACCCCGGATATATAAAGATTTCCGTCCATCCGCTGCAGGCTTTTAAGGTTCCGTCCTCTGCCGCCGCAGATTCGATTGTCCGGCAGCTTGTTGTTCCGACACATATAATCCGTCCGCCGTTCTGTCTGGCTTTATTTATCTTATCTGCAGCCTCCTGTGATACCATGTAAAATTCAGAATGCATATGATGTTCCAGAATATTTTCCACCTTAACCGGACGGAATGTGCCAAGTCCGACATGAAGGGTAACTCTTACAATATCAATTCCTTTTTTCTGAATCTGCTCCAGAAGCTCATTGGTAAAATGCAGTCCTGCCGTAGGTGCGGCAGCAGAGCCCTCATGCTTCGCATAAACAGTCTGGTAACGGTTTTTGTCTTCAAGTTTATGTGTAATATACGGAGGGAGCGGCATCTGCCCCAGTTCGTCAAGTATTTCTTCAAAAATACCATCATAAGTAAACTGTATCAGCCTGTTGCCTTCCTCAACAATATCAATCACTTCTGCGACAAGTTTTCCGCCGCCAAAGAGTATCCTTGTGCCGATTCTGGCTTTTTTGCCCGGTTTTACAAGAACCTCCCAGACATCCTTCATATCCTCACGGCGTTTTAACAAAAGCACCTCAATGGCCGCACCGGTCCCTTCTCTTTCGCCGATAAGCCGCGCCGGAATAACCTTGGTATCATTGATAACAAGGCAGTCTCCCGGGTTAAGATAATCAATAATATCACGGAATACCCTGTGTTCTATCTCACCGGTTGCGCGGTCCATTACCATCAGACGGGATGATGAACGGTCCGACAGCGGATCCTGTGCAATCAGCTCCTGCGGCAGGTCATAATAAAAATCATGTAACTCCATGTCTGCTCCTTATGTCAAATCAGCTTCTAAGCTCAATTCCGAGGTTATTCAAATCCTTAAGAATTTTTTCCATAATAGGATTTATATCCTTATCTTCAAGCGTTCTGTCCTTTGCCCTGAAACTGATTGAGTACGCTACAGATTTATATCCAGACTGAATCTGTGCACCCTCATAAATATCGAAAAGCTTATAGCTTTCAACAAGCTTTCCGCCACGCTTTTCAATGATATCTTCAATAGTTCCGACAAGCACAGACTTCTCCATAACCATGGAAATATCTCTCGTCACGGCAGGGAACTTCGCAATTTCCTCATATTTCCTGTCAAATGATGCCTTCTCAACTATATGCGGCATATCGATAACAGCAATATATGCTTTGTCGCCGATTGAGTAGTTGTCAAGAACATCCGGATGTACCTCTCCGAGATATCCTATAACCTCACCGTCGTAAATGATATTTGCCTGTCTTCCCGGATGAAGATATGGCTTTCCTGCTTTCGGGTCATACTCAGGCTTATTATTCATTCCAACTTTCTCAAGGAATTCCTCAACCACTCCCTTCATTGAGAAGAAGTCTCCATCGCCGTAAAATCCGAGTGTAAACTGCATTCTCTCATCAGGAAGCTCTGTAAGCGGAAGTGCCTTAGGAATATAAATGTTACCAAGCTCATAAAGCTTAACATCCTTATTTCGTCTGTTATAGTTAGTTGCAAGCGAGGTAAGCATGCCGTTAAGCGGCGTTGTTCGCATTATACTGAAATCTTCTCCGAGAGGATTTGAAATCACAATGGTGTTGCGAAGCGGTGAATCCTGCGGAATCAGCAGCTTATCAAATACCTTCGGACTTTCAAACGAATATGTCATTCCCTGTGAAAATCCACAGAACTCAGCAATATCTCTTGCAACCGCCTCAACTCTCAGCTTAAATGAAAGCTTACCTGTTGTTGCCTCGCCGGTAGGAAGCGATGTAGGGATATTGTCATATCCGTAAAATCTCGCAACCTCTTCCGCAATATCCGCACCACACTCAAGGTCCTGACGGAAGGAAGGAATTACAAGCTCATTGGAAGCCTTGTCATAAACAAGTTCAATCTTCTCAAGATATCCCAGCATTTCTTCCGCAGAAATGTTGATTCCGAGAAGTTTATTAATCTTATCAGGCTCAAACTTAATTCTCTTTTCAGCCTTCTTTTGAGGATATACGTCCACTATGCCTCCGACAACTTCGCCTGCCCCAAGCTCTTCAATAAGCTGGCATGCCCTGTCTATTGCTTCAGCTGCAAGATTAGGGTCAAGTCCCTTCTCAAACTTTCCTGATGCCTCAGTGCGCATACCTATCTTCTTGGCTGAAAGTCTGATGTTTGTTCCGTCAAAGCATGCAGCCTCAAAAAGCATTGTCTTAACATCATCTGTGATTTTTGAATTTTCACCACCCATGATTCCTGCTATGCCTATCGACTTCTCTGCATCACAAATCATGAGAACTGACGGGTCAAGCTTTCTTGTTTGTCCGTCAAGCGTAACAAACTCCTCGCCCTCACCTGCACGGCGTACAATAATCTTACTGCCTGCAATTGTATCAAAATCATAGGCATGCATAGGCTGGCCGTATTCTTCCATTACATAGTTTGTAATATCAACGATATTGTTAATTGGACGGATTCCGCTTGCTGCAAGTCTTCTTTGCATCCATTCAGGTGACGGTGCAATCTTAATATTCTTTACGAGCCTTGCCGTATAACGCGGGCAGAGGTCTGCAGCCTGAACATCAACAGTAACATAATTATTAACATCATCACTGTTGCCTGACTTCTTAATTACAGGAGGAACAAAATCCTTCCTGAATGTTGCAGCCGCCTCTCTTGCAATTCCAAGTATGCTGAAGCAGTCCACACGGTTATTGGTTACTTCATATTCAAATACCGTGTCTCTAAGCCCGAGCGCTTCAACAGCATCAGAGCCGACTACCGCATATTCCGGCATCACATAAAGTCCGTTTTCCGGAGCATCCGGATAAAAATCCTTTGATGAGCCAAGCTCTTCGATTGAGCACATCATGCCGCATGATTCCACTCCGCGAAGCTTTCCTTTTTTAATCTTGATTCCGCCCTCGGTCTTTGAGCCGTCATGTCCTCCGGCTACTCTTCCTCCGTCAAGGACAACCGGAACCTTCATCCCCTCAACTACATTCGGAGCACCGGTTACTATCTGAATTGTCTCTGTTCCGACATTTACCTGGCAGATAACCAGCTTGTCAGCATCAGGATGTCTCTCAACAGACATAATCTGTCCTACTACAATTTTATCAAGGTCTGCATCAAGCTTCTCATACCCTTCAACCTTAGTACCACTTAAGGTCATTGCATCCATGTATTCCTGATCCGTGCACTCAAGGCCCGGAACATATGCTTTAATCCAATTTAATGATGTATTCATATTTCCTAATTCTCCATTCTGCGCATTGCGATATTTCAAACTGCTATTTAAAACTGCTTTAAGAATCTTACGTCATTCTCGTAAAGAAGTCTCATATCATCAATTTCATACTTCAAAAGTGCAATTCTTTCAAGACCTACACCAAATGCAAATCCTGAATATTCCTCAGGGTCTATACCGCTCATGCGAAGCACCTTCGGATGAACCATTCCGCATCCGAGAATCTCAATCCATCCTTCACCTTTACAGAAACGGCATCCCTTTCCACCACATTTAAAGCATGTTACGTCCATCTCGGCACTAGGCTCTGTGAATGGGAAATGATGCGGTCTGAACTTAACCTTTGTATCCTCACCGAAAAGCTGCTTTGCAAACTCCTGAAGAGTTCCCTTCAAATCCGCAAATGTAATATTCTTATCGATTACCATACCCTCAATCTGGTGGAATGAAGGTGAATGTGTGGCATCTACCTCATCTGCACGGAAAACTCTTCCCGGTGCAATCATTCTTATAGGAAGATGTCCTTTCTCCATCTGACGCACCTGTACAGGTGATGTCTGTGTACGCAGAAGAATCTTGTCGTTAATATAAAATGTATCCTGCTCATCCTTTGCCGGATGGTTTGCCGGAATATTGAGTGCTTCAAAGTTATAGTAGTCGTACTCTACTTCAGGGCCTTCAACAACCTCATATCCCATACCGACAAATATTCTTTCAACCTCTTCAAGCGCTATTGTGTTAGGATGACGATGTCCTACATTGTTCTTCTTTGCAGGAAGAGTTACGTCAATAACCTCCGCCTTCATCTGAAGCTCTCTCTTCTTCTTTGAAAGCTCTGTTCTGGCATTTTCAAGCATTGCCTCGATTGCCTGTCTTGTCTCATTGACAATCTGTCCTACCTGTGGTCTTTCCTCAGGTGCAACATCCTTCATACCCTTGAGTACTTCCGTGAGCTCACCCTTTTTACCAAGCAGGGCAACCTTAATCTCATTCAGTTTTTCAAGCGAATCTGTCTCATTAATCTGAGCGCTCGCATTTTCCATGATTTTCTTCAAACGTTCCTTCATCATTGAAATAACCTTTCCTTTCTTTAATTAAAAGTGCGTTCGCATTAAATGTACTATACTGCACAAAAAAAACGCCCCTTAAGTTCAGGGACGAAATTAACCGCGGTACCACCCATATTCCCGGAAATACTCCGGACTCTTTGCCGCTTAACGCGCTTTACACGTCGCTGCCTACTGCATTTCAACAGCGAAGCTCCGGTGTGAAATTCAATGCCCACCTCTACTGAAAGGAACTTGCAGCCAATGATTCCTTCTCTCTGACAGGATAATGAACATCTGTGATGCATAAGCCGTACCGGTCATCCGGATTAACAGCCAATCAGCATCTGCACCTTCTCAGCCTTTAAAGCTTCCGACGGGACTCGAACCCGTGATCTATTGATTACGAATCAATCGCTCTACCAACTGAGCCACGGAAGCATATTAGCATGTCCAAAACGAAACAAACATTATTATATATGTAAGAAATCATTTTGTAAAGCTATTTTTCCGACATTTTTACCGCATTTTCATGTATAGCGATGCCGCATGCTGTATCGCCTGCCATAAATTGCGCATAGAATAGTATATGATATTACTCCAGTCAGTATGAAGGAGGCATTTATGGAGCATGTGTTAAAGATTGATAATATTTCATATTCCTATCACACGATAACCGGTGAAACACCTGCCGTTAAAAATATCAGCCTCAAAATAGAAAAAGGCGAGTTCATATCAATAGTCGGGCCGTCCGGATGCGGTAAATCCACTCTTCTCTCGCTGATTTCCGGGCTCATACATCCCGACAGCGGAACTATCGAAATAAACGGAAGCAACAATATAGGCTACATGTTTCAGAAAGATAATCTTTTCGAGTGGCGTACCGTGTACGGCAATGCCAGACTCGGACTGGATATACAGCACAAGGCAACGCCAAAAAATCTTGAATATGTAAATTCACTTCTGACCGCATATGGTCTCGACAATTTTAAAAACTCGCACCCTTCACAGCTTTCCGGCGGAATGCGGCAGCGCGCCGCGCTAATAAGGACACTTGCGCTTGAGCCTGACCTTCTTCTGCTTGACGAGCCTTTCTCAGCTCTTGATTATCAGACTCGCCTTGAAGTGTGCGATGACATAGGTACTATTCTTAAGAAAGAAGAAAAAACCGCCATCCTTGTAACGCACGACTTATCCGAAGCCATTTCAATGGGAGACAGGGTTGTTGTCCTGTCACGCCGTCCGTGCACGATATGCGATATAATTCCGATTAACTTAAGCATAGAAAACCGGACGCCTCTCTCCTCAAGAAACGCACCTGAATTCAAAGATTACTTTAATATCATATGGAAGGAGTTGACAGATAATGCCTGAAATAAATACAAATATTTCAAAAGACCGGATTTCAAAAGGTCAGGCATCATTTTTAAGACATCAGAAATTTAAACGCCGCATTATTACTTTCTTCCGCGTTGCGCTTTTCATTATTTTTATTGCTGTATGGGAAATCGGCGTCAGGCTTGATGTAATAAATGATTTCATATTCAGTTCGCCGTCGCGCATTGTACGGACATTTATTGACATGTGTATGAACGGGGATATTTTCATTCACAGTGCTGTCACGCTGTCAGAGACTATGCTAAGTTTTCTGCTTGTACTTTTTGTCGGTATTGTGTTTGCAATACTCTTATGGATGTCTGACATTTTTTCAAAAATCATGGAGCCGTATCTTGTAATATTAAACAGCCTCCCAAAATCCGCATTGGCCCCTGTTCTTATTGTATGGCTCGGCAACAACCCGAAAACGATCATTGTCACTGCCGTTTCTATTGCGGTTTTTGGCACAATAATCAATCTTTACACAAGCTTTGCGGAAATAGACCCTGAAAAAATTAAGCTTATCCGTATGCTCGGCGGCAGCCGTCTTGACGTACTTTTCAGGCTTATACTTCCAAGTTCGCTCCCGATAATTATCAGCACAGCAAAAGTAAATATCGGTCTATGCCTCGTCGGCGTTATAATCGGCGAGTTTCTTGCAGCAAGAAGAGGCCTTGGTTTTCTCATAATTTACGGAAGCCAGACATTTAAAATGAACTGGGTACTCATGTCAATCACTCTGCTGTGCATAATCGCAGGATTATTGTACTGGGGAATCGGTCTTCTTGAAAAGAAACTTCATGCCAACTACTAAGGACAGCATTTTACAAGCACCTTATCTATCGGAATTTTTATGTTGACTAATTTGGTCAATGGCACTATAATGTCATTGACTGAATTAGTCAATGAGGATTAAGGGATGAATAATAAATTTTTTGATTTACCACAGGAAAAACAAAATACAATCATCAACGCGGCACTGCATGTCTTTGCAAAATATGACTATAAGAAAGCTTCAACTGACGCAATTACTTCTCTTGCAGGGATTTCAAAAGGACTGCTTTTCCATTATTTTGAGAACAAGAAAGGTCTGTATCTTTTTTTGTATAAATATGCAATCAACATTTTTATTAAAGAAATGAGTTCAATGCATGACTATACAGAGACAGATTTTTTCAAAATACTGGTCAATGCTCAGATGTGCAAGCTCGCTGTGCTTTCAAAGCACCCTGACATTATGCTCTTCATTGTTCAGGTGTATTATGAGGAAAGCCCTGTCGTCAAAGATGAGATAGACAAAAGCTTCAGTGCCATTATTGCTGACAGCAGCCGTCGTTTTCTTGAACGCGTCGACACAAGCAAGCTAAAAGATGACATTTCTGCCGAAAAGCTTCTGAACATTATTCTCTGGATGTCCGAAGGATTTATGCGTACAAGGACTCCCTCGCAGCTTGCGGATTTGCCAAAGCTTAATGAGGAATATCTTGAGCACATTGAAATCATGCGAAAACAGGTATACAAGCCTGAGTTCATTTAACCACAAATATATTGCAGCGGAATGGAGGGATTTTATGAAAGTTATTGAAACAAAAAACCTTACCAAAAGTTATGGTAAGGCACGCGGTATCATCGATTTGAACCTGACTGTAAACGAAGGGGAATTTTTCGGATTTATCGGGCCTAACGGAGCCGGAAAGTCAACCACAATCAGGACACTTCTCGGGCTGATTTTCCCATCCTCGGGAGAAGCAAAAATTTTCGGAAAGGACATCATTAAACAGAAGACGGAAATTCTGTCTGATGTAGGATATATGCCATCCGAAGCAACATTTTACAGCGGAATGAAGGTGCGCGATATAATTTCTCTTTCTGCCGCGCTGCACAAAGCCGACTGTTCTTTTGAAACAGCAAATCTCTGTGAGCGACTTGCCCTTGATACAGACAAGCGTGTAGACGAGCTTTCGCTTGGTAACCGCAAAAAGGTTTCAATTGTCTGTGCCATGCAGCACAAACCGCGCCTGTATATTCTTGATGAACCGACAAGCGGACTTGACCCTCTGATGCAGAAGGAATTTTTTGATATTCTCAAAGAACGCCACGCTGAGGGCGCAACAATTTTTCTTTCCTCTCATGTACTTTCAGAGATTCAGAAGAACTGCTCCAGAGCAGCTATTATCAGAGAAGGCCGGATTGCCGCGCTTGACAATGTAGAAAATCTTTCAAAAACAAGTGCAAAGCGTGTAACTCTTCACGGAATAAATTACGTGCCAAAACAGCTCTCCGTCAAATCAGCAGAAGCTGCACAAGACTATGTAAGCTTTCTTTACAGCGGCAACATCAAAGAACTTCTTGATGTATTAAACGGTCTTCCGATTTATGACATGACAATTACGGAGCCAGACCTTGAAGAAATATTTATGCACTATTATGAAAAAGGAGGAAAGAATATATGACAATTTACATAAAAGAGCTTAGACAGGCCGCAAAATCATGGGTTATATGGACATGCTCAATTGCCTTTCTGATGCTGATATGCATATTACTGTTTCCTGAGATGAAAAATGAAATGAGCAGCGTGAGCAATGTATTTGCAAATATGGGCAGCTTTACAGCCGCATTTGGAATGGATAAGCTCAGTTTCGGAGAATTGATGGGCTTTTATGGAATTGAGTGCGGTAATATTATCGGCATAGGAGGAGGCTTTTTTGCCGCTTTTACAGGAATATTAATTCTTGCCGGTGAGGAGAAGGAGCGCACCGCTGAATTTCTGCTGACTCACCCTGTAAGCCGCATCTCGGTACTTGCCCAGAAGCTTTCGGCAGTTATTACACAGATAATTCTGATGAATGCCGTCATTGTGGCTGTAAGCCTGATATCCGCCGTATTTATCGGTGAAGAATTTGAGATGCATGAGTTTATACTTCTGCATACGGCATATCTTATAATGCAGCTTGAAATCGCCTGCATATGTTTCGGAATATCTGCATTTATCAGGCGCGGCAGCATAGGAATCGGCCTCGGACTTGCGCTCGCACTCTACTTTATGAATATAGTCTGCAACATAAGTGACAAGGCTGAATTTTTAAAATATATAACACCTTACGCTTATTCCGAGGCAAGTAATATTATTTCAGAAGGCAGTCTTGAACCTGCACTGCTGGCAACAGGAGTTGCAATAGCTCTGGCAGGCGTTGTAACCGCATTTGTCAAATATACCGGAAAAGATATATACGCATAACAACGTGCGCCGCCAGGAGCACCATAAAAATAAGGCTATACACTTCTCCCCGCCATTCATGCGGTTTTCAGTGTATAGCCTTAATTATTTTGTTCCTGATTGGTTCGGTTGAAATTAAACTCTTGAAAGGTACTCGCCTGTACGTGTATCAATCTTGATTGTATCACCCTGATTAACAAATAACGGAACCATTACAGTTGCTCCTGTCTCTACTACAGCAGGCTTTGTTGCGCCTGTAGCTGTATCACCCTTAACGCCAGGCTCTGACTCTGTAATAACAAGCTCTACAAACAATGGCGGTTCAATTGCAAAAACCTCTCCTGCATGTGAAACAAGCTTAACCATCTCGTTTTCCTTAACGAACTTAAGTGAATCACCAACATTGTCCTTTGAAAGTGCAATCTGGTCATATGTCTCAACATCCATGAAGTTGCACAAATCACCATCTGAGTAAAGATACTGATAATCCTTTCTCTCAATATGTGCCTGTGGGAACTTCTCTGTAGGTCTGAAAGACTTCTCGATAACGCCGCCACTCTTAATGTTCTTTAACTTTGTTCTAACAAAAGGTGAACCCTTTCCAGGCTTAACATGCTGAAATTCAATTATCTGCCAGATATTGTTTTCGTACTCAATTGTAACGCCGTTCTTAAAATCGCCTGCAACTACCATAAAAACTAAATCCTCCATTCATATCGCGAATTGTCTCTTGAATATTTCAAAAAGTACATATCTTTGAATATTTTAATATAAATAGTAAAATTTATCAACTATTTTTTGTTATTACTATTTCATTAATACTATTTCACATTAAGATAAAAATCATCCTTAGGCATTGCACCGCCTATCGAAGCCGGATTTTCACCGTTAAGGACACTAAGATATCTGCTTACTTTATTTTTCATTTCACTGCCCTGTATCAGTGTTATATTGCAGTACGGAATTGCCTTTTCTGCGATTTCTGCCTTAAATATGCCGAACTCTTCAACAAGTGCAGCGGCAGACCTTACATCTGAGTTGACAAATTCAGATGACTTTTTATACTCTTCCATAAATCTTGCCACAACCTGAGGATTTTTTTCTGCAAATTCTGAATTTACAGCTATAACACCGGTAACAACTGTACTGTCATCACCCGCAAGCTTCTCCCATTCTTTTGTTACATCAAGTGCGATTCTTGCCTTGGAATTCTGCTTTAACACTGTTGTTACATATGGCTGCGGAAGCATTGCAACACTATATCCGCTTTCTGTCGCCAGAAGCGCCGCAACTTCTGTTGCCTCTGACTTAAACTCAATTTTCACATCCCTGTCAGGGTCAATTCCTGCTGACTTAAGAAGGTATCTTAGCGTATACTCCGGTGTTGTTCCTTTACCCGTTGAATAGATTGTCTTTCCCTTTAAATCCTGCACGCTGTTCACGTCGTTGCCTGTGTCAAGGATATAAAGAACACCCAGAGTATTAATTCCCATCACTTTAATTTTGCCGTTGCTTTTATTATATAATGTTGCCGCTGCATTGCACGGAAGTGCCGCAATCTGAACCTCACCTTTTATCAGATCCGCAGTAAACTCATCCGCAGTTCCGGCAATTTTAAAACTGTAATTATCGGCTGCATTTCCATCTTTTGCATTTTTCATAATCTGCACCATACCGATTGCTGTCGGTCCCTTAAGTGCCGCTACCGTAATATTCTGTTTTTCGTAATTGTCATTCTGTACACTTTGTTCCAAAGCATCGTGTTCACTCTGTGTTTTGCCTGCCAAATCCGAAGCATCTGCGTTTTTTCCCATACCGCATCCCGACAATGCCAACCCAAGCAGCATTAAGGACGTCATGGTACAGAAGATTTTTCTTATCCTCATATCACTAATCTCCATTTCTTTTTCATACCACAAAACATTTTACTTAATACTACCCATTACATTTAATATTGTCAACAGGCACTGTTTGACGTTTACTTCATTTTAATAATTAAATATTAAATTTAATTACTAAATACAGCCTTAAACACAGGCCGCATTTCATTTTGCACAAACGGCTTACAGCTGCAGGAAAAGTCTGTCATACTCACTTCTTAATTTTATGTATCCGGCCTCAACAAGCTCATTGTAATGCTCCGAAACAGCCTTATAATATGTCATTATAGGGATAAAGCACTGTCCGAAATTCTTAGGACTTCCGCCCGGTCCTATTACCGCATCACCGATAATCTGCTTCTTTCCTCCGGCTCCCGGTACCGGTGAATTAGCTATATAGCTGAATGTGCGGAGTCCGTATGATAAATATTCTATATTGCCGGTAAGCTCAAATCCTATTGCAAGCAGTTCCAAAACCAGCGGATTGTTGCCGTTGCGCGCAAGGCTCGGAAGTTCCTTGTACTGGAAAAGTCCGTTCGGAAGCTTACAGTTTTCTATTACATCATCAATTGCACCAAGAAGCATCGTCTTTATCTCTTCACTTGGGAACACTCGGTAATATCTCATAACACTGCCTGCCGCAACACCTATCATAAATCCTACTCTGATTGCAGTATTATCTGTGTATGGTGCAAGCCATCCTCCATACTCATCCTCCCATTTTTTGAAGCTGTCAATAATCCAGTGGCATTTTGAAAGCCATTTTTCCTCGGATGTTTCAATATAAAGTGCCATGAGCGTTCTCAATGCCCATCCTGTCTCGCGTGCATTTGCCTCCCCGGGAACTGCATACATCGGTGTGTCAAGCAGCCTTAAAACATTGTTTCCTATTCCGATTGCAGTCTCAAGTCCACGCTCATCCCCTGAAAAATGATAATAGTCGAGCAGTCCCTCAACCCATTCGTGTGAACATACCATAATTCCGTTTTTCACATGTCCTGCCGTATGCTCCCACTGTCCGCCTATACGCAGCGGATCTTTGCTGTAATGGCATACATCCACATCCATCCAGTGACTTGCGGATACAAAATTATAATCAAGAAATCTTCTTATGCCTGTTCTTGCATACTGCATTGCACATGCATGTGGATAATCATATTCATTGTTAGACCATACCTGTTCTCCGTTACCGCGTCCCTGCTGTGTATAACCCGGATCCGGTGCATCCCCCCAGTTAAGCATTCCATAACAGCGTGAATGTGCATCAGCACGGGCAGCCATCATTATTTCAACATTTTCATTGAGAATATCAGGGAATATGTCCGGAAATACACCGGCTTCCTTAAATACAGCCGGGTCAATATACGGTCTGTCAGGCATCTGATAAATAAGGCTGCGGTTATCAAGCTCTGCAAGCGGTTCATCTGCTGTATGGAAATGAAGCTGGAATCTCTGCTCTCTTGCCATACCAGACTGCATTACAACATCCCCAAGGTCTCTTGGCACAAGCATCAGCGCAATTCCTCTTCCGTCTGCTTTCACTGCCTTCGGGAAATTCTGCTGTGCCTGAAAAATAGTTGCACACACACCTCCGTCTTTATCGGTTCTGTCCGCAAAAAATGTGCCGTACACCACTTCAGCAAAGTGCTCGTTGGCTTCCTTTGCAAGGAAATGTGCCGTTATAGTCTTATTTACCTCTTTTCCGTCCATGCCTATGTAAAAATCAGTCTTATAATTAGAACTTCCCACACACGTTCTTACCTTATCAGCAGTTGCTCTTTTCTCAAGCATCGAAAGTTCTCCTGTCCCCCTTGTGTGGAAAAGCGGTCCCTCTGAACTGCTGTTATCAATAACACCGTCACCGCAGCCTGTCGAATCCGTGTCCGAATCAAAATTCATAGGTGCAAGACTTTCATCTGTCCGGCTGCCATCTGCATTAATATAGAAGATAAGCGATGCCGGCTTTAACGGTTCGTCTGTTGTATTGATAATTCTGTATGATACTTCAACCCACGGCTTGTCCGCATATGCCGTTATTCTGATTTCAAAATCAACCTTCTGCGCACCGTCTGCTGTATTGGAGCCCTCTGCTGCAAGGATTGACACAAGCGGACCATTTTCAGCTACTCTCCAGTTTCCTATTGTTACTGCATATTCTCTTTCGCCTTCATCAATAAGTACAGGCCCCGTAAACTGTTCGGCAGTATATTTTCTGCCGGCACATACAACATTTTCAAAAATGTGTCCGCTATTATTTTTTACTTCATATGAAAGTGCACCTGCATCAACTTTAAATCCGTCTTCTGTTTCTGACACCTTCATGACGCTGTAATCTGACTTTAAATCAGAGTTAAATTCGCATTCCAGCTCACACTTTTTATTGGCAGGCAAGTCCGCCATAAATCTTAAAAACATATATCTTATCGAGCCATCATCATATCTTGATGTGACTTTTCCCTGCATCGGCACAGGCTTCCCCCCCTGCAGCACTGCTACCTTATCAAGATTTTTCAATTCACCTTTCTTTAACGGGATTGCTACAAATGAATGTTCAGCCTCTCGCGGGTAACGATACAGCTTGTCAAAAAAAATTTTTACCATGTTCAATCTCCATTCCGGGAATATACATCTCTAAATTTAATAGTTTGTAAGATTAATCTTCCCTCTCATATTTATAATTTAATAATATATTAGCACATTTTCATTATTTTACCACTATATACTTTCTTAAATTGCTTTTTTTACTGATTTTATATTTTTTAGTCAGAAAACTATGCCGTTTTGCACTGAATATTTTGCAGAAAAGCTTTCCAATAATCCAAATGCCGCATTTATCGGTTTTAATTCAAACACAATATCTTGATAATGTATACAATATTTTTTCTATATTTTGTAGACAACCATATAAAGTAGTGCTATAATGTAACTCGGTTGCGAATAATTAATTTTATTTTTTACATATCAATCAATATATAATATAAGAGGGAGAACAGCAAAATGAAGGTTATCAAGAGAAATGGCCGCGAAGTAAATTACGACCGCAACAAAATCATTGTAGCCATCCAGAAAGCCAATGATGAAGTTGACGACAAGGACAAAGTCACAGAAAATCAGATTGAGAACATCGTAGCTTCAATCGAAAACCGCAACGTTGATTCACTTAAGGTGGAAGACATTCAGGATATTATCGAGCAGAAGTTAATGGCAGAGAAAAAATTCAATCTTGCCAAGACTTATATCATTTACAGATATACACGCGCGCTTGTCCGTAAGGCAAACACAACAGATGAGTCAATCATGAGCCTCATCCAGAACAGTAATAAGGATGTCATGGAAGAAAACTCCAACAAGAATGCAACCATTGCTTCCACACAGCGCGATTTAATTGCAGGTGAAGTGTCAAGAGACCTTACAAGACGTATTCTTCTTCCTGAAAATATAGCAAAAGCTCATGATGAAGGTATTCTTCATTTCCATGACTCAGACTATTTTGTACAGTCGATTTTCAACTGCTGTCTTGTAAATATCGGTGATATGCTCGACAACGGCACTGTAATGAACGGCAAGCTCATCGAAAGTCCTAAGAGTTTTCAGGTTGCATGTACTGTAGTTACCCAGATTATAGCTGCCGTTGCTTCAAGCCAGTACGGCGGACAATCTGTAGATATCCGTCACCTCGGCAAATATCTGCGCAAGAGCAGACTCAAATATGAGAAGCATTACAAGGAAAAATACGGAGATTCAATTGCACCTGAGCTTATTCAGCAGTTTATTGCAGACCGTCTCTATGACGAATTGAAATCAGGCGTACAGACAATCCAGTACCAGATTAACACTCTGATGACAACCAACGGGCAGTCTCCTTTTGTTACACTGTTCCTTAATCTTGATAAGGATGACCCATACATTGAAGAAAATGCAATGATTATTGAGGAAATCTTACGTCAGAGACTTCAGGGCATTAAGAACGAAAAGGGCGTTTATGTTACACCTGCATTTCCTAAGCTTATTTATGTCCTTGATGAACATAACTGCCTGAATGGCGGTAAATACGATTATCTTACTGAGTTAGCCGTAAAATGTTCTGCAAAGAGAATGTATCCTGATTACATTTCCGCAAAGAAAATGCGTGAAAATTACGAAGGCAACGTATTTAGCTGCATGGGCTGCCGAAGCTTCTTAAGTCCTTGGAAGGACGAGAACGGCAACTACAAGTGGGAAGGACGTTTCAATCAGGGTGTTGTTTCTCTTAATCTGCCTCAGATTGGAATTATTGCAAACGGTGATGAAGAGAAATTCTGGCAGCTCATGGAACAGCGTCTTGCTCTCTGCTTCCAGGCACTCATGTGCAGACACAATGCGCTCGAGGGAACTCTTTCCGATGTCAGCCCGATTCACTGGCAGTATGGTGCAATTGCACGACTGAAGAAAGGCGAAAAGATTGACAAGCTGCTTCACGACGGCTATTCAACACTCTCGCTCGGATATATCGGTCTCTACGAAGTAACAAAGCTTATGACCGGAGTAAGCCACACTGAGCCAAAGGGTACTGAATTTGCACTCAAGGTAATGAACCGCATGCGTGAGGCAACCGATACATGGAAAAAGACGACAGGTCTTGGATTTGGTCTTTACGGAACACCTGCTGAAAGTCTCTGCTACCGTTTTGCAGAGATTGATAAGAAACGCTTTGGTGTTATAAAAGATGTCACAGACAAGGGCTATTACACCAACTCATATCATGTTGATGTCCGTGAGAAGATTGACGCATTTGACAAATTTACATTTGAAAGCCAGTTCCAGACTATTTCAAGCGGTGGTGCAATTTCATATGTAGAAATTCCTAACATGAGAAATAATCTTCCTGCGCTTCGTGAACTTGTAAAATTTATTTATGACAACATCCAGTATGCGGAATTCAACACAAAGTCCGACTACTGCCATGTATGCGGTTATGACGGAGAAATTATAATTAACGAAAATCTTGAGTGGGAGTGCCCTCAGTGTCACAATAAAGACCATTCAAAGATGAATGTTACAAGACGTACATGCGGATATCTCGGTGAAAACTTCTGGAATGTCGGAAAGACAAAAGAAATCAATTCACGTGTGCTTCATCTGTAATTTCATTTAATAATTTCTCATGCGGCGGTGTATCCTGACAGAGACACCGTCGCTGTATTTACTTATAAACATTTAAGAAATGAGGATTGGTATGAATTACGCAGACATAAAATATTGTGATGTTGCAAATGGTCTGGGAATCCGCGTGTCCGTATTCGTAAGCGGCTGCACCCATCACTGCAAAAACTGCTTTAATGAGGTTGCCTGGGACTTCAACTACGGCAGTCCGTTTACAGAAAAAGAGATTGAGAAAATAATCGGATATCTGAAGCCGTCTTATATATCAGGGCTTACACTTCTTGGCGGAGAACCTTTTGAACATACGAATCAGGCGGGGCTTCTTCCTCTTGTACGCAAGGTAAAGGAAATCTACCCGCAGAAAGACATCTGGTGCTTTACCGGATATGATTTTGAAAAAGATATTCTCGGACGTATGTGCAGCGAATGGCCTGAAACAAATGAACTTCTATCATATATAGATGTTCTTGTTGACGGTGAATTTGTTGATGAATTAAAGGACCTTACTCTTCGTTTTAAGGGTTCATCCAATCAGCGCACAATACTTGTAAAGCCATCGCTCGAACAGAACCGTGTGGTACTCTGGGATTCGTCCAAGGACACACTTGAGCCGATGCCAGACTGAAAATATTTAAAGAGAATGGAGATTAGTATGACACAGACAGTAAAAATTAAAAAGTTAAATCCAAACGCAGTCATTCCGACATACGGAACACCTTTTGCCGCAGGTGCCGATCTTTATGCCTGCATGGACGAGCCTGTTACGATTAATCCGGGACAGACACAGTTTATACATACAGGAATTGCAATGGAGGTACCTGTCGGATTTGCAGGTCTTGTATATGCAAGAAGCGGTCTTGCCTGCAAGAAAGGTCTTGCACCTGCCAACAAAGTCGGTGTAATAGATGCCGACTACCGCGGAGAAATCATGGTTGCACTTCACAATCACTCAAAAGACGCCGTAACGGTCGAAAACGGTGAGCGCATTGCACAGCTTGTAATTACGCCATTTCTCACAGCAGATTTTGAAGAAACCGATGAACTTGAAGATACCGAACGCGGCACAGGCGGTTTTGGTTCTACCGGAAGAAAATAGCTTGTTAATATCAGATATCAGAAAAGCGTTGTCACAGATGTATTGTGACAACGCTTTTTACTACATTCTCTTTACTACATTCTTTTTATTACATTCTCTTCACTATATTCTCTTAGGTCTGCACGAACAGCCTATGCCAAGTCCTCCCGGACCGATATGGCACGCAAGCCCGAATGAAAGCGGTGCGTGCAAAACCTCCATTCCCGGAAAAGCTTCTTTAATCTCATTAATCCAGTCTTCTGTAACTTCAGGTGATGTACTTGAAGCCGCCACCAGATTAATCTCTCCTTTATCATAATAATCCTTAAAGCGTGTTGAAAATTCATTTTTCATTGCTTCAATCATGGTTTTTCTCGCGTTCTTAATGCCGCGGCATTTCTTGTATGCATCCAGGTCACCTATATCAAACTTAAGTACCGGCTTAATATTAAGAGCCGTTGCCAAAGCCGCCGATGCCGCATTAATTCTTCCACCCCGTTTCAAATACGACAGGTCTTCAACTGCCACATAAATCACCATATCTGCTTTTGAGGCTTCAAGAATATCCTTAATCTCCTTCGCCGAGTATCCCTCTTCTATAAGTTCAAGCGCATCGAGCACCGAACGGTACAAAGGTGTTGACACTCTTCCGTTATCTACCACATAAACCTTTCCCTTATAGTCTTCCTCCTCGGCAAAAGCTGTTGCGGTAGCACATGAACCGCTTAATCCGCTGCTTATTGGAATGTATACAATCTGTTCAAACTCCTTAAGAGCTTCATCCCATATTTCAAAAACGCTTGAAGGTGATGGCTGTGATGTCGCTATATTAGCTCCTGATTTGAGCTTTTCAAAAAATTCGTCCCGGGAAATTGAAACATTTTCAAAATAGCATTCATCTTCAATATAAAATGGCATCGGAAGTACCTTTATGCCAAGTTCGGCTGCCTTCTCCGGTGAAATACAGCTATGACTGTCCGTAACTACCCCAATCGGCTTCATTTGATTAACCTCGCTCTCTGCCCGCTTCAGGCACATCATATATTCGATAATAAACATTTAGTAAAATGTAACATTACAATTCTACTACATCCCAATATGCTTTGCAAGTCAAACTATTTTTACACCAAACTATTTTTTATTAAACCGAAATGCAGTCTTACCTCGTAACATTTTTAAGCCACCTGTACTGCCTGTATCTGATTGAGGAAAACGGAACCTTCAAAACCTCGTCACTTAACAGAATTATATAAACCAGCATCGGCGGAGCATGAAATACAAATGCAGCTACAGCTCCTGCCACAATCGAAAATCCCCACATGAAACCGACATCAATCAGAAGCCCGAATTTTGTATCTCCGCCTGCCCGGAATACTCCAACAACAAGCACTGTATTATATGACTGAAAAAATACAAAATAGGTCATCACAAACATCATACCCGAAAGATATCCTGAAGCTTCAGGCGTAAGTGCCATTGTTGCCAGAAGTACAGGTCTTGCAATAAGTATAATAACAGAGCCTGCAACTCCCACCAGAAGGCTTAAACGCAAAAAACGTCTGCCGTACTCACGTGCAAGCTCCATCCTGCCTTCACCTATTACTTTTCCAATCATAATTGCTGTCGCATTTGCAATACCAAGCGACAATACCATTGCCAACTGCCTTGCCACCTGGGCCGCCGAGTTGGCTGCCGTCATACTGCTGCCGAGATGCCCTATTATCGCTGTTATTATTGCGCATCCTGAGCCCCACAGAAGCTCATTGCATATAACGGGTACTGAAAATTTAACATAATCTTTAAAAAGCATACTGTCTTTTTGAAAAAACGAAAAGTTAAACCTGAATACCGGATTAAATTTTCTGTCATATACAATAACAATAATAATTTCCACGACACGCGCAAGAAGTGTAGCTGCTGCCGCACCCATAATCCCCATACGCGGAATACCAAATAGCCCGAATATAAATACTGCATTAAACACAATATTTATAACCAGTGAAACAAGATATGTTCCTGTTGCAATAAATACTCGCTCAACACTGCGCATTGTATTGAGATATATCATCGTCATTGATGAGATGACATATGACCAGCATACTATACGCATATAGCGCACTCCCTCTGCAATAACCTCATCATCATTGGTAAGAAGATGCATCAATTGCTCCGGAAAAAGGTAAGTTACTGCCGTAAATGCAATTGAAACCACAAGTCCTATCTTTACTGATATGCCCAGCACACGCTGAATTGCTTTCAGGTCACCCTTTCCCCAGTACTGTGCAATAAGCACAGAGGCTCCTGACGACATACCAAAGAAAATAAGAGTCATTATATACTGCACCTGTCCTGCAAGTGAACAGGCAGCAAGTGCTTTTTCTCCTACCATTCCAAGCATGAAAACGTCAGCCGCCGAAACGCCGACATTAATAAGGTTTTGCAATGCCAGCGGAACTACCAGCGTAAGAACCGCTTTATAAAAACTTTTTTTATCCTCTCTCATTTTAATCCCCGGAATATTTACTTTGTCAATGGCTCTATTCTGTCAAACATTCCGTCCGCATTCTGAATCTGCCCTGCATTTCCGACAACACAGAAATAATTCTGGTCGACAACACACTGCAGTAAATCAGCAAGCTTACGTATGCTTGCAGCATCAGCACCAATTACTTCATCGCGTTCTTTCTGGTAATCCTCAATTGTCATGTGTGACATATATGCACCAAATGAACGCGCACCTTTTGTTGCAGGCGTAAGCGGAGTATCCATATCGCCTATTGTTCCTATAATAAACTTCGTCATATCCCTGTCACTTACGTTAAAGTTTCTTACAAACTCAGGCGCTCCCTCATAAATGACATTTGTCTTTTCAAGATTAGGGTCACGGTATGACAAAAGGTAACTGTCTCCGCTGTAACTGAAATTACTCATACAGCCGTAAGCACCACCTTTAACTCTTACATTAGTCCACAGATAATCATATGAAAAAATAACCTTAAGCACACGAAGTGCACCTGTATAATCAAAGCCGCCTTTCCGGTAATTACCGCAACGTGCCACATACTGAACCTGTGAAGAACTTGTAAGCCCCAGTCTCTCATTCTTTGGCTCATAGTCGCGCAAAGCAGCCTTCATCGGCTCTGCCGGAAGGTCTCCGATAAAATCAAGCATTGAGTTTCTTGCACTTTCATATCCCTCGTCATTAGCATTAAAGCTGATAATAAGATTATCTTTTCTGAAAATCTTTCCGACAAGCTCTGAGAGCTTATCAGCTATCTGTTCTTTGCACGAATCAAAATTCTTCTCAATCTCACAAAGCCTTACATAATAATCGTATCCCTTTATATGGTTAGAATACCATGCTGCCTTTGAAAACTGTTCGGAAGCACAAAGCATTGCGACACTGTGCCCCGCATCAGTCATTGTCGCCTCCATCCTTGACTTATTCATATCAAGAATTTCTTTGAGTCTCTTGTAGTCATTGAACTTAGTTGTAAAAAGAATTTCTTTGATAAGTTCAAATGCCGCCGGTGCATTTTCAAATAGAGTTTTTGCCCTTGTCTCAAGACGCACGGTTACATTATCAAGATTTTTCTTATCAGTATAAATTGACGCCCCCGTATAGATTCCGCCCGTGTTCAGATTAATCTGTGTACTGAGGTCTGCATAACCGTATTTATCAGTATCCATAAGTCCCAGTACACTCGAAAGTATGCCAAGATATACAAAATCATCTGTCTCTACATTGCGGCAGTCAAATGAGACCATAATATATGAAATTCTGTTTGTAAATAAATCATGACGGACTACTTTTACTCCGTTCTCCTCAATCTCCCTGTTGTAAAGCGGCGCCGGAGTCTTACTTATATCGTCGATTGACAGCATCGGAATTGTCTTAAGTTCCTCCTGTGTGCTGGGCTCGTCCTGATATTTCTTAAGTGCCCTTGTCTTATTTACAATCTCTTCTGTCTGTTCAGCCGAAAGCGATGCCTTATATGCATCAAGCTTAGCCTGTGTCACAGCTTCCATCTCCTCTGTCATATTCTTTTTCGGATTTAATACGACTAAGGATGCATGGCTGTTATCAAGCAGATACTTCTTTATCACATTTTCAAAGTAGCCGTCGCCTGCGTTAACGCCTGCTTTCAGCTCATCGAAAGTCTTTCCTGCTTCAATATGCATAAATGGCTCATTCTCATCATAAAGCCAGCTGTCCATCATCTGAAGTCCATACATAAGTCCCTTCGGATATGGCCCGAAATCCGCTTCACGATATTTAAACTCATAATAATTGATGCCTGCAAGAAGTGTATTCCTGTCGATACCCTTTTCTACCATGTCCGACAGAACATTTTTTATTATTTTAACAAAATTCTCCTTCTGAGAATCTGACGCATTGCGCACAATCACTGAATAGACAGGCTGGAGTATCGAATTTTCGTATGAACTGTACACATCAAGACCGATACCATTGTTAATCAGCTCCTGCTTTAATACGGCTCCCGGTGCCATAACAAGCACATAATCAAGTATCTGCATTGCAAGATAAAGCTTTTTGTCAAGCACATTCTTTGTAACCACATTGTAAGAAAGATACGAATTGTTATCTTCAGGTTCTTCCTCCGTAATGGCGTAATCATGCTCCTGCACCGCAATCTTATCAAAAGGCTTCTGCATACCTATCTCTGACTGTGCAGTTATTCCCGGCACATCATTCTTGTCGAAAGCTGAAAGGTACTCCTTATCAAGATATTCCAGACGCTCCTCCATATCAATATTGCCATACAGATAAATGTAGCTGTTGGCCGGATGATAAAACTTTCTGTGATATTCAAGATACTCCTCTCTTGTAAGTTCAGGAATTTTTTCCGGGTCTCCGCCTGATTCCCTGCTGTATGTCGTATCCGGAAACAGTGACTGGAACGTATAGCGTGAAAGCAGTTCATCAGGTGATGAATACGCACCTTTCATCTCATTGTACACAACGCCGTTATAGGAAAGCTGATCCTCTGCATTTTCAAGCTCATAATGCCATCCCTCCTGCATAAAGATTTCTTCCCTGTCATAAATATTCGGATAAAAAACAGCATCCATATACACATCCATAATATTCTTAAAATCAACAATATTACAGCTTGCAACAGGATATACTGTCTTGTCCGGATATGTCATAGCATTTAAAAATGTGTTAAGCGAGCCCTTGCACAGCTCAACAAAAGGATCCTTAACAGGATATTTCTTAGAGCCGCAAAGCACCGTATGCTCGATAATGTGCTGCAATCCCGTATCATTATAAGGAGGTGTCCTAAAGCCTATTGAAAACACCTTATTCTCATCATCATTAGATAAAAGTACAATCCTTGCACCACTCTTTTTATGTTTTAAAATACACCCGTCAGAATTCAGGTCAGTAAGCCTTTCTTCACGAATGAGCTCATACTTTTCCACAAGCGTCTTATCTTTAATTTCATTAAATAAAAATGCCATAATACAGTTATTTCCTTTCCAAATTAAACATATGGATAGTATAACCTTATTATGGCATTTTTACAATAGATTACACCGGCACTCAGCCAATGTTTTTATTTAAATAAACCTTTATGTTTCTTATCCTTTGGGCGTTCCTTGCCTGTCATGGCCTGGTCATATGCACAAAGAGCTGCCTTCTGTGCTTCATTGAGCTTGGTAGGAACATCTACCACAAGCGTCACATAATGGTCACCTACAATACTCTTGCTTCTTAAGGACGGCATACCCTTTCCCTTAAGACGGATTTTGGTACCTGACTGTGTTCCCGGCTTAACATCAACCATAACATCGCCGGCAACCGTTGAAATTCTCACTTCGCCGCCAAGCACCGCCGTAGGGAAGCTGATGCTTTCAGTAGAAAATACATTCATATCCTGACGCTGGAATTTCGGATGCTGTGTAACAATTACCTCAACAAGCAAATCTCCTCTCGGTCCGCCGTTAATTCCCGGCTCGCCCTTTCCTCTTATGCGCACGCTCTGCCCGGAATCAATTCCGGCAGGGATTGACACCTGAATTTTCTTGCGGTTTGTGATATAGCCGCTTCCATAGCAATCAGGACATTTCTCTTTGATAATCTTACCTGAACCATTACAATCCGGACATGTTGTAACATTACGAACCATTCCGAACAGTGACTGCTGCGTATATACAACCTGACCTTTACCGCCGCACTTAGGACATGTCGTTGCCTCTGTACCCGGTTTTGCGCCTGTTCCGTGGCATTTTTCACACTCTTCCTTAAGGTTGAGTTCTATTTCCTTATCAACACCCGTAAATGCTTCCTCAAATGTGATGCGTACACTTGCGCGCACATTAGCCCCCTGCATAGGACCGTTGCTTGCACGTCTGCGTCCGCCGCCGCCAAACAAATCGCCGAAAATGTCTCCGAAAATATCGCTCATATCGCCCATATTTGAGAAATCAAATCCGCCTGCACCACCTGCGCCGCCTTCAAATGCAGCGTGTCCAAACTGGTCATACTGTCTTCTCTTTTCAGGGTCACTAAGCACTGCATAGGCTTCTGAAGCCTCTTTAAACTTAGCCTCGGCTTCCTTGTCTCCCGGATTTGTATCAGGATGGTATTTTTTAGCGAGCTGTCTGTATGCTTTTTTGAGTGCAGCGTCATCGGCGTCTCTGGGAACACCTAACACTTCATAATAATCTCTCTTGTCTGCCATCGTTGTCTCCAATCTGCAATTTATGTTTACACAAGAACAACAGTAAACCAAAAGGCCTACTGTTATTCCTGTCAGCATCTATGCTCTGTGCGGATTATACCTCCTTGAAGTCACCATCCACAACGTTGTCATCTGCAGGGCCTGATGCTGCACCTGCATCAGCTCCCGGCATCGGACCTGCTCCGGCTGCCTGCTGTGCCTGTGCTGCCTGCTCATACATCTTAGTAAAGAGTGCCTGTGCACTTGTCATCAGCTTCTCCTTTGCAGACTTCAGTGCTTCTATATCAGAATCAGCAATTTCATCAGTATTTGTTCTGTCAATAATTTCCTTGAGTGCCTTTAAGTCAGCTTCAACTGTAGCCTTCTCATTGGCATCAATCTTATCTCCTGCCTCATCCAAAGCCTTCTGTGTCTGGAATGCAAGTGAATCTGCCTCATTACGTGCATCAATGCCTTCCTTACGCTTCTTATCCTGAGCCTCAAACTCAGCAGCCTCCTTAACAGCCTTATCAATATCCTCATCAGACATATTTGAACCTGATGTAATTGTTATGTGCTGTTCCTTACCTGTTCCAAGATCCTTTGCTGATACATTTACAATACCATTGGCATCAATATCAA
>CAMECH010000027.1 GCA_945913015.1 uncultured Bacteroides sp.
GCTTAAAGCGTTCCAGCCTTAGAGATTATCCCCTGATTCCTTGCTGCTTCTTACAGTGCCAAGGAATTGTCTGTATAATCTGCTGCCATTATCCTTGTTTCTGCTCCCAGCACAACATCCATACTGTCTGCCAGTTCCATAAGCTTAGATGCAAACTGCCACTGTTCATTCCCCGGTTTCCCGGCATAAAATGCTATCTCAGTACCATAATTTTTTGCATCAGTTACCACAAAATTGTCCGACATAAAAAATTCAGCCTTGTGACCAAGTGCATTTGCAATCTTTTCCATGTCTGTCCCGGTAATATCCTGAGTCTTTGTCAGTATGCGCGAAAGCCTGCTTGAATCCATTCCTGTCTTAAGCGCTATAAAAGCCTGCTTAATTTCCATATTCTCAAGATAAATATTTACATTATCAACGAACCTGCTCATTGCTGTCACTCCTTTTTATCATCTGATAACAAAAATAGCATCATTTTTTATTATATTATACCCAATTTTATATATTGCAATATTTTTTCTCATTACATGATATGTGCAACTATATTTTTATCAAAAAAATTCCCCTTTCACGTAAGTGAAAATATCCACTCATGTGAACATCTTCACTTGCGCAAAAGGGAATTTCGTTAATCCATGCTTTTTATCTCTCTACTCTTACATCGCTTGTAAGGAAGTCATTGTATGCGAGTGCAATACCCTCCTCAAGCTCTGTGTGGTACTTCCAGCCAAGTGACTCAAGTTTGCTTACATCAAGAAGCTTTCTCGGAGTTCCGTCAGGCTTGGATGTGTCATACTCAATTGTACCCTCGTAGCCTACGACCTTCTTAACAAGCTGTGCAAGCTCGCCAATTGAAATCTCCTTGCCTGTACCAAGGTTTACCGTCTCATCTCCATCATATGTATTCATAAGATATACACATGCCTCCGCAAGATCGTCCACATAAAGGAACTCACGAAGCGGCTTTCCTGTTCCCCATATTGTAACTGACGGTGCATTATTCTCCTTCGCCTCATGGAATCTGCGAATCATTGCAGGAAGAACATGGGAATTCTGTGGATGATAATTGTCATTAGGGCCGTAAAGGTTGGTTGGCATTACGCTTATATAATGTGTTCCGTACTGACGATTCATGTACTGGCAGTAACGAAGTCCTGAAATCTTGGCAAGTGCATATGCCTCATTAGTCTGCTCAAGTGCGCTTGTAAGCAGGCAGTCCTCCTTCATAGGCTGAGGTGCCATTCTCGGATAAATGCAGGAGCTTCCAAGGAAAAGAAGCTTCTTGACACCATTATCATATGCATTCTTAATCATGTTCATTTCCATTATCATATTATCATACATGAAATCGGCAGGGTACATGCTGTTAGCCATAATACCGCCTACCTTTGAAGCTGCAAAAAATACATATTCCGGCTTTTCTGTTCTGAAAAATTCTTCAACATCAGCCTGTCTTCTAAGGTCAAGCTCCTTAGATGTTCTCAATACAAAATTAGTGTATCCCTGTGCTTTAAGAGTACGTAATATTGCAGAGCCAACCATTCCGTGATGACCTGCAACATATATTTTTGCGTCTTTTTCCATCATTGTTAAATCCCCGTTTCCGTGCTTTTGCACTTAGTAAAATAAGTTTAAATGTGTGCTGCCTTTGCAACTGCATTATAGGATATCTTATGATGCCAATAAAATCAATTGACTATATTGCCCCAAAATAGTATTATCTTGCTATAAACATTTCATCGAATTAAAGAGGATAAAAATGCCAACATATTTTGAAAAATACACAAAATCCGAAGTTACCAGCACACGCCGTATAATCACGACACCCGACGATTTTGCTAGGCGCAATTTTTTTTACGTACAGGAGGCCGGATACCTTCAAAGTCTCAAACCTCATGAAAGCCGGAGGCGCGGTCTTGACTCCTATCTTTTTATCATAATATTGTCAGGACAGGGTACAGTGCAGTATAACGGCGTATCACATTCAGTCAAGGCACCTGACTGCATTCTTTTGGACTGCCACAGCGAATACTCCCATAAAAGCAGTGAAGAAGAGCCGTGGGAGCTTATGTGGATACATTTTAACGGTCCTCACGCAGGATATTACTATGAATACTTTTCCGAACGCCATGACAATATTTTCCGGATTCCCGACACTGCTTCAGTAACAGAAAGCATAAAACAGATTATTGCGCTTAACGAGACGCATACCGCCGACTCTGCCTTAATTACTTCACGTATAATTACCGATCTGCTCACAACAGCCATCACATCAGGAAGCGCACAAAAAGAAAACGGCAGCCAGCCGGTAACCGCCAAGCTTAATGCCGTCATCAGCTATATTGATGAGCATTTCACTGAAAAGCTGTCACTGGATGAACTGTCGTCCGGATTTTATATAAGCAAATTCTATCTTTCACACGCATTTAAAAAAGAATACAAAATGACAATAATGCAATATATCATGATGAAACGCATTTCCCTCGCCAAAGAAAAGCTTCGTTACAGCAGCGATTCAATCGAGGAAATAGCTGCTTCCTGCGGAATAACCGATGCCAGCTATTTCAACAAGGTATTCCGCAAAGCGGAAGGCATGACCGCCTCGCAGTACAGAAGTACATGGAAAGGCAGGGCTGTCAACCCTCTGTAATGCTGTCTGTCTCATATACAACTTCGGCAGGCTTAATGATAAAGTCACTGTTAAATGCCATTGTGTAAGCGCCTGCATATTTAAATGAGAGTATGTCACCTTTTTGTAACTCATAATCATCGCAGATTTCAGCAAATCTGTCATTTTCCATGCAGGTGCATCCGCATATAATCTGCTTTGGCACTAAAGTGCGTGACATAATTTCGCTGCCGGAAGGGCTTAACACTGTGTACGGCTGGTTTCTGTGCGCCATAAAAGGATTTACATGAAGCAGAGTTCCATCAAGCGTAACTACTTTAGTTCCGCGTATATCTCTTACAGAGAGCACTGATGCTTCATATGTCACACTTGTTGCAATCACCGATGCCCCCGGCTCTAAAATTAAGGTCGTATCGTCTGGTGATAATACTTTCTTAAGCTCTGATGTAATAACGTCTGCATACTGCTCCATATCAGGCTTGCCCGGCACCTTCTGTCCTCCGAAATATCCGCCTCCCATGTCAACAAATTTAAGCTTCAGATTATATTCCTGAACAAGTTTTGCAGCCTTTGCCGCAAGTGCCGCAAAAACCCCTGCACTTCTTGTTTTTGTGCTTGTATGCATATGAAGTCCTGCCGGCTCAATTCCTGCATTCTTAAGCATGTCCACGGCTTTCCCAAAATCGCCGTTTTCACAGTCTATTCCAAATCTGCTTACACTGTCTCCTGCAGTTGTCTCCCCAGGACACACGGCTTCAAGGTCAAAATTCACGCGAATACCAAGCCTTGACGCATCTAAATCTTCAGCATATGTGCACACTTCCATTACCTCATCAAGATTATCAAGATTCACATATGCACCTCTTCTTAGCGCATCCTTCAAAATCTGCTTCTTGCACGGTCCGTTAAAAATTATATTTTCCGGGTCAAACCCGAGGTCAAGCGCATAATTGTACTCATCCGGGGAAACTGTCTCGATAAACCATCCAAGCTTTGCATGTGCATATTTCATAAGCGCCGCATCATGATTTGTCTTAACCGAGTAACCATATTGAACATTGCCGTTCCACGCAGCCTCGAAAGCATTCATCACATCACGACAGTTCTTTTCAAATGTATCAAGATGTACTGTATAACATGGCGTTTTCATACCTTCCCCCCCTTTCGTTATAATTATTCAAATGTATTTCCCATGAACTTCGTTATATCTATCAGATGTATATCCTTTTGTGCTATTTTCTCATATTCCCTGATTACAAGTTCATCATCGGCATCTTCTCCCGAAGCCCACTTCACAATCGCCTTTGGAAGATTAACTCCTGCAAAATGGCTGAACGGATAACCTCCGCCAAATCTTGCATTAAGCTCAAGCACATACGGCTCACCGCCAACAACAAATACATCCATGTCAAGATTTCCTATATGTCCCAATACCGCTCCGAGGCGCGTTCCCAGATTTTCCACAACATCCTCATGTACAACCGCTGCACAGTCTGTCTCACCCGAGCGCATGGCAAGTTTCTTGCGCACGACAGTAAGTTTATGCTCTCCGCTTAAGTCATGGATTACATCAAGTCCGTACTCCTGCCCCTTCATTTTCTCCTGGAAAAGCACGCACGACTCCTCATCCATTGCCGATTCATACTTAAGATATGACTTGAAAATGTCTCTTTTGACCTTGTCGGCAAACACCTCAAGCTCGGCATCATTATCCGCCTCAAATACAGCGATAGAGCCCATCCCCCATCTCGGCTTTACCATAATCGGATATGAAACCTCCGAAAGTGCTAATGCCTTTTTTACTTCCGCAAGAGATTTGTAAGTCTTAGGTGCATTAAAATTATTGGACATGCAGAATTCATATGTCTTCCATTTGTCATTGCACACATCAATAACATCAGGCGCAGACACCACAACCGTCACACCCTCTTTTGCAAATTCCTCGCGATGCCGTGCAAGAATCATCAGGTCAACATCAAACAGCGACACAATCACGCTGATATCATTATCCCTGCAGTAGTCCTTCAGAAACGGAATATAGTTATCATCATAGATAAGCGGCGTCACAACCTGCCTGTCAGCATAATAAAACGCCGGAGAAACCGGAGAGCTGTTTCCTGCATGTACCAGCCCTTTTCCCGCAAGTGCCTCTTTAAAAAATTCCACAAGATATCCGCGTCTTCCCGCAGATGTAAGCAATATATTCATGCCAATTCTCCATTCATTTCATTAAAAAGCATAAGCCGTCAGCTCCAGTAACTTCCGCCCTCCATATCAAGCGAATCCACATTGCCAACCTTTGTCTCGTCCGGAAGATCTATCCAATGCTCATTATAGGTATCGGTAAAATATGCATCCCAGCGTTTTCCTTTGATACCAAACATGAGCTGTAAAGGACCTCCTACGTGTACCGCCTGCTTCCCCATTTTCTTAAACATCAGCGCAAGCGGTGTTGAAAATGTAGAGCACCCCAGCAGTGCGATATCAAAATCCTGCTTCATCGACTCCGTATACAGGTAATCCAGTGCCTCAAACCAGTTCTTAAAGCGTGGGTCCTTATAACCGTCATACCAGAATACTGCTTTCACAGTGTGCAGCTCAAACTCAGGAATTCTTATTCCCTGCCAAAGCAGTTCTCTCTTCTTATACTGTTGTTCCATATATTCAACAAACGGACTGACGACAAGCACCTTCTTGCCTTCTATCCCATAAATCCACGAATCAGGGTCTTTAAGCAGAAAATTGGATACGCCGTCATCCTCGCAGAACTGCATATCAGTGCAATCCTTTAAAAACTGCTTATAGAAATACGACTCCATATTAATGCCAAACCAGTTCACTACATAGTCCGCATAAGGCATTAACTCTGTGGTAAGACGATAGTACTCTCTTCGCTCATCCCTATTGTTGAAAACATCATCCATACCGGCAGCGCTGTCTTTATTCCAAAGCAGATCCCTTTGAATCTTCACCAGCATGCCCGTTTCCCACATTCCATTGCGCGTCACCGCAAACGGCTCATTATTCTTAAGCTTGCCAAGAAGCTGTCTGTTGACCTCTGCACTGTCAAGAATCGGTCTCTTATATGACTTTTCATAGTATCTGCGTCTCAGTGCATCGTAGCCCTCACCCGGCAAAAATTTACGCATTACCTTTGTCTGCCAGCTCGACTGCACAAAATTTATCAACCAGTCCGTCTTACCCATCATTCCCTCTCATTTCAAAATATTTCAAGTAATTGCGAAACCTATTTATTTATGATACTATTCAAAAGAAAAGAGGTCAAGCATATGAAACAAAAAAAGATTACCAAAGCCTTTATGTTAGTAATAATTGCCGTAATCTGCCTGATTTTAGCAGCCGCGGCAATATATATTTATTCCATCAAAAAAGTAAACAGCTTCGAGGGCTGGAAAGTTACGCAGTACGCAGACCTTTCCGGTGCTCAGGGCACATTTTATACACTGGAAAATGCAGAAGGAAGATTTATCATAATTGACGGTGGCTGGGCTGCCAATGAACAGCGTGTAAGAGATGCAATTAAAATGCATAATAATCATGTCGATGCATGGATTATCTCTCATCCGCACCAGGACCATGCCGGTGCTTTCAACAAAATATACGCTGACCCGCAGGGCATAACAATTGACAGAATTTATGACTCACCGATAGATTATGATGTCGTTAAGAATGCCGGTGAGAAATGGGATGACCTGCAGGTTTTTGAAGACTACATGAAGGTCACATCCGGTGCCGGCAATATAACACACCTTAACCGTGGAGATACATTTGAGCTTTTTGGCTTAAGTGTACAGGTATTTAACGCCTATGACCGGTATGTTCTTGAAATTTCGGGCGACATAACCAATGACAGCTCCCTTATGTTTAAAATAAGCAGCAAAAATAAAAGCATGATTTTCTGCGGAGATATAAAATACCAGATGGAGGATACGATTCTTGAAATGTATAAAGACCAGCTTTCATGTGACTACATTCAGGCAGCACATCATGGCAACTGGTCTTTCTCGGAAGAATTCTACGATTTGACAGGGGCAGAAACAGTTATTTTTGATTCGCCCTCATGGATAATACAGGATGAGCAATATCCTGCACATGCCTTAAAAGCTCATTTTGACAGCCGCGGTGTTACGTCAGTTGACCAGACGACCTCGCCAAATGTATTCTATCTTGACTGATTACTTCCCGGCATAAATCTTAGTTATCCCGGTCATTAATCATATTAAGACAGAGTTCATAGAGCTGTCTGTGTTTTTTATTGATTACCTGAAGAAGTACTCCGGTAACATACATAAGCACGGCAATGATAAAAAGCATACACGATACAAACAGGGTTGGGAATCGCGGAACCAGCCCTGTCTTTGCATATTCTATAAGAATAGGCACAAAGAATGCCGCTCCCACAACAATAAACAGAACCGCAACGATAGAGAAAAACTTAAGCGGCTTATAATCCCTGAAAAGCGTTGCAATTGTCTTTAATACCTTTGCACCGTCGCTGAATGTATTAAGCTTTGACACGCTGCCTTCCGGGCGGTCACGATATGATACCGGAATTTCCACAATCTTAAAATTCTTATCAAGGCAGTGGATAGTCATCTCCGTTTCAATCTCAAATCCCTTGGACAAAACAGGATAGCTTTTTACAAACAGGCGGCTAAATGCCCTGTATCCCGTCATTATATCCTTCACGTCACTGTGAAAAAGGCTGTTAATTGTACCCCTCACCAACCTGTTTCCCATATTGTGAAAAGGCCTTTTATTCTCGGTAAAATACGTTGAGGAAAGCCTGTCGCCAATCGCCATATCCGCCCTTCCGGAAAGCACACAGTCAACAAGCTCTCTTGCATTTTCGGCAGGATACGTATCATCACCGTCAATCATAAGATAGCAGTCTGCATCAATATCGCGGAACATTGAGCGTATTACATTTCCCTTGCCCTGCCTGTACTCATAGCGCACCTCGGCGCCTGCGTCCCTTGCAATCTGTGCAGTTCCGTCTGTTGAATTGTTGTCATAGACGTAAATAACCGCCTCCGGAAGTGCTTTTTTATAGTCTTCAATTACTTTTTTAATTGTCACACTTTCATTGTAACAAGGTATCAAAACCGCAATTCTTGGTTCTGCCACTTTCTCGCCCTCCATATTTCTATTTGCCAAGCAGTATTCTTATATATGGTGTAACCGACCTGAAAAGCGCAGTTTTGGTGCCAAAGTTCTTTCTCAGAAAATGATACCACTCCTTACGCGGAAGTCCCTTAATGCTCTCTTTCTTCTTAAAACGTTCTGCCCGCTTTAACGATGTGTCATTCCATGTTCCCTGTGCTTTATTTTTGTTGCAGACACCTATATACTCTCCATAAACTTCAATCGAAAATCCCATTCTTCCGATTGCAAGTCCATAATCAAAATCACCCAGGCTGTGATTATATACCTCATCCATATTGGGAGCTTTCATAAAAATATTTCCCGGAATCAGAACACAGTTAGCATTAAATGTGTCACACATTCTGTCTGCATCCTCAGGCTTTACCGCTTTATAGTTAATCCCTTTCACATATCTGATTCCGCCATAGCTGAACTTTCCTTCGTCATCCTTTGTAGCACCAACCAGCACATTGGCGCCTGATGCGCAGGCTTCAATCATCCGCGTTACCGCACCGCTGTCAAATCTTACATCATCATTTACAATCATAAAAAGTTCCGAGTCAGAAAGATTTTCCTTTGCCCATGCGATTCCTTTTCTCATTCCCCCTGAATAAAAGAGGCTGCCTGTACCTGAAAGCACTGCAATATTAAGCTTCTTAGCTTCCGCAAGCTCTTCAACAGCCGTCCTTGTTCCGTCCGTGCTGTTATCATCCACAACGACGTACTCAAACTGCCATTCAGGCAGAACAGCTTCATTAAGCGTATTAATACAGCGCAATGTATATTCTTTTCTATTAAAGCACGTCATTATGACAGTAAGCTTTTTCATCATCTATCTCCGTTCGCAAAACGCTTTTTATAAATTTTCCGGATAATTTCCCTGACAGTTCCTGTTATTCCCTTTACACAAACCGAAAATTCCATACGGCTTATCACTTTCCTGCCAAACTTTGATGATAAAGCCACAAGCCTCTCAGGTTCCATCTCAAATACATCTTCCAGATTAAAATTATACATTGTCTGCCCATGTTTGTCATCCCTGAATGCAAATGCATGCACATTTTCCATGTCACTGACAAGTGCAGACTGTCTCTTATCCTCGTCGCAAAGCGCAGGATAAAAATAAAAAATGTCAAGGTCAGGTGCAGCTTTAATATATTCGGCAATGTTAAGATACAGTTTTTCCCCGTTTTTGCGGTATCTTTCCACCTGTCTTTTAAAAAGTGCGTTGTGCGACGCATCTTTATCCTCAAGTGCATCCTCAATTGAAAACTGTCCCGAAAAATCATACGCATATCTTGCGTTGAGAAGGCACGCCGCAAGCACTGCAATATAGCCGCCTGCTGAATTTCCTACCGTGATGACGTCACACCCTGCCGGAATATTATCCGAAAGCCACTCCACCATTTTATCAATTGATGAAAGCCTTGAATTGATTCCTGTAATATACCACTGTTTCACAATATCGCGCACATATATTTCCCGGCGCACATTATGAAAATGATGTGTTTTCCACTCGTAACGGTCACTTTTTACAAAATTGCAGAAGCTCTCCTCAGTATTCGGATAGTACAGTCCGTTGCTTGAAAAATATATTACGCAGTATGGTTTTGCATCATCTTTGTCATAATCACGAATCAGAAAATTATCCTTTTCATACTGCTGTCTGACGAGCGGTTCGTTTTCATTCCAGATATCGAACATTGTCCCTCCATGCCTAAGCATTTTTGGCAGGTTTGTGCAACGCCTTCCAGTCAATGCATCCCGCCAATCCGGTAAGCACCGCAAACCATGCTATCATTAAAATTCTGTATGTGTAGAAAAAATGCACCTGCGAATGCTGCGCCATCACAATAAACCACGCAATCGGAAGCAGTGCTGTCATGAACACCGGCAGATATGTCACCCACATTGATTTCTTTCTGTATCTGAGCCATAAGAAAATAATTGCCACAAACAGCGCAATATATACTATACCCACAAGAACCATCGCGCCTTTTTCCCCTTTGCCGATAACATTGGAAAACGGCATCATTGAATAAATATTTTTAGCGATAGCCATAAGTCTGCTTGCATGGCTTGTCTCGTTGCCATTAACTCTGAAAGATGCCTGATTAACAGCATCCTCAATTATATTTCTTCCCAGTATGAGCGTTCCTATAACCCACTTTGCAATCCACGAAACCGCCCAGCCGATTGCCCATGTCACACAGGAATGAATCAGTACCGCCCAGTTTTTCAGCTTTGAATCTTCACCTGTATCCTTAATGTTCAGAAGCAGTATCAGACACAGCGGCATTCCAAGCGTCAGAAGCGGTGCGGTAAGGAAGTCAAGATACTGTGTAACCATTCCGATTACAAGAAACATTTCGCCTATCGCAAACGTCTGCCGTGAGGCATCATGACGCTTAATCACGTACAGCATCGCAGCCATCATTATCAGAAATACTTCGCAGAACTGAAGGCTCCACGGAATAATGATAAAATATGCAAGCGTCATGCAGAATATAAAAATCAGTGCATTCATGCGTCCCAGTCTGTCATTGATTCCAAGCGTGCATCCCGCAAGCAAAAACATAAATACAAACATCAGAATATATCTTATATCAAGATATGAGAAAAGCAGAAGGAGCGGACGTACCCACACAAGATATCCGTGCCAGTAACGGCTGTATCCGTTACCGCTCATTGCATTGCTTATCGGACTGCAATTCTCATTGACAATTGTCTCACTTATTATTATGCTGTCTGTCAGATTGTCCAGCATGCTTCCCGACGCATATGTATACGCACGGTTCCAGCCGTCTCCTTCATTTTCAAATACTTCCATCGACCTGTCAAAATTTTCCTGAATTGCGGAATTAGGAATACACATAACAAGCGTAAGCAGGAGTATAAATGCAATAATTACCGCACAAAAAATCCCCAGAAGACGAAGCCATATCTCTCCCTGCTTCTTTCCCATATTTTCTACACCAAATAATTTTTTCAGCATTTTTCCTTACTCCTGATTAATTTATTTACCGGTTTATCTACCCCGTGGTACAATGCCATACTGACAAGCACAGTTCCTGCAATTCCAATCAGAATAATAGCAACCGGCGGCAGAGGCGTCACTCTTAAAGTAATTATATCAATAAACTCCATGACCACTGCGTGCCCCAGATATATTTCGTAGGAGTATTTATCCAGCCTGTCAAATATATTTTGTACATGTATATTTTTAAATTCCAGATTCATTGAAACAAGTATTATAATTGTAAACAGGCATGACAGCGTATACGGACTGTTAAATTTTGACATTGAGAAGAAATAAAGCATGACAGCCGCCATAATAAGCGCCGCGCTGTCTGTCTTTTTTTCCTGAAATGCACGGCATGCCACAACGCCAAACATAAAATAGATAATGTAAAACAGCGGTGAAAACCACTCTCTTCCTATCCCCATGCGGGCATATACAATATCAAGTCCAATCATAAATACATACGTTACCGCAAGTCCCGCAAGCGATGCCCTGTATGAGCGTATAAGCCTGTTTATAAGCGGAACCATCATATAGAACAGTACAAAAACACCAATGGTCCATGTAAAGCTTAAGTTGCGCCATTGCATTTCTCCGGGAATATACTGGTTAATCACAAGTATGTAGCGAAGCCACCCAAGTCCATATGAATCCGGCGGCATATTTCCAAGCAGCAATCCGTATACAATTATGTCATAAATAATTACCGCATAATAAACAGGAAGTATTCTTGCAAGCCTTTTCAGCCAATACTTCCATGGTTTATAATCGTTTTCCGAGTATGTATAAAGTCCGAGAAAACCGCTGATTATAAAAAACAGGTACACTCCGTGCTGCATATAGTGTGTCAGCTCATATGGTTTCCCTGTAAGTGCAAGCCTCTGTCCAAGATGTGTACACACAATTCCAAGGCATGCCAGCACCCTCAGATAACTTAAGTTTTTTAAACGTTTCATTTTTACCCATTTCTTTACGAGCTGTGACGCAACTCCTCAATGCTGTCTACCGTCAAGCCGTTCTTGTCGGCAATTGACAGCTTAATAGAAATGTATTCCGCCATTCTCGCTATAAATTCTGAATTAGTAGGTCTGGTTGATATATCCCCTGCCGGGCGTCTGAATATTTCCTCAAGCCATTCCTTGTCTCCCTTTGTCCATACCACTTCAATGGCGTGGCGCATGGCACGCTCCACTCTTGTTGCGGTAGTCTTATTCTTCCGTGCAATGTCAGGATACAGAAGCTTCGTAATTGAGCTTACGCACTCCCTGTCATTCATAGTCATTATCAGCGCCTCTCTCATAAAACGCTGTCCGATAATATGAACCGGCATACCAAGCTTAAGAAGAATGTCAACCACCTTAATCTCAATGTCCGTATATGTATTCCTGCGTTTAAGCTCTTCCTTCTTCTTGCGCTCGTTGTCCTGCTTAAGCGCCCAGTGTATGCGCTCAATCAGAATATCCCTGTCAACCGGCTTCATAATGTAGTATTCAGCACCGGCATCAAATGCCTCCTTAGTAATCCTGTCATCTCCTATTGCACTGACAGCTATAAATACAGGCTTATTTTTAATACTCTCATCAGCCTTAATTTTCTTTATAACCTCGATACCGTCAATCTTTGGCATGATGATATCCAGAATTACTACCTGAGGCTTCTTGTCCTTTATAATCGTAATCAGGTCAGCACCATTCATGGCCTCTCCGACAAGTTCCATATCAGCTTCTTCATTAATAATATTTCTGAATATTCTTCGCACAGATATATTATCATCCGCACAAACGATTCTTATCTTACCGTTTTCCATTTGTCTATGTCCTCCTGCACAGCTAAGTATAAATACACTTAATTATATAATTACATTTTTTTATTAAATATCATATACTAAACAGTCGCAGAATTCGACAAGCATTTGCATGTCTACATCAGTGTTTTTATATATTTTTCAAGTTCCTTTGCAATTAAGTCGTGACCTTTTTCATTAGGATGAAGTCCGTCAACCGTATATTCGTCAAAATTATCCGCCGTAATTCCAAAGTTATGATACAAATCTATTACATGTATTTCATACTTTGCGCAGACCTTCTGAATCGCGTCAACATAATCCCACATGGAATTTCCTGTTTCATTGTTGCCGGAATTATATTTTCCGAGGAAACATCCCGGAAGCGGTGTCATAAATACAATATGTGCATCAGGATAGTTTTCTTTGAGCCCTGCGCACAGTTCCTTAAGTGCTCCGTAAAATTCATCCTTTTTGGTTGAGTTAGAATTTCCAAGCGCTACGTTGTTATAATAATCATTGGAACCACCATAAACAACAATTACATCACTACCCTTGAAAATGGATTTATACCTTTCAACAAATCCATTACCGCCATCGCTTGCAAGTGTATCTCCGGATTTCCCGTAATTGTACTTTACTGCCTTTAAATCTTCGCATACAACATCAGCATAGCTGTATCCGCTCATATATCCCACAGTAATACTGTCTCCAAGAAATGCAATATTAAATGGTGAAACCAGCTTCTTTGGCCCTGCCTGCGTTGTAGGTTCCGTTGGCGCTTCTGTCGGAGCTTCCGTTGGCGCTTCTGTCGGTGCCTCCGTTGGCGCCTCCGTTACAGGTTCTGTAGGAGCTTCCGTCGGGGCTTCCGTTGGCGCTTCTGTTTCCGGTTCTGTCTCAGGTTCTGTCGGGGCTTCTGTCGCCTTTTCCGTCTTTTTTGCAGTTGTCTGTTTTGTTGTTTTCTTTTCTGTCTGCGGTTCTGTAGCAGCTTCTGTTTCTTCCGTTTCCGCTTCTGTCGGCGCCTCCGTTACAGCTTCTGTTGCATCCTTTGTGCTCTCACTTTTTGCCGTAACATTTCCGTTGACAGGCGTTGTTGCATTATTGCTGTCTTTATTGCCACATGCCGCAAACGCCATAACCGCTGTCAGCATAAGCGCAATTATTGCAATTTTACGTGATTTACTTAATATGTTATCATGCAGATTTTTCACACTATTTTCCTCCGGCAAATTATTTCTTACATTTAACAATTATATCACAGATTCTGTCAACATTTTCAAGTGACAGGTCTGCAAACAGCGGAAGTGTGAGCACTCTTTTTGAAACTGCAAGTGCAACAGGTGTTTCATCAGGATTAAATTGTCCCTTATAGCATTCAAATGTATTAGTAATCGGATAGAAATATTTTCTGGCAAATATATCATTTTTTGCCAGTTCATCAAACACCTCATCTCTTGTCGAGCCAAATTTCGTCTCATCAAATACCGCAGGAAAATATGCATAATTATATGTCACATGTTCCCTGACCGGAGAGAGGATAATTCCGTCCACGTCCTGCAGATTAGCCCTGTACCTTTCAACAACAGCCCTGCGCTTTGCAATTTCTTCATCCACATGCCTTAAATTGCAGAGTCCCATTGCTGCCTGAAATTCATTCATCTTGGCATTGGCACCTACATAATCAACGGTTTCTTCATCCATTATTCCGAAATTTTTAAGTCTGTAAAGCCTTTTTCCAAGCTCTTTATCAGAATAGCAGACAGCTCCGCCCTCGATTGTATTAAATACCTTGGTCGCATGGAAACTGAACATCGAGGCATCTCCAAAGCTTCCGACTCCCCTGCCCTTATACATTTCACCAAAGGCATGTGCGGCATCATATATTACCTTAAGTCCGTGTCTGTCCGCAATTTCCTGTATCTTTTCCACATCGCATATATTGCCGTATACATGAACCGGTACGATTGCACATGTCTTATCGGTAATAAGTGACTCAAGCTTTGTTACATCAATCGTAAAGTCTTCCAGGTTAACATCGCAGAATACCGGTGTAAGTCCATTTCTTACAATTGCATGTGTTGTTGATGCAAATGTATAAGGAGTTGTTATTACCTCGCCCTCAAGGTGCATTGCCTGCAGCGTAAGCTCCAAAGCCATATGTCCGTTGGAAAACAGTGTAATCTCAGGGACTTTCATGTACTCTTTAAGTTCATTTTCAAGTCTTACATGCTTTTCTCCCATATTGGTCAGCCAGTGGTTGTCCCAGATTGAAGCAATCTCTTCGACATACTCCTCCATCGGAGGCATGGATGACCTGGTGACAAGAATTTTATCCATCTTCTTAAACCTCTCTTAAATTATTATAGATATTCTTCAAACATCTCTTTTAGCAGAATAGGCCTTTTCTTTCTAAGTACATGATCCTCAAAATGATATTCGTCTTTGAAGTCGTCTTCAGGATAATATTTTGCATTTTTCTTATAGCCCTTGAGCACATCCTGAAGTCCGTAATATTCAATGTCCTCTTCAAAGCCCTTCCATGTATGCATTCTTCTGTTATTCTGCAAAGGCGGTGCAACCACACGGAGCTTTATATTATGCTCATCACACAGCTCCTTCATCTGCTTAAGGTACTCAGCCGTAAGCCAGCTTATCCGCATTTCCTGCCTCTCATTGGGCCGCGTTGCCTCAATATAGTTCCTGTAATTTGAAAGCATGAAAATATCATTGTACAGTATCTTTCTTACCGGTTCTACTCTTGTGCTCACTATTCCGAATTTATTGTCTATGTAGCTTTGAACATTTGGGGTTATATATTCCATATTTTCCCCGGTATAGTACGGCACTACATAATACTGGTAAGTATAATCCGTATCAGCTGCATTGGCAATAAGATCCGGTGATATTACAAGCCATATTCTTTCTGTATGAGGATTATTCTCAACATAGTTGCGCATGAGAATATAATATCCTGCAAGCGTTGCAGAACAGTTTCCTGTAATGGTATATGCTTTTCTTATCTTTTTGTCGTTTCCAAAAAGCTGTGCCGCAACACTGTCACCGATTATCAGCGACTTTGCATCCTGTTTTTCTTTTGACTGCTCAATCAGCCTGAACTGGTCGGCTGCAAGCCCGTTATCATCATACTTCCATGCTCCTGCATGAAACCATTCAATAAATGCGACCAGCACAAGAAACAATGCTGCTTTTGCAAACGGCAGACATTTTTTAAGCTTATTCATTAATTACCAAATGCGCATATCCTTGTCCAGGTAGTTCTGAACATAGTCTTTTGCGCCCTCCTCAAGCGAATAAAACGGTTTATCATACCCTGCTTCTCTTAATTTTTCCATTTTGGCTTCGGTAAAGTATTGGTATTTAGGTCTTAAAGTCTCAGGCATCTCAATAAACTCTATATTCGGTTCAAGATTAAGTGCCTTAAATACCGATGTTGCCAAATCATAGAACGACCTCGCCTCGCCTGTTCCTACGTTAAAAAGTCCGCTGACAGACGGGTTGTCCATAAGGAACATCATAACACTGCAGACATCCTTCACATACACAAAATCACGAAGCTGTCCGCCATCCTCATAGCCTTCTTTATATGACTTGAAAAGTCCAATCTTACCCTTTTCCTTTACCTGCTTAAAGCCATGCATAATTACGCTTGCCATGCTGCCCTTAAAATACTCGTTAGGTCCGTATACATTGAAAAATTTAAGGCCTGCATGCTGCAAAGGCAGCTTATTGCCTGCAATTTCTTCTTTCTCTGCCCACAAATCAAAAATCTGCTTTGAATACCCGTACCCGTTAAGCGGCAGATATCCTTTAATGTCAGCTTTATCATCAAAGCCGAGTGCGCCATCGCCATATGTTGCCGCGCTGCTTGCATATATAAAGCTTGCATTATTGTCAGCACAGAATTTCCATAACGTCTTCGTATATTCAAAATTATTTTTGTAAAGATAATCAAAGTCGCGTTCTGTCGTTGCACTGCATGCTCCAAGATGAAAAACATGCGTAACCTTTCCTGCAAGTTCAGGAAGATGTTCCAGAAATTCACTTCTGTTATAATACTGAATATATTTCTTATTAGCCATGTTACGCCACTTGTCAGTTTCGGCAATATTATCAACAATGATAATATCCTCCCTGCCTCTGTCATTAAGACTTCTCACAACACAGCTTCCGATAAATCCTGCTCCTCCGGTTACTACTATCATATCTGACCTCCATTTTAAAATTACAAAATTCTGTCCAGTGCTTCCTTCACCTGCTCAACCGAAACTTCATCCACACATGTAAAAAGCCCCGTCTGCCTCATGTGATTTTGGCACTCTTTTGATTTATTGATTATATGGCAGTTAAAGCACTGCATATTTTTCACGCAGACTGCCGGAAGCGGCCTGCCTTTATCATCCTCAACATCATAAGGAAGAAACCTCCCGTAGTGCCATCCTCCGAACACACATAATGCCTTAGTGCCTGTCGCTGCTGCAAAATGTATCCCGCTTGTGTCATTGCCGATAAGAAACCTTGCATTCCTGATTATCTCAATCGACTCAATAAGGCTTGTCTTTCCGGTCATGTCAATAACATCACCTTTATAATTCTCAATCAGCGCCCTGGCAAGATACTTCTCATTAGGTGCACCGCACACACAGCATTTCCATCCTGTTTTGTCATGTATATACTGCGCAGCCTCCGCAAATCTGTCCATCGGCCACATCTTGGCTTTAAAGCTTCCTCCCGGAAAAACAACAAAATAATCTCCCTGCAAAATCAGCTCTTCACGTATTGGTGAAGCCTTAAGCACCGGTACTGATGATTTAAATGTGCTTCCCGTAACAAGCCTTGTAAATCTCGCATTACGAAGAATTTCCATCATATCTTCATGACCGCTCTCATTGGTATCAATGACTTCGTCATATATTGCGTCTGTTCTGTCAAGCGCCCATCTGGCGGCATTATCAAAAGATGTATCACGTATTGTCACCTTCTTTGCCGCCGCAATGGCAGATACAACAACGTCGGTATACACTCTTCTGGTAAATGCTGTCTGTATCAGTATTTCTACACTAATACGATTAAGTTCTTCAACAAGTTGCTTTCGGAATTTAAAATTCCCCGCATAGTTGAGCTTTCCCGTATCCACCGGTACAATCTCATCAAACAGTCCGCTTGCCTTGGCAATTCCTTCACATGCTTTGTTACATACAAGCACAAGAGTCCTGTCATTAAACTGTTTTCTGAATTCAGCTGCGCTGTCAAGCCATATGATAAAATCTCCTATTGCATCAAGCCGCACAAGTGCCACTCTGCCCGAAGCCTTTTCAATACCGGCCCTGTCCGTTATTTTTTTGTTATTCTTCCGCAGCCGTGGTATGTCAACAAGCCACAACACCGGCGTAATGCGGACAACAATCTTTCTTATAATACTGCCCATAACTGCCTCTCATGCTTAAACAGGACCGGGTGTTTGCGAAACTCTTGTACAACTCATACTGTTGAAAAAAGGGTTTCGCAAACGCCTGTTAATATACAAATAATATCATTAATTCTTTGCATTTACCGCATTTATAATATTGGTCGTAGACATGCCGTCAACGAGCTCAATCGTTGTGACAAGCCCGCCTTTTGCCTCAACTATATCATGCCCTACAATATCTTCTATCCTGTAATCTCCGCCCTTAACAAGCACATCAGGCTGAATTGCCTTTATCAGTTCATACGGAGTGTCATCGCCGAATTTAATCACATAATCTATAAAATCAAGTTCAGCAAGCATTGCCATTCTTACATCCTCGTTATTAATCGGTCTTCCCTCACCTTTAAGACGCTTAACCGACTCGTCGGAATTCACTCCGACAATAAGAATGTCTCCGAGCTTTTTTGCCTCCTTGAGATATCTTGCATGTCCAAGATGCAGAATATCAAAACAGCCGTTGGTAAATACCACTTTTCCGTCCGGCTTCCTGCTCCTGAACCTTTTAACCTGCTCCAACAGGCCGTCAAGTTCCTGTATCTTGGCCGGTCTTCCGCCAAACATATCCTCAAGCTCTTCAAGCGTGACAACGGAAGTTCCAAACTTTGTAACTTTAATTGAGGACGCAGCGTTGGCAAGCGTAATAACCGTCTGCGGACGAAGTCCCTCTGCGATTCCAAGTCCTATATATGAAAATGCAGTATCACCCGCTCCCACTACATCACACACCTGACGTGCCTCAACATTTGATTCGTAAACATCACCTTTTTCGTCAAGGAATACCATTCCGTCACCGCTCAGAGTTGCAATAACAGCCTCACACGATGCCGCATCCTTCAGTGCTTTCATTGCAGCCACGACCTCATCATGACTTCCCACAGGCATATTTGTCATATATGCAAGTTCCTTGCGGTTTGGTTTGAGCAGATATGCACCTGCATATTTTGCCGGATTTTTCGACTTTACATCCACGATGACTTTTTTGCCATGTTCCGCAGCTATTTTGATTACCTCATGCGTAAAAGATTCTGAAAGCACGCCTTTCTGATAATCAGACATAAGCACAATGTCATAGCTGTCTATTGCAGCCGTAAGCATTTCCTTAAGCCTGTCCTGCGTTTTCCTGTCAATATCCGACGTATCTTCATGGTCTATTCGTGTCATCTGCTGTCCGCCTGATACAAGGCGCGCCTTAAGTGTTGTTATTCTGTTCTCGCATTTAAGCACAAGACATGTATCAACGCCTTTTGCTTCCAGAAGCTTAATTATATCCCTTCCCGAATCGTCATCTCCCGTAACTGCAAGAAGTGCCGTCTGCATCCCCATAGCGGCCACGTTGGCAGCCACATTGGCAGCACCGCCGAGAATACTGTTTCTGCTCTTATACTGGAATACCGGAACCGGTGCCTCGGGTGAAATTCTTGATACCTGCCCGTGCAGATACACATCAAGCATAGCATCCCCTATTACAAGAAATCTTTTATTACTCATTTTTAACTTTTTAATTAAATTCTGCATACCAATCCCCATTCCGTAGACGCTTTCCATTCCGAAGCATTAAATATCATTTAATTTTAACACAAATATACCAATTAGACAAATTATATATTGCCTTATCTATTTCCCTTTCACATCATTTCTGAAATATGCTGACTTTTTTACATACGCAACCCACACTGCCATAAGTATTACGCCGGAAAGGCAGGCTGCAATCCCAATCAGATACAGCTTATTTTCATATTTTATCAGGACATCATGTTCACCTGCCGTAATCCTTACAGCCATAAAACCGTAGTCTGCATTTACTGTATCCTGTCTGATTCCGTCCACATACACATTCCAGCCCTTTCTGTAAGGAACCGACAGCATCAGCATTCCGTCGCTTTCTGCATTTACCCTGCCTGATATATAAGCGTCACTCTTTTTTGCAAAATAAGCACTTCGGTCAGGCTTTGCACCTGCCGCCTGCATTGCACTGCCCTGCATCATCCGGGCTGCCTTACCTGCTTCATCGTCAGGGAGCAGAAGCACATCTGCAAGCACATTTTTTCTCTCATTTTCACTTAATTTTTCAAATTCAGAATATCCCATCACAGCATGGTATACCGTTCCGATTGAGCCCGCATGCGTATTGCTGTAAGCATACACTCCGTTTATCTCACATACCGGTTCAAGATAGTCCCAGTCCAGCGGGAAGCACGATATTATATACTTTACATTGGTTATTGCAAATGCATTGTCATACTCGCTGCAATCAACATCACTGCTCGGGTATTTCTCCTCATGAGGATATGATATCTCATAAAATTTCTTAAGGTATCCGCTCATAGTTGAGCAGTACATGCTGAACGGAGAATAATTCTGAATCATTGAATCTCCCGTGGCTGAAAAATCATAATATACCTTTTCCACCCTGTAAAAGCTGTCATCAATGCTTTTAATATAGTCAAGCACATCCATTGTTTTCCTGCCGTGAAAATCCTCAGACATACACTCTGTTGTATTGTCATAGGTATAGCGCAGTTCATTGGCGGCATATCCGTCAAAGCATGCACTTCCAAGCAGACAGAGCAATGCCATATATATGATGTTTTCTTTAAATATTTTTTCCCCGGATGTTCTCTTCCTGCCGCTTTGGCAGCGCATGACGACAAGCACAAGTATAAATGCCAGATTTATCGCAAACAGCGCCCCGTTCACCCATCTGTAATGTATTCTGTAATTCCGGTATGCATAATATAAAACTGCATATACCGCTGCACCGGAAACCGGTAAAAGACATCGGTTTATATTACATTTGCAAAGACATTCATCAACAAAATACGCATATATAAGTGCAAAAAGCGGCATCAGCACAAATGCAAATCTCATCACCGGCACACCGCTCTCCAGTGATTCCCCGAGCCCCATGTTAAATACCGCCCCCACAAACGGCCATGTGAGCGCAAGCACCATAAGCACCGCCATCAGTATTCTTAAAATGCGTTTTCTTCCCCCTGTATTATCCACAGGTCTGATAACTCCAAACCAGAACACCTGTGGTACCACAATCAGGCTTAATGTCGAAAATGAAAGCTGCGGAAGCTCATAATATTTCTGGTCCAGTGCCAGTATTCCAAATGTGTTATTGGAAATCATTCTTCCGGCAAGTGTCATATAGTAGTCTCCGCTGTATAACGCTGCCACATACTGCTTCATTCTCTCTATAAATGAGCCCTCGAGACGTGTGCTTACATTGAGTACAATATCGGCATACGGAATAATCATGACTGATGCACACAACATTCCGAGCAGTACAGTCACTATCACAGGCCACAGTTCGCGCCACAGTGATGCCAAAATACGTTTTTCATCCCCGTACCCAAGATAAAGCATTCTCATAATTGTATAGACTGATGAGAAAACCACTATCATATACCCAAAGTACACGCTGTATATAAATATCAGTGCAACCACAAGCCCTACTGACAGATAATGCCATTCCATACGGCTTATTTTTCTGTATGCCGCAAGCATCCGCTCCACCAGCCATAAAAGAATAATCAGGTATACACACGCCATTCCGAAATAGTAATGCTGTCCCCACAGCATGAGCCATCCGTTAAATGCAAAAAGGCATGATGCGGTAAATCTTGCTTTTGGCGAAAATCCATAGAATCCGGTAAATTCAAAGCAGCATAACGCACATGCCATAACCTTTATAAATTGTGTAATCAGAAGAATATGCTTTATTGCTTCCGTGCCAAACAAAAGCCCGCCTGCAACAGCCATCCACGCACACGGATCCATTATCCACTCCTGACGTGTCAGCGTATCGCAGCCAAGCCCCCAGTCAAAATTCCATAACGACAGCGTCCCCTCCCGTATTTCATCGGTAAGATGTACATACATCGGATAAAACTGGCATATCGTATCCATTCCGGCATCAGAAAAAAGGAGGTATCTTCCTCCAAAAATGTATCCTCCATAGATAACCGCAAATCCGGCAATTACAGCAAACGCCAGCAGAAGCCTTGCTCTTTGTGTATCATCGAGTTTTTGTGTAAACCTTCCGCACACATTAAAAATATATTTTCTCTCAATGACAGACAATATGATAAGCGAACTTATAAGACCTCCTGCAATAATCCCCTGCCAGTTTGCCTTAATATACATCTTAACAACATACAGCGAGTAAATTCTGAAGTCGAACAACAGCCCTTTTGAAAATATAAATCCTGCTGACAAAGAAAGTATCATACCCAGAACCACGCTGATAACCACAGCCAATAATTTCCCTGTCAGAAAAGACTTTTTCATAACCTAACACTACCTCACAATTATCTATTTTTTCCCCAGCCCAATAATTTCATCAGACGGCCGGCAGCTTTAGTGCTGTAAAATCCTCCGCTCATGTGCACCATATATGCCCCCTCCGCAATAAGAGAATTGACAAATTTCACATGCATCCCTGTAAGAAAAACATTTCCCGAGTGAAATATTTTCTTATATACCTTCTCAACAAACAGATACGCTCTGTTATGATGCACATTATAAATGCGCTCAAACTCTTTTCTTCCAGACTCAAAATGAAGCATTTTGTTAAATCTCTCGTCCAGTGCATAGAACATATCGTGTGTCTGTGCATAATATGCCATCGGTGCTTCCTCATATGCAGTATGACCGCCCTGCGAATGTTCCGAATAATAGTAATCCCTGAAAGCTTCTGCAACCAGACGCGGTCTGAACACGAGCACGCCACCGTTTATATTGCCGGCAAGCTTTTTGCTAATCCGGGAATCCACCTCAAAACCTCTTGAAGCAAAATAATCCTCCACTGTCTCGTCAAGAACTCTACGGTTGCCTGCATAAATTTTTCTGAATTTTTCGCTACCTCTCGGATTTACAACTGCTGCCAGCCCGCAGTCCTTCGGGATACCCGCAAATATGTCCGGACAGTCCGGATTTATAATTATATCAAGGTCAAAAAATGCAACAAGTTCATATTCTTTCAGAAGGTCTGCAATAAGCAGTTTTTGTGAAAAAATGTCTCTTTTTTTGTCCTTATCAATCCAGTCATCAATAAACACAAAATCAGCATTGCAGCGTTCTGCATATGCTTTCATCTGCGCCTCGACAATTTCATACTGTTTTAAATATCGCCCGCCCCCTACGCTCATTACGCAGACAGCTCTGTCATTATTTTTTGGCATTACCTTTTTTCCTTTCTGCCGCAAATACCTCAATCATACCGGCAGCCTTCGCAGCTGCGGCCTTCCAGCCTATCACAGAATACGGTATTATTAAAAAATAGTACGGCGCAACATACTGGCTTTTTGCCTCCCATATTGCAAAAAATACAAATGCGCCAATCATAAGCACTGCATTAAAAAGCTCATATACACTTAAAGACTTAAAATTCTTCCATTTTCTGATAATATAAAGCACTGCGCCGAAATTAACCAGTGTCTGAAGCACATTCAGAATATCCTTATAAATCTGATTATTTCCCTCCAGCACAGTCTGCTTTATTGCATAATCAGGTGTATTTGAATTTCGTTCCTGCATATTAAAACATTCCCACGTCGGATTGTTCCACTGGCTGGTTATCTTCTTGTAATAAAATTTTATAAACCTTTTTCCCTTAAGAAGCTGTAGCCTTTTTATTATGTGCTCCCTGCATTCTTCAATTGTATCTTCACTGTCACGGTTATTCTTCTCATATGTGAAACCGTTATAATTATCAAACCACCCAGCAGTGTTACCCGAATCATTCAGCCCCATCGCAACCCATGCAATCTTTGGAATGCCTTCGGCAACCGGCTGCTTTGTGACAGCCTCAACATACAGATTCATCCCCTTAGAACCTGCGAAATATACAGCCAGCACAATCACAATCCCTGCAACACTTTTCATTTTCTTTGTGACAACCGTATCAAATAAAAGATACAATGCAATTCCCACAAGCACAATTGCGTAATTGGTCTTCATGATAAGCGACAAAGTAATTGAAATTCCGCAAAGCACAAGATACCACAGTTTTCTTTTATCAAAATACATAAAAAGAAACATCACCGCAACCATCGCAAGCGAAAATCCTATCATCGTTCCGTAACAGAACACCACATACATCGCAAACGGATAAAATGTAACCAGTGCAAGCCAGACAAATACGCTTTTTTCCTTCTTAAACATATAATTGCAGGTCACATATACGGCAATTACCGCAATTATAAAAAACAGTACATTTATATACTGAAAGGCAATAAAAGCATTATCTCCGAAAAGCCTGATAAGCAGCGCATCAAAGAACACTATTCCGTTCTGAAAAGGATATACTGACATATATCCGTCTCTCCATGAGCCGAAATTTCCAACTATAATTCCATCTGCCTGTTCCAGGCAAAGCATCTGATCTGATGTAGGCTCATAATGTGTGATGGAAATCCACCACACAAGAAAAACCGTAACCAATGCAGTAGTTGCTATACCGATTACATTTTTATGAGACGAAACCCATGTCTTTACACTGTCAGGCACAAATTTCTTAACAATAATCAGTAATCCTGTTATCACAGCATATGAAGCAGTAATCCATAACAGATTTGCCGGCAGCGAGTCGCTTAAGAAACTGATATCCATGTCACCTGTCAGTTCAACCGTACTTATGACGCAAACCGCCAGAAGTCCGGTCATAATCAGCGACCACAGACCTAATATCAGGATTTTAACTGCATTTTCTGTTATTCTGACAAATCTGCCGTACATTATTTAATCTCCTTCTACCTGTTCAACAGCCTTATTTTGCCGGCTTTCTGTAAATATGCTTTCATAGTCATAATTCATATAATACAGTGATATTTTGTTGATATATTCCATGTAATTGTCTTTCGTCAGCCGCCCTTCCCCTGCATACATAAGCCCTATAAGAAGGTCATTAATCTCATCGCTGAAATGTTCAACATCCATATAATTATCAAGGTTTGTAATTATATCAAAGCGGTCCGAATATCCGAAAAGCCGCACATTTTCATATTTCAGGAGTTCTTCTATAAGCATTCTTTCAGCCACAAGCTGGCACTCAAGCACTCCTGTCTGATTCCACTCATCCCACTGGCATATGGAAGACGGCGTAAGGAAATAATAAAACGTCACATCAGGATTGTCCCTTACCGTTGCCGCAACATTCTGTTCAATATTACCCTGTATCTGCGTAAGAAGCTCAGGCGTAAGCTCTGTTTTCTGTGCCGCCTTTTCAGGTCGTGCATAATTGTTAAGTGTTCTTTCCTTTGAAAATGTAGCACTCATCGACCAGTTGGAATACTGGTCAAAGTTCGTTGAAATATAATCATATTTCATCATCTGGAAATTACGTCTTAACGGCGTAAGCCATGTGTCTTTATTGAACAGATAATTGACATCATTAAAAGGGTTATTGTCATAAAGATATGTCGGCGGCTCCCACGGCATGGCATCCTTATCCTCAAGAAGCTTATTCTCATCAATTCCTCTTATAATCATTTTGACGCCGTCGTTAGCAGCAAGCGAACGCTTAATATGCTCATCAACCTCTTTTAACGTTCCGCCCGCGAAGCACGTTTTCACCGCAGTACACTGCCACAGAATCTCAACCTGCGTAGCCTTAAAGTTCTCCGTGACAGAACTGCCCGTAATCATCGCATCATATTTGAAATGCTTCCCTATGCCGTCATTATAATATTTTTCATAAGAACCGCTGCCATACATGGCATACGGTCTTCCCTCAACAGGTCCGTGATAGTGAAAATACGGGTCAATATCAATCATTATTGCGGCCATGACCACAAGTATCACAAGCGTTATTGAGATTGTCCCGAAAAACCATCTTTTTCCCTTCATACAAATCTCCCATTTAAAACCATTTTTGCAAAGCAGTAAAATAAGCGCCTGCAAAATCATTTTCTCATCTGCAATCAGAAATTAAAATATAAAAATGTTGCCACACCGCTGAGTGAACATATGCACCACACCAGCACAACAGCCGTCATCACCGCGTTAAGCGGCGTAAGATTATACTTTCGTTCCTGTACATTTTTACAATTGAGCACAACAAGAAAAGTAACGAAATAGAACATCAGCATATTAAAGCCCCTGATTCTGCCCGTATACTGCGAAATATGCAAGACATCCTCAATAAAACTGAATTCATCCAATTTAAATGCCGTTCCTATCGATGCAGACATTGAAAATCCGCCAAGCAACAGCCTTTTGAGCATAAGCTTAATGTCGCCAAGCGACTCAGCCCTGAATATAAGCCAGGTTCCGTTAATAAATATAAAGGTAAGAAGCCACTGGAAGGCTTTGTGAAGCCGTTCATACTGTTCTTTAAAAATTCTGTTAAGGCAGTTTGCCACGCCATGAAGTGCTCCCCACAGTACAAATGTCCATGCTGCCCCATGCCATAATCCCGACACCAGAAAAACTGTCATGACATTTAGATATGTCCTAATTGTCCCTTTTTTACTTCCTCCGAGCGGAAAATATATATATTTTCTAAGGAACCGCGTAAGCGTCATGTGCCAGCGCTGCCAGAATTCAATAATTGAATATGATTTGTATGGTGAATTAAAATTAAGCGGGAGCTTGAAATTAAACATTTTGCCAATTCCTATTGCCATATCAGAATACGCGCTGAAGTCAAAATATATCTGCATCGTATATGAAAACATGACAACAAGTGCATCAATTGATGACAGCACCGCAATATCGCCAAAGCCCCAGTCAGCAATCGCTCCAAATGTATCAGCCACAATAACCTTCTTAAAAAGCCCTGCAGTAAATATCATAAGCCCTTTAGACAGATTCTCATAGTCAGGATTCTGATTTTTTCTGTCTCTGATTTGCGGAATCAGCTCGTCATGCGTAACTATCGGTCCTGCAATAAGCTGCGGAAAAAACGTCACAAACACGGCATAGTCAAGAAATGTCTCTTTATCCGTCTCACCCCTGTATGCATCAACCACATACGAAATCTGCTGAAACGTAAAGAAACTGATTCCCAGCGGTAGCAGAATATTACGCATATTAAAATTCAAATGAAATACCGCATTTACATTGCTTAAGAAAAAATCAAAATATTTAAAATAAAACAGCATGCCTATATCAAATAAGAGCCCAAGCATAAGCCATACGCGCTTATTGCCATTTTTCATCTTATGCACAACTGTATAATTCACAGCAATGCTCGATATTATAACAAGCAGATACGTATAATTAAAATATCCGTAAAACCACAAAGACATCCCAAGGAGAAATGCTTTTGCCAATGTATTTTTGTTGAAGCGGTTCAGCGCAAAATATCCGATTAGCGTCACCGGCAGAAAAAAAAGAATAAATATATACGAGTTAAATAGCATTACTGTCTCCCCATAATCAAGATAAATCTTTCAAAAAATGCCTGTCCAAAATATTTTTCCATGCGGTATGATACCCACACTACCAGTCTGTATATGAATCTTCTGCATTTCGGTCTGAAAAGAGTAACCGGATGTCCGTGCAGGTAATCGCCAAAACACTCCTCAAGGGCTTTCCTGTGCAGTCTGTATTCCTTAAGCTTTGTGTTCCTGTCACAATTCCTGAAAATTCCGAACTGAATTGAATAGTAATATGCAAGTGCCGTAAGAAATATCAGCTTCCTGTCTTCTTTATCCTCTACTGCATCATACGCATTTTTGCACTCTTCAAATACACGCCTTCTGCTCGCCGGATACCTGTCAAATTTCTCCGACATATGCCTCGATGTGCTGAGTTCATTGACACGATAATTATAAAGGCACTGATTAAGTTTTGTAATTGCGTCCGTGCATCTTGCTACCTGCAGACTAAAAATCATATCTTCATTCATTGAATCTACAGGGAACTTAATTCCATTATCGACAACTATGCTTCTTCTTACCGCATAAGTCCACACCGTGCAAAGGTCCCACCTTAACGCCTTCCCCGAAAGTTCCGGTGGAAATGCCTGAATAAGCTTTCCCGCATCATCAACGCGATTCACTCCAAAGCACACAACATCAACGGCCGGTTCATCCCTTAAACTGTCTGCAACCTTTGCCAATGCATCCGGTTCCAAAAAGTCATCCTGATCAATAAACATCAGACACTCCCCTTCAGCTCTCGCTATTGCCGCATTTCTTGCGTTACCTATACCTTTGTTCTTCTCAAGAAAAATTGTCCTGACACATTGTCCATGCTCCTTCTCAAGCTCTGTAAGGTACTCCCTTGTGCCGTCAGTCGAGCCATCATCCGTAATTATCAGCTCAAAATCCGAAAACGGCTGTGCAAGCACACTCCCCACAGCCTCTTTTATATATTTCATCCCGTTGTATGACGGCATTATTACAGAAATCAAAACACTCACAATTGTCCTCCGCAGGCATATCGCCATTGCTTTTAATTATACTTTAACAGGGGGGTAATTTCAATTAAATCTTAATATCATCGCCTGTTTGGGACACAATAATCTATGGTAAAATGCAAAAACTGCACTTTTATATGCATTTTAGGAAATTTTTTTTCTTAAATTGGATATAAAACATTGAAAAGTGGAATATATATGATATAATTTTAGTAGTAAAAAGTACATTTGCCCAAATAGTACATAATACACTACAGTGAGGTGACTCTTATGTTATGTCAGTTTACATTTAAAAACTTCAGATCTTACAGAGACGAAACAATTCTTGATATGCAGGCTGCTTCAATAGATGAATTTGGCAATTCATTGCTGTGCAACGATGGCGACTCCAAAAAGTTTTTACCTGTGTCAGCTATTTATGGCCCAAACGGTGGCGGTAAATCCAATGTTCTCGGCGCATTGGTATGTCTGATTTCTCTTGTTATGCATCCAATCGTTCTTCTTGAGAAGAATAAGCATCCTTTTGACTCAATGAGATATCTTGACTATAAGCCTTTTTTGTTTGACGAGGAATCAGCTGCATCGTCAACAGATTTTAAAGTATTTTTCAGAGTTGATGGATATGAATACAAATATATTCTGCGCGTTAAGTCAGGTGAAGTGCTTGAAGAATTCCTGTACAGAAAAACTATCGGTGGCAAGAGAACTGCAACAATTTTTGAGCGCAGCAATGGAAATATACTTCTTGGCAGCATGCTTTCGCGAGGCGGTTATAACACTGATGTTAATGTCAAAATGCCGTATTTATCATTTCTTGCCATTAACTATGATATTCCTGCCATTGCATCTGCCGTCAAATGGTTTGAATGCAGCACACTCATTAACTATGCCAATCCAAACTCAGAATTATATCTTACACTTGTCAATATCGAACAATATAAAAAAGTTTTAATAAGTATGTTCCACAAAATGGACATTCACATAGATGACTACCGCATCAACCCAATTGATAAAGATAATAATCGGTATGAAATATTTGTACAAAAAAACATTAACAACCATATATATGAATTAAATTTCACCGACGAATCCGATGGTACCAAAAAGCTGCTTGGACTCCTTCCACGAATAATACTTTCATTACAAGAGGGCGGGCTTCTTGTAATAGATGAACTTGACGCAAAACTTCATCCAAAGCTGTTAAGATTTATTCTTCAGCTTTATAAAATCAGGACAATTAACAAAAATAACGCTCAAATCATTTTTACATCACATGATTTAACAACAATGAAAAATGATATATACAGAAGAGATGAAATATGGTTTGCTGCCAAGAACGATTTTGAAGCAAGTGAACTCTATTCACTATACGACTTGAGAGATGAAAACAATAATCACATAAGAGCAAATGCATCCTTTGACAAACAATATTTAGAAGGGAAATATGGTGCCGACCCATATCTTGCCCAGATGCTCAGTTGGGAGGTGTAGGTATGTCATTAAAGCCGCCAAAGAAAAGTGATAAAAATAAAGAATGGATGAAACCACGTCAAGACAAAAGAATACTTGTCCAGCCGGAATATCATTTAATTGTAACAGAGGGAAAAAGGACAGAACCTTTATATTTTATGGCTCTGAAAAATGCCATAGACAGAAAAGATGGTGGACGTTATAAGGGTAAGATTGACATACAGATATCCGGTGAAGCATCAAATACACTCGATTTGTTAGAACGTGCACAAAAATATGTAAGTAGCAGTCTTAATGACATAAAACATGTATGGATCGTCTATGATAAAGATGATTTTCCTAAAGATAACTTTGATAATACAAAAAAGCGTTGTGAAGCTTTGTCCTCTTCCGGCAAGACTACTTACAACGCTCTTTGGTCAAATGAATGCTTCGAGTTATGGCTTTTACTTCATTTCCAATATATGGATTCTAATATAAGCCGTGATAAATATTTTGATAAGCTATCAAAACATATGATTAATTCCGGACTTGGCGAATATAATAAAACACGTACCGACATATTTGAATGTCTACGACCAAGACTCAGTACCGCAATTGATAATGCACGTATGCTCGAGCGCAAAAACCTTGGGCTTGAACCTTCTGCATGTACCCCCGGCACAATGGTACATAAAATTATGGAAAAGCTTGAAAAATATATATAAGCTTTCCTACACTCTCGTATACACCAGTGCAAACGGCATCAAAAGCTTTGTCCTGTACAGCACCTTAAAAAGCCACACAGCAATGCTTTGAAAACGTGGTACATTCTCTTCTCCGAATACACTGAAATACGGATTATGAATGAAGTCAGGGAAGAATTCCTCCAAAAGCTTCTGAGTATAGCTACACATATGTCGTACTGTCGCAGTGTCTGACTTTCTGCAGAACACAAAAAGGATTGTCACCAGAATTCTTACAACACAATACTCAAGAATCCTGTCATTATCTTTCCCATTGTATTTTCTCACAAGCTTAATCGATTCCCTAAGTCCCCGATATGGAATGCGGTTATCGGGAATGCCTGATTTTTTAAAACTGCCGACAATTCCTGTAGGATTCAGCCTATAGCAGTATCCATGATAATTAATAAGTTCAAACCGTTCAGTGAGCATATTGGCTGCAAGACAGAAAACAACATCCTCCATAAGCTCACCATCACTAAACTTAAGGGCCTTATCCCTCAGAAATTGTGTCCTGTAAATTCTTGGAGTAACATTATACCGTATAAGAAATTCTTTGCCGCCAAATGTTCTCCAATACTCATTAATGTGTAAATCCTCCGCGAACTCACCGTCAGAGCTGACATTTCTGGTTGGTGTAACAACCATATCAAGCTGTTTTTCCTCTGCCTTTGTCACTGTCTGCTTAAGGAAATCCTTCTCAAGGAAATCATCACTGTCAAGAAACATAACGTATTTCCCGGATGTAGCGTCAAGCCCTGCATTACGCGCGGAACTAAGACCACCGTTTTCTTTATGTATGACAATTACCTGCTGTCCGTCGGGTCCGCCCTCTGCCGCATACCTGTCAGCAAGTATTCCGCATTCGTCTGGAGAACCATCATCTACCAGTATAAGTTCCCATGCCGTATAAGTCTGCGCAAGCACAGATTCTATACACTGCGGAAGATATTTTAATGTCTTATATATTGGTACTACAATTGATATCAAAGAATCCAAATCTGTCATAACCGCTCCATATTTTTTCTCAAACCATTGTAGCATGGCGTATTGGCTTATACAAGCGCACAATTCAACACTTGCACGCCGTCGCCATGATTGTTCAGATAATATTATTGCTGCTTTCTCAATCCTTCCAGTACTCTTGCATATACTTCTCAGCTTCACCCTCTGATATTGACAGTTTCTGCACTAATTTTGCCTTTGTCGAATCTTTTGAGACATGAAACTCCATACAAAATTCTATAATTTCTTCTGCTCGTCCTTCTCTTAGTCCTTCTTTTAGCCCCTCTGCTCGTCCTTCTTTTAGTCCTTCTTTTAGCCCTTCTGCTCGTCCCTTCTGTATTCCGATATCCAATATATTCATCTTCACAGCCTCCCATTCTTCTGACTGCTTCACTTCCTCAACTACCTTGTCAAGCTTAACTATACGTTCATCCTGAACTATTATCGCGGGATTGTCAAGCCTCGTATTCTTCATGTACTGCAGTAGACTTACAAGCTCAGGACGGCCGTTTCTGCTGCTCATGTTAAGAAACAGCTTCGTTGTCCCGTCATCAAGGTGCAGCCCCGGCACCTCCTCACACTGCTCAGTAAATGTGTACATTGCAAGGTCTTTCTTGAAAATGTCATCCTGAGTTATAAATATAACGACAGTGGATGGCAGATTCTTGTAAAGCGTCTCCCTGCCTGACTTTAACACCGGAGTGTCAAGCATCCCCTGATAGTAACGTGACCGCTTCCGCACATCATCATGTGCAGTGTCATTTTGCATCTCCATGTCAAATTCCCGACCGTCAGGTGATTTTGCCCATGCATCAAGGCGGATTGCCCTCTCACCCCTCTTGTTGAGCACAACCTCCTCAACCTTGACACAGGACAGTTCAATGTCCTCATTAAGAATAATGCTTAAGGTGTTGCGGTAAGCCTCCTTATTCTTCATTACTGACAAAAACAGTGCAAAGTCGCTTAAGTTAAGCTCATACTCTGAATCGGGCTCATACCCTGCGGCAACACCACACCTTGTGTCAAGCCCACTTTCTGAAACAGCCCCGCGCCGTTCATTCTTCAGATCAACTAAATTTTCATCTTTCATACGCATGCTTCCTTTCTTTCGTTACCTGCAGGAAGCATTATCACTCCCTGCCTCATTATTGGGATAATCAAGCAAAGAGTTCGTAAGACGGCAATGTGCCAAAGAATAATTACAGAAATCCATACATGAATATACATGCATATGTGGATTGTTATATAAATTACCAGAACTTTAATTGCTTTTGTGTATTGTAGCATTATTATAGTTGAAATTCAAGTATATTTTAACAAAAACTTTAATTTAATAATTATAAATTATATTCCAATTTTCTTAAACTATATTGTCTTTACGCAGACTTTCTTCCCGGAAAATGCAATTCCAAACTTCAATATTTCATTAATTCCATCTTCCTTCATTTCAACATCATATCTCATTTCATCAATCTGTAGTGTTAGCATCTAATTAGCACAATTTAAAATGAGACAATCCTCTCAACCCTTG
>CAMECH010000028.1 GCA_945913015.1 uncultured Bacteroides sp.
CTGACGAAAATATTGAAGGTGCCAATAATGTAGTGCGCAGTATGGAAGGACTTAATGCTAACAATATGGTGCTTTCAGATAAAACCAGCTCTTCTCTGGATATGACCAGAACAATTGATATGCAGGTGAGTAATGTGGCAGGACTGATTTCTGATGTCGTTACTTTGACGGATGGTTCTGTGAAACATGCAAGAGCCAGTTTATCACAGTTGGAAGATGTAGTGAAATCCACCACTGAAATGGCGGAATTATCTGCAGAAGTGGACAAGATTTTGAAGGACTTCAAAGAAGAGTTTGAAAAGGTAAAGACAGAGACCGGTATGATTACCGGAATTACATCTCAGACCAATCTGCTTGCTTTAAATGCATCAATAGAAGCTGCGAGAGCCGGCGAAGCAGGCAAGGGATTTGCGGTGGTAGCAGATGAAATCCGTAATTTAAGTATGGGAACCAAGACCTCATCTGAAAGAATCATGGGAGCTCTCAGCCATTTGGAAGAGACCTCTGAGAATATGACTGAGTCTATTATTAAGACCATGGAACTGATTCATCTGAATCTGGAAAAGATTACCCAGGTTAACGAAAGTGTTACCCGAATTACGGAGGATTCCACACAAATCGGTAATAATATACAGGTAATTGATTCTGCCATGAAGGAAGTGGAGAACTCCAATAAGAATCTGGTGGATAACATGAATCAGGTAGAGGAAGTTATGACACTCATGACAGAGGGCATTGAAGATGCTGACGGAACCACCAAGGTTATGAGAAGTAAGTACGAGGAAACCTACAAAAATGTCAATGCTATCGAAAAGATTGTGGGTGGACTGATTGAAGAACTGGGTACCGGTGGTTTCATGGGTATCAAGGATGTTACAGAGGGAATGTATGTCAATATTGTAGTGGATAACAAGCAGGGTGGAGATGCTTACAGAACTATGGTTTCCGAGGTGACAGATGAAGGAATCGTAGTGGAAGTCCCTATGTTTGCAGAAAAGCAGCTGGAAGTTATAAAGGGTAAAAATTATTACTTACAGGTTGTTGTAGATAATCAGGTATATAACTGGGATGAAGTACAGATTAGTGTGAGAAAAGACGGAAAATATAAGGTGCACGTGGAAGGTAATCCTGCAGTTATTAACCGTCGTAAGTATAGACGTATGTCTTTGACTCATGCATGTGATATTTCTTCCGAGATGTTCAGTAGTGTTCATGAAGGAAAGATGGTCAACCTCAGTGCTAACGGTTTTGCTTTCTCTACCAGAGCAGAAGATATTAAGAATGCCAAGGGCATGCAGGTTTCCGTGCAGGTTAAGAACTTCCCTGTATTGGAAGGACGTATGCTTGTTGGACACGTGATTCGTATTTCAGATAACGAGGGCGAGTATATTGTAGGATGTCGTATGCTGGAGGACAACATCGATATTTACAATTATGTGGAGAAAAATTACAAAGGACAATAAAGCAGCTATAATAAATTTGGACTGTGGTACACAAGTTAGAATAATCTATTCGTGATAAAAATGGGTAACCTTAATAAGGTTGCCTTTTTTTGAACCAAGTCTGCCACCTTGCATCCATATGTCATTAAAGTTTATTAACTTTTTCGGTTAGACGGAAAAACCATTATAATACAAACAAATATTCAAAATGATGAAAGATGATTGAAATACAGTTGGAACAGATGTATTATTTTTTGGATAGGTAACAGATGGTGATGTGTACATAAGAATTGTGCGTAAAAATATATAAGACTGTTACTGTGGACGGCAAGCGGTGGATTCCGCCAATAAAGGAATAGTCATGGATAATTACAGAAAAGAGGTTTTTATGAGAGTAATTGATTTTCATACACACGTATATCCCACTAAAATAGCCGGGAAAGCAACTGCAAGCACTTGCGGGTTTTACAATCTGAAAACTGACCTTGTCGGCACGACAAATGTGCTTCTGGAGTGTGGCAGGCAGGCCGGTATTTCCGAATTTGTATTATTGCCGGTTGCAACAAAGGCGGAACAGGTACATCATATCAATGAATTTATTGTAGATGAAGTAAATATGCACAATGAATTTTATGGATTCGGAGCACTTCATGCCGACATGGAAAATCCTTTATCGGAAATTGAATATATAAAGTCATCCGGCCTTAAAGGCATTAAGTTGCATCCGGATATACAGCATTTCCCGATTGATGATGAGAGGATGTTTCCGGTGTACGATAAGCTTCAGGGAGATTTGCCGGTTTTAATTCATTGTGGTGATGCACGGTTTGATTATTCTCATCCGAGAAGATTAAAACATATTATAGATGAATTTCCGCAACTTCAGATTATTGCCGCTCATCTCGGCGGCTGGTCTATGTTTGATACCGCTTTTGAATATCTGAAAGATACCGATTGCTATTTTGATATATCCAGTTCGATGATGTTTCTGACACCCGAACAGATGAAAACTTACATATCCGGATACGGAGCAGATAGAATCTTGTTCGGCTCTGATTTTCCTTTATGGAATCCTAAAAACGAAGTGGAATCTTTTCTGAGCCTGGAACTAAGTGAAGCAGACCGGGAAAAAATTGCTTTCCGCAACGCTCTTAAAATATTAAAAATCAATCCATAAATATTAAAAGTCAATCCATAAATTATAGTAGAGTATAGGTTAAATCTATAACCGAGTATTCATATATGATATTATGAAAATTAATTTTTGAGTTGTATAATAAATTTGTAAGATTAAAGACGGTACAGATTATTAAATGGTGTCATATCAAAAGAAGCGACATGAAAGGAGTTTTTTATGATAGAAATATTATGGCACGGACGGGGCGGTCAGGGTGCATTTACTGCGGCAAGGCTTCTTGGTGCGGCATATGCACTTAAAGGAGACGACAGCTATGCATTGGCGTTTCCGTCTTTCGGTCCGGAGCGGCGTGGTGCACCGATTCGTGCGTTTACAAAGCTTGACAATAAGCCAATCGGTAACCGCAGCGAAGTAACGTCAGCCGATTACAGCATATTTTTGGATGATACGCTGTTTACCGATGCGGCATTTGCAGAACTGAAAGACAACGGAAAAATATTGCTGAATACAAAGCAACATATTGACGATGACAGGGTTATAACGATTGATGGAGAAAAAATTGCCGCTGAAATATTAAAGCTTCCGATTACCAATACTATTATGCTTGGTGCGTTCGCAGCGGTATTTGACGGAATTTCGCTTGATGATATTGAAAAATCTATCTGTTTGAATATGCCCGAAAAGCTGCAGGCAAAAAATATTGCCGCAGTTAAAGCGGCAGCTGAGGGGGTGCACCTATGAAACCGTATTTGAGAGATAAAATACCGAAAGCATTTTCCGATCTTCCGAGACCGGAGCTGGAAAAACGCCAGCTTGAGGATTTAAAAGAAATCGTGCAATTTGCATACGATAACGCACCGTATTATAAAAGGTCGTTTGATGAGGCGGGGGTTAAGCCATCGGACATCAAAACCTTAAAGGATATACAGAAATTCCCGTTTATTAACAAGAAAACTCAAAGAGATACACAGGGTGTCGGCTCTTTCCTCGGCGAACTGGCAGCTGTTCCGGAAGAAGATGTTGTCTTTGTTTCAACCTCATCAGGTTCTACCGGTGTACCTACTATGAGTCCGTTCACCAAGAAAGACTTTGATGAATTTCAGGATACGGAAAGCCGCTGGTTCTGGCAGATTGGTATGAGACCGAACGACAGATATGTTCATGCATTGAACTTCTCGCTGTATGTTGGCGGCCCTGATGTTATTGGTGCACAGAATCTTGGTGCACTCTGCATTTGGGGTGGTACTCTTCCAAGCGAAAGACTGCTGTTTATATTAAAAACCTATCAGCCGACAATTATATGGACAAGTCCGTCATATGCATGGCAGCTAGGCGAAAAGGCACTCAAAAGCGGTATTGATCCTAAAAAGGATCTGAATATAAAGAAGATTATAGTTGCCGGCGAGCTCGGCGGCTCAATCGATTCGACGAGAAAGGCAATCGAGGATTTGTGGGGTGCGGAAGTCTATGATTTCTATGGTCTGTCGGATATTTTCGGAGCCTGCGCCGCAATGTGCGAAGCAAAAGACGGCTTACATATTGCTGAAAACCATATTCTGGTGGAAACAGTGGATATCCACACAGGAGAGGTGCTTGAACCGGGTCAGGTAGGCGAGCTGGTATTTACAACACTTCGCAAACACGTAAGACCGCTCATCCGTTTCCGCACAGGCGATATAGGCTGGATTGACAACACTCCTTGCTCATGTGGCAGAACACACGGCAGGATACATATTAACGGCCGTAAAGATGATATGTTCATAGTGTCTGCCGTAAATGTCTTCCCGAGCGATATAGAAGCAGTAATCCGTGAGATTTCCGGAATCACCGGAGAATACCTTATCCGTGTGTTTGAAAAAGATTTCACTTGCAAATATTCTGTTGAAATCGAGAAAAATTCTGATAATCCGGCAACCGATGAGGAAGTTGCTGCCGGAGTTTCAGCAGCACTAAAGGCACGTATCGGTGTTAAACCTTATAATGTAGTCGTTCATCCTGACGGCGGTCTTGGCACTCGTTCTGAGCACAAAGCTAAGAGAATTATTGACGAACGCACACTGGATTACAGCATATAACGAGGAGGTATAAAATATGCCGGAACTTTCAAAACGAACCGAAACTTTTACGGATTCGGTGATTCGCCGAATGACAAGGGTTTCTCTTAAATACAATGCGGTTAATCTTTCACAGGGATTCCCGGATTTTGAGCCGCCGAAAGAAATTCTTGACCGTCTTGCAGAGGTGACAAAGGAGGATTTTCATCAGTATTCTATCACATGGGGTGCTCAAAATTTCAGAGAGGCTCTGGCGGAAAAGCAGTCAAAACTTATGGGACGGAAAATCGATCCCAACAGTGAAATTGTTGTAACCTGCGGAAGCACCGAGGCGATGATGGCAGCAATGATGACAGTAACAAATCCCGGAGATAAGGTAATAGTGTTTTCACCGTTTTATGAAAATTACGGCGCGGATGCTATACTCTCAGGTGCAGAACCGATTTATGTACCGCTTTATCCTCCTGAGTTCAACTTCAACGTTGACGAACTGGAGGCAGCGTTCAAACAGCGTCCGAAAGCACTTATCCTCTGTAATCCATCAAACCCGTGTGGAAAGGTGTTTACATACGACGAACTAAAGCTGATTGCCGAACTTGCAGAGAAGTATGATACTTTCGTAATCACTGACGAAGTATACGAGCATATTGTATACCAGCCTAATAAGCACATCTATTTTGCCTCTCTTCCGGGTATGTGGGAAAGGACAATTTCATGTTCTTCACTTTCAAAGACCTACTCTATCACCGGTTGGCGGCTCGGTTATATTATCGCTCCGCCTTACATAATTGATGCTGCAAAAAAGGTACACGATTTTCTGACTGTCGGGGCAGCCGCTCCATTGCAGGAGGCGGCAGTCACCGGGCTGCGTTTTGAGGACGACTACTACACGCAGCTTCAGGAAAAATATACGGCAAAACGCAATCTGTTTCTGAAAGGTTTGGATGACTTGAAAATTGCTCACACTATTCCGCAGGGAGCCTATTATGTTCTGCTTGATATTTCCGAATTCGGCTTTGACTCTGATTTGGAATTTTGTGAAACACTTGCCCGTGATGTTGGAGTTGGTGCTGTTCCCGGCTCAAGCTTTTTTAGAGAGCCTGTAAACCACCTAATCCGTCTTCATTTTGCCAAGAAAGATGAAACGCTGAATGAGACGCTGAACCGATTAGAGTCGCTCCGAAAGAAAATACCATCCAGGAAAGCAATTCTATAATATGTCATCCTTATGATGAGAATTGCAAAAGCCGGTCTGCAAAAAAGGCACTAACTATCATTTGTGTAATGGAAATGATAATTAGTGCCTTTTTTGTAGCACAAATAAAGCTTCTGTTTCACGTTTGCGCACCCTTGATGCGTTCTGTCGGGGCAAGTCAGAATATGCCCGGGGAGTGGATGTGTAATTTACATCTGATGACGAACTACGGCATATTCATCTCCAAGTACATAGTACGGGCAGTCATAGAATGAATCCTGAAGGAAGCGAACCATCTCATCTTCATCAAGATTCACATCACATATGTAACACTCGCATTCCTCATCATATATGAAATTATTGCATGTCTCACAGCAAGACCTCTTTTTTGTACTCATATGCCACTAATCCTTTCCGCATCATTACACCTTGTTTAGTGTAGCATATAAAAACTTCTTCCACAATTAATATTTCTCAATATATTCCGATATATAGATGCATTGTTCAACATAAAAAGATTATTGCGGATTAATAATGTGAATGGTAAACTATAAATAATATACAAAATTCAGCATCAGATGACATGCGGATTAATCATACAATATATGAATTAATCAAGAAATATTACCAAGGCGGGGAAGATATATGTACGAGAATGAAAAACAGAGATCAACACATTTGTTGATATTACTTGTCTATACATTTATGACAATAGCACTTATTGGAGAAAGCCTGCTTATGGGATGGGATACAGGGGCTGTTGTTCTGATGCTTATCGGGCTTGTGGTAAGCTGGGGATTTCACATAACAGAGAAGGCTCCTGCGTCGGTCAGAGTATGGATATATTTTACTTTTTCCATGCTGTCATGCTTCTTTTATGGAATACATTGGACAAGTGTGTTTGACTTTGCACCATTGATGATTTTGATGATTATATTGTACTCATTCACGGAGATGTACCGTTTTATCCGTTTATGTGTGGCTACATATATTGTTACGATGGTATATGATTTTGTGTTTGTTCTGGAAGAAACAGTGGAGTTTACTTCACTTGAAATCAGCAGAATTATGCTGCATATGGGCCTTGTATGTCTGGCAGGTTATCTGGCGAAGACTATGCTGCAGATACGCAATAAGGAAAGAAAGCATACGGAAAACAGAATTGCCGGATTGGAAGAAGCAAACCGCAGAACGGAAGATTTTCTTGCTAATGTATCACATGAGCTTCGTACACCAATCAATGCAGTTACAGGAATTACATCAGTAATGATTAAAAATGAAAATGATGATGCGAAGAAGAGGGATATCCTGTCAATTCAGAAAGCGGGTTACAGATTATTTGACCAGATTGAGGATATTCTTGACTATACAGAGATTGATACCGAGAGAGTGAAGGTCAGCGAAAACGCCTATATATTTACGTCACTTATTAACGATATAATCACAGGAAAAAGGTTTTCAGACAAAGAAAATATGCCGGAGCTTATATTTGATATTGACGCAGGTATTCCGTCTGTTCTTATTGGGGATGAGAAGAAAATTAAGAGAATATTAAAGCATCTTATAGATAACTCCCTAAAATTCACCCAAAAAGGTGGAATATATGTCAGGGTATATGCTATACACAAGGAATATGGCATTAATCTGTGTATTAAGGTGAGTGATACCGGAATAGGAATTGCCGAAGAAGAACTGGGCAAAATCAAAGAGAGGTTCTATCAGTCCAACGGAGGAAGAAACAGAAAAGCAGGAGGACTTGGACTTGGATTATCCATAGTATGCGGAATGGTATCTGCAATGGAAGGATTTATCCAGATTGAGAGTGCTGTGGGAGAGGGAACTACTGTATCAGTCAGCATACCTCAGAAGGTAGCTGATGAGGCACCTGCCATGTCGGTTAAGAACCGGGATAAGCTGTGTCTGGCATGTTATCTCCGACCGGAAAAGTACAAAATTCCGGAGGTAAGGAGCTTTTATAATCAGATGATTTCTAATCTGGTTGGAGAATTGGAAATCTCCTTGTACAGGATATATAACAATGATGAATTGAAAAAGCTTATGTCTATGTATCAGGTTACCCATCTTTTCCTTGGAAAGGAAGAATATGAGGAAAATAAATCATATATTGAAAATCTGAATCATGACATAAATGTTGTTGTCGTGGCGGATGATGATTTTGTCTTACCACAGGGAAGCGTGGCAAAGCTTATTAAAAAACCTTTCTATGCTTTGCCAATAGTTAATATACTGAATTCCGGCACATCAGATGTGGAATCAGATGAAGGGAAATCTATGATATGTCCGGGGGTAAAGGCGCTTGTTGTTGATGATGAACCTATGAATCTGATGGTTGCAAGAGGGATATTTAAGGATTATCAGATGGAAGTAACAACAGCAGAAAGCGGAAGAAAAGCTGTTACCTTGTGTGAGGACGAGGATTATGACCTGATTTTCCTTGACCATATGATGCCGGAGATGGACGGAATTGAAACATTAAAGCAAATCCGGAAAATACACACAGAAAACGGCAAGGTTTGTACAGTTATAGCGTTTACTGCCAATGCTGTGAGTGGTGCAAGAGAAATGTTTTTGCAGGAAGGGTTTGACGAGTTCCTTTCTAAACCAATAGAACCATCGGAGCTGGAACGTGTTTTAAGGAAAGTGCTTCCTAAGTCATCTATTGAGTATGTGGATGAAGATGATAAAAATGCCGGAAAGGAAGAAGTCTCAGAAAAGGAAACAAAACAGCCGGGTCCGGATGAAGATAAGAAATCAGTCCCAAATGGTTTAGAAGACGGATTGGCAGTCAATGAAGAAGCTGATTTCAGGATGGACCGGCTGGAAAGTGCCGGAATAAATACCGGTTCCGGAATAGGATACTGTAATGGAGACAGTGACTTTTATATAGAATTGCTGACAAGCTTTGTCAATGATGCAGACCGCAAGAGAACAGAGCTGGAGCAGTTCTTTGAAAAGAAAGATTTAGATAATTACTGCGTTCTGGTTCATGCATTAAAGAGTACGGCAAAGATGATTGGAGCAGATTCTCTCTCAGAGAATGCAAAACAGGCAGAGGACGCAGCAAAGAATCATGAACTGGAATATATAATACAGCACCATGGAGAACTTATGACCCGGTACCGGCAGGTGGTACAAAGCATATGTGACGTATTGGGAATAAGCGGAAACAGACAGAAGCAGGATGAAGTGAAAGAAAGGCAGGAGATATCTGAGGAGGAATTCATTAAGCAGCTTAAGGATTTAAAGGACAGCCTTGATTATTTCCTTGAAGAAAAATCTTTATCAATAATATCAGTAATGTGTGGAGAAACATATCCGAAAGTATCTATGGATGAATTTCTTGATGATATACGCCATGATGTCGATGATTATGAATTTGTTGCGGCATCAAAAAAAGTGGCAGCGTTAATCGGTCAGGTGGAAGGCGGTGAATTCTGATGAACCCAAAGAAACTGTTTGAAGAATTAAAAGACAGTAATATGAGCCGTCAGGAGCGCTTGTTCAGAGTGATTGCATTGTTGGGACGGATAGGATTGTCTGTTTCAATAATTGCTGAATTGCTGGTGGGAAAGAATGTAAATAATATAATTGTTATGATTGTCGGATTAGTATTGTTTACAGGACTTACTTATTATTCTGTCAGAAGACAAAGGATACAGTTCGGAGCAGCATTTTTAGGTGTCATTATGTTATATTTTATTCTGCCATTTAATTTCTTAACCGGTGGCGGTATTAATGGTGGCGCACATATATGGTTTCTGGCTGTTTTTGTATATATATGCCTTGTTGTGGATGGCAAAACAAAGTATGTATTATTGGCAAGCGGATTTCTTTTGTTGATGGGATGTTACTGTATTGAGCTTTATTATCCTGATTTAATACAGCTTCATACTGATGAAGTGGCATATATTGATGCATTTTTGTCATTGCTTCTTGTTTCAGCTCTGACTTGCAGCATGATTCTTTACCAGAATTCGATATATCTGTCGGAGAATGAGGTGACAAAGAGGCAAAAGAAGGAGATTGAAGAACTTAATAAGATGCAGAACCACTTCTTTTCAAGTATGAGCCATGAAATCAGAACGCCGATTAATGCTATTATAGGTCTTAATGAGCTTATTCTTAGAGAGGATGTATCAGACGAGGTGGCTGCAGATGCCAGAAATATCCAGGGGGCAAGTAAGATGCTTCTCGCGCTTATTAATGATATTCTGGATATGTCCAAGATTGAGTCGGGTAAGATGAACATTGTGCCTGTTGTTTATGATGTTGGAGATATGCTGTCTGATATTGTCAATATGATATGGATACGGGCTAAGGAGAAAGGTCTTGAATTTCATGTTGATGTCGACAGAACCATGCCTTCACAACTGTATGGTGATGAGGTCAGAATCAAACAGATTTTAATTAATGTATTGAATAATGCTGTAAAATATACCTCCGAAGGGTCAGTTACACTGTCAATCCAATGTAAGAGAGATGAGGGAGGAAAGGCACAGATATCTTATACTGTAACAGATACGGGTATTGGAATAAAAAAGGAGAGTATTCCTTATCTGTTTACCGCATTTAAGAGGGTTGACGAACAGAATAACCGCTACATTGAGGGAACCGGTCTGGGGCTGTCCATAGTCAGGCAACTGGTGGAACTTATGGGTGGTGAGATAACAGTTAACAGTGTATATACTAAGGGCTCATCATTTCTTATAAGTATTCCGCAGAAGGTTGCTGCAGAGAATGAGATTGGAGATATTAACCTTGAAGCAAGACATTCAATGAATTCAAGGAGCCATTATAAACAAAGCTTTGAGGCACCTAATGCCCAGGTCCTTTTTGTGGATGATAATGAGACTAACCTGTTGGTTGCTGAAAAACTTCTGAGAGAGACCAAGGTGAAGACAGATGGAGTTGCAAGTGGTGCAGAATGCTTAAGAAAGACCTTGCAGAACAGATATGATGTTATCTTTATGGATCATCTCATGCCGGGAATGGATGGCATTGAGTGCCTCCACGCAATACGTAACCAGACAGGAGGACTTAATCAGACTACACCTGTTGTGGTGCTTACAGCCAATGCCGGCAGCGAGAATCAGGAATTATACAGGCGGGAGGGCTTTGACGGATATCTGTTAAAACCTGTAAGCGGAATACAGCTTGAGAAAGAGATTTTAAGACACCTGCCAAAAGAACTGGTAAACATTATTAATTCAGGAAGCTTTGAGGGTACGGTTGAATCACCGGTACTTGGACACAGAAAGAAAATAGCTGTTATGATTTCTACCGACAGTGTATGTGATCTTCCGAAGAGTATGCTGGAAAAACACCAGATTGCAGAACTACCTTACCGTGTGCATACAGAGGGTGGAGATTTCATGGATGGTGTTGAAGCTGAAACGGATGGAATTCTGTCCTATATTAGCGAAAAGGGAAAGAATGCCCGTTCAGAGGCTCCGACAGTAGCGGAATATGAAGAGTTTTTTGCAGACAAGCTTACAAAGGCGCAGTATATCATTCACATTACTATGGCTAAGAATGTCAGCAAGGGTTATTCCAACGCTCTGGAGGCATCAAAAACATTTGATAATGTAATGGTGGTTGATTCAGGGCACCTGTCCAGCGGTATGGGACTTGTAGTGCTTTGTGCGGCAGAGTATGCCGCTGCCGGGATGGATGCTGATGAAATAATCAGGAAAATAGAGAAAATGAAGACTCGTGTCAGAACAAGCTTTATTGTTGATAGTACAGAATATCTCGCAAGGACAGGAAGAATATCTGCAAAGATAAATACGATGTGCAAGACACTTATGCTTCATCCGGTTATCGTATTAAAGAACAGCAGCATGGTAGTGGGCAGAATCAGAGTTGGAACCAGAGCCTATACCTGGAAGAAATATATTAAATCAACCTTAAATAGTATGCGCAATGCTGATGATAATCTGTTATTTGTTGATTATGCGGGATTAAGCAAAGATGAGCTGGAAGCAATAGGGGAAGAAGTCAGGAGAAAGATTCCGTTTAAGACAATAATTTATCAGAAAGCTTCACCGGCTATTTCCATTAACTGTGGACCCGGTACATTTGGATTATCATATATGCTGAAAGAATAGATTAATCCGGATTGTTTTAATATGTTCTGTGCAGCCTGATTGCGTCGAGAAGCGATTCCGGCACAAAGAGGCTGCCTTTGCCTGTTCCAAGACTTATATTCGGTTTGTTGGCTCCGTGGAAGTCGGAGCCTCCGGACATAATTAAGTCAAATTCTTTAGCCAGACGGCGCATCTCCAGTTCTTCGCCCATTGTATAGGTTGAATATATGCATTCCATGCCGACAAGACCACTCTGCTTTAGGTCGCCAAGCATCCTGCGTATGACGTCGTTTCCGAGGTGGTACAGCGTCGGGTGGGCAAGAACAGGGACTCCGCCGGCATTTTTTATAAGGTTAATGCCGTCTTCTGCGGTTATGCGTTTCCGTGGAACATAGCATGGCCCATTGTCATTTAAATAGCGGTCAAATGCCTCTTTGCGGCTTTTTACAAATCCCTTCTTAACAAGGAAATCTGCAAAATGCGCACGTGTAATGACTGCGCCTTTATATTCATTCTGAAGTTCTTCAATTGTGACAGGAATGCCGATTGACCTGAAGCGTTCAGCCATTTCAATATTGCGTTCGTCTCTTGAATCCCTTGCACTGCATATTGAAGTTTTAAAGCCTGAATTGTCTTTATCTATATAGAGTCCGACAATATGAATTTCTTTAAAACCTCCGTAGTTGCAGGAAAGTTCAATCCCGGGAATGAGTTCAATCCCTGTGCCTTCGGAAGCCATAACTGCTTCGTCAATGCCATCGGTTGTATCGTGGTCGGTAAGTGCCATTGCAGAAAGTCCAAGCTCCTGAGCATTTTTTATCAATTCTGCGGGTGTAAATGTTCCGTCGGAATATGTTGAATGTACATGTAAATCTATTGCCTTCATTTAAAATGTCTCCGTTCTGTATTAAATCTTTGTATTAAATCGTTATAAATCCTTAAAAAGTCTGTCCGTTTTTCAAGAAAAGAATAATATATAATTTGCTTAATGTCAAAATAGCATTTACAAAGTAGCGCCTGCAAAATGAGGAGTACTATGCAGAAATTGTCAAAAATTGAGAAAAATGTATAATTTTGATTGACTGTGTAATAATAAGTTGCTAAAATTATATGGTTCCAAAAAATTACCAGTTGGGAGGATCTTTTTAAAATGGAGGCTTTATTAGTTCTCGTAATAGTGGCAGCACTGCTGGCACTTGGCTATGCCGCATTCAACTTCGCAAGTGTTAAGAAGATGGATGAAGGCAATGATCGTATGTCTGAAATTGCGAGCGCAATAAGAGTAGGCGCTAATGCATTCATCACATACGAATATAAGATTATTGCAGTGGTAGTAGTTATCATTGCAGTTGCATTTGCAATTATATTCAGTTTACAGAGCGGCACATTTATGTGGCAGCCATCTGTCTGCTTTGCGATTGGTACAATCATGAGCGCATGCGCAGGCTGGGTTGGTATGAAAATCGCTACATATGCTAACGTAAGAGTTGCCAATGCAGCAAATAAGACAAGAAATATCGGTGAGACACTTAAGGTTGCACTTAAGGGTGGTTCAGTAATGGGACTTTGCGTAGGTGGTTTTGCACTTCTCGGTCTTTTTATTGTTTACATAGTATTCGGTATGTTTCTTGGCCTGCTTGATATCAATGCACTTACAACAGGCGGACGTGTATTTACACAGTGTCTGTCATGCTATGCACTTGGATGTTCAATTGTTGCAATGTTCAACCGTGTAGGCGGTGGTATCTATACTAAGGCTGCTGATATGGGTGCTGACCTTGTTGGTAAGACAGAGGCACACATCCCTGAGGATGACCCTCGTAACCCTGCTACAATCGCAGATAATGTAGGTGATAACGTAGGTGATGTTGCAGGTCTTGGTTCTGACCTTCTTGAATCATATGTTGGTGCTATCACATCATCAATTATTCTTGCAGTCAGCCTTTTCCTTTCAAATGTAGCAAGCACAGGTGCAGCTTCAGAGGAAATGCTTCAGAAGATGATGTACTATCCGCTTGTATTTGCGGCAATAGGTCTTGTGGCATGTATTCTTGGTATTGCATATGTCCTTGTTAAGAAGGCAACAGACAATCCGCATAAGGATCTTAATATTTCAACATGGGCAGCAGCAGCCCTCACTGTAATCGGTGGATTTGCTGTAACATATCTTATGTTCAATGGTGAAACAGCAGAAGCTGTTAAGAGCGCAGGATTTAATATCGGCTGGATTTCACCTTGGATTGCTGCAACACTCGGTGTTGTCAGCGGTGTTGTAATCGGTGCTATCGCTGAGTACTACACAAGCTATGATTATAAACCTACACAGATTATTGCGCTGGCTTCAAAGGAAGGTCCTGCTCTTACAATTACACAGGGTCTTGCTGTTGGTATGAAGTCATGTATGTATCCGCTTATCGTTCTTGGTGTAACAACATATGCTTCATATGCTGTTTCAGGAATGTTTGGTATCGCAATGGCAGCAGTAGGTATGCTTTCATTCGTATCTGCAACAGTATCAGTTGATACATACGGACCAATTTCAGATAATGCAGGTGGTATTGCTGAGATGTCAGAGCTTGACTCAGACGTTCGTAATATTACAGATAAGCTTGATTCAGTTGGTAACACAACAGCAGCTATCGGTAAGGGATTTGCAATCGGTTCTGCATCACTTGCAGCACTTTCACTTATGGTTTCATTCCTTTACGCTTTCCAGCCTGAAGGTACACCACTTGACCTTAACTTCACAAACCCTAAGATTCTTGCAGGTGCACTTGTCGGCGCAGCACTTCCGTTCCTGTTCTCAGGTATGCTGATTGAGGCTGTTGCCAATGCAGCACGTAAGATGGTTGAGGAAGTAAGACGCCAGTTCAAGGAAATTCCTGGTATTCTTGAAGGAAAGGCAAAGCCTGACTACAAGACATGTATCGAGATTTCATCACAGGGCGCTTTGAAGGAAATGAGAGTTCCTGCTATTCTTTCAATTGTATTCCCACTTGCATGTGGTTTCCTCTTCGGACCATATTTCGTAGGCGGTCTTCTGATTGGTGCAACTCTTTCAGCTATTATGCTTGCAATCTTCACAGGTAATGCCGGTGGTGCATGGGATAATGCAAAGAAGTACATCGAATCAGGTGCAGTTGAAGGACAGAAGAAGGGTTCACCTGCCCATGACGCAGCAGTTGTTGGTGATACAGTAGGTGATCCGCTTAAGGATACAGTAGGTCCTTCACTTGATATCCTTATCAAGATTATGTCAACAGTATCTCTTGTTGCAGCAGTATTGTTCAGAGATTACAATCTGCTTGACTGGATTACAAAAATGTTCTAATAATTGAATTGATAAGTTTATTTTATTAATAAATGCGGTTTTGCGTACAAAGCAATTTGTGTGCAAAACCGCATTTTCTTATGTAAACATAAATATGCATTAAAGCCCGCCGAATGGGCAAATTAGCATTGATACAGACTGCTTTTTGTGGTACTATAAATAATAATGTGTTTGATGTAATGAAAGAGAGGGCAAGTATGAAAACACTAATCAAAGGCGGAAGGGTATTAGACCCTGCAAGCGGTAAAGACGGTATATTTGACATACTGATTGACAATGACAGAATATCTGATGTGGCAGAGAATATCACGGCAGATGCAGATAAGGTTATTGATGCAGACGGATGTTATGTAATGCCGGGACTTATTGATTTACACGTACATTTCAGGGAGCCGGGGTTTGAACATAAGGAAACTATAAGAACAGGTGCAATGGCGGCAGCAAGAGGCGGATTTACGTCTGTATGTCCTATGCCGAATACAAGACCTTCGGTAGACAATGTTGATACACTGCAGTATGTCATTGATAAGGCAAAGGATGTAACAAAGGTAAATGTACTTCCAATTGCTGCAATTACAGCAGGACAGGAAGGAGAGTTCCTTACTGATATTGAGAAACTTCATGAGGCAGGAGCAGTAGCTTTAAGTGAAGACGGAAAGTCGGTAATGAACGCAAGAGTTTACCGTCAGGCAATGAGACTTGCAGCAGAGGTTGGAATTCCGGTATTTGCACACTGTGAGGATAAGAACCTTGTTGCAAGAGGAGTAATGAATGCCGGTGCAAAGGCAAAGCAGCTCGGACTGTATGGCATTATGAATGCCGTTGAGGATACTATTGTCGCAAGAGATATTCTTCTTGCAAAGAATACGGGGGCGCAGCTTCATCTGTGCCACTGCTCAACGGCAGACAGCGTTCGTATGGTAGAGCTTGCAAAGCAGGAGGGACTTCCGGTTACTGCCGAGGTTTGTCCGCATCATTTTACACTGACAGAGGATGATGTTGACGGAACGGATTCAAATTACAAGATGAATCCGCCTGTGCGCACAAAGGCTGACAGAGATGCACTGATTGCAGGACTTGCCAATGATGTCATGGATGTAATTGCAACAGACCATGCTCCTCACCACAAGAGTGAGAAGGATCTGCCGTTTGCAGAGGCACCGTTTGGCATCGTGGGACTTGAAACAGCAGTTGCACTTACAATAACCGAACTTGTGGATAAGGGGCATATAACACCGATGCAGATGGCTGCAAAGATGAGTTATAACCCTGCGAAGATACTTGGAATTGACAAGGGAACACTTCTTCCGGGTAAGATTGCGGATATAACGGTTATAGACCCGAAGAAAGAATATGCAATTGACAGTTCCAAATTTGCATCAATGGGCAAGAACCAGCCTTTTGACGGACGTAAGGTAAAGGGCGAGGTAAGGTATACAATAGTTGCCGGAGAAGTAATTTATGATGCCGGTAAAGAGCAGTAAAGAATTGAATTCAGTATTTCGGTACAATCACCATCACAATAATTTAAAGAGAAAGGCATGATTAAAATATGATTAACAAGCTTGTTGAGAAGATTCAGAAAATGGACGCACCGGTAGTTGTAGGACTTGACCCGACAATGAAGAATATTCCGGACTATATTATAAAGAATGCAATAGAGGAATACGGAGAGACACTTGAGGCGGCAGCAGAAGCTGTATGGCAGTATAATAAAGGCATTGTGGATGCAATTTATGATATTGTTCCGGCTGTTAAGCCGCAGATTGCAATGTATGAGCAGTTCGGACTTGAGGGGCTTAAAGCATTTAAGAAGACTGTTGATTACTGCAAGTCAAAGGATATGGTGGTAATCGGGGATGTCAAGAGAGGTGATATCGGCTCAACATCGGAATCATACGCAATTGCGCATCTTGGTAAAATAACAGTAGGTTCAAAGAAACTGTCAGCATTTGATGAGGATTTCGCAACGGTTAATCCATATCTTGGAACTGACGGAATTAAGCCTTTTGTAGACGTGTGCAAAGAAGAAAAGAAGGGTATTTTTGTACTCGTAAAGACATCCAATCCGTCAAGCGGAGAGTTTCAGGACAGGATTGTTGACGGAAGACCGCTTTATGAAATCGTTGGCGAGAAGGTCAATGAGTGGGGAAGCGACTGCATGGGAAATGATTACAGCTATGTAGGTGCCGTTGTCGGAGCAACATATCCTGAGCAGGGTGAAATCCTTCGTAAGATTATGCCAAAAGCTTACATTCTTGTGCCGGGATATGGTGCACAGGGCGGCAAAGGCTCTGACCTTGCACATTTCTTTAACAAGGACGGACTCGGTGCAATTGTCAACAGCTCAAGAGGAATTATTGCAGCATTTAAGCAGGAGAAGTATGCAAAATTTGGCGCAGAGCATTATGCTGAGGCATCAAGACAGGCTGCACTCGATATGATTGAAGATATTAACTCGGCAAGAAAATAATCAAATACAGCGATATATTTCGCGGAAATGAGGACGGAAAATGGCAGGCAGTTTCAGGGAAAATGTAAGTATAATCAGTCAGAAAAGAATCGCGTCTGATGTATACAGCATGTGGATTAAGACAGACAATATTGCTAAAAATTCAAGAGCAGGCCAGTTTATAGCGGTTTATTCAAATGACGGCTCAAGGCTTCTGCCAAGACCAATCAGTATTTGTGAGATTGACGGAGATAATCTGCGAATTGTCTATCGTACCGTAGGCAAAGGGACTAATGAATTTTCAGGATATGAAGCAGGCGATAAGCTTGATGTAATGGGACCTCTCGGCAACGGATATGACAAGCTTGATAAGAAGGCCATACTCATAGGCGGTGGAATCGGTATTCCTCCGATGCTTGAGCTTGCTAAGGAGCTTTCTTCAGATGAGAGATATAGTGAAGCTTCACCGGAGATTGTGCTTGGCTTCAGGGATGAACTGTTTTTGCAGGATGAACTTGCAGCATACGGCAGAGTAACAATTGCAACAGAAGATGGCAGCGCAGGAACAAAGGGCAATGTCCTCGATGCAATTAAGGCTGAAAATATTACGGGAGATGTGATATATGCATGCGGTCCTACGCCAATGCTTCGTGCCATTAAGGCATACGCGGCTGAGAACGGAATTGAGTGTTATCTTTCTCTTGAAGAGAAAATGGCGTGCGGAATAGGTGCATGCCTTGCATGCGTATGTAAGTCAAAGGAAGTAGACGAGCATTCTCATGTGCACAACAAGAGAGTGTGCAAAGAAGGACCTGTATTTAATGCGGAGGAAGTTGAGCTATGAACACAAAGGTAAATTTGGCAGGAGTAGAACTTAAGAATCCCGTTATGACTGCGTCAGGAACTTTCGGCTCAGGAATGGAATATTCGGAATTTGTTGATTTAAATAAACTGGGGGCTGTTGTGACCAAAGGTGTTGCCAATGTGCCGTGGCCCGGCAATCCCACACCGCGTATTGCCGAGACATATGGCGGAATGATTAACGCTGTGGGTCTTCAGAATCCGGGAATTGAAGTGTTTGCAAAAAGAGATATACCGTTTTTAAGACAGTATGATACAAAGATTATTGTAAATGTATGCGGCAAGTCGGAAGAAGACTATATTGATGTCGTTGAAAGACTGGCAGATGAGCCTGTTGATATGCTTGAAATCAATATTTCATGCCCTAACGTAAAAGAGGGCGGAATTGCATTCGGACAGGATCCAAAGGCTGTTGAGAAGATTACTGCGGCGGTCAAAAAGCGTGCAAAACAGCCGGTTATCATGAAGCTTAGTCCAAATGTAACCGACATAACAGAGATGGCGCGTGCGGCAGAGGCCGGAGGAGCAGATGTCCTTTCACTTATTAACACTCTTACGGGAATGAAAATTGATATTAACCGCAGAACATTTGCGGTAGCTAACAAAACAGGAGGACTTTCGGGCCCTGCGATAAGACCGGTGGCTGTAAGAATGGTGTACCAGACTGCTAATGCAGTCAAAATTCCGATTATCGGTATGGGAGGAATAACATGTGCAGATGATGCGCTTGAATTCATACTTGCCGGTGCGACAGCAGTATCAGTCGGAACGGCTAATTTCCATAATCCCAAGACAACACAGGAGGTTGTAGAGGGCATTGAGAACTATATGAAGAAATATGGTGTAGATGACATCAATTCTCTTATTGGTGCAGTAAGATAAATTAATTGTTATACGTAGAAAAGGGGAGAGTCTGATGAGAAAAATCAATAATTGTTTTTTAGTGATTGGGGCAGCAGGAATGATGGCGCTGTGCGGATGTGCAGGAGAAAAATCCGATAAAGTGGTGCAGCCACAGACAACGAAGGCAGCGGAAGTCACGACAAAGGCAGCAACAGCAACGACTAAGGCAGCAACAACGAAGGCAGCGGATTATTCTGCATTTAAGACGCTTCTTAAGGAGAAGAAAGCGGCACTCGGTGAATATGGCGAATATTCTGTATATGATATAGATAATGACGGCGTGAGGGAGCTTCTGTTAAAAGAGGGAACCTGTGAGGCTGACTATATGTATCATGTTTATAAGCTGAACGGCAATAAGGCACAGGATGTCGGAACATTTACAGGTGCACACAGCATGCTTTACGGCAATGAGGACGGCGCCGGAATTATTGCTGTATCGGCAGTTCAGGGATATGAGAGAGTTGCATTGGTAACGCTTAAAAATTCAACCCTTACTGAAAAGTTAATCAGAGAAGGAGATACAAAGGGCGCAGATTATTATTCAAACAGTCTGCCGTTATCGGTAAGCTATGTGACAGATGCAGGACTTCTTGAAAAGGATGCCAAGCTTATCGGAGGCGTGCTCCGGTAATTGGATAAAAACTTAAGAAAAATTCAGAAATAAATAAATTATTTATTAAGTTTTGACTTATATAATTCCTTTAAAGTAATTAAACAATACAATGTCATGTGCTGTAAAAACATTGGGATTAGTTGTAAGAAATGAGGAATTATATGAAGAGACTGGGATTGACTTTGGCGTTGTTTGCTTTTGCATCTAATGTACTGCTGGGCGGACAAAGCAGTTGTATGCTGAGTAATGATGATAATGTTCAGGAAGAATCCTATAATGTAGATTATAATACAATTAAATATGATGCACTGCCGGGGATTGCATGCTGGGGAGACAGTATGATGGAAGGTGTAGGCAGCGAGGAAGGATACATTTTTAACGGAAGTGAATATGTTGATATCGGATATTGTACTACGCCTTCAGTTATAGAGCAGTTTACCGGAATCAGAACATACAATTTCGGAGTGGCAGGCGAAACATCATATGATATAGCCGTAAGGGCCGGCGGGATTCCTGTTTTTATTGACAGAGACATAACAATAACAAGAAAGAAGGCAGCAAAAGCCTATCTTTATGATGAATACGGCAATATATATAATGCTGAAGATTACAGCGGATACGGAACAGAGCAGAATGATTACTACAATACCTGCTATATTAACGGATTTTTGTGCAATATAAAAAATGTAAATAATTCGGGTATGGTAGAAATCAGCCTGTGTGACAGCGACATAAACGGCAATAAGAAAAAGCTGTCTATTCCAGCCAATACTGCGGTAATCTCAAAAGCTGCATATGAACACAGAAATGATATACTTGTCATTGAGATGGGAAGTAATGACGGATGGGATAATGATTACAGCAAACTTATATTGCAGTATAAGCAGATTATCAGCAGCAGTAACTGTGCGGGATATATAATAGTTGGTGATACGGATAATCCGGGAGAGTCACTTGCTGATTACAACCAGAGTGCAACCTATGATGACGGAAGCTTCATCGGTACAGGTGATACTTACTGGGAAGCAGCACTCAGGGAAGCATTTGGAGAGCATTTTTTAAATACAAGAGTATACCTTCTTGAAAATGGGTTAAGCGACTGTGGATTTACTCCAAGCGAAGAAGATTTAAACAATATCGAAATGGGTTTTATACCGGAAAGCTTAAGAAGTGACTATACTCATTTTAATGCATACGGATATTATTCAAAAGGAAAAGCAATTTATCTTAAGGGCGTGGAATTAGGATACTGGAACTGAATAGCATGAGATTTAATGCTATATGTTAAATTCAATTAAGATGCAGGATGTGTGACTGATTTGAGGAGAAGCATTTATTTACAATTCATTTCATTATTGCTGGTTTCCATAGTTTTGGCGGGTGCCGCAGGATATGGATTTTATTATACTGCAAAGAATAAGGGCTTCATGGTTAAAGTAACGGAGGACTTAGAGGGCGCCATTGTAAACCATGAATTGGAAATGATGCGTTTAAAGGAAAGAGTTAATCAGTCTATTTTAGCTCAGAGGGATGAACTGGAGGCTTCGGTTGCTGACAACTGGATAGACATAGCATTAGAGCAGGGATACATTAAGAGTGCCCCTTCGGCCAAGAACCAGACAGCAGTCTACAACCGCTTTATAAACAGCTATATTACTGATAAGCTGGGACCGGTATGGTATGAGAAGGCTTTGGCAAACATTGATAACGTAGAACAGTATGAGCTGTATATACTTAATTTATCGAGGGAGATTATCTACAGCCAGAACAGCAGATGGTCAACCAATGATGAAATCAAAAAAAATCTCAGTGTGATAATATCCAATTCATACAGGGAAGGGTATAATGACGGTATGTATACATATCTGTACTCGCTGAATATAGGTAACATGAGATATTACCTTGTTACTATTAAGGATATTGAGCCCGATACGGTTTATGACTATTCAGAGTGTGTTTACTGTGCAGTTGCAGTCGGCTCCGTTATATTTCTGATAATAATGATTTACGGAATATCAAGTAAAATCAGATATATCCGGTATCTTGCCGATACAGCTAAAAGGATATCTGACGGAGAAAAGGATGTACATATAGATTTAAAAGGCAGGGATGAACTTGAAGATGTTGCCCATAATCTGAATGAAATGTATGAAAGCCTCAATGCTTCCATAGAGCAGGAGGCAAAGAATGCAGAGGATACAAGGACTTTAATGACTAATCTGTCACATGATTTAAAGACACCGATAACGATTATATCGGGATATCTTGATGTGGCAAAAAAGGAAAACAATCCGGAAATTGTCAGGGAGTATGTGGATAAGGCGTCGGAGTATTCGGATAAAATGATTGTGATGGTTCACAATATGCTTGAAGCATTTGGAAAGAATAAATATGACAATCAGATGACGGTAATGGATTTATCCATATTCATAGAGCAGACTGTGTGGGAATATGAGGAAAGCGAAGAACTTTTTGAGGCAGATATCGAGAAGAACATAATGTTTAATTATGATATGCAGGCAATGAGAATGCTTCTTTGCAATATACTTGATAATGCCATTAAATATTCAAACGGCAAGGGCAAAATAAAGATTTTATTTAAGAGAGAAGATTCAGACATAGTCTTAAAGGTCAGCAATCCGGCAGAAGTGATTGCAAAGGAAGATTTGGATAAAATATTCGACAGATTTTACAGAACGGATAAGTCCAGAAATTCGGAGACAGAGGGCAACGGACTTGGACTTGCAATAGTAAAGGATATCGCGCAGCAGCACAACGGATGTGTCAGGGCGGAATATGAGCGTGGCGAATTCAGTATTTATGTGATTTTTAAAAATGCAGGGGGAATTTAGGGTACATGGCGGCTATACTTGTCATTGATGATGAGAAGGATATCTGTAATCTTATAGGCATTTATCTGAAAAATGAGGGATATGAATTTTATAAGGCAGGCAACGGAATTGAAGGGCTTGAAGCACTTGAAAGGTATAAGATTGATTTGGTTATTGCTGATGTAATGATGCCCAAGATGGATGGGATTACATTTTGCATGAAAGTGCGTGAAAAATGGAATGTCCCCATAATTATGGTATCTGCAAAGGATCAGGACATGGACAAGGTTATGGGGCTTACCGCCGGAGCAGATGACTATATTTCCAAACCATTTAATCCTATAGAGCTTGTGGCAAGAGTAAAAGCGCAGATTAGAAGAAGCCAGAAGTATAACCATAACGGAAACAGCGATGTGTATGAATATGCGGGGCTTTCTATGGATATAAACTCAAGAAGAGTTTATAAAAATTCGGAGCAGGTGCTGCTTACCAATAAGGAATATGAAATCCTTAAGCTGTTATGGACAAACCGCGGAATGGTCTTTTCGGCAGAGCACATTTATTCAAAGGTATGGGATGAGCAGGAATATGATGCGGACAATATTGTTATGGTGCACATCCGTAATCTTCGCAAGAAGATAGAAACAGATGCAAAGAATCCTGAGTATATCACAACCGTCTGGGGTGTCGGATACAAATTCGGAAATTGAGAAATTTTTAATTATAAGAATAATGGCAGAGAATTCTGATACGGAGTTCTCTGCTATTATTTTTTTTTATAACCAATTCAAGGATATAAGTGTTAGCGGGAAATGCCGGAACGGAGTACAATATGTATACACTAGTAAATATATAGGAAAAGTTATGGATAGAAGGTGAATGATGTGAAACAGGTATTGTGCTTTGGAGATTCCAATACATGGGGACTTATTCCGGCAACCACAGAGCGTTATGACTGGGATACAAGATGGACAGGAATTACAGGAAATAAATTGATACAGGATGGTTACAGGGTTATAGAAGAAGGCTTGTGCGGAAGGACGACAGTATTTGATGACCCGCTGCGCATCGGAAGGAGAGGAACGGAGATACTTCCGGTCTTACTTGAAACACACAAACCTGTGGATATAATTGTTCTGATGCTTGGGACTAATGACTGCAAAAGTTTTTATGGCGCATCCGCCAATATAATCGGACTTGGCATTAAAAAGCTGCTTGAGCAGATAAGGGACACAGTTCCTTATGCAAAGATATTATTGATATCGCCGATTCACCTCGGAGATGATATCTGGGACGGGTATGACCCGGAGTTTAACGAGGATTCGGTGCAGGTATCCAAAGATTTGGGAAAGGTGTACGAACAGATTGCAAAAGAAGAAAATATAAATTATCTTGCTGCATCCGACTATGCAAAGCCATCCAAAGAAGACAGGGAGCATATGGACAAGAATGGACATAAGGCTTTGGCAAAGGCAGTCATAAAGGAGCTTGAGAAGATTATTGCAGAATAGGAGAGGATATATTTATGGATTGTGGATTTGCAACAAAATGCATTTACGGAGACGGAAAAAATTATGACAAGGACGGTACGGGTGCTATAAGTTTTCCTATATATCAGACCGCTACTTATGCACATCCGGCTGTAGGACAGAGCACAGGATTTGATTATACAAGGCTGCAGAATCCTACAAGGCAGCAGGTTGAAAATGTGGTAGCCGCACTTGAGGGCGGAATTGATGCACTGGCATTTTCATCGGGGATGGCAGCAATTACGGCTCTGATGGAGTTATTCAGACCGGGGGATCATCTGATTACTGATGCTGACCTTTACGGCGGAAGTATCAGGCTTTTTGATAATATAAGCGAAAAGAACGGAATAACATTCAGTCATATTGACTGCTCGTCTGAAGATATTGAAAGTTATATAAAAGATAACACGCGGGCTATATTTATTGAAACACCGACCAATCCTATGATGAATGTTGTTGATATCCGCAAAGTATCTGAAATTGCTAAAAAACATGGACTGCTGTTAATCGTAGATAATACATTTATGTCACCGTATTTTCAGAAACCGTTTGAACTCGGTGCGGATATTATCATTCACAGCGGAACAAAGTTTCTGGGAGGGCACAATGATACATTGTCCGGATTTATAGTAACCAATTCGCAGGAGATATCGGATAAGCTTAGATTTATTATTAAGACGGTTGGCTCAGGACTTGCACCGTTTGACAGCTGGCTTATACTTCGCGGTATAAAGACACTTCCGATCAGAATGGAAAAAGCGCAGGAAAATGCGAAGGCGCTTGTAGAGTATCTGCTTAATGAGCCAAAGGTAAAGAAGGTCTACTATCCGGGAATAGAAGGTACAAAGGCATATGAGATATGTAAATCGCAGGCAAGCGGATTTGGCAGTATGCTGACATTTGAAGTCGAGAGCAAAGAGCTCGCATTACATATACTGAGGTCAACAAAGATTATTCCGTTTGCAGAAAGCCTCGGTGGTACGGAAACATTGATTACATATCCTGTAACACAGACACATGCGGATGTGCCGGAGCAGGTCCGGTTAAAGAACGGGATTACAGACCGCGTTCTCAGGCTGTCAGCCGGAATAGAAGATAAAAATGATTTGATAGCGGATTTGAGGCAGGCGATAGAGTCGTTTGGAAAATAATTGTCAGGTCATTTGCGAAACTTTTTACAACCACATGTGCTTAGTGAAGAGTTTCACAATTGCCTAACTAATATAAATTGGAAAGGAAACCGGTATGGAGAATATAGATTTTGACAAGGTTATAGAACGAAAGGATACGGATTGTCTTAAATATGACTTTGCAGTAAGGCGTGGCAGACCGGAAGGGGTGCTTCCGCTGTGGGTGGCAGACATGGATTTTAAGACCTCACAGAAAATACTCGATGCGATTGAAGAGAGAGTGCGGCATGGAATATTCGGCTACACCGAGAGCAGGGAGAAATATTTTGAGGCAGTGGCCGGATGGATGAAAAGAAAGCATAACTGGGAGGTAAAAAGAGAGTGGCTTGTAAAAACTCCGGGCGTGGTATTTGCACTTGCAATGGCTGTCAGGGCGTATACTGAACCGAAAGATGCAGTGCTTATCCAGCAGCCCGTATACTATCCGTTTACAGAGGTGATTGAGGATAATAAGAGAGTTGTCGTAAGTAATGATCTTGTGCTTGGTGAGGATGGGAAATATCATATTGACTTTGATGATTTTGAAAGAAAGATTGTAGAAAACAATATTCATCTTTTCCTGTTCTGTAGTCCGCATAATCCGGTAAGCCGTGTGTGGACGGAAGATGAAGTTACAAAGATTGGACAGATATGCCATAAACATAACGTGATTATTGTAAGTGATGAGATACATGAAGACTTTGTGTTTGGAGACAGGAAGCATTATGTACTTGCAAATCTGAAGAAGGAATTTGAAGATATATCGGTTACATGTACTTCACCTGCCAAAACATTTAATCTTGCAGGACTTCAGATTTCCAATATATTTATTCCAAATGAAAAGCTGCGCTTAAAGTTTAAAAGGGAGATAGCGGCGGCAGGCTACAGCCAGCTCAATACAATCGGGCTTACCGCATGTGAGGCGGCATACAATTACGGTGATGAGTGGTATGATGCCGTGATGAAATATATTGCCGGAAATATTGATTTTATGAGGGAATATATAAGGACAGAGCTTCCGCAGCTAAAGATGACAGAGCCTGAGGGAACTTACCTTGTATGGGTTGACTTCAGAGGTCTGGGGTTATCAGAACATAAGCTTGAGGAGCTTATAGTAAAGAAGGCCAATCTGTGGCTGGACAGCGGAGCTATATTCGGAAAAGTCGGGGAAGGATTTGAGCGTTTTAATGTGGCATGCCCGAGAAGTATATTAAAGCAGGCACTGGAACAACTGAAAACTGGCAATACTGGCATTGTAAAATATTAAGAAGCTGGATATTTAGATAATGCCAGATGGACGCTATTATACATTTGATAATAAAAATCGGAGGTACGAAATGGCAGAAAATCGTTATGAGTTAAATAAGAATCTGGCGCATCTATGATAAGGACTAAGGGTGAACCCGGAACCGGAGATGTTATACAGGCAGTACGCCATATGAGAGCAATGAATTCAGAAATCAGGAGAATACAGAATCTTTCGGAAGATGAGCTTTATGAAGCAGCCAAGCAGTTACAGGTATCGGTTGAGCTTGTAAGATATGTGCATGAAAATGGAAAACTTCCGGTTGTGAATTTCGCGGCAGGTGGTGTGGCAACTCCGGCAGATGCAGCGTTGATGATGCAGCTTGGAGCAGAGGGCGTATTTGTAGGTTCCGGTATTTTTAAATCCGGAAATCCGGCAAAGAGGGCAGCATCAATTGTACAGGCTGTAACCAATTATACCGATGCAAAACTGATTGCTGAATTGTCCGCGGACCTTGGTGAGGCAATGGTAGGAATTAATGAATCTGAGATAGCTCTTCTCATGGCAGAAAGGGGCAAATAATGAAAATTGCTGTTTTAGCGCTGCAGGGTGCATTTGCAGAGCATGAAAACATATTGGACAGACTTGGCGCAGAGCATTTCCAGATTCGTAAAAGAGAGGATATGGACAAAGCACATGATGCGATTATTATTCCGGGCGGCGAAAGTACTGTAATGTCAAAGCTTTTAAAAGACTTAGGACTGTTTGAGCCGATACGCAATGAAATTATCAGCGGCATGCCCGTGTTCGGCACATGCGCAGGGCTGATTTTACTTTCATCTCATATAGACGGAGATGATGATTACGGGCTTGGTACAATGAATATCAGAGCGAAAAGAAATGCATACGGAAGACAGCTTGGGAGCTTTCGTGTGAATGCAGGATTTAAGGGCATCGGAGAAATCCCGATGACATTTATCCGTGCACCATATATTTCACAGGTGGACGATGATGTTGAGGTACTGGCATCTGTCGATGAGCATATTGTGGCAGCAATGCAGAAAAAACAGCTTGTAACAGCGTTTCATCCGGAGCTGACCGACGACGTCAAAGTACATGGGTATTTTCTTGATATGGTAAAGCAGGCATCAGCTTAAAATAGGAGATAAACTTAAATAAAGTGGCGGTGAAATGATAAAAATATTATTTGACCGCCACTTT
>CAMECH010000029.1 GCA_945913015.1 uncultured Bacteroides sp.
GAGCATCTGCCTTACAAGCAGAGGGTCATAGGTTCGAGCCCTATAGGCCCCACTATAATTCTTTAGCGGACAAGTTAAATATGGCGAGATAGCTCAGTTGGCTAGAGCATACGGTTCATACCCGTAGTGTCGAGGGTTCAAATCCCCCTCTCGCTACTAATTCAAAAAAAGAGAATCCGTAAGGGTTCTCTTTTTTTGAATTCTGATAGAAAACGGGAATTGAACACGAGACACTACGGTAGTGTCGAGGGGCGCTGGAGGTCCGGGGGACCTCCGCTTAGCGCCGACCGTAGCGAAGCGAAGACCAAATCCCCCTCTCGCTACTAATTCAAAAAAAGAGAATCCGTAAGGGTTCTCTTTTTTTGAATTCTGATAGAAAACGGGAATTGAACACGAGACACTACGGTAGTGTCGAGGGGCGCTGGAGGTCCGGGGGACCTCCGCTTAGCGCCGACCGTAGCGAAGCGAAGACCAAATCCCCCTCTCGCTAACTAAAGTCAGTAACTCTCCTTTTGTGCATCTTCCTTTGTACGCTGCATGGTTCCGACCGGATGATGCGGTGGTGCATAAATCGTTGACAATTTCAATGGAATTCTGCCCGTATTAACAACATTGTGCCATGTGCCCGCCGGGACAAAAATAGTGTTTCCCGTGCAGATTTCCTTTTGAAAATCCAACTGATTCCGGCAGGTTCCCATCTGTACCATTGCCATTCCCTGTTCTACCCTGATAATCTGATCTGTATCTTCGTGGATTTCCAGACCGATATCTGAACATACAGGAATATTCATAAGCGTCATCTGCATATGGCATCCGGTCCAGAATTCAAATCGGTAATTGCTGTTCTGCCTTGCCTTTTGCGCAACATTTGCCACATACGGAACAGGCTCATGTTCCGCCTCTGTTCTAAAATATTCACTGCTCATTTTTCACACTGCCACAATTGCTTATTCACATATATATTATGCGTCGGCAGATTTTTTGAGCACATCCTTATCAGAATCTACTCTCCTATGGCAAAATTGAAATCCGTTTCAAAATTTTCTCTGAAACAGTAGCAAATCTGCCCATTTTCCTGATTATATACAATACTCCATACGGTTTTCTCAAATTCTTCTCCCATATTTTTCTGACTGACTTTGCGCAGTGCATCGCTCATCTGCGCTGCATTTGCGTTTTGATTCTTTGTAAGCCATTCGGTAAGAATAGAAAATCTTGCTTTTGACTGCTCACTTCCGATGCCGTATTTTGCTACGTCTGCCAGAAAGAAATTTGTTACAACCGGCGTTTCCGTAATTGTCAATTGATTATCTATATATTCTGCCACCACACTTCTGCCGTTACGGTCAGCAATTGCAAGATGGTGCATTATTCCTGCCGAGCTGTGCATATCATATTGTCTGAGCAGCTCAACTGCCTCATCCACTGTAGCCGCACGGTCAAGCAGCAGCCGGATTGCTGTTGTCGTAGTCAGATTCGTTTTCCCTGTATCCTGATGGGTAGCATCATCCACATCAATCATCAGATCTGCCACACATAACCCCTTTTCATTCATTCCGTCAAGCGGTACATAAACCGAAGCCATAGCCATCATCTGATTCATAAAGCCTTCCGGCAGATACCCCTCTCCAAAGCCAAGATAATCCATATTGCATGTAGATATTGATGCATATCCGTCCTTTGGCTTTGTCTTCACAATCATTATAGTACAGTCCTGCCAGTCATAGTTTCTTCCAAACAAGTATCCGCCTTCACTGTTCTTTGCCTGAACCGTGCTGCACCCATGTTCCTGCGTATCAGGTTCTATGCTGTAAAAGCCATGTGAAAGAAATTCTGTCAGATATTCCCCGACCTTATCATCGGAGTCTGCACCGCCACGCTTTAGAAAGTCATCAAATCCGTAATCACCTTCGTATGTCATACAGTATAATCTGTCATCCAGTTTCTTTATGGTTCCCATTGCTGCAAGCTGCTCCCGAAACATCAGGTATGCACCTGTGAACATAGCTGCAATTGAAACCGGTATAATCGACAATATACAAATCAGGAATTTTTTTCTCTTTGTCATTGCATTTCTTCTCCTGTCAATTATTATATATGTCTGCTTCTTTCCTGTAAAGCTTTTTACATTAGTCTGCCGGTAATGTGATGCAAAATTTTATTTACGTATAAAATCCCTACAGCTCTATTACTCTGTCAAAAAAATCGATTCCTGAATTTTTGTGGGTTACCATCAGAACCGCTTTGTTCTCCATAAGTTTTGCGGCTGCTCTGTGAACTTTATTTTCGCTTTCAATATCGAGTGCCGAGGATGGCTCATCCATAAGAAGAATTGGTGAATTCTTTAGAAATGCTCTGGCTATTGCTATTCTTTGCCGCTGTCCGCCCGACAAATTACTTCCGCCCGCATTTATCACCGTATTATATCCCTGCGGCATTGAACTGATAAATTCATGCGCATATGCCATTTTTGCTGCATTTACAATATCTTCTTTTGTTTTTTCATGGCATCCGCAGGATATATTCTCTTCTATTGTTCCTTCAAAAAGATAACTGTTCTGGGGAATATATGTAATTATATCCCGGAGCTGTTTTAACGGATATTTATCTATATCAGTTCCATAAATCTGTATCGTGCCGTAAGTTTCTTTATAAAACCGGAGCAAAAGCTTTAAAAGTGTACTTTTTCCGCATCCCGACTCACCCATAATCATGACTTTTTCATTTTTTGCAACACTCATACTTGTTTTATCAATAACGCATGCAGCTTCATCATAAGAAAAACTGATATCTTCTATTCTTATCGGGTTCTCATTCATTTTAATTTCAATATAATCTGTTTCCGAATGCTCCTCACATTCAAGCTCCATAAAGTCAAACACCCTTCCTGCCTTTACCAGAGAAGCAGAAAATACAGCCAATGCATTTCCCAGTCTCTGCATTGTCGCGCTTACACTTATCTGCAAAGTTACCACTGCCATTACCGTTCCATAATCCATCATGCCGTTGGCAACAAGAAATGTACCGGCACTGATTGTTCCAAAACTTCCAAGAATTCCAAGAAGAAATGCTGCTGTTTCCAAAATTGCTTCCTGATGTACCCTTCTGTTCTCCTCTCCGGTAATCTTTTCATTTTCGTCCTTATAATTATTTATAACAACAGACGAACCCGGATACATCTTTAATATCGTAAATCCAAATAATATGTCGCTCAGATGCTTTGTAAGATTTGCTATACCTTTTTGTATTTCCTTAGCCTTAGCTTTGATTGACTTATTAAGCTTAACTGATATGACAACAGTCATTGCACTTATAACAAGCGAAATCACTGTCAGAATCGGACTGTAAACAATCATGGCAATAAGTGCCGAACTTCCTGCTGCTATTTTTCCAAACACCCAGTATACATGTGAAAAATATGATGTCTTTAAAGAATTTGCATCCCAGTTCAATGTTTTTAAAGCTTCAGCGCTATGATTTTTTTCATAATAATTCATGTCCAGCTTCATTAATTTGTGAAACATATTTATTTTAATTTCAAAAACAATAGTCCGCACAAGCCTTATTTCAAAATATCTGAGGTACGGAAACAGACATTTGAGAACTACCACTGTAATGCACACAGTCAGCGCAATTATAAACTTATTCAAATCATTGTATTCCACTGCATTCAATACCTGTTTATTAATAAATGAATACAGAATCTGTAATGTACATTCAACTATTATAGTTAATGTCAGAATTCCCCAGTATGCATATATATGTTTTCCCATATATGAGAAATATCTTTTTAGTTCTTTCAAGCTAAGCCTCCCTTTCTAAGCTTTCACATTCGGAAGTTTCATACTCACGGTACATTTTGTAATACTCACCGCGTCTTTTCATCAGTTCATCATGCTTACCCTGCTCCGCTATCATTCCATTGTCGATTACAATAATATTGTCATAATCTTTAATTGCATCCAGGTTATGTGCAACAGTTATCACTGTCTTCCCTGATGAAATCCCGTTAATAGTTTCATTAATATGTTTTGCGGTCTTTCTATCCAGTGCCGAAGTTGGTTCATCAAGCAGAAGAACCGGAGCATTTTTAACTATTGCTCTTGCAATGGCGATTCTCTGTTTTTGCCCGCCTGAAAGATTACCTCCTCTTTCGTCAATCACACTGTATATTCCATCCGGCATTTTGCTGATAAATTCCGTACATTCCGCCTGTTTCAGTGCCTCCATTACCTGCTCTTTCGTTGCATCAGGATTACCGATACGTATATTATCAAATATTGACATCGGAAACAGCACTGACTCCTGCGAAATTAATGCCATATCCTTTCTGACACTGTCAGGCGACATATCTGAATAATTTAATCCGTTATAGTTTATGTTTCCTGCATCTATTTCAAGCTGTCTCGAAATAAGTTTTAGGACAGTACTTTTTCCGCTGCCGCTTTTCCCTACTAAAGCCGTTTTGCTTCCTTTTTCAATTGTAAAACCAATATTTTTAATTGTACTGTTCCGGGCACTTTTTTCATCATTATCCGCATTTGTGCTGTATGCAAAGGAGACATTTTCAAATATAAGCGTTCCGCCGTTGCTGCCTTCAAATTCCTTTTTTGCCGCCTGTACTTCTTCAGGCATATCCATTATATAAAAAACTCTGTCAATGCATACCATTGCCGTCTGCGACCTCACAACAAGCTGATATGCATAAGCTAACGGTTCAATCAGCTTTTTTATTGTGCTGATAAATGCAATTAACACACCCATTTTAATGTCACCCGAAAATACCATGAAGCCTCCAAGGCACAATGCAATTGCTAACGGAACCTCACGAATCATTGCGGAAACCGGTTCAATATTGTACTGTCTCAAATCAGTGTCATTAGAAATGTCTAATGTTCTTTTCAGCGCTTTGTAATATTTTTCTTCCATCATCTCCTGAAGATTATATGACTTTATAACATCGACTCCGTCAAATGCTTCCTGAATATTATTATTGGTCAGCCCCAGTTCTTTTTCATATTCAAACTGTCTCAGTTTTATGGGCTTTAAGCATTTGACACTTACAGGAACAAGTACTGCAAGCGGCACAAGACATATAACCGCAAGCAAGGGCTTCATGCACAAAAGATACGTTGAATACACAAACACGATAACAGGCACATACAGGCAGTCCTTAAAATATTCCTGCATAAATCCCGCCAGACTCTCAATATCCGATGACATTCTCCCCATGATATCACCAAAATTATGTTTATTCATGAAATCAGGAGATACCTTAAGTATACTCTGCAAAGAATCATTTCTTAGATTTTTCAGCAATTCCGAGCCGATTGTGCCGGTCGTTGCAACAACAAGATAATTAAATAACATTCCAAGCAGAATTACCGCGATAATCTCCAGTAAAATAGCCGGCAAATCCTCCTTTATGCTGCCGGAGGCAATCTTATCAATAATCTGTCTCAGCAAATCAATCACAAGCACCGTGGCAACAGAAGCCCCAACGCTTGATACCGTAGCTGTAATTATGTGGATAAAATATTTTTTTGCATATAAAATCAGGCGTTTCATTATTGACAATCCCTCCATATAAGTTATACTTTTTACAGATTATCAAATGAATTTTTAATATACAATTGCATATATGCATCATTTTTATATACTTTTTGCAATCACCAATTGCATTTTTTATAATTATTAATAACAGGCAATTGCGAAACTCTTCTTTTACATCTCAGGTTGTACAATATAAACAATTCCATAAGCAGGATGCTTTGTACCCGTCGGTGCTTATATGCTGTCTTTTAGCATATTATGCACCGCTACGAGGTGCAAGCAGCGCAAGCGAGTCCTGCGATGGATTGTTTATATTGTACAACCAGCGGTGCATAAGCAAGAGTTTCGCACCGCCTGTTATAATATGGAAAGGGGTATTTCATGCCGCAGAAAGACCGACACAAAGACAGAATAATTCCAATTGAATTTGATTTTTTTGATGAGATTGAACATCTGCCTGTAAACGACAGATGCTCAATTGTACTTATTACATGTGGAAATGCAACGATTAAAATAAACGGTCATTTTCAAAATATCAGCTCGCCGTGTGTTTTATGCATATCAAAATATGACTCATTTTCTCTGATAAGCAAAGACAATCTGAGTGCAAAAAGCTTTCATTTTGACCCCTGGTATATTAAGGCATGTCTTAATTTTGACAATCTTGAGGATGATATAGAAATTGATGAACAACATGTCTATAACCGCCACATGCTTTATATGTTCACAAAACATCATGATAATTTTCAGGGAATATTTCATTTGACGCCACAGCAGTATATACACATTAACGAGCTTATGCTTATGATTGGTGCCGAAACCCATTCACAAAGTGATGGTTTCTGGACATGCCGTATACGTCGCATGCTTTTGCAGGTTATCAACTGCATTTATGATATCTATGTTGACCAGCGCAAGCTCAGATTTTTTGAGCAGTCCGAAAGCACCAATCCCGCCACGGTCTGCGCTGACTACATACAGGCTAACTATACAAAAGAAATTATGCTTAATGATTTATGTGAATTGGTAAATGTTAACCGCACCTCATTAAATCGTCAGTTCAGACAACAATTTAACTGTACATGCATGGAATACCTCATCAATTACAGATTAAAAATTGCGCAGGAACTGTTATCAAACACAAATATGAAAATAAGTGAAATCGCCGAGAGCTGCGGATTCAAGTATGATTCATATTTCATCCGCCAGTTTTCTGAAAAGCTTGGCATCTCTCCTGCAGCATACAGAAAAAATCCTCTCGGCTATACATCCTTCGACGGCAGACCGATTAAAAAGATGAGTTAATTCAATCCTAAGATTTACTCGGTAACTGCAATCTAAATATAATAAAAAAGCCACACCGAAATCTTTGCCGTAACAATAACGCCCGGTTCCGATTCCTGTGTGGCTTCTGTTTTATATACAATTATGAAAATAAGAATTTCACCCTTGAAATAAGTTTAATATTCTCAAATGTCTCGCCGGTTGCGCAAATCTTGTCTGCCATACACACAATCCAAGCCTCCCTGTGATTTGGCGGAACAATCGTCAGCGGAAACATATGTCTTAATATAATATTGGCTTCCTTATCAGAAATGTCGTAATCCTGCATAGCATTAATCAGAGCCCTACGTGGATGGTAAAAACCATGCAGCGTGTGATTGCTGTTTTTTTCATGCCAGTCATACAGGAAATAATCATGGAGCAATGCTCCTTTTATTAATGCTTTGCGATTGACTCTGACATGAAGCTTATCCGCAATTATGCAGCTTAAATATGCAACATTGCGGCAATGCTTAAACACCGTAACATTGCCATGCTGAATATATTTTTTCAAATTGCTGTATCGTCCGTCTCTTTTTAATTCCTCAATTGCACTGTTTACTTCATCTGCATATTCGCGATTCATTATTGGTCCCCCTCCAAATTAACAATAAATACAGTAACAATTAACACACTGACAAATCAATATTCTTCTTAAATTATACTAGTTAAACATGCTCTTAGCAAGCATAATTTGTACATTACATTAACACTATATCTATCTCCAATACTTGCTTATATATTCCTGCAAACCTTCCTCTGAAACAGTAAACTTTTCCCGAATCCTCGAGATTGTTTTCTCTTTTGATTCTCCAAAATCCCGGCAGGTTTCAATAAGAGCCTTTATGCCTTGTTCTATGCCTTGTTCTATGCCTTGTTCCACGCCTTCTGCAATACCATCATTATATAAATCCTGTAATGCCTTACACATATTCTGCTCCTCCTGTCCTTGTATTATCATATCATCAACGAACTGTTCCGCACCAAGCAACGCTGCTATTGCATACATTGTTTCGGTATCCACTGCCTCAAAGTACTTATTACTGTTTGTATACTCTATAAGTTTCTTTTTATCATTTTTATATTTTAGCATATCAAATACTATCTGTAAATCTGTCCTGAATCCTGATAAATCACAAATTTTTGACGGATTGACAAGATTTATCCTGTAGTTTGGGACACAGCATTTTACATATTCTTCATTTTTTAATTTTCCAAACATATCATATAACTCTGTACTACCATCCCAATCTTTTTCACCATAGTAAAATACCATCGTTATAACCGGAGAAATTGTGTCTTTTTTTCTGAAGCGTGAAAAAAGTTCATCCGCAGTAAGTATTTTCTTCTCTTCTTCAGTTATATGCTTCCATTTTAAAATCATCTGATCATTATATGAAAGTGCGTCATACAGCATATTTCGTACCGGCATACCATAATGAATTTTGTTTTGATTTTCACATGCCAGCACAATCAGTGTAATCTCATCATCCCATATCTTTACTATGTCTCTGTATCTTTGTACTGCCTTGTTATTCTTACATTTATCCTGTACAATAATATCCGATTCTCCTGCCGCTGGCCTTAAATTCTCCGGAAGCACCACCTGCTTTCCACCAAAAATAGTGTTCTCCATCTATCCCCTCACTCTGTATTCATTATCAACATCCCCCTGCTCAAACCGCATGACATTGTCCAATGTAGTAACACTGATTGCCTCAAGTGCCTCCACTGTAAGAAATCCCTGGTGGGAAGTCACGATTACATTTGGAAATGAAAGCAGTCTTGCCGTTACTGAGTGCTGCATTATATCATCCTCCATATTTTCAAAAACATATTCTCCTTCCTCTTCATATACATCAAGCCCTACGGCAAGAAATTTCTTATCCCTTATCCCTCGTATAAGATCGTCCGTCTTTACCAGCGCACCTCTTGACGTATTGACGAGAATTACCCCTGTTTTCATTTTATCGATTGTGCGCTCGCATATAAGGTGGTATGTGTCCTGCAAAAGCGGACAGTGCAGTGAAATCAGGTCGCTCGTTTTTAAAAGCTCTTCAAGCTGTACATATTTTACAAAATCAAGTGAATTATTGGGATATTTATCATATGCAATGACTTTCATTCCAAATCCTCTGCATATGCGGCACATTGCTGCTCCGATTTTTCCTGTTCCGATAATCCCTGCCGTTTTTCCGTAGAAATTGACACCTGTAAGCCCCTGAAGGCTGAAATTATTTTCCCGTACCTTTATATAAGCCTTGTGAATTTTACGGTTTGCAGCAAGCGCAAGTGCCATAGCGTGCTCTGCAACTGCCTCCGGCGAATAACCCGGTACTCTCATAACCACAATTCCAAGTTTTTCGGCTTCATTTACATCAACATTGTTAAATCCGGCACAGCGCATCAGTATAAGCTTTATGCCATTCCGGTGAAGAATCCTGATTACATCTGTCCCGACATCTGAGCTTACAAATGCACAGACAGCATCATATCCCTTACTGTACACTGCGCTTCGCGGCGACAAATCAGATTCAAGATATTCAATTGTTATATTGCTGTATTTTTCAAGCTGCGCATCAAATGATGCTTTATCATAATTTTTTGTGTCATAAAATAAAATACGCATAAAAAACCTCCATTGGATACATACTCCTGTGTCATACCGTAATGACATTTCTAAGGATAATATGCTACCAATGAAGGTTTTTAATGCATGACAATCATGTTGTCTGCTTTCTTTTTTCGTTTTGCGTAAATTTTCAAAAGCCTTTCAGCTATGTAATTACCACTATATCCGTATGCAATGCCAAGCATTACGCCTGCCAGTACATCCGTCGGATAATGTACAAGAAGATACAGTCTTGAAAATGCTATCTGCACTGCAAGCGCAAGTGCTGCCATTCCCTCTTTTTTCTGATTTAACAGAAGTGCTACCGCAGAGCCGATTGAAGCAGATGTGTGCCCTGACGGAAATGAATAGTCCTTCGGCTCACGAATCTTTATCTTGAAACTGCTATCACGCCAGAACGGACGCGCCCTGTCAACTGTATTTTTAATAATAGTATTACTGAATATAAATGAAAAAATAAGGGCAATCGCCATTGATAATCCGCTTTTTCTGTATTTGTCGGATTTTACACAGCCTGCCGAGAGCAATATCCAGAACCCTCCGACATCTCCCATCTTTGTTATAAACTGCATCAGCTTGTCTGCTTTCGGATTATGCAGCGACTTCAGCCAATGCAGAAACCTCATCTCCCACTTCATAAAAATCTCCAATTCAGAAGCTTAACGCCTCTTATAATTATTTATACATCGCCGCTTTAAGCTAACACAGATAATACATAATGTCAAGCTACCATTTTAGAGAAACAGCATTTTCCATACGTTCATAAAACTGCTCAAAAAATGATTTTTTGATGTCATACGGCTTCATGTAAAACTCTTTAAGAACAAACATACTTATATCTTTGAGCTTCCGCTCATCATCACATGTGCTGATTATCCCCTGAAAACTCTTAAGGTAGTAATGCCAGTCATTGACAAATTTTTCATACAGCTTTATATCCGGCGTATCAATCCATTTGCGCACTTTAACCTTTGTTTTCCCCGGATACGGACATTCATGCACCTGAAGAAAATAGCTGAATGAACCATTTTCATAGATTCTTCCCAGCGGAAACATTCTGCAAAATCCCGGTCTGAACTGATGTATTGAGCATCTGCCGTTCTTATCCAGAAATGTACACGCCTCTTCTGCATCCATTGCAAGGTCAGGCAGCACTATTCCATCCACAACATTCAGTCTTACCGCACCTGACATAAGCATTTCAAATGTAGTATCCAGTCCTGAACAAAGTCTGAATACATCAAACGGATCAAGCACTATTGAGTCTCCCATGCCATGACAGCATTTTGAGCAGCCCTCACAGCCATTGCAGTCCGTCTTAACCATATCATTGGAACTGTAAAGTCTTCCGTCCGATATTTCTTCAAGACTTACATTTCTTTCCATAAGGCTAATCCTCCGGATTTTTACTTTTAAGAACTTCTATCATCTGATGCGTCTCACTCATCATCCTGTCAAGGGCAGCGCTCTGGTCTGCACAACTCTTAAGTCTCTGCGAAATTTCAGCGTACTCCTTATATATCTGCAGATTTTTCTTGTATCTTATTTTATGCTCAAGACTTGCCCAGAAATCCATTGCAATAGTCCTAAGCTGCACTTCCACTTTCATAAACCTTTTCTCGTTCAGCAGGAATATCGGTATCTCCACTATCAGATGAAGACTTCTGTAACCGTTGTCCTTCGGATTTTTTATGTAATCCTTCACCTCAAGAATTTTTATATCATCCTGTTTTGAAATGCTTTCCGCAAGCATGTAAATATCTTCCTGAAATGAGCAGATTACCCTCACTCCGGCCACATCAAACAGATTCTCTTCTATTCCTTCAACAGTCATAGGAATATTCTTTCGCTGCAGTTTTTCTACTATGCTTTCCGGACTTTTAAGACGCGATTTGATTGTCTCAATCGGGTTTGATTCACGTCCCATCGACAATTCAACATTCAGCACGTTAAATTTGGTCTCAACCTCCATAATTGCACAGCGGTAATATGCCATAAGTCTTCCGTACTCACGCGATTCATTGCGGATGTTCTGGACTATTTCGACAATATCATCACCCTGTCTTAATATTTCATCAATTTTATCTTCCATAGTCTGTTAAACCTTTCAAAATTATATTTTTCTACCGTACTCATTTGTCATGCAAAATTTGTCTAATTTCTGATATACTCAAGAAAGTCTTTTTCTTCAAGCGGCTTGCTGTACAGATATCCCTGATATAATCCACAGCCAAGATTTTTTAATACATCCTTCTGGCTCTCATCTTCAACGTATTCGGCAATTATACCAACGTCAAGCCTCTTACCGAGGTCTGTAAGTGAAGCTATAATCTCCTGACCTACGTGATCTTCTTTTACATTCTTTGTAATTGATGCATCAAGCTTTATTCCGTCAAAGCACTGTGTCTTAAGATATTTTAATGAAGTGTGCCCCATACTGAAGTCATCAATAAGAAGATTGTGCCCGCACTCCTTGATTTTCTTAAGTTTTGCCGTTACTTCATCTGTCCCCGAAAGCACATCGTTTTCAATAATTTCAAGCCATATGCAGTGCGGATTTACATTGTATTTTTGAGCAGCCTTCTCAATTTCCTCAACAAGTGTTTTCCTGTTAAGCGACTTTGCAGTTATATTAATAGATATCTTGACATTGTCACCAATGCACTGTACTGCCTCTGCTGCAACCCTGCATGCGTCATCAAATATCAGCTCCTCCAGCTTTCCAAGCAGATTCCCCTCTTTTGCAAGCTCAATTATAAGCGGAGGATAAATAAATCCAACATTCTTGTTATTCCATCTGATAAGTGCCTCAGCACCTATACATTTACCATCATTGTCCATCTGTGGCTGGTACACCATATACAACTCTTTCATGCGGATTGCCTGCTCAAGCTCATTAATCATAGTTCTCGCAGTACTTCCGTATACGTCATTTCTGCCGGACAAATCCGGTGTTGTACTGTTCTCTTCCGCTTCCTTTAATATATCTGTCAGCGTATCAACACGTTCTTTAAGTTTCTGGTCAACCACTTCTTCGTGCAGCTTTATAAACGGTATGTATATCAGTACGCCTACCACTATACAGAAAAGCTGCAGTATACTTCCCGCAATAGAACCGGTTGCCAAATAACCGCTTAAAAATACAGGAGTTGTCCATTCAACATTCTGTATTACATGCGGAACAATACCAATTGCCGTTGCGGCATATGATGTCAGATATGCCATAACCGGTACAATAATAAACGGTATTCCCATAATAGGATTAAACACAATAGGAAATCCAAATGTAATCAATTCATTAATATTGAATATAACCGGCAGAAGTCCTCCCTTTGCGACATTGCGTGCGGTAAGATGCCTGCTGCATATAAAAATTGCAATTACGATACAGATAGCCGCACCACAGCCTCCCATATTCACAAATACATCATAAAATGTCTTATTGAATATATCTTCCGGTACTATCTGCACAAAATTCTGCTGTACCACATTTTCCATGATATTGCCGCCATGAAGTCCAAACAGCCATAGAAACTGTACTATAAGCATATATACAATTCCTTCAAAGAAATTATTGCCAATCAGTTTAAATAACTCATTATTCAACAGCGCTAAAAGTTCCGGAAATCCGTCAACTCCGAATATCATTCTGAACGAAACATTAAATACTGCACATCCTGCCAGTATAATTGCGGAAGGTATTATCATTCTTATTGCTTTCTGATACAGTATGCCCCCTGCGGCTCCAATCCTTACCCATTTCTTGCCTACGTTCCGCAGTCTTCTTATAAGCACTGATATAACAAGTGAGGAAAACAGTGCTGCAAATGTACCGTTCACCGATATATTACTGATATCAAACTTTTCTGTTCCTGCATTGACCAGTATAAAGAATCCTGCCAGCGCAGTTGCCGGAACAGTCATATAATCTTCAAGTGAACTGGTATACTCCATCAGATAATTAATACTTACATTAATTACTACAAATATGGCAAAAAATCCAAAGCAGGCATCATACATCAGCGAAAAAATGTCATACAATATTCCGCCGCCAAAATTAACTATAAAATCATGATATACTGCAACAGGCAGTGACTTCAGCATCAAAGCCAGCGAGCCTATCATCAGAATCGGAACAGTTATTATCAATGCATGCCGTATCGCCCTCATTATCACATTTGAATCAATTTTTTGCGACAGGCTCAAAAATTTACTATTCATTTTTCTTTCATCTCCGACAAATTAATTAAATTCTCCCACATGTGTATATTTTAACAAATTTATATATTTTTTTCCACTCCATTTTGCAGTGCCGTTTTTTATTTTCCCGGAGTTTAATTATTAATCGGCATATAAATTTCCTTCTAAGCCTGTCAATGGCAAAACTACAAAAGCACCGATACCTTTAAAGATACCGGTGCTGCTGTTTTCAAATATTTATTGTACATATGCTGCTCTTTATTAACCGCAGCTTTCATCCCAACATATTATGATATAGCCTTAAATGCTTCCTCAAGGTCCTCAATAATATCATCAATGTGCTCTGTACCTATTGAAAGACGGATTGTATTTGGCTTAATGCCCTGGTCTGCCTTCTCTTCATCATTGAGCTCCGCATGTGTTGTAGATGACGGATGTATTACAAGGCTCTTCACATCTGCAACATTAGCAAGAAGTGAAAACAACTGAAGATTATCAATAAATTTCTTTGCAGTTTTATCATCACCCTTGATTTCAAAGGTAAATATTGAACCGCCTCCGTTAGGGAAGTATTTCTTATACAGCTTTTGCTGTACCGGGTCATCGGATACTGAAGGATGATTCACCTTTTCAACAAGCGAATGGTTATTAAGATACTGTACTACTTTCAATGCATTTTCAACATGTCTCTCAACACGAAGTGACAGTGTTTCAAGTCCCTGCAGGAATATCCATGAATGGAATGGTGACAGTGTTGCACCTGTATCGCGAAGGAGTATTGCACGGATTCTTGTGACAAATGCTGCCGGGCCTGCCGCCTTTACAAAGCTGATTCCATGATAACTTGGGTTTGGCTCTGTAAGCTGAGGAAATTTCCCTGATGCCTCCCAGTCAAACTTGCCGCTATCAACAATTACACCGCCTATTGTTGTGCCATGTCCGCCGATAAATTTGGTAGCTGAATGAACAACTATATCCGCTCCATACTCAATAGGTCTTAAAAGGTACGGTGTTCCGAATGTATTGTCAATTACAAGCGGAATTTTATGTGCATGTGCAATTTCTGCAATCGCCTCAATATCTACAACCTCAGAATTAGGATTTCCAAGCGTCTCAATATAAAGTGCCTTCGTATTATCTTTTATTGCAGCTTCAAAATTCTTAGGGTCAGTCGGATCAACAAATGTCGTTGTTACACCATAATCAACAAGCGTATGTGCAAGAAGATTATATGTTCCTCCGTAAATATTTTTGGCAGCAACAATATTGTCACCACTCAATGCCAGATTCTGTATTGTATATGTAACCGCTGCTGCGCCTGATGCAACTGCAAGTGCTGCAACACCACCCTCAAGTGCTGCAATTCTCTTTTCAAATACATCCTCTGTAGGATTTGTAAGTCTTCCATAAATATTTCCTGCATCTTTCAGACCAAATCTGTCTTCTGCATGCTGTGAATTATGAAATACAAATGATGATGTCTGATAAATCGGTACTGCTCTTGCGTCTGTTACCGGATCAGGCTGCTCCTGTCCAACGTGAAGCTGTAATGTTTCAAATTTGAATTTTCTGCTTTCTGCCATAATTCTATCCTCCTTTACTATCCATACTTAATTGATAGAATTAATGTATTTTATCTATAAAACTTTACGCGGCATACTTCTTTGTGCCGCGTAAAATATTAGATTACATAGTTGTCTGTTTTCTGCATCTGCCACGCTACAAGGTCTGCAAGTGTTATTCCGTCAACAACACCTTTAATTGCGTCATTAAGCTTCTGCCACAGTAATAACGTTGCACACTCGTTCTGTCTTTCGCACTCATTGACTTCATCATCAAGACACGAAACCGGCGCCAGACTACCTTCTGTAAGTCTCAGAATCATACCCACGGTATAATCCTTCGGTTCTTTCGTAAGTCTGTATCCGCCCTGCGGCCCACGTATACTCTTGACAAATCCTGCCTTATTAAGAATTGATATAATCTGCTCCAGATATTTATCAGATATTCCCTGTCTCTTTGATATATCTTTGAGCCTGATTGGCTCACCATTATAGTTTACAGCCAAATCCAGCATCATTCTGAGAGCATATCTTCCTCTTGTTGATATCTTCATATTAATCCTCACAAATCAATTGTTACTGCCCATTAATGGCAGAGTTTTCACACTAGTATAATAGGATATCTATATAATACTATCAATCTGCAATTTCGTCAATATTCCTGATTACACCTAATCAATTTGCAAACAATGCTGTCGAAAGATATCTGTCTCCTGTATCCGGCAAAAGCACAACAATATTTTTGCCCTTGTTTTCCGGTCTTTTAGCCAGTATCTCAGCCGCATGAAGTGCCGCACCTGATGAAATTCCCACAAGCACACCTTCAGCCTTGGCAAACTCACGTCCGGCGTCAAAAGCATCTTCATTCTCAATTGTAATAACCTCGTCGTAGACTTCTGTATTAAGCACATCCGGCACAAATCCGGCTCCGATTCCCTGAATCATGTGCGGTCCGCCCTTTCCTGTTGAAAGTACCGGTGAACCTGCCGGCTCAACTGCAACCACCTTAACCTCAGGATTCTGTGATTTCAGATATTCACCAACACCGGTTACTGTTCCGCCTGTTCCTACACCTGCGATAAAAATATCTATCTTTCCGTCTGTATCCTCCCAGATTTCAGGTCCCGTTGATGCCCTGTGTGCTGCCGGGTTAGCCTGATTAACAAACTGTCCCGGTATAAATGAATTCGGAGTCTCTTTAGCCAGCTCTTCAGCCTTGGCAATAGCGCCCTTCATTCCCAGCTTCCCCTCTGTAAGCACCAGTTCAGCACCATAAGCCTTTAACAGATTTCTTCTTTCAACACTCATAGTCTCAGGCATCGTAAGAATTATTCTGTATCCCTTTGCTGCAGCAATTGAAGCAAGACCTATTCCTGTGTTGCCGCTCGTAGGCTCAATAATAACTGAACCCTCTTTAAGAATCCCCTTATCCTCTGCATCCTTAATCATTGCAAATGCAACTCTGTCCTTTACGCTTCCTGCCGGATTAAAATACTCCAGCTTAACAAATAAATTTGCCTCCACGCCTCTCTTCTTTGCAAAATTTCCCGCATGAAGAATCGGAGTTTTACCGATTAATTCTGTTACATTCTCATAGATTTTTCCCATTCCCGTAATCTCCTTTTCGTATTAAAACATTCTTACATAATTCATACTAATTCAATATGATTTCTATGCTTAGGATTATATCATGGGAAAAACATTTGTCAATATGTATTTGGGATTTTTTCTAATTCTAATTATTCTCCGCTTTCATATACTTTCTATACCGCTTCGGCATCATAAGCATCTGCTGCCTGTCATTCTTTCTCTCGCTGATTGCTATTGTATGATAAAAGCAATCCCACAGGCTTTGAAACTCTTTCTCCCTCTCTGACAGCTTTCCCATTGAGCTAAGCTGTTCTTCTGTCACTCCTTTAATAAGTAAAGCTTCCTCACCTTTCTTGTGTACTGCAGCAAAATCCCGGTTTGTATCAAGTATCATCCAGTTCTCTTGATTCAACCTGTCATTAAAATGTTCTGCAAGAAGTGGTATAACATTACTTCTTGGATTAATTCTTGAACAAAGGATACCGCTTTCAAGCTCCTCAAAACGTACAAATCCCATATACTTATGTGACTCCCGCCATACAAATCTCGACATCTCATATACATTGCGCACATCGTCATCCTGCAGGTAATTAACTATATCGCTCCCTGCCTTAAATCCTTTTTGTAAAAACTTATATATATACTGCGCCTTGCCGGGTCTGTCAGACAACGCCGCATTATAAATCATTCCATAGGCTTCCTCTGAAATCTTACGACTTACGCTTCTTGCCACGCGAAAAGCAATATCTGAATCCGTATCTACCTTTCTGTACGTTGAAAACAGTGACATGGATGTGCCATCCTCAACCTGTACCGCTGTGTGCCCCGTTCCAAGCTCCCACGCCTTATAAATTGCCGTAAATATTCCATCAACCGTATCTTCACATAACAATGTAATTGTGTCTGTACTGTTCAATTCGCGCCTCATTTCTACTGAGCAGTCTGTCCAAAATTCACATCATCAAACAGCGACAACTGTCTATAGCTTTGATGATGCTCAATCTCAAAATTATTCAGCCGTTCAACACCTACAAGTCCGTTCGTTATATAGTCCTCGTCCATCCTTGTGCGGTACATCATACGCCCATTACATGTGATAAAATATAATGCCCTCTTTAGCACAACCCCCATCTTCTTAATATCCGGGAAGTCCAGTGAAGATGCTCTCCTCGCCTTCACAATCCTCCTAGCGGAATTAACCCCTATTCCCGGAACACGCAAAAGCGTATAATAATCTGCCCTGTTAATCTCTACAGGGAACTGCTCAAGATGACGTATGGCCCAATCGCACTTCGGGTCCAAAAGCACGTTAAAGTTGGGTTTATCTTCCGATAACAGTTCCTCCGCCTTAAATCCATAAAACCTCATTAGCCAGTCTGCCTGATACAGTCTGTGCTCCCGAAGAAGCGGAACTCCCTTTCCGTCAGGTTGTTGCGGAAGGTTGTTATCATGATTCACATTGATAAATGCTGAATAAAACACTCTCTTCAAATCAAACTTATTATAAAGTGCTTCCGCCACCGTTACTATATGATAATCAGACTCTTTCGTTGCACCGATAATCATCTGCGTACTCTGTCCTGCCGGCACAAACTTCTGCTGCCCGCGCACACCTGCAGTCTGCAAAAGCTGCCTGCCTGTAACATCATCCGTATTACTCAAAAGACCTCCATGTTCTTTAAGAACAATCTCTGCTCGCCTGTCCTTTAAAGCCCCCATGCCTGCGTTGATTTCCCTTATGTCTTCGCTGTTATCTTCAATCTCCAGATAATTCCTGTTGTTCTTAATTCCATTCTGAATCTGTCTCATAGGCGTAAGAATATTCTTTCTGCTCTTATGGGGTGCAAGCTGTCTTAGTCCGTCCGCCGTTGGGAGTTCAAGATTAACACTCATTCTGTCTGTATACCAGCCGGCAAGATTAATTAAATCCTGTGATGCACCCGGAATCCCCTTCAGATGAATATAACCTCCAAAATGATACTTCTCCCTTAGAAGTATCACCGTCTCGCAAAGCAGTCTCATCGTATTATCCGGCGACCGGATAATTCCTGAGCTTAAAAACAATCCCTCAATATAATTCCTGCGGTAAAATTCCATAGTCAGGGTACATACTTCTTCAGGTGTAAATGTCGCCCGTACCACATCATTAGACGAGCGGTTAATACAATATCTGCAATCATAAATACATTCATTGGTAAACAATATCTTTAGAAGCGAGATGCATCTCCCATCAGCCGAAAAACTGTGGCAGATTCCACATGCCTTCGCATTCCCCATTCCCTTGCCGTTGTTCTTTTTATCTACCCCGCTTGAGGTACATGCCGCATCATACTTGGCAGCATCCGAAAGTATCTCCAGTTTCTGTTGTATTGTAAGATTTTCCTGAATAATCATAGCTGCCTCCTCAAACATTTGTTCTGAATAAATAGTAACATATGTTCGATTTTAAGTCAACTATAAATCTCTATTTCGTATTTTTTCCATAATTTTTCTATTCTTTTTATACATAAAAGCCTGCACCAGTAACAGTGAGATAAGAATTCCCATACCTGAAATCAGAAACCACGCCCGAACGCCCGTTTTCTCAGCCAATGGGCTGCTAATCATAAGTCCTACGGGAGCAGAAAAAGAAGCAATCTGCGAGAGCAGTGCAAATGCACGTCCCATTTTTTCAGGCTCCACCGTCTCCTGAATATATGCAGTAAGCGGAATCCCATGCACATTACCGGCTGCACCGAGGCACATGCACATTAACGCAAAAACCACCCATCCTGCAAATGTAGGCGGCACCAGACCGCACAATGCCACTGCTGCTCCCATTCCGATTAATCCCGCATATGATATGCGAAGCTTATTATGTAGCTTAATGACACTTCCAAAAAGAACCGAGGCAATCATCATCCCTATTGCAAATGCAATTTCCACAAGACATCCGAAAATTGCAGAAAGCGAGAAGTAACTGCTGGTCATAAGCGGATAAAATGATGACAGCGGTGCATAGAAAAACATGCAGCACGCCTCTGACACAACAAGTGCAAGAAGCCTTCTGTCCTCCCTGTACACCTTAATTCCCTCTTTAAACTGCAAAACCGCGCTTTCAAACCGGTCAGCTTTCTTCTCCAACGGCGGAATTTTGACCGCCGCAAGCGTAACACTTGCAAACACTGCCCCCGCAACATCAGTAAGAAGAATTAATGACATCGGAAGCACCGCGTACATAGCCGCTCCTATAACCGGTCCAAGAATAAATGTACCGGCTCCAAGAAGCTGAATCCATCCATTTGCCTTTAAAAGCCTGTCCTTTGGAACAAGCTGTGGAATTATTGATTGTATTGCCGGCTGCTGAAATGTACCGCCAACGCCACGCACAAACAGAAGCACCAGCACAACCCACACCGGCATATCAATAAACTGCAGAACCAGTGCAAGCAAAAGCGCCGCTGCTCCCATTGACAAATCCGACACTATACTTATTATTTTTCTGTTATACCTGTCCGCCAGCACCCCCGCCACAGGACTTAGAAGCACCGCCGGAAGATATGATGCCATACCTGATATTCCCAATATAAACGGAGATGACGTCTTACCTGCAAGCCACCATATTACCGCAAACTGTACTGCGAAACTTCCTATCTGTGAGACTGCCTGACCGGCCAGTATAATTCCGAATTTAACTTTCCATTTTTCTTTCATGCCTATAATTAATCAGTCCCTTAAACCATATTTGTTATATTCATTTGCATTATATTATAACATGTGCCAATAAATCCACAATAGCACGGATTCATTGTAATCAGCATTCTCTTCATCAACAGTTGCTGAATATTCAGCAATCTCCTCCGCACTGTTAACTTAATTTATTAAACATTTTTTAGAATATTTGTTGTAATTTGCAGTATTTTTTATGGCATTTTTTAGATTTTTTTGCTATAATTAAAAAAATGCACATAAGGGGGGTTATGTATGAAATCTAAGAAGGGATTAGGAATTGTAGGAAGACTTATTATGATGTCACTTGTACCGGTTCTTTTGTTAGGTACACTGTTTGGGATAATTTCAAATAAAACTATTGAAAAATCCCTGCATCAGGAAGTCTTAAGAAATCTGAAAGCTATTGCTACTGATGCCGCATTTGTTACCAGTAACGAAAGCATGGCACAGCTGAAAAACAGCAGCAACAAAGCAGTCCTTCAGCAATACTGCGAACACATTAAGAGTAAAAATGAAGTTGATTTAACGATTTTTTTGGATGACACCCGTTATACGACATCTATTCTTGGAGAAGACGGAAAGCCTATTGTCGGCACCAAGGCATCAGACGAGGTTATTGATACCGTGATTAAAAAGGGACAGGATTACAGCACTTCGGATATTGTAATCAACGGTGTTGATTTTTATGGTTACTATGTGCCTATCAGGGATGCCAACTCAAACGTTATCGGAATGGCTTTCTCAGGTCAGCCTGTATCATACGTTGACAGTGCAGTTGCAAAAATTACCACTCAGCTGGTGATAATTACATCTGTTATCCTTTTAATTGTTATATTATTAAGCACTATGTTAAGCCGTACATACGGACACATTATTTCTTCATCGGTACATCACGTACAGACTCTTGCAGAAGGAGATTTAACATTTGAGATTAATGACAAGCTCTGTAACAGATCTGATGAACTCGGAGGTCTTGCTAAAGGAATCCGCTCCTTACGTGATACCCTCAAAAATTTTGCTTCCGAAATCCAGAATTGTTCCAATGAGCTTGATTCAGGTTCACATGATTTAAATGCAATGAGTGATAATTATGCACAGACCACAGGTCAGATTGCGCAGACAATTGATGAACTCGGACGTTCAATAGTAAATCTTGCCGAAGAAGTAGAAGGCTGCTGCAGAGAAACCGACTCCATAGGTAATGCCATAGACGATATAACACCACAGATTCGTGAGCTACGTGACGCCATGGCTGAAACACAGGAGACAAGCCGTTCAACACGTGATACCATACAGTCTCTTTCAGTTGCCAATGCTGCTTCTGTCAGCGCTGTTGCAGAAATTGTTGAACAGATTAACACCACCAATAAGGCTGTCGAAGATATCAATGGAATTATAAATGCACTCAACGATATTACTTCACAGATTAATCTCTTAAGCCTCAATGCATCAATCGAGGCTGCCAGAGCCGGTGAAGCCGGAAGAGGTTTTGCGGTTGTTGCCGATGAAATCCGTACCCTCGCAGATCAGAGTGCTGCAAGTAATAATGACATTGTAACTATTATCTCCAATCTTACAGCTGAATCCGAAAAGACAATTCAGCTTGCAGACAAAGTTAAATCTGCAATTGAAAATGAGCACAAGAATCTCATTGAAACCGATAAAGACTTTGATATTATCGAAAGAAATATTGCTACTATCGGAAATGCTGTTGCGACTGTTAATGACAAGACACAACAGCTTGAAAGCTCAAAAGCAAGCGTTGTTGACAGCATGTCCAACCTTTCTGCAATCAGTGAGGAAAATGCTGCATCAGCCGAAGAAGTAACTGCAAGCTGTCAGGAACTCAGTGCTAACAGTACTCTTCTCAGCGAAAAGGCTTCCGAAATTAAGCAGATGTCAACAGAGCTTACGTCAAGTCTTGAATTCTTCAAATTATAAACCTGACGTAACTTCGTATATTAACAACCAACAAGAAGCGTGCATTGCGCACCAATCAAAAACGGCTGTTCAGAATTATTCTGAACAGCCGTTTTATTTATTGTCTGAGTATTTTCTTATCCACGTATCTACGCTGTTAATTTAATTGTGAGTACATTCATTCAACTCTTCAATATCAGATGACACTTTATCAAGCAGCTCATTTATCTTCATTGTACCATTGTAGCTTTCTTCCGACTTTTCCTTCGTTGATTCGCTGTTTGCCATCAGCTCCTCGCTAAATGCCGATATATGCTCTATACTGTCTGATACTTCTCTGTTGGCATCCTTGATGCTTTCCATCTGTACCGCCTGACTCTTGACACTGTCTGCAAGTGCTTTGATGCTTATATCAAGAAGATTAAATTTAGCGTTTACGTCTGTAATATTTTCAATCTGCCTGTCGGTTATTTCCTTCATAGCAGCAACCGAACTGCTTGTATTCCTTGTCTCATTATCAAGTTCAACAATTATCTGTTTGATATCATCTGTAGCATTTCTTGTCTGGTCTGCCAACTGTCTTATCTCATCAGCAACAACCGCAAATCCTTTTCCCGAAGCACCTGCTCTTGCTGCTTCAATCGAAGCATTCAGTGCAAGCAGATTGGTCTGTTCTGCTATATCCGATATTATTGATACAATATCCCCTGCAGCTCTTGCTTTTTCCTGCAAAGTTACCATTGAAGCCACTACCTGCTGATTACTGCTCTGCATTTCTTCTGAGTTTGCCGTAAGATTTCTCATACTTCCAATTCCCTGATTAATGCTGTCAGTTGAATTCTCGCATTCTCTCAAAGCACCTTCCGAAAGCTCTGTCACGCCCTCAATAAGGAATTGGATGTTTCCTGTCATTTCCATCTGCTTTTGAATATTTTCCGCTGTCTGTGAGGTTCCGGTAACAATTTCATCAACACTAACCTTTGAAGCAACTGCCCTCTCCCCAACTTCTTTGGACTCTCTGCTTATCTGCTCAATACTATCGCAAAGCTTTGCAGATACATTAATTACCTTATTATATGTTTCGCTCTGAATTGCTTCCTTCTCTTTCAATATGTCTATGGCCTGATTATCAATAGCCAGAAGCACTTTGGATGTCACAACGCTGAACGCTATTACAAGCAGTATTACGGCAATCATTATCTCAAATTCGGTAATATCCTTTGCTTCTCTTGATATATTCTGAAGATAGTATACCATAAAGATAATATTTGCCAGCGTAACCACGCATCCTACCCTGAGATTATACTTCCAGTCTCTGTAAAGCGTAATAAATATAAGCATCGGAATAATATATACAAAAGAAATCTTTGTAACGCTTGTCAGCAGAACAAACACATATAACGCACCATATCCGCATGATGTAAAATGCTTGATAAGATTGCTCTCCTTATCTTTCAAATAGATGAGTGCCGTAATAATAAAAGGAATTACTAATAATGCGTCAAACAACAGTATATACGGAAGTGTTCTGTTTCCCTTTACCAATTCAAGAATATATGCCGCAAACAAAATAACAACTAAAATTCCGTAACATATAACAACAGTCTTGTTTACTTTCTGTTTTTCACTGAATCTTTTGATTTCCATATACGTCTCCCACTTCAAATAAAATTTTGTCATAATTTGACATTTAATGATTAATTTTACCATACATTTTTTTTCACATCAATAAAATCTTGAAAATACATTTTGCCTATGCTACCATGAATAACTGCCGGTTATTTTATTTTTTATATATAAGCAGGAGGCATCACAAATGTTATTGAGCATTGCTTTAATTCTATTACTTGGACTGTTTTTGGGAAGCATATTTTCAAAAATAAAGCTTCCGCCGTTATTAGGAATGATTGTAGCAGGAATTATTCTAAGTCCTCACGCTTTTAACCTCATTGATGAATCGATTTTGAATATTTCCGCTAATTTAAGACAAATAGCACTCGTGATAATCTTAATCCGTGCCGGACTTGCTTTAGATTTATCTGACTTAAAAAAAGTAGGCCGTCCTGCTTTCCTTATGTGTTTTTTGCCGGCATGCATTGAAATATGCGGCACAATGCTTTTAGCTCCTGTACTCCTCGGAACAACACTGCTGGAAGCTGCCATAATAGGAAGCGTTATTGCTGCCGTATCACCTGCTGTAATTGTACCCAGAATGATTCGTCTTATAGACGAAGGATACGGAACAGACAAAAAAATCCCACAGCTTATACTTGCAGGTGCATCTGTAGATGACGTTTTTGTAATCGTTATTTTTACTGTATTTACTTCACTTGCTTCAACACAGACTTTTGCCCTTTCCGGATTTTTGCAGATACCGGTTTCAATTATTACAGGAATAATACTTGGAATTATAGCGGGAATATCGCTTGTATATTTATTCAGACACTTTCATATGAGAGACTCTGTGAAACTTCTGATTATCATAAGCCTGTCATTTCTTCTTATCGAATTACAAAACCGTCTTGAGGGCATAATACCTGTTTCCGCTCTCCTTGCTATTATGAGTTTAGGGATTGTGATTAAGAAAAAATATAATATACTGGCTTGCAGACTTGCCGGTAAATTCAATAAGCTGTGGGTTGCCGCAGAAGTATTTCTGTTTGTACTTGTCGGTGCGACAGTTGATTTGAGATATGCCGTATCATCAGGAATATGTGCCATATTACTTGTATTAGGTGCATTGGCATTCAGAGTAGCCGGAGTGGCATTATCACTTATAAAGACAAAATTAAACAGGAAGGAACGACTGTTTTGCATGCTCGCATATATGCCTAAAGCAACCGTACAGGCAGCGATAGGTGCTATTCCGCTCTCAATGGGGCTAAGCTGCGGGCAGACTGTATTAACAGTCGCCGTCCTGTCAATTTTGATTACTGCACCATTAGGTGCCATATGTATTGATAATCTGTATCAGAAATTATTATATAAGCCATAGAATATTTCGTTGTTAAAACAACTCTTTGAGGCGCTGCATTACGGCTGCGTATTCTTTATACCTGCTCTGCGCCTCCTGGAAATACTTCATAGCCAGCTCTTTATCGCCTTTTTCATTGGCATTAAAACATTCAACCGCACTTTCATGTATGCTTTCGTGTACCTGACCTGCCTGTATAAACAACGGATTGGAGCGCAGGTAATCTCTTTCCGGTGCATTGTACCAGAGCCCGAACTTGCATCCCTTTGATCTGTTCAGGTTCTTCAGTTCCAAAGTTTCAAAGCCCGCGATCATATTATACAAACGCCATGTAAAAATCATATGATCCACGATATATATATCTATCCACTGGCGGTCTGACAGCTTTGCCTGTTTTCTTGCCACGTTACCGCGTATTTTATCAATTCTCCGGCTGATAATATACATATCCCTCGCCGGATCCTGACAATGCTCTATTAATGACTCGGAATCGCTTTTTACATTGGAAAGCTGTTCAAGAAATACTTTTGCCGAGTTATTCTGCGTTGCAGTCTGCTCAAAAGCATTATCAATCTCATGAAGAATTGAATTCATTGTGCTGCCCATCTGAAGTATATTTTTATCAGATTCGTCCGCATTAACCTTACATACATCCAGTGTGCTTTTCAGCTGCTCCATCTGCTTTGCCAGCACATCAATATCATTTTTTATGGTGGTTACATATGCTGATATCTTTTCCATTGACTTCTGTGTGTCCAACGAAAGTTTACTGATTTCATCTGCCACAACACCAAAGCCTCTGCCATACTCCCCGGCTCTTTTTGCCTCTATCTTTGCATTAAGTGACAGAAGCTGAGTCTTACTGCTCAGAGCCTCAACAATCCTCATTATATCATCTATCTGGTCTGCTTTCCTCCTGAAACCGTCAAGAGCCTCACATGATGACATAAGCTCATCATAACTTCCGTTAACGCTCGTCACCGTATCCTTCATGTTCTTGCTGCACTTATCTGACCACACATCTGCATTCCGCACATGTTCAAGAATATTATTAAGAATGTTGTCACTCTCTTCAATCGAATCTGTAAGCTGTTTGCTGTCATCAACAATCAGCTCAATAGACTTTTTCTGATTAGCCGCAATTTCAAGCAACGCCTTAACATTACTGCTGTTGCCTATTACATTCATTGCATCGTTTAAATCCATTGCCACCTGATTATCGGCAGTAATAAATTTATCCAGCATCTGATTGTATGCTTTAGCCACTTCATTCTGCGAAGCATTATCCGTTTCTTCCAAAAAAATGTATTCATTCTGTGTGGCAGCATTCATACAGGAAATGATTTGTTGTTCTGTTTCGTCATTCTGTTTTTTTGCACGTAGTATCATATCCAGCCTCCCGTTTTAAAAGCGATTTGCAGCATCTTATATATAATTACAGATAATCGCCGTTATCTGCAAATCAAAATCAAACTTAGGATAATAGTACCACATTTTTACAGTTTTTGCTATATATTTTAATAAAATCAATTTATAAAAATCAATTTATTATATTCTCTGATTTGTTATCGCAAAGCCTTTCTCAAATCAGATACATACAGCTCTTGCTGTTTTCTTAGAAACGATTTTGCAAACGGTTTCATTATAAATTTCTTTACTGTCACATCCTCTGTGAATTCAATTTCAGTATGACCATTTTGAAACGAAAAAACGCCTGTCCAATGCCCTTTAATATTACTGTTTTCCATATCAAATTCCCAGCGTTCTAACGGTTCAACAGTCGTAATTGTAAAAGTGGTAGCATATCCATCCTTTGTGTATTCAATGAATTGTTTATCATTTATAACTTCAATTTTACTCAAATCACTGCGCCACTGATAATTCTCTAAAGATGTAACAACATTCCACACATCTTTTACATCGTTGGCAAAAACGGCTTTTATTTTTGAAACTGCCATATCATATCCCCCCAAAAATTCAAAGTTATCTCTTTGTAATACGACTAATACATCTTATTTTCATAATCCTGCAACTCATGAAAAATATTATCCACAAATACTACCTTTTCCACAATGCGATATAGCATAAAATATCTGTGATTTAAGAAGTTAATGCGATGATATTCTAACTGACGTAGTCTTGGGTTATCACACAATTTCAAACTTCCAGCCACATACTTTAGACTTTCAATTGTTGCATCGTAATCATTCAATAGATTTTCTGCCGCCTGCATACTTTCTTTCTCAATAATAAGATATTTAATAAAGCGCTCTAAATCCTCTTCTGCATCTCTTGTAACTACTACTTTATAATCCATACTTTGCCCTCATATCACGAGAAACTTCTGTCGCATCTTTATACAGCCCCTGTACTGCGTGCTCACGCGATTTTTCCAGCTTATCTAATATTTCATGTTCTGTTAATGCTTCATATGGATTTGCAGTTGCCCTTTTTATCTCAAACGGAAAACCGTTTACTGCCAGCGCCTGTGTTAAAAACATACGGATTGCAGTTGTGGTATCCGTTCCTAAATCTTTAAACAAAGCATCTGACTTTGCTTTTAAATCATCGTCTACTC
>CAMECH010000030.1 GCA_945913015.1 uncultured Bacteroides sp.
TTGCAATGCACTGGGAACATCGGTTTAATCATATGGTGAAGCGGTACAACGATATTTATCGGGTGCAGATGCCCAATATCACGCCACATATTTGCCGGCATACGTATTGTAGCAATATGGCGAAATCCGGAATGAACCCGAAGACGCTGCAGTACCTTATGGGGCATAGTGATATAGGGGTTACGCTTAACACCTATACGCATCTGGGCCTTGAGGATGCAGAGGATGAATTGAAGCGGCTGGAGGACCTGCAGAATGCCAGAAAGGAACTGGAACGGACGCAAGGGGAGAAGCCGGTGTCGCAGAGGATGTTTAAAGCAATATGATTAATAAAAGAAATCGAAAGACGCTCTGCGGTTGCAGGGTGTTTTTTGTATAGAGAATCTTGTATAAATATGGTACAATGATTCCGTTGAATAACGCGAGTAGAAATATATCAAAGAAGAAATAGTATTATATAATTTATGGGAGAAAGACAAGGTGATTACTATGGAATATCCTCATACATTACATTTTAATGTGGAAAAGATTTTTGGCAATCAAGAGGTTCAAATAACATTGTATTCGGGATTAACAACACTGGTTGGAACAAATGCTTCTGGCAAAACTCAAACATTAAAGAAAATAAGAGATGTTATGAGAAAAAAGATAGGTGATAATAAGGTCCGGTATTTGTCATCTAATCGAATTGGAAATATGGAGCAGTTTAGATCTAAAATAAATCAATACAACTATGTTGCGGACAATTATACGTTTGGAAATCAAGATACGAAACGTGCTCGTTTGCAAATCGAAACCGCAAGTGGCGATTTCTTTGCAATGGATGAACGAAAAGACGTCTTTATAAAAGTATCGGAGAGGTTGTCAGTGTTATTCAATAGACACATTTTTATTCGTTGGGATGCTGGTGAAATGAAGGTGTTTTTCGGAAAAACCGATAGTGAGCAAGAATACTCTGTTGCAGCAGAAGCAAGTGGATTAGTTAATGTTATTTCAATTTTGGCTGCTTTGTTTGATGAAGCTGTTGAAGTATTATTAATTGATGAGCCAGAAGTATCGTTACATCCTCAATTGCAATCATATCTTCTGCGTGAGATGAAGAGTGCTGCAAAAAAATACAATAAAACTATTATTATTTCAACGCATTCTGCAGAGATGCTTGAATTAAATACTGCATCTGAGTTGTGTAACTTTGTGTTTTTTAGTAAAGATGTATTACCTAAACAAATTTCGCCAGATACACCGGGATTGAATAGCGCAAAATTGAAAGAATTTCTTTTGCGAATGAGTCTTATATATAATGAGGGCTTTTTTGCTAAAAAAGTAATGCTTATTGAAGGTTCCAGCGATATGATTTTATGTCGATATCTTTGCAATAGACTTAACCTAAATCTAGATGTGGCAGGTTCACAAATTATTCCGGTTGAAGGAAAAGGACAGTTCCCTATTATTACAAAACTGTTTCGACTTATTGGTAAAGAAGTATGTGTCTTAACAGATTTAGATGGCTTTACAGATGATAATAGTATTATTAATCTATTTTCGGGTTTACCTGAAGCAACTGACATTGCTAATGATTATGGCAATGGGGATCTTCAAAGTATGATTAGGGATATAAAGACAAAAACAGATGAGTTAATTCGATCTCAAAAAGAGAATATGGTAACGATTTATAACCAACATCCGTATTGGATAAATCGTGATCCAGAAGCAGAGGAAGATAAAATTATCCGTCGTGCATTGGTTGCGCGGTTATTTACGGTTAGTGCAGATGAACTAGCAACTTGGCCAGATTCACATGAGTGGATAAGTCTTAAGAAGAGAATTACTGTACTGTTTGATATATTAGAAGAATTAGGATGTTTTATTCTTCGACAAGGGGCGGTGGAAAGTTATTATGCTTTTTCACCAAACACAACGTTTAATGGGAAGCCGTCTGCAGCGGCTAATGAAGTTAGTTATTGGGAAGAAAAAAGTAATGAACAAATCTGTGAACAATTTTCTGATATTGTTCGTTCTTTGCAATTTGCTGCCCTTGATAAAAATGTAGATGAAAGTTTTGCAGTAAAGAAGGAACTCTTAAGTGAATTAGCATTGATACTTGGAATTTTGCCTAAAATTTCAACTGAAAAAGAACTACTGTCTTGTATTAAACAAGCAAAAGGGAGTGCAGAATCTCTTTTTGATTATAAAATTATAAATGGTAGCAAGTGTCTGGGAGTAGAAGTATCATTAAAATCAGAAATAATAGATGTTGATGGATTCCCATTTAAGGCTTTTGTTGGAGATAATGTTAATAGTCTCATTGATGAAAGAATTCAATCGCATTCAAGTGATGACAGCCAGTAGTAATCAGTTCTCTTTTTACTCCGTTTCTACTACTTTTGCTGTACACATCTTGCAATATTTTGCTAAGATTTGCATTTTTTGTACAGAAATGACCGATACATAAAGAAGAATTTACACCGCGCAAATCGCTGCAAATGGCAGCAGGATAGCGCATTTTGAAAGGAGATAGAGATTTGATAAAAGTACTTTTCATCTGCCACGGCAACATCTGCCGCAGCACTATGGCAGAAAGCATTATGACATATTTAATTAAGCAGGCCGGAGTGGAGAAGGATTTCTATGTCAATTCGGCGGCGACAAGCCGCGAAGAGATTGGGAATCCGCCGCATTACGGGACTGTGCGGAAATTAAAGCAGGAAGGAATTCCTGTAATACCGCACAGGGCAGTACAGATGACGTTGAACGATTATGATGAATATGATTTCCTGATAGGAATGGATGAGGCGAATATACGCAATATGCAGCGGATGAGCGGCGGTGACCCGGATGAAAAGATATATAAGCTGATGACATTCGCCGGTTCATGTTCTGATGTGGCGGACCCGTGGTATACGGGAGATTTTGATGCAACATACACAGATGTGAGGGCGGGGTGCGAAGGTTTGCTAAAGACACTTATGGAGCAGATGTGAAAACAGAACACTGAGCAAAATATCATTTATTGGAAAATGTGTAATAGCACTTGAAAAATCTGTTTGAGCCAAGTATGATTATATGTGAAATGCATGGGTAACATTTCAGAATTATAACAATCTGAAGACAGGCAATTGCAAATTCATTCTTCAATTACCTGAAAATGAAAGTCAGATAATTACCTGAAAAATGAAAATCAGACGTTTGCGGAAATGCATCATTAAGCACCGATGGTTGTACAACATAAACACAAAACATAAACACAACCTGAACAATCCATCGCAGAATATGCTTGCACTGCTTGTGTCTTGGAACAGTGAATAATATGCTACGCTGTTAAGAGAAGAATTTCGCAAACACCTAAAATGAAAATATTTGGGAGGAGTTATGGCAGATCACGTTATTAATGAGGCAAAGAGGTGTTTGAATTGTAAGAAACCAATGTGCAGATCAGGATGTCCGATTAATACGCCGATTCCACAGATGATTCACGAATTTCTGAATGGAGGCATTACAGAGGCAGGAAAGATGGTGTTTGAGAATAATCCGCTTTCTATTATCTGTTCACTTGTGTGTGATCATGAAGCGCAGTGCGAGGGACATTGTATTCGTGGGATTAAGGAAAGTCCGGTTCATATAAGCAGCATTGAAAATTACATTTCAAGCAACTATTTCGATAAAATGGAGCTTGAGAGGGAGCCTTTGAAGAATAAGAAGGCAGCAGTAATAGGCTCAGGCCCTGCCGGAATTACAATTGCGATTATCCTTGCAAAGAGGGGATATGATGTAACTGTATTTGAATCAAGAGAAAATATTGGCGGCGTATTAAGGTATGGAATTCCGGAATTCCGTCTGCCTAAGACAATTCTTGATAAATACCGCAAGAAAATGTATGCGCTCGGTGTACGTTTCCGCCCGAATACAACAATCGGCGGAGCAATAAGTGTCGATGATTTGTTCAGAGACGGATATCTTGCAGTATTTATAGGCACAGGTGTATGGAGACCGAATTCACTCCATATCAAGGGCGAGAGCCTTGGTAATGTACATTTTGCAATTGATTATCTTGTAAATCCTGATTCATATGATTTGGGAGAAAAGGTTGCAATTATCGGAGCAGGTAACTCGGCTATGGACGTTGCGCGTACCGCACTGCGTAAGGGAGCAAGGGAAGTAACGGTTTATACGCACAGCGAGAAAGTCCGTGCCAGTGTAAGGGAAGTTGAGTACGCAGAGATTGACGGTGTGCGTTTTGAATACTGCAAATCACCTGTTGAACTCACTAACGAGGGACCGATTTTTGCAGATATCGTTATTAATGAAAATGGAGAGAAAATGGAGCAGCCGGGAACAGAGAGACTCTATCCGGCGGATACAACATTTATTGCTGTAAGTCAGGGACCTAAGGACAAAATCGTTTCCACGACACAGGGAATTGATGTCAATAAACGCGGACTCATCACTGTAGATGAGAACGGACAGACCACAAGAGACGGAATATTTGCAGCCGGAGACGTTGTTAACGGTGCAAAGACTGTAGTTGAGGCAGTCAATTTCTCTAAGGCGGTTGCTGATGCAATGGATGAATATATGCAGACCTGCAACTAATGCAGTATGAAAGTATCTTCACAGCGCAAGTATAGTCTTAACACTAAAAAGTATAGCATTAAAACTTATAACGTACACAGATACAGCCCCGGTCGGTAAGACTGGGGCTGTGTTGCATGTAGTGCGCCTGACGGCACATATTCAGACCGCATATTCAGACCACATATTCAGACCGCATATTCAAGCCACATATTCAGACCGCATATTCAAGCCACATATTCAGGTTACACATTCCTGTACTCCTGCGGTGTCATGCCGTAAACCTCGCGGAACGCCCTGTAAAATGTTCTGCTCGAGTTAAAGCCGCTGGCAAATCCGATGTCGGTAACTGACATCTGGCTTGTCTTTAAAAGCCTTGCGGCGTGCTCGGCGCGGCATCTCCCCAGATATGCGGGGAATGAAGATTTGATGCGGTCGGAAAAAATATGCGAAATGTAATATTTGCTAAGACCAAGGTCATGAGCCATTGTATCCAGTGAAATTTCATTCATAAAATGGTTTGCAACATATTCAATAATCTGGCGGCAGGTATCAACAGAGTCGCCTGTGTCAGCAAGCTGCAAGTCAAGTTCGGGAAGAATGTTTCCAAGTATAACATGAAGGTAACCTTGTGCTATGCGATGATCCTTTTTTGCAGCGTAACAGTCAGTCATGTTTTTTATGGCAAATGTCACCTCCACCGGAAGCTTTGACTTAGCAATAAATGGCACATCAGGTTTTTTGCGCGTAAGTTCATTGAGATATCCGTCTGCAAATTCAGGATTAAAAATTATAAGTATGGCAGCAGAATTGCCGATGCTCTGTGTGCTGTGCGAATGATTCGGAAATGCAATGGACAGGTCACCGGACTGCAGTGTGTAGCTGGAATCATCTATGGTGACATTTATCCGCCCTTTTGTTACGTAAATCATCTCAACCTGACGGTGCAGGTGGGAAGGATATGTATTATTTACTGTAAAACGTGCACAGTATTCTTCGCTGCGATTCTGATAAAAAACCTTCAAAATTCTGTTCTCCTTATATTTCGGCGTATTTCGTATCTAAAGGGTGTATAACACCACAACGTCATTATAATACAGAAAGTGAATTATAGCAATATATGGCATAATGAAAAAATTACATGGCAAGCAAGTTGCGCCGAATTAATATATAGTAAAAATATGGATGGTTAAGCAACAAAGATTAAGCAACATGTATTAGGCAACAAAGACTACGTAAAAAGATAAGCAACACACATTTTAAGCAACAAGCAGATATATCAGGAGGCGAGGGCAGATGAGTTTTATTAATGAAAATGTGACAATTAAAAATGCGGATTTGCTGGAACCACAGAGCATGTGGAATGCAGACCTTGGTAACAAAAGATTTTCAAATCCGGTACTGTATGCGGATTATTCTGATCCTGATGCGATAAGGGTAGGAGAAGACTATTTTATGATAGCCTCCAGTTTTTGTAATTCACCGGCTATTCCTGTGCTTCATTCAAAGGATCTGGTCAACTGGAAGGTTATTAATTATGTGCTTGACAAAGTTCCTGAGGAAAGATACAAAGATCCGATTCACGGCTGCGGAGTGTGGGCGCCTGCAATCCGATATCATGACGGAATTTTTTATGCGTGCTTTCCAATGCCTGATGAGGGCATTTACATGAGTACAACAAAGGACCCTTGGGGGAAATGGTCCGAGCCGGTTAATATAAGACCGGGTGCCGGATGGATTGACCCGTGTCCGTTCTGGGATGATGACGGAAGGGCATATCTTGTCGCAGGAGTGGCAAAAAGCCGTATTGGTTATAAAAGTGTATTGCATATGGTTGAAATGCAGCCGGACGGCATGGGGCTTATAGGAGAAGAGGTTAAAATTTTTGACGGTAATCTGAATGATCAGGTTACTATTGAAGGACCAAAACTTTATAAGCGCAATGGATGGTATTACATATTTGCACCGGCAGGCGGCGTTAAAGTAGGCTGGCAGACAGTGCTTCGGTCACGCAATATATTTGGACCGTATGAGTATAAGGTTGTTATGCGCCGAGGGGATTCTTCGGTTAACGGACCTCATCAGGGTGCATGGGTTGATACTGTTACGGGTCAGGACTGGTTCCTGCATTTTCAGGATGTTTATGCAGCGGGAAGAATTACGCATCTTCAGCCTATGAGCTGGGAAAATGACTGGCCGGTTATAGGAATTGCAAAGAACGGCAACGACTACGGAGAGCCTGTCATGGAGTTTGATAAGCCGGATGTCGGAGCAAAGACTTATGAAATCTGTGAGCCTGCAACATCTGATGATTTCAGAACAGACAGGCTGGGCTTACAATGGCAGTGGAATGCCAATTATCAGAACAGCTGGTATAAATGTACTGATTCAGGTCTGCTTCTCAACGCAGTTAGTGTTGAGACAGGAAGACCGCTAAGCGACGTAAGAAATCTGCTTTTGCAGAAATGGCCTGCGCCTGAATTTACATGTATTACCAGAATTGATGTCACAGGTATGGCTGAAGGTGATACTGCAGGGATAGTATCAATGGGAATGCACTATGCAGGACTGTGCGTGAAAAAAGACGGCGTTAAGCTTCAGGTTATTGCAGTCGAAGGTGAACAGAAGTTTAACGGACAGGAGGTTTTAACAACCGAAAATCAGAATAAATCTGCTGAGGTCAGCGCGGATAAAATCTGGTTTATGTACAACGTTGAGCGCACAGGATATAAGGATATCAATGCGGAAGAGAAACATACACCGGTTGAAACGGTTACTCTTTCATACAGTACTGACGGAGTTAATTTTGTAAAATGTGTCAGCGCAGAGTCGCTGGCAGGACGCTGGGTAGGCGTAAAAAACGGCATATATTGTACACATGAGGGAGAAAACGGCGGACATATCATCGCGGAATATGTGAAATATGTCAAAAATGTCAAAAGTGAGTCATAGTCAAAAGTGAATAATAGTGATTCATAGATTATTTATGCTTGCAAATGACCTCCAGATGTGCTAACATATGCGTATTAATGGTAAAAGCCGTGAAGGCTCTTTGAGAAGAGCACAATCTCTTCAGTGCGGGTGTACCGCGGATGATAGTATATCCGTCCCGGCATGTATCATTTTGATATGTGCCGGGATTTTTTTCGTAAACTATTGTAATTTATGTGCGCAATGTAATTGTGCAGAAATGGAGGCAGCAATGGCAAATATAATTTCTGATGAGACAATTGACTATGTAGGAATACTTGCCAAACTTGAACTTTCACCTGGAGAAAAGGAAGAAGCAAAGAAGGACATGGGAAGAATGCTTGACTATGTGGACATGCTTAATGAGCTTGATACGTCAGGGGTTGAACCGATGTCACACGTATTTCCGGTCAATAATGTATTTCGTGATGATGTGGTAACTAACGGCGATGACCGCGATAACATTACAGCTAATGCACCACAGAAGAAGGATGGCGCATTCATGGTGCCAAAGACTTTTGTATAGGGAGGATATTGACGTGGATTTGATGAGTTTGACTGCCGTTGAATTGGGCAGAAAGATAAAGGCAAAAGAAGTGACTGTTGAAGAAGCGGTACTTGCCGCATTTGAGCAGATTGAATCAAAGGAATCAGAGCTTAACTGCTATGTGACAATCACTAAAGAAGCAGCGTTAAGCAAAGCTAAGGAAATACAGGAAAAGATTGACAACGGAACGCTGAACGGGCCTTTGGCAGGTGTACCTGTTGCAGTTAAGGATAATATGTGCACAACAGGAGTACTTACAACCTGCAGTTCCAAAATCCTTGAAAATTTTGTTCCTACATTTACGGCAGAAGCTGTCCTTAACCTTGAGAAGGCAGGAGCTGTAATTCTTGGAAAGACCAATATGGACGAGTTTGCAATGGGAAGTACAACGGAGACATCCCACTATGGCGCAACAAAGAATCCGTGGAACACAAAACATGTACCGGGTGGCTCGTCAGGCGGTTCGGCAGCGGCTGTTGCAGCTAATGAGTGTTCATTTGCACTCGGCTCTGATACGGGCGGCTCAATACGTCAGCCAAGCTCATACTGCGGTGTTACGGGAATGAAGCCGACATACGGAACTGTGTCACGATACGGACTGATTGCATATGGTTCTTCACTTGACCAGATAGGACCTATTGCAAAGGATGTTACAGACTGTGCAACGATTCTTGAAGCCATTGCGTCGTATGACCCGAAGGATTCCACATCAATTAAAAGAGATGATTATGATTTTACATCAGCGCTTGTAGATGATGTGAAGGGTATGAGAATCGGAATTCCGAAGGACTATATGATAGAAGGCTTAAGTCCTGAGGTAAAGGAAGCAATCATGAACGCAGCACACCTGCTTGAGCAGAAGGGTGCAGTAGTTGAAGAATTTGACCTTAGCCTTGTGCAGTATGCAATTCCTGCATATTATGTAATTGCATGTGCGGAGGCAAGCTCCAATCTTGCAAGATTTGATGGTGTAAAATACGGATACCGCACACCTGAATATAATGAGCTTCATGAGATGTATAAAAGAACACGCTCAGAAGGCTTTGGACCTGAAGTTAAAAGAAGAATAATGCTTGGCTCATTTGTATTAAGTTCAGGATATTATGATGCTTACTATCTTAAGGCACTGCGCACAAAAGCACTCATTAAGCAGGCGTTTGACAAGGCATTTGAAAAATATGACGTAATACTCGGACCGGTTGCACCTACAACGGCGCCGGAGATTGGTTCTTCCTTAAGCGACCCAATCAAGATGTACCTCGGAGACATTTATACTATATCTGTAAATCTGGCAGGTCTTCCGGGAATCAGCGTTCCGGGGGGATTTGATTCCAACGGACTTCCAATCGGTGTACAGATGATTGGCAACTGTTTTGAGGAAAAGAAGATTATACGTGCGGCATATGCATTTGAACAGTCAATGAATGCAGCAGGTAAGAATTAAGAAGGGAGCCGGTGCAATGAAAGAATACGAAACAGTCATTGGACTTGAAGTTCACGTTGAACTTGCAACAAAGACAAAAATTTTCTGTGGCTGCTCCACCGCATTCGGCGGAGCGCCTAATACACATACATGCCCTGTTTGCACAGGTATGCCGGGGTCACTTCCGGTGCTGAATAAGCAGGTCGTTGAATATGCCATGGCAGTGGGACTTGCAACCAATTGTGAGATAACAAGAAACTGCAAATTTGACAGAAAGAACTATTTCTATCCTGATAACCCGCAGAATTACCAGATTTCTCAGCTCTATTACCCAATCTGCCGTGACGGACATGTTGATATTGAGGTAAATGGAACAAAGAAAAGTATAGGCATCCATGAAATTCACATGGAAGAGGATGCGGGAAAATTGATTCATGATGAGTGGGAAGACTGCTCGCTTGTGGATTTCAACAGAAGCGGTGTGCCTCTTATTGAAATTGTTTCAGAGCCGGATATGCGCTCTGCGGAAGAGGTAATTGCTTACCTTGAGAAGCTCAGAATGACGATACAGTACCTCGGTGCTTCAGACTGCAAGATGCAGGAGGGCTCAATGAGAGCCGATGTAAATATTTCCGTAAGGGAAGCAGGCGCCGCCCAATTCGGCACACGTACCGAAATGAAGAATCTTAACTCATTTAAGTCAATTGCACGTGCAATTGAGGGTGAGAAAAACAGACAGATTGAGCTTATTGAATCAGGCAAGAAGGTTGTGCAGGAGACACGCAGATGGGATGATGCAAAGGAAACATCATATGCAATGCGTTCTAAGGAGGATGCACAGGATTACAGGTACTTCCCTGAGCCTGACCTTGTACCTGTTGTAATCAGTGATGAATGGATTGAAAAAATCAGGTCAAGACAGCCGGAGTTTCGTGAAGAGAAGATGGCAAGATATAAGGAAGAATTTGGACTTCCGGATTATGATGCTGAAATCATTACAGGCACAAAGAAGCTCGCTGATATATTTGAGGCTGCAACTGCAATCTGCGGTAAGCCGAAGAAAGTTTCAAACTGGCTGATGGTTGAGACAATGAGAATTCTCAAGGAAAAAGAAATGGACCCTGAGGATATCACGTTCTCACCGGAAAATCTTGCAAAGCTTGTAAATCTGGCTGACGCAGGAACAATCAACTCAACGGCGGCAAAGGAAGTATTTGAGGCTGTATTTAATGATAATGTTGACCCTGACAAATATGTCGAAGAACATGGAATGAAGCAGGTTAATGATGAGGGCGCACTCCGCGAGGCAATTGAGCAGGTTATTGCCTCAAACCCACAGTCTGTTGAAGACTATCGCAACGGCAAGGAAAAGGCGATAGGCTTCCTTGTAGGACAGACCATGAAGGTGATGAAGGGTAAGGCTAACCCTGCAATGGTAAATCAGATACTGAAGGAATTACTTTAAGAGAATGAGCTGTGTGCGGCAGGGCTGTGCACAGCTTGTTTAAATAGTAAAGTCCCAATCTGCTTATTAAATAAATATGGACTGCAATTATTATGAACAATAAATTATGGAAATTATTTTGTGCGACATTGTATCTGAGCACATTTACATTTGGCGGCGGATATGTCATTATAACGCTTTTTAAGAAAAAATTTGTAGACGGGTATAAATGGATTGACGAAAAAGAAATGCTTGACCTCGTTGCGGTGGCACAGTCGGCACCCGGTTCAATTGCAATTAACGGTGCGATAGGTGTGGGATACAAGCTGGCAGGTATTCCGGGAGTTATTGTATCTGTGCTTGGAACTGCAATACCGCCGTTTGTGATAATATCTGTGATATCTGTCTTTTACAAACTGTTTCAGTCCAATTTGATAGTGGCGCTGATGCTTGAGGGAATGCAGGCGGGAGTAGCTGCAGTGATTGCTTCGGTTGCATTCGATATGGGGAAAGATGTAATAAAAGAAAAAGATGCAATAAATGATATAATTATGATAATTGCATTTGTTGCAAACTTTGTTTTCGGAATAAATGTAATCTGGATAATACTTACATGTATTGTGACAGGTATTATAAGAACAATGCTGTCATTGAGAAAAGAGGCCGGACAATGAAGCTGCTGTTTGAGTTGTTTTTTAGTTTCCTGCAGGTTGGCGCTTTCAGTTTTGGCGGCGGATACGCCTGTATTCCTATGATACAGGAGCAGGTTGTAGATTTGCACGGGTGGCTTTCAATTACGGAATTTACAGATCTGGTAACCATATCGCAGATGACACCGGGCCCCATAGCAATCAATGCGGCGACATTTGTAGGAATAAAGATTGCAGGTGTTGCCGGTGCTGTATGTGCAACAATAGGCTGTATACTTCCTTCATGTATTCTTGTTACAATATTTGCATGGGCATATGTAAAATACCGTAAAATAAAAGTACTTCAGAAAGTTTTGTCATCGCTTAGACCGGCGGTGGTTGCGATGATAGCTGCATCAGGCGTTGTACTGCTGATATCTTCAATATGGCATGGAGCACAGGTGCCTGACGGTGGAATCGGCAACGTTGATTTTGTGGCGGTTGTACTGTTTGTCGGAGCATTTGCGGCACTTCGTAAAAAAGCAGACCCGGTACTGGTTATGGTGCTTGCAGGGATTGCCAATGTTGTGATAAGCTTAATTTAGAAATAACGTCGTAATCTGAAATTTTATGTATTTTCGGGATATATGGCGTCTGCGGAATGGAGAGTAGTGTGAAAAACGATTTATTAACTATTGGAAATTTTACAGTTCACGGATATGGACTGATGATAGCAATCGGTGTGCTTGCTGCGTATTTTATTGCTGAATACCGCGCGGGAAAGAAGGGGATGGATAAAGATAATGTTTTTTCCCTTCTCATATGGGCGCTTGTTTCGGGATATATAGGAGCAAAGCTTCTGTTTATTATTACAATCCTGCCGGAGGTGTTTAAAGATGCATCTGTCCTTAAAAATGTGTGGGAGGGATGGGTTGTATACGGAGGAATAATAGGCGGAGTCATTGGTATTCTGATTATGTGCCGCGTGAAAAAGGTTGACTTCTGGCAGTATATTGACCTTACGGCGCCGTCAATGGCAATTGCGCAGGGCTTTGGCCGCATAGGATGTCTCCTTGCAGGATGCTGTTACGGAATGCATACAGATTCTGCATTTGCGATAACCTTTCACAATTCAGCATTTGCACCAAACAATATTCCGCTTGTGCCGACACAGATTATATCAAGCGTACTTGATTTTATTAACGCATTTGTACTACTGTGGCTTGACAGAAAGAAAAAGTGTGAAGGACAGATTATGGCGCTGTACCTGATTTTTTACAGTGCCGGAAGATTTGTTCTTGAGTTTTTCCGTGGAGATTTGAACAGAGGAAGCGTAGGCGTACTGTCAACTTCACAATTTATTTCAATATTTACTTTTGCGCTTGGAATCGTCATACTCGTGGTAAGAACACGTTTATGTAATAAAGAAGAGAAAAGGGGGTGAAAGGGTGTTTGGATTTGGTAGGCCTTCAAAACCAAGAGCTTCGGTATTTGTCGATTATGAGCACTGGTACTATGGATATCACAATAATTTCCATATGAAGCCGAATTTTGAAGAGTGGCTGCAGGAACTGGAAAATGAATTTGAAATTGCCGAGCTTTTTGTATTTGGTGATTTTTCGGAAAAGCTGATTGGCAATGAGCTTCCGTTATTGCAGAGAATGACAAAAGATGTTGTGCATACTGCAAGTGATAAGCAGGGTGTAGATAAGGATTTTACAGATGTGATAATACTTGATGCGATTTACAGAAGTGCTGCAAGAAAAAAGGGTTCGGATGTGTATGTATTGTTTACCGGAGATGCACATTTTACAAAAGTAGTTGAGTATCTTAAAGAACTGGGGAAAAAGGTTATTATATATGGTGTTAAATTTGGTTTCAGCAATGCACTGAAGTCGGCGGCAACCAGCTATGTTGAAATGCCAAGACAGGTACAGGTAAAAAATCATTACAACGATTTGATTTTGGCAAGTCTTGATAAATTGCGTTCTAAACCGGGCAAGACGCCGTCATATTGGAAGACAGTTACGAGCGTAGCACAGTATAACAGAGTGCCTGAGGACAGAGTAAAGAAAGCTCTGGATGGCTTGATAAACCAGAAGTACATTAATAAAACAATGAGATTTGATGCCAGAGGGGACAAAGTTTTTCTGCTTTATGTGGACTGGAACAAATTAAAAGAAGATGGATTATGGCAGTAAATTATATAAATTCTGCCAAAGGATGACAGCATCAAAATAAGAGCCATACCGGTACAGTTTACGGTATGGCTCTTACTATATGATTAGCAGTAGATATATTTCTTTTCAAAATCCGATGCAGGCATCGGACGTCCGTAATAATAGCCCTGAATCTTATCACAGCCGAGACCGGCGATTATATTCTTTTCCTCTTCGGTCTCTATGCCTTCACATATAATATCAAATCCTATGTTCTTAAGCATCGGAATGATGCTTGCAAGCAATGTTATCCCTTTTTCGTTATTCAGGCATTTCCTTGCAAAACTGCAGTCGAGCTTGATAATATCGGCAGGCATGGTTGCTATAAGGCTGAGCGAAGAATAACCTGAACCGAAATCATCAACATCTATATGAAATCCTAACTGGCGAAGTTCTTTCGCTGTATTTTCAACAAAGTCAATAGAGTTAATAAATGTTGTTTCTGTAATCTCAAGCTCAATAAGACTGGCAGGGATATCATATTTCCTCTGGAGAGCAACAATCTTATCAACAAGTCCGGGTTTCAAAAACTGGATTCGCGACAGATTAATGGAAACAGGATAAACTTTCCGTCCGTCAGAAATCCATTTCTTTAAAGCTGCAAATGTTTTCTCCATTATGATGTCATCAAACTCACCGATAATTCCGGTCTTTTCAAGAATAGGAATGAAATCCCCGGGAGAGAGCATATTGCCCGTGTTATCAAACATTCTGCCAAGAGCTTCGGCACCGATGATTTCCCCGGTCACCGCAGAATGCTTTGGCTGATAATAAACACAGACGTTGTTATGTGACTTTGCATACCTGAATTCATGCGTAAGCTTCATCACTTTGGAAGAGTCTTCATATGCTTTGGAATCAAATACGCCGCACGTTACATTCAGGTTACCCTTAAAGCATTTCTTGGCAAAATGGGCTTTGTCACACGCTGACCTTATACCCTCGGATGTGTCTTCGATAATATAAAGCCCGGTATATACATGAAAATAAATGTTTGGGTAGCGCTGTTGAATACGCTCTGTCAGTTCATTGTTCATCCGTGTAATTATATTAACTTCGGTTTCCAGAGACGTATTTCCGATATTTAAAAGTGCCCTGAACTGGTCAGCATAAGGTCGGCTTGCAATCAGGCAGCGCGGATTGTTGATAAAAAACTTATCAGCCATCTCCTGAATCGTACGGTCACCCTCTTCCATACTGTACAGGTCATTAATGTATTTGAAATTGCTTAAATCAGTAGCAATCACCGCATAGCGTCCATTCGGATCTCTTTTTAAGATTTCATCGGCTTCATGCAGGAATACGTGAAGTGGGAGAAGTCCGGTCAAATAATCCTTATCCATTGGCACCTCCTTGTTTATCCGAATACTAAAATACTAAATATTATATGTAATTATAATAGCACATTTAGCTTTGAATAACAACATGAATATGTTACAATAAACGCAGAGAGCAAACAGATACAGAGCAGAAAATCAGATGAAAGAAATACCTGATAACGGAGCGGAATATGAAGAAATTATTTGCACTTTTGTGGATATCAATAATCATACTTACGATTGCCTGCTGTGTCGTTGTATATTCCGGAAAGAACGACAGCAAATCCGGTTACGGCAGGGCAGAAGCAATACAGTCCTCACCGGAGGCATTTTATAATATACAGCAGAAACCGACTCTTCCTATAGTTACACCGACGCAGCGTGCAACAAAGACTGTTGGAGCAGACGACAGACTTGGCACGGATTTTACGGCACCGAGCGGAAAAGGCACAATGGTCTCAGAGACTGAGGTAGTGCAGGATGAAGAAGAAAAATCATCCGTGGACTGTGTGTTTCCGGATGAAATATATCCGTACAGGGCGATGCTTACACAGGAACAGCAGAGCGTCTATGACAGGATTTATATGTCTGCAATGTCATGCATTAATAAATGTACAGTGCGAGAAATGATAAGTGAGGACGGACTGAAAGATGTCATGATGGCTATATACAATGACCATCCCGAGCTGTTCTGGCTTGATACTGAATATTCATACAAGCATACCACCTCGGGAAGAATTGTTGAGGTGGGGCTTGGGTTTAACGATACAGTCAACGATTTTAACAATGCACTGAACCGTTTTAACAGTGCGGCGGGAGAAATTATAGAAGGAGCTTCGGGGCTTGCGGATGATGAGGAAAAAGAGAAATATGTTTATGAAGCAATCATGGACAGAGTGGAATATGTGGCATCATCACCAATGAACCAGAGTGCTTACAGTGCCCTGGTCAACAATGAATCTGTGTGCGCAGGATATTCAAGGGCATTTCAGTACATAATGCAGAAACTTGAGATTCCGTGTTATTTTTGCAGCGGATACTCCAATGGCGGTGCACACGCATGGAATATAGTTAAAATCAATGGTGAATACTACAATGTCGATATTTCGTGGGATGACTCGCTGAGTAACGGTGACAGCGGACGAAGCTACAGGTATTATAATGTTAAGGACAGTAAGTTTTCACTGAGCCATACGAGAAGAGATTTATCTGTGAAACTTCCAAAATGTGAATAGAAGAAATGCGAATAAAAGAGGCCGGAGTATATTGTGTAGTAAACTTATACTCCGGCTTTGTGTTTTTGCATTAATGAATCAGATTTTTTTATTCATTGGAAGGAAGATCAGAAGTGCAGTTAGGGCATTTTGTTGCCTTGATTGAAATCTTGCTGCAGCAGTAAGGGCACTCCTTGGTTGTAGGTGCGTCAGGTGTATCCTTGTGACCGAGGCTGGTAAGCTTGTTAAGACATTTTACCAGAATGAAAATGATAAATGCCATGATGATGAAATTAATAACCGCAGTAATAAATGCACCATACCGGATATCAACGCCACGCAATGTAAGTACCATACTGCTGAAGTCGGTTTTCCCGAATAAACCGATAAAAGGTGATATTACATCATTGGTAAGAGATGTAACAATTGCCTGAAATGCAGCACCGATGATAACACCGACTGCCATGTCCATAACGTTGCCACGCAATGCAAAATCTTTAAATTCTTTTAAAAATTTTTTCATGAGTCCTCCATTCTAAACGCATATGCGAAATTATTTGTAATGGTAACATTTTATCACTTAATACCAAAGCTTTCAATCGGTATAAAATTTTTTGCAAGAAAGAGTTAAATGTGGTAATATGTTTTTATATTTGGGAAAAAATATTATCAGAGGAAAATAGATGAGATTATTAATTGATACCCATATGCATACAATTGCAAGTGGACATGCTTATAATACAATTGACGAGATGACACGCTCGGCGTCGGATAAGGGGCTGACACACATAGCCATTACGGAGCATACGCCGATGATGCCCGGAGCATGTGCAGAGATGTATTTTCATAATCTGCAGGCACTGCGTCATGAGAAAATGGGTGTGTTCAGACTTTTTGGTGCGGAGCTTAATATAGTTGACTTTAATGGAAAGGTTGACCTTCCGGAATACATTTATAAGCAGTTGGATATCGTAATTGCAAGTTTTCATACTCCGTGTATAAAGTCCGGTACCAGAGAACAGAACACAAAGGCAATGCTTGAGGCAATTAAGAATCCGTGGATCAATATTATCGGACATCCTGATGATAACAGATATCCTGTGGATTTTGAGGCGGTTGTCAAAGCAGCACATGACAATAATACATTGATTGAACTTAATAATGCATCGCTTAAGCCCGGCGGACCAAGAACGGGGACATGGGATAATGACAGGAAGATGCTTGAAATGTGTAAAAGGTATGGAACGCACATAACTATTTCAAGTGATGCTCATGTTGAGGAGGATATCGGCAATTTTGAATATGCCCTTCAGCTTATTGAGGAAATGGATTTTCCTGAAAGGCTGATTGCAGGCACGGATTATGATAAGCTTTCGTCATTCCTTAACATCGGCAAAAAGTAATAATTTTGTGCGGTTATTTCGCAGTTATGAGTAATTAAAAGAACCGCTGCTATCAGAACGTTAATGTCTGTGGCAGCGGTTCTTATATTTTGGTTTTTGTATCTTTCAACAATGTGGTCCGGTATAAATTATTTTTTCTTGCTGTTGTCCGGTTCAGGCATTATATCATCAATGATTGTTTCGATAATATTTTTCTTCATGTAAATATCAAATACGAGCATTGATATAAATGCAAATGTCTGAAGATATTTCTTTTCATCTTCGTCCTCAACATTGGCAAAGGCCTTTGAAGCCTTCTTATGCTGAAAATAAATGTCTTTTGCAACATTCGGAACCTGTTCCTTCTCAAGCTGATAAACTTCCTTGTAAATCTTCTCAAGCGGAATGTCAACATCTTCACCGAAAAATTCTTCGGTCATTGGAGTAAGGAGCTTCTGTATGTCTCCGATTGAAAGCAGTGTCTTAAAATAGTAAATAAATGCCAGAATATACAAGTGGTCGGATGAATATTTTTTCTTCACAGGCGGAGGAAGAAGCTTGTTCTTCGTATAATTATTAATCATGGTCTTTGTAAGGGTTTTGTCATCCTCGTAACGCTTAATATCACGCAGATGGCTGTCCATGAAAGTAGTAACCTGATCCATATAAAGGTCAATGTCAGGCACTTCCCCCGGTTTTATATATGAAAGCTTTGACAGTTTACGCAAAAGTGAATTTACAAACTCAGGACTGTCAAAATTATCACATGGCGTTTTAGAATTGTCAGCAGACATTATATTAATTCCTTCCTAAACATATAATCATATAGTTTCAATATCTATATTATATAGTTTTAATATGTGAAAAACAAGACCATAATTTGCAGACTGCAATTTGACTATAATTTTACGTGACATTTATTGGCTGATGTAATATAATTATAAATGTGCCGGGGCATTTGCACTGAGCAACTAAAACATATCTATGAATTTGAAAGGATGGGGTTATTACAATGGGAATTTTGACAAGATTTAAAGACATTATGGCAGCAAACATCAATGCATTATTAGATAAGGCTGAGGATCCTGAAAAGATGATTGACCAGTATCTTCGCAATCTTGAAAGCGATCTTGGCAAGGTTAAGGCAGAAACAGCATCAATTATGGCTGAGGAGACAAGAGCCAAGAGAGAGCTTGATGAATGTAATGAAGAGATTGCAAAGTATCAGGCATATGCAGAAAAGGCACTCAAGGCAGGCAACGAGGCAGATGCAAGAGCATTTCTTGAGAAGAAGCAGAATGTGTCAAAGAAGCTCGCAACCTTACAGCAGAATTATGACATGGCAGCAGCTAACGCAGCAAAGATGCGCCAGATGCATGATAAGCTTGTTAAGGATATCAACAGCCTTAATGACAGAAGAGATGCAATCAGGGCTAAAGTTAAGGTTGCAAAGACACAGCAGAGACTTAATGAGATTGGTGCAAGCGTAACAGGCGCTTCCAATGACCTCTCAGCATTTGAACGTATGGAGGAGAAGGCCAACAGAATGCTTGACGAAGCAAACGCTATGGCTGAGCTTAACAGTTCAGAGGCAGACAGTGATATTGCAAACCTTGAAGCAAAGTATGATGAGGCATCATCAGTTTCGGCAACAAGCTCGGCTGTTGATGATGAACTTGCAGCACTTAAGGCACAGATGGGACTTTAATGATTTTAATCTCCATTCCGCAGACGCTTTGACGTCGGAGGAATCGCGAGCCACGGATTTGCAATGCATCGATTTAGGAGGAATTTCAGATGGGATTATTTGGTAACCAGTTAGCCAATGTGGTTGAATGGGAAGAATACAGGGATGACATTATTTTTTGGAAATGGACCAACCGTGAGATTAAGAAGGGAAGCCGTCTTATTATACGTGCGGGACAGGATGCCATTTTCATGTATAATGGCAAGATTGAAGGAATTTTTACGGATGAGGGAAGCTTTGACATAGAATCCCAGATTATTCCGTTTCTCTCAACGCTCAAGGGCTTTAAATTCGGATTTAACAGTGGAATTCGTGCGGAGGTGCTTTTTGTAAATACGAAGGAGTTCACTGTGAAATGGGGCACAAAGAATCCGGTTGCAATCCCGACAATGGAACTTCCGGGAGGAATGCCAATCCGTGCATATGGTACATTTAGCTTTAAGGTATCTGATTACCTGTGCCTGATTGATAAAGTAGCCGGAGTTAAAAAGCAGTATTGTGTAGATGATGTCAAGGAAAGAGTTGTCAGTGTGCTTGATTCGCTTCTTATGAGGTGGATTAGCAAAGAGGGCAGAAATCTTTTCAGCCTTCAGGATAATGCAATGGAAATCGGTGACGGAATCAAAAGTGATCTGGACATGGAAATGTCCAAGATAGGCATTACGATTACTGATTTTACAGTATCTAATTTCTCATACACAGAAGAAGTGCAGAAGATGCAGAATAAGGTTGCTTCCCAGGCTATGATAGGCAACATGGATAAATATACTCACGTTGCGATGGCAGATTCTGTAGGGAAGAGTTCAGGTACCAATGCAGGACTTGATATGGCGGGAATGCAGATGGGAATGATGATGGGGCAGCAGATGGTAAACAGCATGAACCAGAATATAGGCAATACTGCGCAGCCACAGAAAACAGCACCCGTTTCGCCGGGAAAGGCACCGAAGTTCTGTCCTGAGTGCGGAACACCTACCAATGGCGCAAAGTTCTGCCCTGAATGTGGAACAAAACTTCAGTAACAGAATAAATACATGATTTACAGAGGGCTCCTTAACTGACATGTCATTTTATCAAAATGGCATTGTCGTAGTCGGAGCCTTTTCTTATGTGTATATGTATGTGTACCAAAGTAATATTTTGTGGTATAATCAAAAATGCTATTTCACAGAAGTGTTATTGCGCAGATATAGCGCAGAAATGGGGTAAAAGATGAGCATTTACGATACATTGAATGAACAGCAGAAGCAGGGCGTTTTTACAACGGAAGGCCCTGTTCTTATACTTGCAGGTGCAGGGTCAGGTAAGACCCGTGTGCTTACACACAGAATTGCCTACCTTATTGAGGAGGAAGGCGTTAATCCGTGGAATATACTGGCAATTACATTTACCAATAAGGCGGCAGCCGAAATGCGTGAACGTGTGGACAAGGTTGTAAGCATGGGAGCGGAGCATGTGTGGGTCAGCACATTTCACTCAATGTGTGTGAGAATTTTGAGAAGATATATTGACAGAATCGGATATGACAATAACTTTACGATATATGATACGGACGACCAGAAAAATGTTGTAAAAGAGATTTTGAAGAAGCTTAATATTGACAGTAAAACATTTAAGGAGCGCGCTGTCTTAAGTGCGATTTCTGCCGCAAAGGATAATCTTGAGACACCCGAAGAAATGAGGCAGGAAGCGGGGAATGATTATCACATGTCAACCATAGCAAGAATCTATGGGGAGTACCAGCGTGTATTAAAAACTAACAATGCACTTGATTTTGACGACCTGATTGTAAAGACGGTTGAGCTTCTTATGACGGATGATGAGGTGCTTGAGTATTATCAGAACAGATTCAGGTACATAATGGTGGATGAGTATCAGGATACCAACACTGCGCAGTTTAAGCTTGTAAGCATTCTTGCGAAAAAATACAAAAATCTTTGCGTTGTTGGTGATGATGACCAGTCGATTTACAAATTCCGCGGAGCCAACATTCATAATATTTTAAATTTTGAAAATTCATTTCCGGGAGCTGCGGTAATACGGCTTGAGCAGAATTACCGCTCCACGCAGAATATACTTGATGCTGCCAATAATGTGATTGCAAATAATATCGGAAGAAAGAAAAAGACGCTCTGGACTGATAACGGACAGGGTGAAAAGATACATTTTACAACCTATGATGATGCGTATGCGGAAGGATACGGAGTTGCAAAGACGATTGCCGACAAAGTGAGGGACGGCTGGAATTATAATGACTTTGCAGTGCTATACAGAACCAATGCACAGTCGCGTGCCATTGAAGAAAAGCTTGTTGCATCAAATGTGCCGTACAGGATTTATGGCGGAGTCAACTTCTATCAGCGAAAGGAAATCAAAGATATACTTGCATACCTTAAGACGATTGACAACGGAAGGGACGGTCAGGCTGTAAAGCGTATTATTAATGTCCCGAAGAGGGGCATAGGTGCTGCAACAATTGCAAAAGTACAGGATTACGCCGATGAAAAGGGAATAAGTTTTTTTGATGCACTTATGCAGTCTGACAATATAACAACACTCGGACGTTCGGCATCAAAGCTTCAGCCGTTTATTACATATATATGTTCATTGAGGGCAAAGGCACAGCATCTGTCGATTCAGGAGCTTGTTGAGGATATGCTTGAGGAAATACATTATCACGATTATCTGTCAGACTCAGATGCACCTGATGAGGTTGCGGCCAGGGAAGAAAATATTGACGAACTTATAAGTAAGATTGCTGCATACGAAGAGGAATGTGAGGAAGAAAAGCCTTCACTTTCAGGCTTCCTCGAGGAGGTTGCGCTGGTGGCTGATATTGACAGTCTCGATGAAAACAGCAAACATGTAATGCTTATGACAATACACAGCGCAAAAGGACTTGAATTCCCGGTTGTGTTTATGACAGGACTGGAGGACGGACTTTTTCCAAGCTATATGTCGATTGTAGGAGACGACCGTGACGAGCTTGAGGAGGAGAGAAGACTTTGTTATGTAGGAATAACAAGAGCAAAAAAAGAACTGTACCTTAGCAGTGCACGTGTGAGAATGGTTCGCGGTGAGTCGCAGTATAATAAGGTTTCAAGGTTTGTAAAGGAAATCCCTGAAGAACTTCTGGATGTGTCAGGGACTTCAGCTTATGACAGGCAGGAAAGCATTTTTGCGGCACCGCGCAAAAGAGCAGTGACATTTACATCCGCAGCGGGCTCGTACATGGATAAACCAAAGGCAGTTTCATTCAATCCGTCAGAGTCAAGACCTAATACTAAGGTTGGATTTGGCAAAGAGTTTCCGTCCGGAATATTTGATTTGAAAAAAACGGAACCGTTACAGGGGCAGTCGCTTGAAGATACAAAAACAAAAGGTCTGTCATATGATATTGGTGACAGAGTGCTGCATTCTAAATTCGGAGTCGGCACGGTCAGCAATATAGTTGAAGGTGCGAGAGATTATGAGGTAACGGTTGATTTTGACGAGTTCGGAAGAAAGAAGCTGCTTGCCGGATTTGCAAAACTTAAAAAGTGTTAAAGGCTTAAGTGGCGGAGTTGTGAAAGAATTGTAAAAGAATTTAAAAAACAGTAGTAAAAATATGCCTTATTTGCTATACTATAAATATATTTTTGTGTTTTATTTGTATGAAAGGAAGGGCCGATATGAATATTAATAAGCTTGAAGATTTAGTATCATTAGGAAAACTGGGTGAGCTTCTTCACAAGGGAGAAGTTGAGCAGAAGAAGGAAAAAAAGTGTAACTGCCTGTTGATTATTCTTGCAGTAATCGGGGCTGTTGCAGCGATTGCGGCAATAGCATATGCTGTGTACAGATATTTTACACCGGATTATCTTGAGGATTTTGAAGATGACTTCGAGGACGACTTTGAAGACGATTTTGAGGATGAGGAAGTATCATTATCAGATGCAGAAGAAGATAAGTAATCAGATAAAGTAATCAGGATTGCTGTATGTGCAGGAGATTGATGCCACCGGTCGTCGTGACCGGTGGCATTTTTGAAGTGTGGTAATATGAAAATGAACAAATATTAATATTAGCGATAAATTGCTTGGAAATGGAGATTGGGATGAAAAAAGAACGTAATGAACTGTTAGAGTTTCTTGGAGGCCTTGCTATGCTTATAGCAGGCGGTTACATGTTTGCTTCTAAGGTTGTCGTGACTTCGGGATTTTTTGGCATGATAAGCTTCGGTGGATTGTCAGTACCGACCGGTGCGGTTGTTATTCCGTTTATAATTGGAATTGTGTGGGTATTTGCAAATCCTGACTCATTTGCTGCAAAGCTTGTGGCGGGACTGGGACTTCTGCTTATAGTAGTTGCAGTAATTGTATCCACACATTTGAGATTAGTTCATACAACACTTTTTGAGTGGATTGTTATGCTTGTTCTAATCTTTGGAGGACTTGGACTGCTTGCAAGGATTCTGTTCAAAAATCCAAAGAAAAACAAGAAAGATGAAGACGATAAGATTAATTGTTAAATAAAATATCAAATAAATATTTCAGGGAGCCGGTCAGATGAAAAAAGGCGAGATTTATAGTGGTACAGTTGAATATGTGGATTTTCCGAATAAAGGAATTGTATCTGTACCGGGTGAGGAAAACAAAGTTGCTGTTAAGAATGTAATTCCGGGACAGAAGGTAAGATTTATGATAAGCAAAAGCCGGGGAGGACGCTATGAGGGGCGTCTTCTTTGCGTCGAGGAAAAGTCTCCTCTTGAAAATGTTAAGGCATGCGGACATTTTGGATTATGCGGCGGATGCATTTTCCAGACTATGGATTACGGCGAGCAGCTTAAGATGAAAAGTGCTCAGGTTAAGAAGCTTCTTGACAAAGTTGTGACAGAGGAATACGTCTTTGAAGGAATTAAGGCAAGTCCTAAGTGCACGGCATACCGCAATAAGATGGAGTATTCATTTGGCGACGAATACAAGGATGGGCCGCTTGCGCTTGGACTTCATAAGAGAAACAGTATGTATGACATTGTAACGTCCTCGGACTGTCTGCTTGTGGATTCTGATTTTGATAAGATTTTAAAATGTGTACAGGAGCATTTTGTAAAGTCCGGGCTTTTGTTCTTCCATAAGGTAACACATATCGGATATCTGCGCCATCTGCTTGTAAGAAAGGCAGAAAAAACAGGTGATATACTCATTGACCTTATAACGACATCCCAGGCGGAATATCCGCTTGAAGCGCTTGCAGCAGAGCTTCAGGCACTTGAACTTGACGGACACATAACAGGATTTTTACACACATACAATGACAGTGTCGCTGATGCAATCAAAAATGACAGGACGGAAATAGTATTCGGTCAGGATTTCTTTTATGAGGAGCTTTTGGGACTGCGCTTCCGCATTACGCCATTTTCATTTTTCCAGACGAACTCACTTGGTGCAGAAGTTCTGTACTCGACAGTAAGAGATTACATAGGCACAACAAAAGACAAGGTTGTCTTTGACCTTTACAGCGGCACGGGTACGATTGCGCAGCTTATGGCACCGGTAGCGAAGAAGGTAATCGGTGTTGAGATAGTTGAGGAGGCTGTAGAGGCTGCCAAGGAAAACACGCGTCTTAACGGACTCTCCCAGTGCGAGTTTATCGCAGGTGACGTTCTTAAGGTAATCGATGATATTGCGGACAAGCCAGACCTCATAATCCTTGACCCTCCGCGTGACGGCATTCACCCTAAGGCGCTGCCAAAGATTCTTTCCTACGGCGTGGACCACATGGTGTATGTCTCCTGCAAAGCATCATCACTGGCCAGAGACCTTGTGACAATTCAGGAAGCCGGATACAGGGTTGAGAGAGTGTGCTGCGTTGATATGTTCCCAATGACGGGGAATGTGGAGACGGTTGTTCTCTTGTCCCAACAAAAACCGGATGATTATGTTGAGGTGGAATTGGAGTTGGATGAGCTGGATGTGACTTCCGCAGAGAGGTGCTAAAGGTCCGGTGGACCTTTGTTCAGCGCGGACCGAAGCGGAGCGT
>CAMECH010000031.1 GCA_945913015.1 uncultured Bacteroides sp.
GCGTCTTCTCGTCTATTTCTCTTTATTATTTTCAGTTTTCAAAATTTCAGGTATCATTCGGGTATCAATACAATATGTTTTGAAATGACACAGTTGTGTTTATTTCCATACCCCTAATATATTGGACAATTTCATCACTACATCTACTTCCAACAATAATCTTTTCTATTTCTAATCCACATTTATCATAGCATACATTTCTTCCTTTATAGCTATTATCAAGTTTTACTCCTGGATAAATCCTTCCAGAATTCAATATACCATCTTCAAACGGATCAAGCAAAATTCTTACTTCTTTTTCAAGATATGATTTCAAATTTCCATTGTCTGGATTCTTAATTACATATGGCAATTCTGCCATAATAATTCCTTTTTCAAATAATTCTTTTGCTTCTGTATTGTATGCCTCTATCAACATATCAGTATAATCAACTTTACTTTTGTCAACATACTCCACTGGATAAAGCATATCATAATTAAGAACTTTAAAAACCAAACAAAGTCCATTCTTTTGATTTCCATATACTTCCCACATATGCTCATCATACGAATATGTCAAAGAACATACATCATATATTTCTTTCATTGTATCTACAAAGCATTTTATGTTACCACATGGTATTCCTGTTTTTTTACTGACCCGATTCACGTCATATTTAATATCGAATTCAGTTTTATCATTCAAATATCTATAATACGAAAACCACAATTCTCCGTTTTTTAAGCATCGCAATTTGATTCCATTTAGTTCTGAATTATCATCGAATGAAATAAACTTATATACCCTATCTTCGTTGATTTTTGACTTCAAAAATTGAATTTTGTATTGACGCAAATCACTATGTTTGCATTTTTCGTAATCTTGATAAAAATCTAAATGCATAAAACCTCCCTCCACTACATAACTACTTACTAAGATTATTCGCAACACTTTCTAATTTTTTAAGATTTTTGCTTCTTCGAATAGGCTGCTCATATATAACATCTAACAACTCAGTAAAGACAATATCTACAAGTTCTATTAAACTACCATCAATTTGTTGCTGCTTAGATATATCTCCACCATTAGTATGCATTGCCCCATTTCCGATATTTTTTATAGCTGTCAGTAATTCTACTGGCATATCATTAGCCCATCTTGGTGCAATGTTATTACTAATATCATCCTCCAACTTACTTATTTTCGCACCCAACATGCCATTTTTATATCCTTGTTCATATAAGATCCACTCGAGCGCAGAGCGATACATAGCCATTGCCGCACTCAATGCAGATAACATTCTAGCCCTGTAAGCCTGATCAAGATAATATTTTACCTCTTTCGGAGTATTTTCAGTAACACATCCTCCATAAGCATTTCTTAATATTGCTAATTCTAATCGTTCAGGTCCTTCATATAATACCATTGTAGTCTTTGTACTGCATTGCAAGCATGTTGCAATATGCACAATAGGAAACTGTTTAAACTCTATTTTATGTTCTGGTTCAATTATATCAAATATCTGATAACTACTAAATTTTTCTACTTTCTGACGCCGAGATGCTCCACATACTGGGCAAAATAATTCATCTTCAAAATAATGTGCCATAATTTGATGATTAACTTCTGTCTCTCCATCACTTACACAAGATTGCATTTGAGAATTTAATACAATTGACTCCACCATTCCATCTACATTATCAATCATAGCTAATCCTTTCACTAAATATTAAAGTATTTAGAAAGTTATTACATACTGTCTAAATACCTTCCTCTTTTTTATTCTATAATTTCTTTTTCATCAAGCAATTCAATCTGCTCATAAAAATGCTTTTTACTGACTTACATATTTCCTCATCGGCATAATTCTCATATATCTTGAGTTTTTTATTATTTGCAACTAAATCCGAAGAAACTTTTAAGTTTTCTTCAACCAATTCGAGCCAATTATCTATTCTTTCATTAATATCATCTGTACTTCTTCCCCAGAATTTAATCTGCTCATCTTCTGTCATTTCGACAATTCTCTGCTTAATGCTTGTAACATTCTGTAGTGTTCGATACATAATCGCAGACACATAAATTTGCATATCCTCTACATACTTATTTCCACCCGCTGAAAAAATATCTCTTACATTACCACACCACACAAAACAGCTATATACTAACCAAGGTGTAAATTTACGATAATCTCCTTTAAAAACTTCTGGAAACAGCGCTATTCCCTCATTAAGGTATACCCCTTTCTCTTCCTGCGGCAAATCGGCAAAAGAAACCGTTTCTCCTTCGCTCCACCATGTAGATTTTTGAGTACGAAGTAATTGTCTTATTTTTTTATTCAATTCATCTCCAGACAATTCTAACAAATCTTTTGCATCATTTCTGGTTAAATAATCCTCTCCCTCTTTAAGATCTAAGTTTAAGTAAAAACGAGGACTATGTGTAACATTCAAATCATCAATACATTCTTCGTATTTTCTCAAGCGAACCTCTGGCTTATCACCTCCTAGTTTTGCCATTAAGACATATGTATCCTCTATATCATTCTTAAGGCTTTCATAAATGCTTCCGCCAATAACTTCCCATTTAGCAGAATCCGTTTTCTTAACTTCGACTCCCATCTTGTTGTCTAGAGGCAAATACGATTATCGTTTTTTCCATCAAAAAATGCAAAGTAAATTATCCTCCCAAAAACAGCTTCCCAAAAATGAATATACTCTCATAAATCTGGGAATTAAGAAGATAAACATTGATACTAAATACTCTCTAATGCCTGTATTTACAAGGTTTATCTCCTATACTATGAAGATAAAAAAAGACCTTTTTGGAGTCCCATAAACGGTTCCAAACAAGGTCTTATTCATCTTCATATTCTGTTTTTGGGGATAGCCCACTTTGCCCCTTTCAGGATAATTGACTTTGCCCCTGAACAGTAGCTATTATTCAAACTCAATCGTTGCCGGTGGCTTTCCGGTGCAATCGTACAGCACGCGGTTGACCCCCTTGACCTCGTTGACAATTCGGTTTGCGACCTTGTTGAGGACATCCCAAGGGATTTGGGCGGCCTCAGCCGTCATGAAGTCGACCGTGTTGACGGCACGGAGAGCAACGGCGTAATCGTAAGTTCTTTCGTCACCCATGACGCCTACGCTGCGCATGTTGGTGAGTGCTGCGAAGTACTGTCCGAGGCTGCTGTCTATGCCGGCTTTGGCAATTTCCTCGCGGTAGATAAAGTCCGCATCCTGAACGATACGTACCTTGTCTGCTGTAACCTCACCGATTATGCGGATGCCAAGCCCCGGTCCCGGGAACGGCTGACGGTATACAAGGTATTCAGGAATGCCAAGTTCAAGACCTGCCTTGCGTACTTCATCCTTGAAAAGATCTCGGAGCGGCTCCACAATTTCTTTGAAATCAACATAGTCCGGAAGTCCGCCTACATTGTGGTGCGACTTGATAGTAGCTGACTTGCCGAGACCTGATTCTATAACGTCAGGGTAAATTGTTCCCTGAACAAGATAATCAACGGCACCGATTTTCTTCGCTTCCTCTTCAAATACACGGATAAACTCTTCACCGATAATTTTGCGTTTGTGCTCAGGCTCCTCAACACCTTTAAGCTTGTCGTAGAAACGCTCCTGCGCATTAACACGGATAAAATTAAGGTCATACGGACCATTCGGTCCAAATACCGCCTCAACCTCGTCGCCTTCATTCTTGCGGAGCAGACCGTGGTCTACAAAAACACATGTAAGCTGCTTGCCGACTGCTTTTGCAAGAAGGACGGCTGCAACAGAAGAATCAACACCGCCCGAGAGTGCACAGAGCACCTTGCCGCTGCCGATTTTTGTGCGAAGCGATTTGATTGTACTGTCAACAAATGAGTCCATTTTCCAGTCACCCGTGCAATCGCATACATCAAACAGGAAATTGTGCAGCATTTTCTTGCCTTCCTGCGTATGCATAACTTCAGGATGGAACTGGACAGCATATAGCTTTCTTGATTTATTTTCCATTGCCGCAACAGGGCAGTTCTTAGTTGTACCCGTAACTTTAAAGCCCTCCGGTGCCTCTGAAATGTAGTCCGTGTGGCTCATCCACGTTACAGTCTTGCTGCTGACATTGTGGAACAAAAGGGACTTGCGGTCAACCTCAACCTCCATCTTGCCATATTCGCTGACAGGTGCTGTTGCAACCGTACCGCCAAGCTTATATGCCATAAGCTGACAGCCGTAGCATATTCCGAGGATTGGCACTCCTGCCTCAAAGATAGCCTTGTCATATGAAGGTGATGTAGAATCATATACACTGTTGGGACCACCTGTAAAGATAATTCCCTTCGGCTTCTTTGCAAGAATCTCATCGAGACTCATTGTATATGGTACTATTTCGCAGTAAACATTACACTCCCTGACTCTGCGTGCAATCAACTGATTGTACTGACCGCCAAAATCAAGAACTAAAACGAGTTCCTTTTTCATTCTTTCCTCCATTCTGTTCAGAGCACACCTGCGCGTGCAAATGTATTTTTCATACGTTAATCTCCATTATACAAAATTCGCAGGGATATATCAACCTTACTCACGAGAAATTTTTGGTAAAACTCTCAACAAATTTTTGGTTGAATCCGGAGCATTTTTTATTAATTATTGTTAAATATTTTTTCTGCAACACATTGCATTTTTATTTTGTAATATATATAGAAGACGACTTCAACACTTATGAGGGGGACTAACAAATGAACTGGCCAGATAACAAACCCGGATTCGAGCGACTGATGAAGCTGTACGGCAATGATGTTTACCGCATGGCTGTACTCAAGCTGCAGGATGCCGAGGAAGCCAAGGATGTATACCAGACAGTATTCTTAAAAATGCACTGCCGCCCGATACTTATTCTGATATTGACACCATCGCTTCCGAAGCACTGCACACAACCGGGAACAATACATTTACAATAAGGCCGTTTACAGTTCTTGTGGGGCCTGCAGGTGAAGAAGTCACGAAGGACGGAATAAGCATTACCGAGATTGGCTACATCTACGGCAGACGTTATGACCTCAGCGAAGTCAGCAATCCTGAGAAACTTACTGCAATATATGACGTCAGTCTCACAACAAGAGGCACCGGAATAAGCATTACCGAGTACTACTCCTCAAACAGCCAATGCATATTTCTTCTTGGAACGCCCGATGCCAATGGAAACATTGTTATGAAGGAACTTGGTACAACTTACAGCACTGCGGGTTCAGAAGACAGCAATTCATCACTATACCTTGCAGTTCGTGATAGCAGCAACGATGCATCTAAATCTGTTTTGTCAGATTCCGCGGCAGACTCAGGCTCGCAGGCTGTTACGTCTGAGATATCCGTATGTGTAACATTTACAGACAACAGCATGTCACTTAAGAAATTTGAATTTTCCGCAGGTAAACGCAGTTCCTCCCATAAAAATTCTTCTGACGGAAATTCTTCCGATGGAAGTTCTGCATCCGCAGGTCCTGACAGTGATGTCCGCCTGTACCTCGGCACCGACTATACAAGTGAAACCTCGCTGTCTTCCAAAGAATCCGCTGAAGCGCTGGCCGCACAGCAGGCGGAGATTGAACGCCTTAAGCAGCAGGTACTCGAGATGAAGATACGCATAGCCGAAGCCGAAGTCAAGGAAATTGCTTCAGTCAGAAGCTGCATTTCAACAGATGCCATAATGGTAAACGGAACTGTCTATTACAGAACCGGACGCACCAATAATGTTGCCCACTGCGGTGTGATGGATGGATACATTACTTCCGAGTGCATCCCTTCCAAACTTCCTTCCGAAGACAATCAAAGCAATTTTGGTTCCGGATTTGGTTATCAGTTCGGAAGTTCGGATGACACAATTGATGTATATATAGATAATAACTGGCAGGTATTTACAAGTACACGATGAGCTCAAACCGCCGCAAGTTTTACAAAAGCCCGGAGCACTAAGTTTGTGCGCCGGGCTTTTGTGTAACTTCTAATGATTATTACTTCAGGTATCGCTTCACATACTGTCCCGTATATGACTTCTTAACCTTGGCAACCTCTTCCGGCGTTCCTGAGGCAACCACAGTTCCACCGCCGTCTCCGCCTTCCGGCCCCATGTCAATAATGTAGTCCGCAGTTTTGATTACATCAAGGTTATGCTCTATTACTACTACCGTATTGCCGCCGTCCGCAAGTCTCTGCAGGATTTCAACAAGCTTGTGCACATCGGCAAAATGAAGCCCCGTCGTAGGTTCATCAAGAATATACAGAGTTTTCCCGGTGCTGCGCCTTGACAGCTCTGTGGCAAGCTTAATTCTCTGCGCTTCACCGCCCGAAAGCTCAGTTGACGGTTGCCCCAGACGGATATATGAGAGTCCTACGTCATTAAGAGTCTCGATTTTTCTGCGTATTGACGGAACATTTTCAAAAAATGCGACTGCCTCCTCAACCGTCATATCAAGGATATCATAAATGCTTTTACCCCTGTAATGTACTTCAAGAGTCTCCCTGTTGTAGCGCTTACCGCCACACACCTCACACGGAACATAAACATCCGGCAGGAAATGCATTTCTATCTTGATAATACCATCTCCGTTGCAGGCCTCGCAACGTCCGCCCTTCACATTAAAGCTGAATCTGCCCTTGCTGTAGCCGCGCTCTTTGGCATCCGGTGTAGCGGCAAAAAGATCTCGAATCAAATCAAATACACCTGTATATGTCGCAGGATTTGAACGAGGAGTCCTCCCTATCGGCGACTGGTCAATTGTTATAACCTTATCAAGCTTATCAATCCCGATAATGTCATCATGCTCTCCCGGTATTATACGTGCGCGGTTTAAATCACGTGAAAGGCGTTTGTTAAGGATTTCATTGATAAGCGAGCTCTTGCCGGAACCTGAAACACCTGTAATACACGTAAATACACCAAGCGGAATATCAACATCTATATTCTTCAGATTATGCTCTCTTGCGCCTTTGATTGTAAGAAATTCCTGCGGTTTGCGGCGCGTCTTTGGAACAGGTATCTGCAGGCGTCCGCTAAGATATGCCCCTGTAACAGAGTCCGGATTTTTCATAATCTCTTCTGCCGTTCCTACGGCAACCACCTGCCCTCCGTGCTCTCCGGCTCCCGGTCCGATATCTACAATATAGTCTGCTGCCCGCATTGTATCCTCGTCATGCTCCACAACAATAACCGAGTTACCGAGGTCGCGAAGATGCGTGAGCGTTCCGAGAAGCTTGTCATTATCCCTCTGATGCAGGCCGATACTGGGCTCGTCAAGAATATACGCCACGCCCACAAGTCCTGAGCCAATCTGGGTTGCAAGACGGATTCTTTGTGCCTCGCCTCCAGAAAGTGTACCTGTCGCACGGCTTAAGCTTAAATAATCGAGTCCCACATCAAGCAGGAACTGAATACGCGCTTTTATTTCACGAAGCACCTGCTCTCCGATTGCAAGCTGAAAACTCGAAAGCTTCATTTCATCAAGAAATGCTTTCAGTTTCCGTATTGACATATCAGTTATCTCATAAATGTTTTTATCGCCTACCGTTACCGCAAGAGACTCCTTCTTAAGTCGCTGCCCGTGGCACTCAGAACAAGGTGTGATGCGCATGAACTCCTCGTACTCCTGCTTAGTCGCATCTGATGCCGTCTCCCTGTATCTTCGCTCAACATTTTTGATAAGACCTTCAAACGCAATATCGTACACACCTACGCCACGCTGTCCCTTGTAATGCACCTCCACCGAATGTCCGTTGGTTCCGTGAATTATAATGTCCTTTATTTTGTCAGGGTAGTCCTTAAATGGCGTGTCCACCGAAAAATTATATTCCCTTGCAAGTGCATCAATAATTGCTCTTGTATAACTCGATTTGTCAGTGACCGACTGCCAGCCGTTGACCACGATCGCACCTTCACTTATCGAAAGGCTCTTATCCGGAATCATCAAATCAACATCAAACTCCATTTTGTAACCAAGCCCAAAGCATACCGGACATGCACCAAACGGATTGTTAAATGAAAAGCTTCTTGGCTCAACCTCATCAATACTGATGCCGCAGTCCGGGCACGAAAAACTCTGGCTGAAATGTATCGGCTCGCCGTCAATAACATCAATCGTCATCAGCCCGTCAGCAAGTTTAAGTGCCGTCTCAATGGAATCCGTAAGACGCTTCTCAATCCCCTGCTTAACCGAAAGTCTGTCCACTATAATATCAATATTGTGCTTCTTATTCTTATCAAGCTTAATCTCATCCGAAAGCTCATACATGCTTCCGTCTACATTTACACGGACATACCCGCTTCTCTTCGCCTGCTCAAAAAGCTTGACATGTTCACCCTTGCGCCCTCTCACCACAGGTGCCAGCACCTGTATCCTTGTTTTCTCAGGCAGTGTGAGAATCTGGTCTACCATCTGGTCTACCGTCTGTTTTTTGATTTCACGCCCGCATTCAGGACAGTGAGGTATTCCCACACGCGCATAAAGGAGCCTGAAATAGTCATAAATCTCTGTGACTGTTCCGACTGTGGAACGCGGATTCCTGTTAGTTGACTTCTGGTCAATTGAAATCGCGGGAGAAAGCCCCTCAATACTTTCCACATCAGGCTTTTCCATCTGTCCGAGGAACTGTCTTGCATATGATGACAGTGATTCCATATATCTTCGCTGGCCTTCCGCATAAATCGTATCAAACGCAAGCGAGCTTTTACCTGAACCGCTAAGACCTGTAAGCACAACAAGTTCATTGCGCGGTATATCAACATCTATATTTTTCAGATTGTGCTCGTTGGCTCCCCTGATTTTAATGTATGTTTTAGTTAAATTTCCTTTAACAGCCATTGTCTCTCGCTTTCTTAATATCATATTTTCTTATTCTTAAATTCTGTCCGTATATATCCGAAAGTTTCCTTCTCACCTTTATCTTTCAGCATATTCAGAAGCATCTCTATCTCTTTGGCAGTGTCGGGATGAAGCCTTCTCGACTTTTCCCGCCGGTAATAATCTATCGGGTCAGAATCACGGTAACTGTCACCTTTATAAATCTTTGAGGCCGCTACCCTGTCGCAGAACATTTCAATAATGTACCTGCGTGGCATAGGCACAGGTTCGACCTGCTTCGTCTTCAGATTATAGTCGGTCCAGTATTCAAAGTGATGCGGATTCCTCCCCTTATGGTGAATCCATGCCGTTGAATAGCCGATATCCTCACGCTCTGCCTCATTGGGACTCCTTGTTCCCTGATAATAGCGCACTCCCTTGAAAAATTCACAAGGCGAATATTTGGACAGGTCATGCATTAGTCCCTGCCGGAATATCCCGGCCTTAAAGCAATGCCATATCACCTTGTGCCTGTGCTTTGTAATTGTCCTCAAATGTCCCCAAAATTTATTCATTGGTTTCTCCATCCCGAAATTTCCCGGATATAGCCGTTTTAAATATCTTAAATGCCGAACTAATCCACCACTCCGTTAATGTGCTTCCTTACCTCTATCATCTGGTCGCGCAGCTTGGCAGCCTCTTCAAAATTCAGTTCTGCCGCTGCACGGTGCATATTCTTCTCAATCTCTCTGGCAACCTTTTCAAGCTCCTTACGGCTCATTGACTCATAATCCTTGTCAAGTTTAAGCGTATCCTGCGGCTGCGCTGCACGGCTTATGCTTATCAGCTCTCGCACCGCCTTCTGAATCGTCTTAGGCGTAATACCATGATCCTCGTTATATCGCTGCTGGATTTCCCGCCTGCGGTTTGTCTCATCAATCGCCGCCTTCATCGAGTCTGTCATATTATCCGCATACATTATGACATGACCTTCAGCATTACGCGCAGCTCGTCCAATCGTCTGTATAAGCGATGTCTCCGTTCTAAGGAAGCCTTCCTTATCCGCATCAAGAATTGCTACCAGCGTAATCTCCGGTATATCAAGTCCCTCTCTTAAGAGATTGATGCCGACAAGAACATCAAATACATCAAGGCGCATGTCACGTATAATCTTGGTACGCTCCAAAGCATCAATATCCGAGTGAAGATACCGCACACGTATCCCAACTTCCTTAAGATACTTGGTAAGGTCCTCCGCCATATTCTTCGTAAGCGTTGTCACCAGCACCTTATGCTTATTCTTCGTCTCTTTATTAATCTCAGAAATAAGGTCATCTATCTGTCCCTCTATCGGTCTTACACTGATCTCAGGATCAAGAAGTCCTGTAGGCCTTATAATCTGTTCAGCCCTCAGAAGTTCATGGTCTGCCTCGTACTGTGCCGGAGTTGCCGACACAAACAGCATCTGGTCTATCTTTCCCTCAAATTCCTGAAAATTAAGCGGCCTGTTATCCTTTGCCGAAGGAAGTCTGAAGCCATAATCAACGAGCGTTGTCTTGCGGGACTGGTCACCTGCATACATTCCTCTTATCTGAGGCACCGTTATATGCGACTCGTCAATAATAATTAAAAATTCATCAGGGAAATAGTCTATCAGCGTATATGGCGGCATTCCCGGAGCAAGCCCCGTCAAATGTCTTGAATAATTCTCAATACCTGAGCAGAAACCCGTCTCCTGAAGCATCTCTATATCAAAATTGGTACGCTCCTCTATTCTCTGTGCCTCTATGAGCTTGTCCTCGCTCTTAAAATACCTGATTCTCTCCTCAAGTTCTTCCTTAATTCCCGCAATAGCCGCATCCATCTTATCTTTCTCAACAATATAGTGTGAGTTGGGAAATACTGCCACGTGTTCAAGCACAGCCTTAATCTCACCTGTAAGGGAATCAACCTCTGTAATTCTGTCCACTTCATCGCCAAAAAATTCAATTCTGACAGCGTCACCGCTTGAAGCTGACGGAAATATCTCCACAACATCTCCATGAACCCTGAACGTACCGCGCTTAAAATCCATCTCATTGCGGACATACTGCATATCCACAAGCTTTCTTATGACCTCGTCGCGGTCTGCTTCCATCCCCGGGCGCAAAGACACAACCATATTGCGGTAATCAATAGGTGCACCGAGTCCGTATATGCAGGATACCGACGAAACTATTATGACATCATTGCGCTCTGAAAGTGCTGCCGTTGCCGAATGCCTGAGCTTATCAATCTCATCGTTAATCGAAGAATCCTTGGCTATATATGTGTCACTTGAAGGCACATATGCCTCCGGCTGGTAATAGTCGTAGTAGGACACAAAATACTCAACCGCGTTCTCCGGGAAAAATTCCTTCATCTCGCTGTAAAGCTGTGCCGCCAGTGTCTTATTATGCGAAATAATCAATGTCGGCTTCTGCAGTTTCTGTATTATATTAGCCATTGTAAATGTCTTACCGGACCCCGTCACACCGACAAGCGTCTGAAACTGATTGCCTTCCTTAAATCCTGCAACCAGCCTGTCAATCGCCTGTGGCTGGTCTCCTGTAGGTGCATATTCACTGTGTAATTTAAACTCCATTTTGCCACTTCTTTCTGAAAAAGTTATAGTAAAAAATTTACTATACGTCATTTCCCGGTTGTTTAATTTATGCTCAATTTCTCATTATTTATTCCTGATGCGGTTTCTAATATCATATCACACATAAGGTAATTTGTCCACGGTTTTTAGAACATTAGTTCGTTTATATTGTTGTAAGATTTTGGGGTCAATCTAAGTCTTGTTATAACTGCTTTTTCTCTTAAAAACCGCTATTGTATTTTCATCAAGGCCATGATAATGTAAATTTAATAGGCTATTGCGAAACTCTTCATTAAGCACATGTGGTTGTACAATATAAACAATCCAACGCAGTACTCGCTTGCGCTGCTTGTACCTCGTAGCGGTGCATAATATGCTAAAAGACAGCATATAAGCACCGACGGGTACAAAGCATACTGCTTATGGATTTGTTTATATTGTACACCTCACACTGTTAAAAGAAGATTTTCGCAAACACCTATGTAAATTTAAAAATACAAGGAGAAATAAGACATGAAATCATTACGCTCTGTTTTAATTGCTTTGGCTGCCTTATTGGCGTTTTTATTCATTGGCACATTTGTCTATAGTTCATATAATAAATCCAATTCCTCCGAACCGGATTCACCAAAAAACGAGAATCAGACTACATACGCGTATAGCGAAAACAAAAATAAGCCGGAAGAACCATCAACAAAAAGTGTTGAACAAAAATCTACTGAACAAACCATCGGACAAGCCACTACTGAGCATGCCACTACTGAACCGGCTGAGGAGCAAACCACTGAACAAGCTGCCACCGAACCTGCTACCGAACAAACCACTGAGCAGGCTACTGAGCAGGCTACTGAGCAGGCTACTGAGCAAGCCACTGAACCGGCTGCCGAACAGGCTACTGAACAGGAAACCACCGAACCTGCTGCTGAAAATATTCAAGAGCCAACTCAGGAACAAATTGCTGAAGCAACTCCAAATACTCCTGCAATTGATGAAAGCAACCCTATTCAATCGAGAATAGCCGCATATTCTGATATTATTTACGAGATTATTGATATAGTTAATCAGGAACGTGTTAATAATGGGTTAAATCCATTAATTTACAACGAAACCTTAACCCAAATAGCTACTTATCGCTCCATGGAAGGCGCAAATAATAATTATTTCAGCCATACACGTCCAAATGGGGAAGATTACTCATCATTATATTATGAGTACAATACTGATTTCTGTGCATTCGGGGAAAATCTCGCACGTTATCAGACAAGTGCCGCACACGCAATGAGCGCATGGATGGCTTCTCCCGGACACAGACGGAATATTTTATATGATTACGATTATATCGGTGTTGGAGTAGCACAAGACAGCGAAGGAAGATATTATTATACACAAGAATTTGCAAGAGACTGGCTAAAATAAGTTCCTATGGGATGGTGCATCCCTCATTATTTTCGCAACCCATGATAAAAAGTTATGCAAAACAAATAATAACCCAGAGCAGATAATTGTTGCATCTGCTTTGGGTTATTTTGCTGAGCCTTATTTTACTTAATCTTTTTTAATTAATCTTCTCCTGCAGCACACTGATTGCTGTCTGAAGCTGATTGTCCTTCCCTTCGTCATACTCTGTAAGATTCTTAAACTCCTCGGATAACTCCACAACAACATCCGGTGTGATGCCGCGTCCGTGTATGTCCTGTGCCTTTGGAGTATAGTATTTTGATATGGTAAATTTGATGGCACTTCCATCGCTCATACGACGGGTTTCCTGTACAATTCCCTTGCCAAATGTCTGCGTTCCGATAATAGTACCGATTCCATAATCCTGAATGGCTCCCGCAAATATTTCCGAAGCGCTGGCGCTTCCCCCATCCACCAGAACCGCAATAGGCACATCTGCCACATTTGGATTAGTACCATTATACTCAACACGTTTTCCGTACTTATCCTCAGTATATAAAATAAGCCCGTCAGGAAGTATCTCGTCAAGCATGTCAATTACCGTAGAAAGCAGTCCTCCCGGATTTGAGCGGATATCTACTATAAGACCTTTCATCCCCTGAGACTTCAGTTCATCATATCCTTTCTTAAACTGTTGTGCCGTAACTTTATCAAATTCATCTATCGAAATGTATCCGATAGAATTTTCCACCATCTTATACTCAACGGTCTTTACCTCAACCTTACGTCTTGTAATGGTCATGTTGATTGTATCATCAACGCCTTCCCTCTTTATTCCTACATCAACTGTTGTGCCTTCTTTACCCTTAATCCGTGCAACAATATCTGATATATCCTCATCCGCAATAGCTTCTCCGTTGACGCTTATTATTACGTCATTCTTCCTTATTCCTGCTTCCTTGCCCGGTGAACCCTCATACGGCTCAACAACAAGCAGGTTGCCGTCATCATTTTTACGTACAACAACACCAATACCGCAGTATTCGCCGGAATTTGCTTCATTGAACTTCGCAAACTCCTCAGCCGTGTAATACGTTGTGTATTTATCACCATATGAATTGACATACGCCTTGCAAATGTTGTCGAGTACCTTCTCGTCATCAACATCATCAAAATAGAAATCGTCCAGTACCTTATCAATCAGATTGAGCTTCTGTGCAGCTTTAGAGCCCATTCCCATGTTTTCGTATGCTGAATCGCTCCGGCCGTTCATATAAATTCCGCTGTCCGTATTAATAATCAGCATACCACTTCTATATATAACAGCAACAGCCACTGTACAAATCGCAAGCATTAAAAGCACGCCAAGCAGAAATCCCTGCAGCAGTCCGCTCCTACGTCCGGCATTCTTCTCCTCATCTGATTTTCTGTCAATTTCGTCAATTTCATTGCTGTCCAAAGCAAACCTCCATTATCCGAAATATGTCATCGGATTAACATATTTTCCATTAAGTCGCACACCAAAATGCAGATGAACGCCGTTAGAATTACCGGTAGTTCCCATAAGTGCGATAGTATCACCCTTCTTGACTTTAGTTCCCGGTGAAACAAGCAGTTTAGAACAGTGCATATACACCGTCATAAGTCCGTCACCATGATTAATCCATATCCAGTTGCCTGCTGAACTGCTGTATGTAGCTGTAACAACCGTTCCGTCATATGCTGCATAGATAGGGTCACCCGAGACACCTCTCTTAAGCGCACCTATATCCACTCCCTGATGAGGTGAACTTCTGTCCTCCATATCACCCCAAGGCGATGTTATCCTTGTCGAAGGTGTCGGCCATTTAAACTTACCTCCATCATATTTAGGAACTGTGACCGTAGGAGTTGTTCCGTTTTTGGCAGCCTCCTCGGCAGCTCTTCTCGCCTCTTCCTCCTGCCTCTTTAATTCAGCTTCAATCTGCTGAATAACCTTCTCCTGCTCAATTCTGTCCTTTTCAAGTTGCTCTCTGTATGCCTTCGCATCAGCGGTTTTGTTGTCAAGCTTTTCAAGCTCTGATATCTTGGCATCCTGAACAATCGCAAGCGCCTGCTTCTGTCCCTCAACCTCAATCTGCATGCTCTCAAGTGACTCTAAATCTGCTTCCATAAGCGTCTTTGTCTCGTTAATCTGTGCCGACAGTGCCGCAAATTCGTCAAGCATCTGCCTGTCATATGATGTTATCTTATTAATATACTCCGCCTTATTAAGCAGTTCGGACATATTCTTTGCATTTATAAGCATATTAAGATAGGACGAGTCTGTCCCGTTTTCATACATATATTTTATGCGGAGTTTCATTGATTCATACTGCTCATCAGATTGCTTCTGTATAATATCCAGAGTTGCCTGCGCCTCCGTAATCTCATCCTTCTTAGTGGAAATCTGTTCATTAAGGCTGTTGATATCGCCGTCAATGTCCGCAAGATTTGAATCAAGCTGTCTTATATAGCTTTCAATATCCTTCTTATCCTTGCTTAGCTGGTTTAACTGATTCTGCACATCCTGAATTTTCTTGTCTATTGCCTCTTTTGCACTGTTTGCATCAGACAAATCCTGTTTTGTTGTCTCTGCAAACGCCGGTCGCTCTGATGTAAGCACCAATATGCCGACAAGGGTAATCGCTACTATTTTTCGCGTCGCGGATAAAATTTTACCGTGCGATGTCTTTTTCTTCATCGTGCCCTCCTTCTTTCTCAAAAAAATCTCCATATTATCTCGGGTTTCTTCGGCATTCCGCCTTAAAAACAGACAAGGGACATCTACAATGCACATTTCTCCGATTGTAAAAGTCCCTCCCCCTTATGTTATTACATTCATCTTTAAAAATCATCGACCAATTAATGGAATGTTATACTCTTGTATGCTTATGCAAAGCAAGAACACTTCCAAGGAAACCGATTCCGATTCCTACGCCGAGAGTAACAGGTGTAAGTATCCTGAAAATGCTTTCAGCCGGCAAAAACGCCAGAATATTGTTAAGAATCGAAAACTTAGTCAGCACATAATTTACAATATTCTCATACATATAGTAGATTATAAGCAGCGGAATTATTGAGCCCACAAGTCCGATTACAACACCTTCTACAACAAATGGTGCATTTACAAACATATCAGTAGCACCAATCAGCTTCATAATTGAAATCTCATCCTTACGAACCGTTACACCGATAACTACCGTATTCATAATAAGGAATATCGAAACGCCAAGCAGTATTGTAATAATCGCAATTGAAGCATATCCCACAAGAATTGCAACATTTGAAAGACTGCTCGCCATTACATCCGAGCGGTTAACCTGTCTGATTCCGTCCATATTTTCAAGATATGTTACAAGTGTAGGCTGCATTGAAGCATCATTCAGATAAACCGAATATGAGTCGGAAGTTGCAAGCGGATTATCGTCCTTAAAGCCCTCTGCCAGCTCTATGTAGGAACCGAAATACTCCTTGCTGAAGTTATTCCACGCCTCTTCCGCAGAAGTGTAGTGAATACTTGCCACCTCCACTCTCTGCTCAATATTTTTACCTATTTCAGACTTCTTCTGGTCTGAAATTCCCTCATCAAAAAATACTGTTACACACACTGAATTCTCAGCTTTCTTTACCATATACTGAAAATTTGTTACAATCGCATAAAATACGCCAAACAAAAACAGACACGCTGCCATTGTTGCAATCGACGCAAGCGAAAACATTTTATTGCGGTAAATGTTCTTAAACCCCTGCTTTATATTGTATCCTAATGACCTAATCTTCATAGAAATAACCACCTTTTTCCACATCGCTGATAATCTTGCCGTTATTCATGGTAATTGTACGCTTCTTCATAGCCTGTACAATTTCCATGTTATGTGTAACAACAAGCACTGTTGTGCCACGCTTATTAATCTCATCAAGAATCTTCATGATTTCCCATGAATTTTCAGGGTCAAGATTACCTGTAGGCTCGTCACACAGCAGAATAGACGGCTCATTGACAAGCGCTCTTGCTATTGCGACACGCTGCTGCTCACCGCCTGACAGCTCATTAGGAAATGACTTATACTTATCGAGCAGTCCTACCATTGAAAGCATTGCAAGCACTCGTCCCCTGATAAGCCTTGTCGGCGCCTCCACAACCTTCATGGCAAATGCTATGTTATCATATACATTTCGGTCAGGAAGCAGGCGGAAATCCTGGAACACAACGCCAATATCACGACGAAGCATCGGAAGCCTCTTTCTCGTAATCTTATTAATATATTTTTTATTGACATAAATCTTTCCGGAAGTTGCATCAAGTTCCTTAAGCAAAAGCTTGATAAGTGTTGACTTTCCGGAGCCGCTGTTGCCTACTATAAATACAAACTCGCCTTTTTCAATTCTTAAGTCTATTCCGTTAAGTGCGGGTTCTCCCGAAGAATATGCTTTTGTAACGTTTTCCAGAATAATCATGTTTTATGTATTTCCTTTCTAAAATGAATCTCTGTTCTCAACGTATTTCATATATTTTACAACCATAAGCGCAATCTTAAATGTAATTGCATCATCAAACTTGCGCAGGTCAAGGCCTGTGCTTTTCTGGAGCTTATCAAGACGGTACACCAGCGTGTTACGGTGGATATAAAGCTGCCTTGAAGTCTCTGATACATTCAGGCTGTTCTCAAAGAATTTGTTAATTGTTGTCAGCGTTTCTTCGTCAAATTCATCAGGAGACTTTCCGTCAAATATCTCCCTGATAAACATCTGGCAGAGCGGAATCGGCAACTGATAAATGAGTCTTCCGATGCCAAGTCTGCTGTATGCCACAACACTCTTGTCACTGTAAAAAATCTTGCCTACATCGAGTGCCATCTGAGCTTCCTTATATGACCTTGAAACCTCGCGTATATCATTAATAATAGTGCCATAAGCAATCTTTGCTGCGCTCATTGCCTCTGCGCCCAGCATATCAATAATCATGTAAGCAGTCTTGTCAAGATCCTCTAAAGACTCATTGTTCTTGACCTCTTTAACAAGAATTATATTTTTCTCATCAACAGCAGTAATAAAATCATGCGTCTTGGATGCAAAAAGCGTTCTTACGATTTCAAGTGCATTGGTGTCCTTCTCATTCTTTGTCTCAATAATAAACACCACTCTCTTTACTTCCGTGTCAATATGAAGCTTCTTGGCCCTGGTATAAATATCAACGCGCAGAAGATTATCCAGCAACAGATTCTTAATAAAATTATCCTTGTCAAATCTTTCCTTATATGCCACAAGAAGGCTCTGAATCTGGAATGCAGCCACCTTGCCAATCATATATACATCATCGCTCGTTCCCCTTGCAAGCAGTACAAGCTCTGTATGCTGTTCATCATTAACCTTAAAAAACTGGTATCCCTGAACCACCTGACTCTCTGCCGGTGATGCCACAAATGAAAGGACAGCCTTCTCACATTCGCCGGTATCCGGAAATGTTGTCGCAACCACTTTACCGTCAGTGTCAATCAGGCACAAATCAATTCTCGTTATTGACTTGAGACCATCTATTGTATTCTGTAAAATCTGATTTGAAACCATTGTTCACGTTATCCTTTCTGCAGCCTCACAAACAATTACGGTCCGACAAATTATACAAACCATATATTCTGTATTATACCTCAAATTTGTCAAAAAAAAAAGAGGAAATGCTTATTTCTAAACATTTCCTCAAAATTTCACAAATTATGTAAAATTAGTGGCAGATAACCTGCTCTGTTTCCTTATCAAAGATATGAAGCTTTGAAAGGTCAAGTGCAAACTTAACTGTATCGCCAGGACGAGCTGTTGTACGAGGATTAACCTTTGCTGTACATGTAACATCGTCAAGATCGAAGTGAAGGTTAACTTCTGCACCAAGAAGCTCGTAAACCTTAATTGTAGCTTCAATAATGCTGTCCGGTGAAGATGCAAGGAAGAGTTCCTCATCATGGATATCTTCTGGACGGATACCTGCTACAACTGTCTTACCAACATATCCCTGCTCGATAAGCTTCTTGCCCTTTGCTTCAGGAAGCTTAATTGAGAAGTTAGCACCAAGCTCAAGTGTAACAGCTCCTGCATTCTCAACAACCTTAGCATCAACAAGGTTCATCTGTGGTGAACCAATGAAGCCTGCAACGAAGAGGTTCTGTGGTGAATTGTAAAGGTTCTGTGGTGTATCAACCTGCTGAATGATACCATCCTTAAGTACAACGATTCTTGTACCAAGTGTCATAGCCTCTGTCTGGTCATGTGTAACGTAGATAATTGT
>CAMECH010000032.1 GCA_945913015.1 uncultured Bacteroides sp.
GAGCATCTGCCTTACAAGCAGAGGGTCATAGGTTCGAGCCCTATAGGCCCCACTACTAAATTATGATATGCCGACATGGCTCAATTGGCAGAGCAGCTGATTTGTAATCAGCAGGTTATCGGTTCAAGTCCGATTGTCGGCTTTATGGATGGATTCCCGAGTGGCCAAAGGGGGCAGACTGTAAATCTGTTGACTTCGTCTTCGAAGGTTCGAATCCTTCTCCATCCATTTGTTTTAAATAATTTATTGTACCTATATTATCGCGGGGTGGAGCAGCCCGGAAGCTCGTTGGGCTCATAACCCAAAGGTCGCAGGTTCAAATCCTGTCCCCGCTACTATGCCTGGATAGCTCAGTTGGTAGAGCAGAGGACTGAAAATCCTCGTGTCGCTGGTTCGATTCCGGCTTCAGGCACTTTACAGAACTGCTATTGATTAGCAGTTCTTTTTTATTTTAAGGTTGCATAATTGCCCTGATGTGGTAATTATGCATTTTTTATATTAACAACTGCGTGCCAAAGAAGATAAATGGAAAAAATGCACTAAGCGTTACATGATAATAATAAAAAAATATAAAAAATATACAAAAAATGGGAAAAATATAATTGCAATTTCTTAAATCTCATATTATACTTTATGATATGGCAAAATTACATTGGGGTGTTTTGCAAAAAAATAATAACATGAGAAGGAGGAAGTTTTTTACAATGAAAGCATTAAGCTTTAAATTTCGTAAAGGTATTGCAAGTGCATTAGCCTTTATAATGGCGTTGACACTTATTCCTGTAAGTATGCTTGCCAAGACTGAAAAAGTCATGGCTGCCGTAACAGCATATATTGCAGAAGAGACTTCTATTGTATATGGAACTAAGGGTGGTACGCCTGATTTTGAATTTACAGGTGGATATAGTACTCAGGGAACACCATTAAATGAGGCTGACAGCGTTGCTGCAAATGGCGCTGTTAAGTGGACAAATGCAAAATGGCATTCATCAGGATATGGTATTTATGTAGGCAATGATGCATCACTTGAAGTTGGTGTTACCGGAAGTGCTAAGATTACATTTGTTACATCGCAGTACAATTCAAGTGGTAAGACTATATCGGTAACAAGCTCTGATTCGACAGGCACTATTGATGAGAGTGGAATTAGCGAATGCAAGGTGGATGCCGATGGTGATAAGCTTTCAGTTACATATACAGCGGGCAACGAAGCGAATGCAACACTTACATTCAGCTTTACGGGAACAGTATATGTACCGAAACTTATTATTGAGCCAATTAAAGAAGAAGTTTATCTTGCTAAGGGAACAACAACAAAGGTAATCTTTACAGGTGCAATTGATGCCGGAAATGCAGGAAATTATGCAGATGACCTCAATGACCTTAAGGGCACATATGCCGCACAGGTTTATCTTGGTGATGCAGATTTAAAGCACGCTGATGAAACAGTTGTACTTTCAAGTGCAAAATATCATGGAACCGGTTATGGTTTGCATGTTCCTTCTAACGCAACACTTGATATTAATGTTGCAGGAAGTGCAACAATTACTATGATGGGTTCAACATATAGTAATGAAGGAAATATCACAGCAGTATCAACTGATAACAGCGGAAGTTTTGATAATGCGTCTGTATCAACAAAGCCTGAGACTGACAAGGGCAATATTGCAATTAAGTATACAGGCGACAGCAATGCAAAGCTTACACTTACATTTGGTGCCAATACATATGTAGGTAACATTATTGTTACAGTTGACGAGGCAAAGGCTCCGGTAGTTCTTGACACATCAAAGATTGATGTATGGGATTTTGGTGCTGAAGCACTTGATGCGGAGAAGTATAACAACAACCTTACTGTTGATGTAATTAACGGATTCTATCCGGGCGTTGCCGGTGGTACGGCAGGTGCAACCATAGCATCGTTTACTGCAAAGGATGCTGCCGGTAAGGATGCTGTTAAGTTTAATGATGGTGGTTATACTACAACTCACAGATTAAGAACAACCAATACAGCTCTTACAAGAAAAGATGAGAAGAGCCTTAAAGATGAGGATGGCGTAGTATATAGCGGATATATATATTCTAATAAGACAGGAGATAAAGGAGTAAATTTTGCAATATATCTCTATGAGGGTGATATACTTACCGCGTATCTTGGCTCTAATAGTAATCCAGCTCTTTATAAACTGATGGGACCTGATGGTAAAGAATATGCAACATTTGATTATACAAAGAAAGCTCAGGTAGAGAAAGCAACATTTTATGCAGCTTCTGAAGGATGGTATACATTATGGTGTACTAACGAGAAGCTTGTATGTGCACGTATCTTAAGAGAGCACGTACCGACAGTAACAGTAAGTGGTTCAATTGCTGTACCGGGTACTATTCCTAATGATTACAAGCTTGTATTTGTTAACAATACAACTAAGAAAGTAACAGAAGCAACTGTTACAGGTGGTAATTACACAGTAGACCTCAATGGTAAATATGACTATACGGTAGCACTTGAGAATGCTAACGGATTTGTTGTTAATGCAGAATGCAATGCATTAACACTTGGTGCTGAGGCAAAAACACATAATGTCACTGTTCAGGCAGTTAATTTAGTTACCCTGACAGGCAGTGTGACAGGACTTGAGGATAAGCTTGCCAATATGAAGCTTACATTTGCTTCTGAGAATGTATACGTTCCTGAATTTAATATTAATACGGCAGACGGTACATTTACTCTTAAGCTTGAGAAGGATGTTACATACGCTGTTACAGCAGACGGAGTTAATGACTATGCACTCAATACAACTTCAATTTCAGCTTCTGCAGATGGAACAAAGAATATTGAGTTTACAAAGAAGCCGTTATATCCGGTGGCAGTTAAGGTAGTTGGTGTTTCTGATACAACAGGTGCTAAAGTAACATTTAAGAATATTAATGAAGAAGGATATGAGTATACATTCGGAATTGAAGAAAATGTATCATTAAGAGACGGACAGTACAAGGTTGTAATCGGCGGTATTGCAGCTTCACCTGTAGTGCAGGGTCCGACGGGCGATGCTGTTGTCAATGGCAAAGCAACAGAGGTTACAATTCCGGTGGAAGAGATTTCTTCATGGGATTTTGCAAAGCTTGCAGCAAAGACAGAAAGCAATGAAGTTACAACAATCGGTGACCAGACATATTATGTGGGTCTTAAGCTTTCAGGTGCAGTAAAAGAACATAACAATGTATATCTTTATGCAAGTGGAAAAGGTGCAGATTCTACAATTACAGTACCTAATGTTAAGAAGGGAAGTATTGTAACAATCAAGTACTGCTATGCCGCATCCTTTAAGGCAGGAGATAAGGTAATTGATGAGAAGTCAGGAAGTACTGCACAGATTGATTCTGTAGCAGTTACTGCAGCAGAGGACGGAGATTTTGTAATTACAACTACAGAAGGTACTAATGCTTCTGAGACATATTTCTGCGCAATTGAAGTTAAGGAGACAGGTGATTACAGGTCAACACTTCATGTTGGTGCAGATAAGGAATTTAATACAATTAATGACGCACTCGCAGCAGCCCGCAAGATGACAAGAACAGCGGATCAGACAGTAACAATTAAGGTTGATCCGGGCGATTACGAGGAGATGCTTGTTATTGACACTCCTAACGTAAGACTTGTTAATGCAAGTGCAACGCCAAGTATTGCTCTTAAGGATAAGGGTGTTGGAATTGATGATAATGCAGTACGTGTAACATGGTACTATGGACACGGATATACATATTACAGTATGGGTTCTGACTGTAAGTATGATGCAGAGCTTCTTGCAGCTAACAAGGCTAACGGATATGCAAGCTTTGTAAACCCTGGTTCAGGTACGACTAGCGGAAGCTACTGGAACGCATCAGTTGTTGTTTCTGCTGATAACTTTGTAGCTGACGGAATTATCTTTGAGAACTCATTTAACCAGTATGTATCAGCAAAATCAGTTGAAGATGTAATCGAAGCTCAGGCAGGTAGTGCTAAAGAAGGCAGTGTCAAGAGAGCCGAGATGAAGACTGTTGGCGATACAAAGGTACAGGAGAAGGAATATGTAGAAAGAGCCGCAGCTCTTGCTATCTATAACAATGTTAAGGAAGTGTACTTTAACAACTGTAAGTTTGTAGGACGTCAGGATACACTTTACGGCGGAACAGGCGTAACAGCAGCATTCAACAAGTGTGATATTCTTGGTGGAACTGACTATATCTTTGGCGGTATGACAGCAGTATTTAAAGAATGTAACCTTGTATTTAATACAAACGACCAGACAACAAAGGGTGAGAAGGATGATGTAGGTTACATCACAGCACCGCAGCAATCATCAGGCAGAGGTTATCTGATGTATGAGTGCCGTGTAACATCAACAACTCCTGGAGTTGATACAGCATCACTTCATACTTCAAAGCCTGGTTACCTTGGAAGACCATGGCAGGCTAACACATGTGAGGCAGTATTCTACAAGACAACAGTAGATGCGGCTGACAGCTATTGGAATTCAGAGACATATCCATATGGTGAATCTCTTATAAGAGGAGAAGCATGGCTTACAACTCTTGGTGGTCAGTCACCACTTTGCGGTGAGTATGGCACTATTGAGAAGTCAGGTGTAGATAACTCAGCAAAGAGAGCATCCTGGGCAAAAGTATTTGCAACACCTCAGCTTACAGACGGAAGTCCTATCAGTATAGAGACATTCCTTGGCTCATGGAATCCGTTTGGTCTTGTTATTGAGGATGACGAGGAAATAACCGTTGTTCCTAACGAAGGCGGCGCTATTCCTGTTGAAGGCGTAAAGCCAGATAAGGATACTGTATTTGTTGATGAGAACGGTATCGTAGTAACAGACGGTACAATCGTTGTTAAGGCTGATGATATTGCTCCTGCAGACAAGACTGTAATGGAGACTGAAGTAGTAGCTAAAATTGATACAACGAAGTTTGATATCAGCGGCGTAAGCTATATAGACATCAATGCACTTATGGGTGGTGTGAAGGTTAATATTAAGACAGGTAAGCTTACAATAACTGTTGAGATTCCTTCAAGCATTACCTATGACCCTGCAAAGGATAGTGTAAAGGTTCTTCATAAGACATCAGCAGGAATTGTTGAGCATACTGTAACAAAGGGAACAGGAAAGCAGATTAGATTTGAGGTTAGCTCACTCAGCCCATTTGCAATTGTTGTTTACAGTGAAAAGACAGTTACAACGCCAGCTGATGATAATTCAGATGACGATGGTGATGATGACAAGCAGGAGACAGCAACAACTGCTCCAACAGTACCTGTAACACCTGTAGCGCCTGTAGTTCCTACAGAGTCAGCAACAGAGGCAGGTACAGAAGAAAATGTTGGTTCGGCAGAGACAGGTGACCGTGCTCCAATCGCACTCTTCATGCTTCTTGCAGTTCTTTCAGCAGGAGCACTTGCAGTAACATCTAAGAAGAGAGTTTAATGCAGATTAGAGTTCAACATAATTTTGTAACTATATTTAAGTAATTTATAAGTAATTTATGGCTGCCATGCAGATTTAGACCGGGTCTGCATGGCGGCTTTTTTGTGCAAAAAAGCCGCGCGCGTTTGACCTGCAATGCTTTTCATGATATGATATGCATGCAAAAAAGAGGTGAAATCAGATGCTGCTCGATAAGCTGAAAGAATATTGCGCAGGAGATTTTGTTCCGATGCATATGCCGGGGCACAAGCGCAATACAGAAAATTTTGATATGGGCAATCCGTATGGAATTGATATAACTGAAATAGATGGTTTTGATAACCTGCATCACCCTGAAGGAATTTTGAAAGCGGCAATGGAGAAAGCCGCCGGGTGGTATGGCGCAGAAAAGACATGGTATCTTGTAAACGGCAGCAGTGTCGGTCTTATGTCTGCAATTATGGCTCTGACAGACAGGAGGGATAAGGTGCTGGTTGCAAGAAACTGTCATGTTTCGGTCTATAATGCCATTTATGAAAATGAGCTGTATCCTGTGTATATTTATCCAGAAAATGTGGATAACTTGGGGATAAGTGGTAAAATATCCCCGGAAAATGTGGAAAAACTGCTTGCTGTTAACAATGTGGATAAGTATAATAACCAAAAATGTGGAAAAATAGGTGCGGTTATAATCACTTCACCTACCTATGAGGGAAATATTTCTGATATAAAAAGGATTGCAGAAATCGCTCACAGGTATGGGGTGCCGCTGATAGTTGATGAGGCACACGGAGCGCATTTTAAATATTCGGACATTTTTCCAAAATCTGCGCTTGAGCTTGGGGCAGATGTCGTTGTGCAGAGTATCCATAAGACGCTGCCTGCATTTACCCAGACGGCACTTCTGCATATAGGAAAGGGTGCGCTTGAACCGGAGAAATATATTCAGAAGACAGACAGGTATGTAAATATGTTTCAGACAACAAGCCCGTCATATATTCTGATGGCTTCGATTGACAGATGCTTAAACCTGCTTAACAGTGAAGCAGGGAAGGCAATGATGGAAGATTATGTATGCAGGCTTAAGAAGCTTCGCGCAGATATAGATAAGCTTTCATGTGTAAGGCTTGCACCGTCGGACGACATTTCCAAAATTGTAATTTATATAGAAAATGGAAGTTTGCAGGGAAAGCAATTGTATGATATATTATTAAAGCAGTATGGTATTCAGCTTGAGATGGCATCGCACAGATATGTGATTGCCATGACAGCGGTCGGAGACAGGCAGGAATATTATGACAGATTTCTTGAGGCACTTTCGGATATCGATGCAAAGCTTGCCTGTGATGGAAATTTATCTGCTTCATGCAGTACCGGCTCGGATGCTTCGCACAGTGACGGCCTGTCTGCTTCATGCAGTGATGCAGCAGGTGCAGACTGCATTGTGGATATACTGGGGATGTTATGTGACAATGAGATAAAGTTTTGTCCTTATGATGCGGTTAATGCGGACAGTGAGGCGGTGCCGTATCAGGAGTGCGAAGGACGCATAAGTGCGACAACAGTCTGCGTTTATCCGCCGGGAATACCGATTGTGTGTCCGGGAGAGATTATCAGTTCAAGGGTGATTGCAGTGATTAAGGACAGCCTTAGCATGGGGCTTGAAGTGATGGGAATGCAGGAGCCGGACAATAAAAGTGAGAGGGAAATATTATGCCTGAGATAGCATTTATCATGGGGAAAAGCTCGTCGGGGAAGGATAAGATTTTCAAGGCGCTTTCAGAGGATGCCGGATTGAATTTAACAAGGGTAATTCCGTATACAACAAGACCCATGCGTGCGGGTGAGACACAGGGTGTGGAATATAATTTCGTGAGTGATGAGGCTGCCTGCAGGATGCAGGAAGAGGGCAGGATAATAGAGATGCGAAGTTACAACACCGTTCAGGGACTATGGAAATATTTCACCGCAGACGACGGGCAGATAGAGCTGGGCAAAGGACATTACATAATAATCGGTACGCTTGAGGCTTATGAAAGATTTCTGGAATACTTTGGCGAAGAGCATTTATTACCGATATATATAGAAGTAGAGGACGGCGTGAGGCTTGAACGTGCGTTAAAGCGCGAGAGGGAGCAGACAAATCCGGATTATGCGGAAATGTGCAGGAGATTCCTTGCGGATTGTGCGGATTTCTCAGAGGAGAATATTAAAAGGTGCGGCATTTCCAAGAGGTTTTATAATAACGGCGGGTTTGAGGACTGTCTGAACGAAATAAGAGCAGCTATTAAATTGAACTTTGCGTAATCGCAGGGGAGGTGGCAGACTGTGGATATAAGGGTTAATGAGCTTTCGCAGACACAGAATGTTGAAAATAAGCCGGCGGTGAATAATAATGATGATTCATTTAAGTTTACGCTGATAAGCAATATTGAAGAGAAAGACCTGCAGAACAGGCTTAAGACCATGATGGATGACATTACCGAGCAGGGAGACAGGATAGCAAAGCATATGGATATCAAGGATATGCGCAGGTACCGTGAGCTTGTTAAGGGTTTTCTCAATGAGGTGGTCAGCCGCTCACACGAATTTTCAAGGGAGAACTTCCTTGACAGGAGGGGAAGGCACCGTGTGTACGGGATTGTGAAGCTTGTGGATAAGAACCTCGACGACCTTGCAAGTGAGCTTGTCAAGGAGGAGAAGGACCACATTGCAATTGTAAGCAAAATCGATGATATCAGAGGGTTGCTTCTTGACATAACAACATAGAATGAGGACACTATGAAAAGTTTTGATGAGATTATAGGGCATGAGAAGATTAAGGAACATCTTCAGAATGCAGTTAAAATGAATAAGATTTCTCATGCGTATATTATTAATGGCGAGCAGGGCTCAGGAAAAAATATGCTGGCAGATATATTTTCAAAGACTCTGCAGTGCGAGCAGGGCGGGTCAGTACCGTGTAATGAGTGCCATTCCTGCCTGCAGGCGGACAGCAAAAATCATCCCGACATTATAAGGATAACACACGAAAAGCCGACAAGCATCGGCGTTGAGGATGTAAGGGAGCAGCTTGTGGGAGATATGCAGATTCGTCCGTATTCAAGCCGCTATAAGATTTATATTATAGATGATGCGGACAAGATGACGATACAGGCGCAGAATGCAATTTTAAAGACGATTGAAGAACCGCCTGAATATGGGATAATAATGCTTCTCACAGAGAATGCGGACGGGCTTTTGCAAACGATACTTTCAAGGTGTGTGCGGCTTGAGCTGAATCCTGTAAAGGATTCGCTTATTCAGGGGCATCTGATAAAGAAGTTTGCGATACCGGATTATGAGGCGCGGTTTGCGGTTGCATTTGCAAGAGGCTGCGTGGGAAGAGCGGAATCGATTATCACATCGGATACATTTGTACAGATGAAGGACAGCGCGATTCATATGCTGAAATACGCATCCGAGATGACGATAGGAGAGCTTGTGGATTCGGTTAAGAGCGTCGGAGATTATAAAAATAATATTAATGATTATCTTGACCTGCTTGCAATGTGGTATCGTGATGTGTTACTGTTTAAGAGTACGAATGATGCCAACCTGCTTATTTTCAAGGATGAGCTGAACATAATCAGAAGGCAGGCATCGGTTTCTTCATACGAGGGAATACAGAATATTCTGACAGCGCTTGACAAGGCAAAGAGAAGGCTGCGTGCCAATGTTAATTTTGAGCTTGTAATGGAGCTTTTGTTCCTCACAATGAAAGAAAATTAAATTATTATAGTGATAATAAGCGGTAAAGAGAGGTTTTAGACATATTATGACAAATGTAGTAGGAGTCAGATTCAGAAATGCGGGCAAGATATATTTCTTCTCTCCGGGAGATTTAAAGATTGAAGCCGGACAGCATGTAATTGTTGAGACGGCAAGGGGCGTTGAGTACGGACATGTTGTACTGGGACCGCGTGATGTTGAGGATGAGAAGGTGGTTGCGCCGTTAAAGACGGTAATCAGGATTGCAACGCCTGAGGATGACGTGGTGGAAGCAGGCAACCGCGAGAAGGAAAAGGAAGCATTTAAAATCTGCCTTGAAAAGATTGCAAAGCACAAGCTTGATATGAAGCTGATCGGAACAGAGTATACATTTGACAATAATAAAGTGCTGTTTTATTTTACTGCGGACGGACGTATTGATTTCCGTGAGCTGGTTAAGGATCTGGCAGCAGTTTTCAAGACAAGAATAGAACTCAGGCAGATTGGTGTGAGAGATGAGACAAAGATACTCGGCGGTATAGGTGTATGCGGAAGACCGCTCTGCTGTAGCTCGTATATGTCAGATTTTATTCCGGTGTCAATTAAAATGGCGAAGGAGCAGAATCTTTCTCTGAATCCGACCAAGATTTCAGGCGTATGCGGCAGACTTATGTGCTGCCTCAAATATGAGGAAGATACTTATGAGTTTCTTAACAGCAGACTTCCGAATGTCGGTGACTATGTCACAACTCCGGAAGGGCTTCAGGGCGAGGTTCACAGTGTTAATGTTCTCCGCCAGCTTGTCAAGGTTATAGTTACAGTGGATGATGACGACAAGGATATCAGGGAATATGCCGTTAAGGAGCTTCGTTTCAAGACAAAGCGAAGGAATGAAAAGCTTAATATTAATGATGATGAGCTGAAGGCGCTTGAAGATATGGAAAAGATTAAAGAAAATCATCTTAACTGATTAATTGCCGGAATGTATTCGCCAGATATACGAATGGTGGAGACTTCCGGCTTTTGTGGATAGAGGAATAAGGAAATATATGGCGGACGAGAAGAGAAATGCTGACAGCATATGCTGCGGTGAGAATGAAAGAGTTGATGACCTGCAGTGCAAAGGGCGTATGCTGATACAGAACAAAGAGGTATTCTGCTTTGGCATGGATGCGGTACTGCTTGCCAATTACGCAGTCGTGAATGCGAATGAAAATTGTATGGATTTGTGCACGGGCAACGGCATAATTCCCATACTGCTTGAGGCAAAAACTAAGGGAAAGCATTTTACGGGGCTTGAGATTCAGGATATAAGCGCGCAGCTTGCAAAGCGCAATGTGGAGCTTAACTGTGTTGGTGACAGGATTGAGATTGTTCAGGAAGATGTCAAAAATGTGTCATCTCTTTATAAGGACGGCTCATTTGATGTGGTGACTGTAAATCCGCCATATATGAATGAAAATCACGGAATTGTCAATCCGTCTGCGCCAAAGGCGATTGCAAGGCATGAAATTTTGTGCAGTCTTGAGGATATTATCAGGGGGGCTTCGGCAATACTTAAGGAAAAGGGCAGGTTTTATATGGTGCACAGGCCACAGAGGCTTGTGGAGATATTCGAGCTGTGCAGGCGGTACAGGCTTGAGCCAAAGCGCATGAAGCTGGTTTATCCGTATGCCGGCAAAAATGCAAACATGGTTCTGATTGAGGCTGTGAGAGGAGGCAATTCGCAGCTTACGGCAGAGCCTGCGCTGGTTGTGTATAATGATGACGGAACATATACGAAGGAGCTGCTTGAGCGGTATAAGTCGTAGGAACGGCCTGCGGCTGCTTTGACGCTAAAGCGTTTCCGGAATGGAGACAGAATGGAAAAAAGTGATAATAAAAATGGGGCAGGAATGCTTTACATATGTGCAACCCCGATAGGAAATCTTGAGGATATCACATACCGCGTGCTTCGCACTCTTGAACAGGTAGATTTGATTGCTGCTGAGGATACAAGAAACAGTATAAAGCTTCTGAATCATTTTGAAATAAAAACGCCTATGACAAGTTACCATGAGTATAACAAGATTGAAAAGGCGAAAGAGCTTGTGGAAAAAATGCGCCACGGCACCAATATTGCATTGATAACCGATGCCGGAACACCGGGTATTTCAGACCCCGGCGAGGAGCTTGTGAAGCAGTGCCATGAGGCAGGAATTGCGGTCACATCGATTCCGGGTGCGGCAGCCTGCATAACTGCGCTGACGATATCAGGGCAGTCTACGAGACGATTCGTTTTTGAGGCGTTTCTGCCGTCAGATAAAAAGGAAAGGACAAAAGTGCTTGAGGAGCTTTCCGGTGAGACAAGAACGATAATTATACATGAAGCACCGCATCATCTTTTGGGGACGCTTAAGGAGCTTTCAGGCGTTCTTGGCGAAAGCAGGAGTATAAGCATTTGCAAGGAGCTTACCAAGCGTCACGAAAAGGTGTGGATTACAACCATAGGTGATGCCTGCGGATATTATGAAAATGAGGCACCGCGTGGGGAATATGTGCTTGTCATTGCAGGAAAAGACAGGGCAGAGCTTGAGCTTGAGCAACAGAAATCATGGGAGGCGATGAGTCTTGAGGAACACGTTGCGCTGTATGAGGCAAAAGGGCATGAGCGCAAGGAGGCGATGCGCCTTGCAGCTAAGGACCGCGGTATCTCAAAGCGCGATGTGTATCAGCAATTGTTGAGCATAAAAAATAAGGAGGAAGAATATGTTTAAGATTGGGTGTCATTTGTCCACATCTAAAGGATATGCGCATATGGCGCAGGAAATTAATGAACTGGGAGGCAATACATTTCAGTTTTTTACAAGGAATCCGAGGGGAGGAAGCGCTAAGGCAATAGACCCTAAGGATATGGAAGAATTTCACAGGATTGCGAAGGAAAACGGAATTGAGGTTATTCTTGCACATGCTCCGTACACGCTCAATGCATGTTCCGCAGATGAGGCTACAAGAGATTTTGCAGTGAGGACTATGGCAGATGACCTCGTAAGAATGGAGCAGACACCGGGCAATCTCTATAACTTTCATCCGGGGAGCCATGTGTCACAGGGCGTTGAGAAAGGAACAGAGTACATTGTGTCGATGCTTAATCAGGTCTTAAGCGAGAACCAGTCAACAACTGTACTTCTTGAGACTATGGCAGGTAAGGGCTCTGAGGTCGGAAGAACATTTGAGGAGCTTAAAAATATTATCGACGGTGTTAAGCTTTCTTCACACATGGGAGTATGCCTTGACACCTGCCATGTGTATGACGCGGGATATGATATTGTCAATGGCCTCGACCAAGTACTTGCCGAGTTTGACAGGGTAATCGGGCTTGACAGGCTGAAAGCCGTGCATCTTAACGATGACAAAAATCCGTTTGGAAGCCATAAGGACCGCCACGAAAAGATTGGCGAGGGAACTATCGGAACTGATGCATTTGAAAGGATTATTAATCATCCGGCATTAAGAGAGCTTCCGTTCTATCTGGAGACACCTAATGAGCTCGACGGATATGCGAAGGAGATTGCGCTGCTTAAGTCGCTTCGCCGTGACTGATATGGGAGGACAGATGAAGATAACTTATATACATCACAGTTCATTTGCGGTGGAGCTTGATGGCGGTGACAAAAAGCTTGTATTGCTGTTTGACTATTTTAACGGCGAACTGCCTGAGTGGGATAAGGACTGCGCTCTTTATGTCTTTGCGAGCCATAAGCATTTTGACCATTTCAGCAAAAAGATATTTGACCTTGCAACGAAATATCCTGATACAACATTTATTCTTGCGAAGGAAACGCGCATGAATGAAAAATATATGGACCGCTGGAATATTCCTTTGGAGGCGCGAAGCCGCATTAATTATGTACACAAAAATGAGGAGTATGATTTTGGCAGTCTGCATGTGACTACGCTTACATCAACCGATTCGGGAGTCGCATTTATTGTGGAATGCCAGAATAAGACGATTTACCATGCCGGGGACTTGAACTGGTGGGCATGGCAGGATGATGAAAAGGCGCATCATATGGAGAAGGCGTTCAAGAATGAGATAGATAAGCGCGACAGAAGTTTTGTTGTTGATGCGGCATTTCTGCCGCTTGACATCAGGCTTGAGGGCGGTTTCTACAAGGGTTTTGACTATTACATGAGGCGGTGGGATATTGTAAAGGCATTTCCAATGCACTGCTGGGGCAGGTTTGATGCAATTGACAGGCTGCTTGAAATGGACATATCGGAAGGCTACAGAAAGCGTGTTGTCAGAATCACAAAGGATGGCGAAAGCTGGATTATGTAGTTTGACAACGATATATTTAAATGGTAATTTTATTGTAGAATTTAGTAGAACATGATAAAATTTACTGTGACTTGAAACTTGTGACTTGAAACTTGTGCGGGATAACCGCGGAAAAGAAGGCATATATGACAGAAGCATTTAAAAAATTGGCGGCGTTTGCTGCGGTTATGATGGCATCACTGTTTTTTATGATTGCAAGCCCTGTTGAGGCAGAGGCGGCAGAGAGCGTTTACATAGGCTCTACGCAGGAGGGGATTGAGTATATCAGCGCGGCGGTGGCATCATATGAGCCGGAGATATATTTTGTTTTTGAGCCGGGGCAGGTTGACGTCGGAATGCTGATTATGCATCTTCGCGCGCTTATCGGAAACGGGAGTGGCATACACACTTATAATCAGATGATATATGACGGTTTTGACTGCTGTTATTCGTCGGAGATGCTGCAGGTAAATATTGCATGGAAGCTGACACAGCAGCAGGAGCAGATTTTTGATGCAACTGTTCAGATGCTTGCACCGTATCTTGTAGGGGCAACACAGTATGATACAATAAAAAATGTACATGACTGGATTTGTCTTACTACTGACTATGATTACGAGACGGTTGCAGGAACTGCAAACCGGCACACGGGCTATAATGCACTGTTTGAGAACCGCGCCGTCTGTGACGGATATGCGACATTGTTTCAGAAATTTATGGATAAACTGGGGGTTCCGTGTTATTGCGTATCGGGCAGCAGCCACGCATGGAATGTGGTAATGTACAACGGACAGTGGTACAGGGTTGACTGTACATGGGATGACCAGGATTTTGGGATTATATATAATTTCTTTATGTATTAGGATGTATTAGGGGATTAGTATGTCAGAGGAAGTTTTAAAAAATATTGAATTGAATGAATATAATTTGGAAGAATTGAAGCAGAAGGTTACGCAGATTACGGTTCCCGATTCCGTTCAGGATGATATGATTGAGATTATTGAGGGGCCGCTTAACCGCTGTGGTATCTATCACCGCATTTTTTATCGTGTGAAGGGCGAGGAATCGATTGTTTCAAAGCTTACCAATGTTACGAAAAATTATAATGAATATCACAAGATGCAGGATTTAATAGGTCTTAGAATTGTTCTGTATTATGTTGATGATATAAAAATATGCAAGGATCTGATTGAGAGAGAATTCCCGGAGTGCGAGTGGGCAGTAAGCAGCCAGACGACTTCTGAGTTTAAGTCGATGAAGACGAATGGTGTGATGTCGCTTCCAAAATATATAGCAGACAGGATTTCACCGCAGACATGGGAACTTCCGATTGATAAGACATTTGAAGTGCAGATTCGTACAATGGCATTTGAGGGCTGGCATGAGATAGAGCATGATATGCGCTATAAGTACACCAAAATGTGGGAGCATGATGAATCAAAGCACTATGCGCGTAAGCTTAACAGCGTTCTCGCAACTCTGGAGCTTTGTGATGATTCAATTATTTCAATGCTTGAAGAAATGGGGCATACGTATTACAAGGAGAAAGACTGGAATTCCATGATACGCTGCCACTATCATTTGAAGACAACGCAGGATGAGATACATCCTGAACTTCAGGAAATACTCGATGAGGATATGTCGATAGGTAAGTTTATCTATAAGCTTGAGCGTGCAGACTTTATTATGACGCTGATGGACTGCTATAAGGATATTGAACTCAGCATTAACAGCATAATCGGAATAATTAATGAAAATTTCCTGCATAATAAGGATGTGTCGGATGTTGTCAACCGGCTTGGGTTCCTGCGTGAGAAAACGTATGAGCAGCCAAACCGCGAGAAGGCACTGCCGACGCTAACAAGATTTAATGTGTTTAAATCACTTACATATCTTAAAGAAAGTGACATTGATTCCGAAGTTATATTTATGGCTGCAAGCAACATAATCCACAAGTGGATTATTGAGAAGTATGAGAATATTTTTCCGGGAATACCACAGGCGCCGGATACATTTGTAATGGATTCGGTTGGATATAAGGTCAGCGAAAGTATTGACTGGGATGAGCAGCTTATGTCAATTGAGGTTACTCAGCCCGACCAGAAGGAAGCCTGCAAAATGTGGTCAACAAAAGCCAAAATTTTCCCTTCGGGCGGAAGGCTTGCTCTCTGGGTGCAGAATGATTTCTACGAAATGAAGTCAAATCACGGGCTTATAAACAGCTCGTCTTTCTCAAGGCCTTCGTTCTACGGAAGAATAGCCGGTAAGATTGGTCTTGTTGACGGCGAGGAATTAAGAGGTCAGGTTCTTAAGAAGACGGAAAAAGATTTTGACGCATTGATGAAGCTTATTAACAATTCACATAGACGTTTTCCAATTATACTTATATCGGCTGCCAATATGGAGTGGCTGAAGGAGTTTAAGGAGGAGCTTTTCTCCAAAAAGGTAAGCTACTATGCACATGTATTTATGGCAGACGAGGCGCTGGCTGAGCTTGTGGCAAACCAGTATTCGGAGAACAGGGAGAAGATGAAGAATTCAATCAGGGTATTCTGGCAGCAGAACACGGTGAAGAGTTCGAGATACCAGGCGTATCCGCTTGAATACATAGAAAGCTGTTCTTTTGAAATGCACAGCCTTAAGGATAATGCGGACACAAGATACCGTAACATATCGGGGGCAGGGGCGTTCCGCTTCCAGCTCGTCGCAGCAATCAGAGAAGAAAATGTTTCAGAATGATGGACGCATAAGCGTCTTAGGAATGGGGATTAGTATGCAGCAGGATATCTATAATGTACTGAACTCAATATTGGTAAAAATTTTTAATGATATTCTGAGTATCGAGCAGAAAGCCCTTATTGTTGACGAATTTTCTGATATAACCGTTACCGATATGCACATAATTGATGCAGTCGGCAACGGCGAGGCAAGGACGATGTCCCAGATTTCAAAAACTCTTGAGGTAACGATGGGCACTCTTACAATCGGCATTAACGGACTTGTCAAAAAAGGCTATGTGGAGCGCCGGCGTGGAGAGAAGGACAGGAGAATAGTCTATGCCTCGCTCACTGACAAGGGCCGCAGGGCATATGACCATCACAGGCAGTTTCACAAGGATATGGTCTCTTCGGTCATGAATGGTCTGAGTGAAGAGGAGGCAAAGGTGCTTGCCAAAACAATGACAAAGCTTGATAATTTTTTTGAGGAACTTAAAAAGTATGAATAAATAATTTGCGTCTTGGAAAGGGAGGAAAGTATGGATAATTTACTTAATATGGATGATTTGAATGACGTACTGGCACAGCTTGAAACCATGGAGGATGTTAAGGTTGAGCAGACTGAAGAGGAGATTGCTTCTCAGAAGAGGTACGAAGAGATTATTAAGAAACACAAGAATGAGCAATAAAAAGTCCGGAACCAATTCCTGCATTACATGAATTACATGATGCAGAAAGAGGTTCCGGATTTTTTAGTCGTTATTAAAAATCACGTTTTTATACCTGTTCAGGGCAAAAAGCAGAAGCATTCCAAGAATACCGCATGAGATTATTTCTCCTGCACCTACTGTAAGCATAAAATACCAAATTGTGCCCGGTGCCTGATAGACAAGCATCAATACCCACGGAATAATCAGGGTGTTGGCAATAATCGGCGGCAGCGGAGCAAGCCATTTGATTCTGCGAAGCATATATGTTCCGACAGCGCCCAGCAGTGTGGCAAGAGTACCGAATATAATATCATAAAGGGCGCAGCCCGTAAGGATATTACTCAGTAGACAGCCGACAGCAAGTCCGGGAATTGCAGCAGGGGTAAAATACGGAAGGATTGTAAGAGCCTCCGAAAATCTCACCTGAATTGCACCATTGGCAAGTCCAAGCATGTTGGCAACGTACGTAAGCACTACGTACAATGCAGCAATAACAGCCGCATGCGTGATAAAAACTACCTTTTTATTTTTCATATTCAGTTATCTCCTTTAGTTTTGTTTTACGAGAGGAAGGTCTCGAACTCTCGGTTATTCCGGAAATTCCGTGCTCCGGTCAAATTGCGCATTAATTACGCGTTAA
>CAMECH010000033.1 GCA_945913015.1 uncultured Bacteroides sp.
CTTTTATTGCATTTCGTGGGCCTGGGGCGCTTCTTTTTTCTTCCCAGGCCCATGCGAACTGACACTGCCTTCCCTTTTTCTACCTTTCGTGGGCCTGGGGCGCTTCTTTTTTCTTCCCAGGCCCACGGAGTTCTTATACTACTCCTTCGCTATTTCACCAGAAGGCGAAACGGTTAATATTATAGCTCCAAGTTCATCGGTTCTTAGAATCTTGCAGCCTGTTGCTTCAAGTCTTTTTGTTGTCTCCTCATGAGGGTGTCCATAAGAATTATCCTTTCCTGCGGAGATCAATGCAATGCGTGGAGCAACAAGCTGAAGGAACTCCTGTTGCGTGGAATTACGAGAACCATGATGAGCGACTTTAAGAACTTCGCACTGTGACAGACAATTTCCGGCGATAAGCATATCTTCTCCGTCTTCTTCAAGGTCACCTGTAAAAAGCATATCAAAACTGCCATATGACATTTTAAAAACAGCCGAGGAAGCATTTTTCCCTGAAAACTTCACATTCTTCTCCGGTGCAAGGCATTCAAGCCTGAACGTTGCTCCCGATGACAAAGCTCCTGAGGCCATGCCTCCTGACGCCATGCCTCCTGACGACGTACCTCCCGATGACAAAGCTCCTGACGCCATGCCACCTGACGACGTGCCCTCACCTTCCGTCATTACTGCGCCTTTCGCAATTTTAGTCACCTTCACGCCGTTTTGCTTTGCAAGTTCAACCAGCTTGTAATACTCCTCGTCTTTGTCTATAATGTCCGGCATAACAAGATTTTTTATCCTGATTCCGCTTTCTTTCTGATTTTCCAGCAAATATTCAACACCATTACAGTGGTCTTTGTCCGTATGGCTTATAAATACATAATCAAGGACTGATACCCCTCCTGCTTTAAGGCATGGTGCCAAAGTGTACCTGCCGATATCTTTTTTATCAGAGCTTCCGCCATCAAAAAGCATATTTGTACCACCGGGCAGCCTCACATATATTCCGTCTCCCTGCCCGACATATAGCATATTCACCTGAAGCTTTCTAACAGGATTCCAGAACATAGCTGCTGACATAACAGATATTAAAACCGCAAGAGCTGCCAGCCTTCTTTTCTTTGATTTGACAACAGATGGCACAATCACCATTATGGCAAGCACAGTGTAATACACAATAATCCGCGGTCTGTCCGGCGTACCGGGTATCATCCTGCCAAAAGGCATACTCTCTGCAAATTCGCACAACACATTAAAAAAAACTAGTATATAGTGAACAATTCCGATTGCAAATTTTCCGGCAGGAATCCATACAATTCCAAGAACCCCTCCAATTAAAGCACCTGCCATAACTATTCCCATCAGTGGAAGTACTATGAGATTAAGAAACACCGACCACAGTGAAAATTCATGAAACGAGCAAAGCAGTACCGGAATTGTAACAAGACTTACACTGCTGCTTACCGCAATTGAAGAACATATAGATTTTGCTGCCAATCCTGTCATCGTCTTTTTCCACTTGGGAAATATTCCTTCAAACGCCGGATATACTCTGACAATTGCAATAACAGCACCAAAAGACAGCAGAAATCCGCTGTTCGTAAGCATTAGCGGCATTTCAGAAAGTATCAGAAGTGCCGCAAGCGAGGCCGATGACAGCATATCGTATTTCCGGCCGAGCACCTGTGCCCCCATATTTACCGAGAACATTACAAATGCTCTCACCGCAGAAACAGCATTTCCGGTCATTACTCCATACCCGAATATTACAGCACTGCTAATCACTGCACTTTCAGCAAATTTAAGCCCGCTTCTTCTCAAGAGCCTGTAAAGTGTCATTCCCAGAAGCGAAATGTGCAATCCGCTGATTGCCAGTATATGCGCAATTCCACTACGCTGATAAAGACTGTTTACACCTTCGTCAATTTCTGTTTTATCACCGAGAACCATTGATATGACAACACCTGCATCCTCATCTGTGGCAATCTGCGAAAAGGATTGCCTCATTTTCTCTTTTACGTCAAATATTGCTGTCAGCAGGCGGTTTGTACATGCAGATACAACATGTATTCCCGATGCCGTCATCCGTGCATTCACATTCATTGAAGCATAGTATTCGGCAGAATCAAACTCACCTGCGTTCATAGCTTTTTGAAACGATGAGATTTTTCCTTTGATTTGGATGACATCCCCTTCATGACAGCTTTCCAGCTTATAGTCAGCATTTATCAGAAGATTTTCTGCTTTGACCTGTTCGTCGGCTCGCCTATCGGCAAAAACCGTGCAATTATGTATTGTAATCTGCCTGTTTAGGGATTTATTGCGGATTTTCGTGACAGTTCCCATCACAACTGCATTTACGCCGTCAGGGCTGTTATTTAAGATGTCCGACAGCTTTGTCGGTTTTAAATGATATTGTGCTGATGATGCACCTAAAATAATAAAAAGAAGAATTATAATGTGCCATTTTCTACATAGTCTTTTTGGCAGAAATATAATCCACAGAATAAAAAGAAGAATTGCTGCAATTGCATCAATCCATATCATGTCAAGGATGACGCCTGCCGCTCCAAGACAGTAGCAAAGCGCCATCCACGCTAAAGGTCTTTTAATCAGAATACCCCTCTTTCCGAATTATTTATTTTGCTGTCTGCTGTGTCTGTACTGCAGGCTGTGTCTGTACTGCAGGCTGTGTCTGTATTGCAGGCTGCGTCTGTGATGTCGTCTGTACTATATCAAAGTTTGGCATAAATTTTGTCTCAAGTGACACGCTCTCACGGTACATTTTATTAGACTCACCATTGACTAATATCTGCACCTGATTAACCGTACCAAGCTCGCAAAGCGAATTGACAATTGAATATACTGGAATCATCTCTGATGCATTTACCATCTCATTCAGAAAAGTGGCATCAAGATTTACATAGCATGTCCCGTCCGTAATTGATATTCCAAGAAGCTTCGTATTTTCGGGAAGAGTCCTGTAATACCCCGATGTCGAAGGTCCCTTTATAAGCTGTTCAACTATTACTCTTTCCACCGGAACATTCTTGTTATATGCCACCGAAACAGTAACCGGCACAAGCTTATTACCCTTTGCATTGGCAAAATACAACTTTAAGTCACCCCACTTCATATCATCCGACTTTCCGTCTGCGTCATCAATAAAATCACTTGCGCTCATCATTCCGATAACATTGCCGTTGGCATATGTCGCAGGTGCATTGTCAACATAAAATGTTATATGTTCAACGCCATCGGCCTGCGAAAGAGTCTTGACAACAGCCGCCCTGTACAGCACTTCCGTTGCAGCAGACATTTCTTTATATGAAGCCGTATAGTAAATGTACACATTGTTGCCATCAAGTGTCCAGTGTTCAAGGACAACATTCTCCGGTTTTGCTGCTGCATACTTGCTTTTCTTCCGTGCGGTATTCATCTCATCAAGAAGCTTCTCAATCTGTGACTGCGTATCATCAATTCCGTCAAGCTTTACAGGCACGGCCACAAGTGCCATTCCTGCAGGGTTGACATAATAAACCGAATATTCATTTGAATTGTCCTTATTGCCACATCCACAAAGCCCCATGGTGCCTGCAGCAAGACATACAATGAGAATAAATGAGCATATTCTGTTAAAATAAATTTTCATATGCAGCTCCTACTCCTCCACATAATTAAGTGGAATTCTCACTGTAAATGTAGTTCCGACGTCTTCTTCGCTGTGAAGCCTGATTGCACCATGATGCATCAGCACTGCGTTGCGGACAATCGCAAGGCCGAGACCCGTACCGCCCGTCTGCCTTGAGCGCGCCTTATCAACGCGGTAAAATCTTTCAAATACCATCTTCTGGCTTTCCTGCGGAATTCCTATTCCGTTATCTTCCACTCTCACATAAAAATACTGATGGTCGGCATTCAGAGACACATGAACCCATCCGTCATCTTTATTATATTTAATCGCATTTTCAACAAGATTAGATACCGCAATTGTAAATTTAACTTCATCTATCTGCGCCACAACAGGTCGGAAGCTTTCAAACAAAAGCTCAATATTCTTTTTCTGGGCAATAGGCTTCAGCCTCTTAAGTATAAGTTCAAGAAGTTCATTTATATTAACAGAAGAAATGTTAAGCGTCATTGCTGACTTATCCATCTTCACAAGCGTGAGCAGGTCATCAATTATCTTGCTCTCCCTGTCAATTTCCTCAACAATATCTGACATAAACTCCTTATAAAGTTCAATCGGTACATCCTCCTGCGTGTTGAGAGAATCTGCAAGCACCTTCATTGACGTAATAGGCGTCTTCAGCTCATGTGACACATTAGACACAAATTCCTGGCGCGACTCGTCAAGATTATTCATTTTATCGAGGATGTCATTAAAACCTGAAGTCATCTCAGCAAGCTCAGTATACGAATCCACTTCGATTCTTCTGTCATAATGCCCCATCGAAATGTCATTCACCTGCTTTTTGACATTTTGCAACGGATGAACCAGTGCCCACGAAACAAACAGACTGAGAATAATAAGCATGGTGATTGCCGAAACCCTTATAATATAGGTTTTCTGCATAACGTCATCAGTATATGAGAGGGCTTCGCTCGCATCCATATCCATTATTACAACCGCAACCGCATTCTTGTCTATATCAAGAACAGGCGTCATTACTTCAATACTTCCGGTTGCCTTATTATATGATGAGGATGTTTTCTTTGTCGTAAATGCCTTTATGACATTTTCAGACACTATCGTCTTACCCTTTTCAAACAAATACGTATCATATGCAATTACATACCCATAATCCACCAGAAGCACCCTTGCGTCGTTAAATGTGGAATACTGGCGCATTATATTCTCGTATGATTCGATTTTGGTTAAGGAAACGTCATGATATTTGCTGATTTCTCCTGCGAGTGCCACCGCCTGCACCTGAAGCTGTGCCTGTGCATCATTTATCCTTGCCTGCCTGTAATAGCCATGCATGGCATACTCCATTATCATCATCGGAAGCACTCCGAGAATCAATATGATTACGAAAATGCCAAACCGCATTCCGCAAATGAATTTTCTTATCTTATTTAAATATATTTTAATTTTGTCCAAAATAATAGCCTACTCCCCACTTGGTCTGAATATACTTAGGATCACTCGGATTTGACTCAACCTTTTCCCTGAGTCTTCTTACATGAACATCGACAGTTCTTACATCTCCCGGATAATCATATCCCCATACGGTATTCAGAAGTACTTCCCTTGAATACACCTTGCCCGGATTAAACGCAAGCAACTCCATAAGGTCAAATTCTTTTGCCGTAAGATATATTTCCTTACCATCAATTGTCAGTGTTCTTGCATCGCAGTCAAGGACCAGGCTTCCCACCGTAAGAACCTTTCGTGCCGGTGCAGAATTCTTTTCTTTGGCACCGTCCTGTCCTCCGCGCCTGAATATTGCCTTCATTCTTGCCTTGACCTCAAGAATGTTGAACGGCTTTGTAATATAGTCGTCAGCACCATACTCGAGACCCAGTATTTTATCCATGTCATCGCCTTTGGCCGTAAGCATTATTATCGGGACATCGGAAAATTCGCGCACCTGCTGGCACACTGAAATACCATCAAGCTTTGGAAGCATCAAATCAAGCAAAATCATATCATATTGGTTATTGCGGATACACTCCAGTGCCTCCTCACCGTCATACGCACAATCCACTTCCATTCCATCCTGTAAAAGACTGAAACGGATACCTTTTACAATCAGTTTTTCATCATCAACCACCAGAATTTTCTTAGCCATCTCTACTCCTGTTAACGCTCCGTCACCGGACGCATATATCTTCTTTGATTTTCTCATAAGCGGCTTCTTTGATTCCGCTCACATTCATAATATCCTCTATTGTCTTAAAGTCTCCGTTCTTACTGCGGTAACTGATAATATCCTCCGCCCTTGATTCACCTATTCCGGTAAGCGTCATAAGCTGCTCCTTGGTAGCGGAATTAATATTCACCTTAGCTGACGTCTGCGTCTGCTGATTTCCCGGTACTAAAACCGCTCCGCTCTCTGCCTGCTCCTTCGACGGAACATAAAGCGTCTGCCCGTCGCAGACAGTTTCTGCCATACTTACAAGCCAGCCCGCAGCTTCGTCGGTAAAACCTCCTGCCATCTCAATAAGTGTATATATTCTGGCACCTTCGCAGGTCTCATATACTCCCGGTGACTGCACACAGCCACACACATATACGTAAACCGGTTGTGCCGCAGATTCTTTGGCTGCATGGTTCGATGCGCTTTCCTGTTCCTCTGCTCCTGCCGGTTGTATGCCTTTGTCATCCACATATACAAGCTTTTCCTGCGCATCCTGCCCGCAACTGTATAAAAGTCCGCACAAAATCACCGCCGCCGACATTACACAAGCCTTTACCGCCCACTTAAAGTACAAAAACTTCTTTGCAATAGCTTTTTTATTAAATTTTCGCATATTCTCCTACCTTTCATTCCGGTAAAAGACCCCTTTATGCTCTTTTCATTTTATATGAATTAACCTCATATTACAAGAGATTTTCACCGCAAATCTTTAAAAAATGATTTACACTCCGTTACCAATATAGTACAATGAAAAATGTGTCTAAAAAGGCATTTTATAAGGAGGAATAAATTTTAATGAATGATAAAATTACAGGGCTTATTAAAAAATTTCTAAATAGAGAAACAATCAGTTATCTGATTTTCGGTGTGCTTACAACTGTAATTAATATTATTGTCTTCTGGTTCGCCGAACGGGAGCTGCTGCTTTTTATGCCGGACAAGGCTGCCACTCTTACAGCCAACATCGTTGCATGGGTGATTGCGGTTGCATTTGCATTTATTACCAATAAAATATTTGTATTTGAAAGCAAAAGCATGGAATTTAAGGTTGTAATGAAGGAACTTTACGGTTTTGTGATTGCAAGACTTCTTTCTCTCGCCTTTGACGAAGGATTTATGTTCGTTGCAATAATGTTTATGAACAGTATGATTGCAAAAATTATAAGCAATGTATTTGTGGTAATAATTAATTATGTTCTAAGCAAATTTTTTATTTTCAAGGACAAATAAAACATTTATGAGGTTCCCAGCAATGAAGAAATTTTCATTTCACTTAAATCTTATAGACGAGGATGACGATCGCATTCCACACGGCAATCTTACTTATATCATCGCCTTTATAATTCCGCTTGTAATGCTGATTGCAATTTATTATGTGCGTAAAATCTATCCTTTCGGCGATAACTGCTATCTCCGCTCGGATATGTACCACCAGTATGCACCTTTTTTCAAGGAATTGTGGAGAAAGCTGACCAACGGTGAAAGCCTTGCGTATTCATGGGATATCGGAATGGGCACAAACTTCACCGCACTTTATGCTTACTATCTTGCGAGTCCGTCCAACTGGTTTATCGCACTTTTTCCTGAGCGTTACATAATTGAAGTTATGAACGCAATCATCATAATAAAAACAGCTTTGGCAAGTGTGACTTTCACGTATTACATCACTTCACATTTTCACAACAAGCGCTGTACAATCGCTCTGTTTGGTATGTTCTACGGAATGTCGGGCTTTGTTGCCGCATACAACTGGAACCTTATGTGGCTTGACTGCGTAGTTATTCTTCCTCTTGTAATACTTGGCCTTGAGCGCCTTGTCAACGAGAATAAGTGTCTTCTCTACTGCTTAAGTCTCGGCTTCTGCATTTATACAAACTACTACATTTCCATTATGGTGTGTCTGGCTGTTGTACTTTATTTTATTGTACTTATGTTTATGTACAACGGAAACAGATGTTTAAAGGTGTACCTTAAAAAGTTTTTCAACTTCTGCCTTTATTCACTGCTTGCCGGTGGGCTTGCCGCATGTATGCTGCTTCCGGTAATGTACGCATTTACGCTGTCGGCTTCAAGCGACTCAACATTTCCTCAGACGATATCAAACTATTTTTCAGTTGTAAGCATGCTTTGCCGCCATCTGATTAATATACCTGTTCATCTGGGACTTGACTATCTTCCGAATATATACTGTGGTGTCATGGTTTTCCTGCTTATTCCGCTGTATATAATGAATCCTAAAGCAAGCATCAGTGAGAAAGTCGGAAAATGCGTTCTTATACTTATTTTCCTGATTTCATACAATCTGAATATTCCAAATTATATATGGCACGGCTTCCATTTCCCGAACAGCCTTCCCGCAAGACAGTCATTTATATATATTTTCTTCCTCATTACGATGTGTTATGAAGGCTTTAAGGATATAAAACAATATTCGACCAGGCAGCTTACAACCGCTTTCTGCATAGCATTCGGATTAATGCTCTTCCTTGAGCAGTGTGGTCTTAAAGAAATGTATGAATGGAAAACCGTATATATAAGCGCCGGTTTTATAATCGTATATGCGCTTCTTATGCTTTTTTACCATCGCAACCGCCTGAAAACACCGATACTTTTGTTTATGCTTTTTGCATTTTCAATTATCGAATGTACTGTCAATATGGAAAATACCAGTATTGTAACTACAGGCCGTACGGCTTATCTTCTCGATAACAATGCTGTTGACAATCTTCTCGAAAAGGTTAAGTCGGAAGATACCGGATTCTACAGAATTGAAAAAACATTTGGCCTGAAGACAAATAATGACTCGGCATGGCATGGTTACCCAAGCATCTCAACATTTTCTTCAACCGCACCGGCCGGAATAACCGACCTTCTCGGAAGCTTCGGATGTGTACACTCGATGAATTCATATAATTCAAAGGGTTCAACGCTGGTCACTTCATCAATATTTAATGTTAAATATGTGATAAGCAATAAACTTTTACCTGAAAGCAGCCTGTTTAATTTCTACTATGGCAATGACGGTGAATTTCTTTATGAAAATAAATACACTCTGCCTGTCGGATTTATGGTAGACTCCAACATTCAGACTGACTGGAATACTGCTACTCCATACAACGGCATTGAGATGCAGAACGAATTTATTAAGCTTAATACAGGCATTGAAGATGTATTTGAACAGATTTATGAATTCCGCACGGATACGGAAGTTACCGTTGAGCCATATAACGATGCGCATATGTATGCAGTTATACGCAATGTAAACTGTGATTCCGTAAGTGTGACAATCAACGGCAAGCTGTACAGTTACACCGGACTGAAAAACGGCAACCATATTATCGATATGGGCTACATCAGAACCGAGGACAATGTTACTCTTGCTGCTGACACAAGTATGAATGCCATTGTATATGCAATGGATACAGACAAATTCATCCGGGCATATAACATTTTAAGTTCAGGCGGTCTTAAGGTTACCGAACACAGTGAAACAACAATTAATGGCACTGTCGATACTGCAAAGGACGGAATAATGTTCTTCTCTATTCCTTACGATGCGGGCTGGACCATAAAGGTTGACGGCAAAAAAGTTCCGACATTTGCAATAAAGGATGCCGTACTCGGAATTAACCTTACAGCCGGTCAGCATACTATCGAAATGAGCTATCATCCGGTTAACATGATATCCGGAATTATGATTACGATTGCCTGCACATTGATACTTGCAGCAATAACAGCATTTAACAGACTGGTTAAAAACGGCCGCATTAATTTGGACAATGCACCTGCTTTCATGCGCAATTATTTCCGCGATGATGACAGCATTGAGAACTGCGTTGACACCAGTGATGAAGCCGATTTAGACATTAATTAAATTTAAATATAATATACGTGGCAATTCACATATTGCCGGAATGGAGGATTATTATGAAACTTTGGGGCGGACGCTTCACAAAGGAAACCGACAAACTTGTTTACAATTTTAATGCATCAATCTCATTTGACCAGAAATTCTTCAGGCAGGATATCCGTGGCAGCATTGCCCATGCAACAATGCTTGGAGAACAGGGCATAATAACAAAGGACGAAGCATTACAGATTGTAGAAGGTCTTAAAGGCATTCTTTCGGATATTGAAAACGGCACACTGGAAATCACAGATGCCTACGAAGACATCCACACATTTGTTGAGGCCAATCTCATTGAGAGAATCGGTGATGCTGGAAAGAAGCTTCACACGGGACGAAGCCGCAATGACCAGGTTGCTCTCGATATGAAATTATTCACACGCGATGAATTAATGAATGTTGATGAAGAACTTAAGGATCTTCTCAATGTCATCTTAAGAATAATGAAAGAAAATGTTGAAACATATATGCCGGGCTTTACACATTTGCAGAAAGCCCAGCCTGTTACGGTAGCCCACCATTTCGGTGCATACTTTGAAATGTTCAAGCGTGACAGAAGCCGCCTTTCTGATATTTACGAAAGAATGAACTACTGCCCGTTAGGTTCAGGTGCTCTTGCCGGCACAACATATCCGCTTGACCGCGAGCTTACCGCAAAACTGCTTGGTTTTGCCGGTCCTACACTAAACAGCATGGACTCTGTTTCAGACCGTGATTATCTTATTGAGTTTCTGAGTGCGCTTTCTATTATAATGATGCATCTGAGCCGTTTTTCAGAAGAAATCATTATATGGAATTCCAATGAATACAGATTTATCGAACTTGACGATGCATACAGCACCGGAAGCAGCATCATGCCTCAGAAGAAAAATCCTGATATTGCCGAGCTTGTACGCGGTAAGACCGGACGTGTATACGGTGCTCTTATGTCACTTCTCACAACCATGAAAGGAATTCCTCTCGCTTATGATAAGGATATTCAGGAAGACAAGGAGCTTACATTTGATGCCATAGATACCGCAAAAGGCTGCATTTCACTTTTCAAGGGCATGATTGACACTATGCACTTCAACAAAGATGTTATGGAAGCAAGCGCAAAGAACGGATTCACCAATGCTACCGATGCTGCTGACTATCTTGTGCGCAAAGGCATTCCTTTCCGCGATGCACACGGAATCATCGGTCAGCTCGTTTTATACGGCATTGAGAACAACAAAGCTCTCGATGACTTTACACTTGATGAATTCAAAGCTGTATGTGACGCATTTGACGAAGACATTTACGAGGCAATATCTTTAAAGACATGTGTTGAGAAGCGTCTTACCATCGGTGCTCCGGGCAAGGCTGCAATGGACACGGTAATTGAAGAATATGAGAAATATCTTAACGAATAAAATACCTATTATGAATAGTAGCCTGCCCGTCAGGTTACTATTTGTCTTTATGGAATACTGAAAGCATGCAGAAAGGAAGATGAATGTGAAAAAGCTTCTTATTTTTCTTAAAGATTATAAAAAAGAATGTGTGTGCGCGCCGCTCTTCAAGATGCTGGAAGCCCTTTTTGAGCTTTTTGTGCCGCTTGTAATGGCAGCAATAATTGACACAGGTATTGCCAATGCGGACAAGCCATACATTATAAAAATGTGCCTTGTGCTTATCCTTCTTGCCGTTGTAGGGCTTATCAGCTCTGTGACCGCACAGTTTTTTGCTGCCAAAGCCGCAACAGGCTTTTCAACAAAGCTAAGACACGCTCTTTTTAAGCATATTCAGAGTCTGTCCTTCTCAGAGATAGACCAGATCGGTACTTCAACATTAATCACGCGAATCACAAGCGACATAAATCAGGCGCAGTCCGGCGTAAATATGGTTTTACGACTTTTCCTGCGCTCCCCTTTCATCGTATTCGGAGCAATGATAATGGCATTTACAATTGATGCAAAGGCTGCTATGATTTTCGTTTTCACTATTCCTGCACTCTCGATTGTTGTATTTGGAATAATGCGCATTACAATGCCGCTTTACAAAAAAGTTCAGGGACTGCTTGACAATGTGCTCGGAATCACAAGGGAAAACCTTACCGGTGCCCGTGTAATCAGAGCGTTCAACAAGGAAGCCGACGAGCAGAAGCATTTTGAAGAAACCAATGAGCAGCTTACTGTAATGCAGAAATTTGTCGGCAAAATCTCAGCACTTACAAACCCTGTGACATATGTAATAATAAATGCTGCCACCCTTCTCCTGCTCTGGACAGGTGCAGTCCGCGTAGACACAGGCGTAATTACACAGGGTGAAGTCGTTGCTCTTGTCAATTATATGTCTCAGATTCTTATTGAGCTTATCAAGCTTGCCAATTTAATAATCACAATAACTAAAGCGCTTGCCTCTGCAAACCGCATTGCGGGCGTATTTGAAATACAGTCAAGCCAGCATGTCGAAAATGCTTCTGACAGTTCAAATGATGCCTCAGATGTATCAGCCAATGACATCATTGTTGAATTTGACCACGTAAATCTTGCATACAGCGGTGCCGGGGCCGAAGCTCTTTCAGATATCAGCTTTAAGGTTCAGCGAGGACAGACAATCGGCATCATAGGCGGTACAGGTTCCGGAAAGTCATCCGTTGTAAATATGATTCCGCGTTTCTATGATGCAACCTGCGGACAGGTTCTCGTTGACGGACGTGACGTAAAAACATATGAATTTGATGAGTTAAGAGACAAAATAGGAATTGTACTTCAAAAGTCAATTCTATTTAAGGGAACTATACGTGACAATCTTCTCTGGGGCAAAAAAGATGCGACAGAAGAAGAAATGACAGAGGCTCTGAGGATTTCCCAGGCGCTGGAATTTGTTGAGAAAAAAGAGGAAGGACTCGACTACATGGTTGAGCAGGGAGGAAAAAATCTTTCAGGCGGACAGAAACAGCGTCTTACAATCGCACGCGCCCTGATTAAAAAGCCTGAAATCCTGATACTCGACGACAGCGCTTCAGCACTCGATTTTGCAACCGATGCCGCCCTGCGCCTTGCAATCAGCCGTATGCCTGACTCTCCTACTGTTTTTATCGTATCACAGCGAGCAACATCAATCATGCAGGCTGACAAAATCATAGTGCTTGACGATGGCTGTATAGCCGGAATCGGAACACATGACGAGCTTTTGGAAAGCTGCCATGTATATCAGGAAATATACTACTCACAGTATCCGAAGGAGGTGGCTTTATAATGGACAATTCAAGAAAGTCTTCGCAAAAGGCTACTTTAAAAAAGGTTCTCGCCTATATAAGCCACTACAAAATTTATATACTTCTGTCACTTATTACCGCTGCAATTACAGTTGCATCTTCACTGTATGTTCCTATCCTTACCGGTAATGCCATTGACTACATCATTGCACCGGGCAACGTAAATTACAGTGCAATCGCTGCAATAATAATTAAGGCCTCTGTTGTCATGGCTGTAACTGCCGTATCACAGTGGATAATGAATACCTGCAACAACAAAATTACATTTCATGTTGTGCGCGACATACGTGATGAAGCATTTAAAAAGATTGAAATACTTCCGCTCAAATATATTGACGCCCACTCATACGGTGACATAGTAAGCCGCGTAATTGCAGATACCGACCAGTTTGCAGACGGTCTTCTGATGGGATTTACACAGCTATTCACGGGTGTTCTCACGATTTTTGGAACAATCGGCTTTATGCTCTCGATAAATGCAGGCATAACAGCAATCGTAGTTGTTATCACGCCGCTTTCACTATTTGTTGCAAGTTTTATCGCAAAGCATACATTTTCAATGTTTAAGCTGCAGTCAGAGACACGCGGCGAGCAGACTGCCCTCATTGATGAAATGATTGGCAACCAGAAGGTTGTGCAGGCGTTTGGTTATCAGGATGATGCCCTTGCCAGATTTGATGTAATCAATGACAAGCTGCAGAATTACTCACTCAGGGCAATTTTCTACTCATCGCTTACCAATCCGGCTACAAGATTTGTAAACAGCCTTGTATATGCAGGTGTAGGCATTTTCGGTGCTTTCTTTGCAATAAATAATCTGCTTACTGTGGGACAGCTTTCCTGCTTCTTAAGCTACGCAAACCAGTACACCAAGCCTTTCAATGAGATTTCGGGTGTCATAACCGAAATACAGAATGCCATCGCATGTGCAGCCCGGATATTTGAACTTATTGAGGAGGAGCCGCAGGTTCCTGACAGGAAGGACGCAGTCACACTTACAGATGTAAAAGGCAATGTCAGCCTTGAAAATGTTTCGTTTTCATATGTTCCTGACCGTCCGCTTATTGAGAACTTCAACTTAAATGTAAAGCCCGGTCAGCGTGTTGCTATTGTAGGGCCTACAGGCTGCGGAAAGACAACATTAATAAATCTTCTCATGAGATTCTACGATACCGACAGCGGAACAATTGCCATTGACGGAACTCCTGTTATGGAAATGACAAGAACCTCCTTAAGACAAAGCTATGGCATGGTATTGCAGGATACATGGTTAAAGACAGGTACAATCCGTGATAACATTACTATGGGAAAACCCGATGCAACCGAAGAAGAAATTGTTGAAGCCGCCAAGGCATCGCATGCACACAGCTTTATAAAGAGACTTCCTAACGGCTATGACACATGGATAACCGAAGACGGCGGTAATCTTTCACAGGGACAGAAGCAGCTTCTGTGCATCACCCGCGTAATGCTCTGCCTGCCTCCTATGCTTATTCTTGACGAAGCCACTTCATCAATTGATACAAGAACCGAGCTCAAAATACAGAATGCATTTGCCGTAATGATGAAAGGCCGTACAAGCTTTATCGTTGCCCATCGCCTCTCAACAATACGTGAGGCTGACATTATTCTCGTAATGCGTGACGGTCATATTATCGAACAGGGAAATCACGAGGAACTTCTTGCAAAGAACGGTTTTTATGCAAACCTCTACAACAGCCAGTTTGTACAGGTCAAATAAACCAACAGCAAAATAAATATCAGCAAAATTTGCTGACTGATTTAAAAAGCGGTCACTGCCGAAAGGTATTTTTTCGGACATTGACCGCTTTCTATTGTTTTTATTCACTTTTGTTTTTTGGTTCTTCTTTCATCTTATATTCGGTATCTTCATCAATCATGGCAATCATAATATCAGCAAACTTCGGGTCAAACTGCGTTCCCTTGCCTTTCTCTATCTCTGCACGGACAACTTCCTGTGGAAGCACATTTCGATAACTTCTTATGCTGCTCATGGCGTCGTACGCATCCGCAACAGCAATAATACGTGCCTCCTCCGGAATGCGGTCGCCCGCCAATCCGTCCGGATAGCCGCCTCCGCCATATTTTTCATGGTGCCATCTCGCGCCAATTGCAAGTGACGGCATCTCCTTTATGTTCTTCAGAATACGAGCACCCATTACCGGATGGTTTTTAATCATTTCAAATTCCTCATCACTCAGCTTTCCCGGTTTATTAATTACCGCATCCGGCACACCTATTTTACCCACATCATGTAAAAGCCCCATCATATAGATATCAGCCTGCGCCTTTTCGGAATATCCATACCGTCTTGCAATCTCTTTTGAATATTTTGCCACACGGCCGGAATGACCGTTTGTATATGTATCCTTAGCATCAATTGCATCCGCAAGCGAATGAACGACATGTATGAAAAGTCTCTCATTTTCTTCAGTCTTTTTGTCCACCTCCTGCGCCAGATTGCGCTGCAGGCGAATCAGGTCAATAATATGCCGTACTCTCAGCGTCAAAACCTCCGGGACAAACGGTTTTTTGATAAAATCCATAGCCCCGAGTGACAATCCCTTTGTCTCTGACTCCTCATCATCATTTGCCGTCAGGAAAATAACGGGTATTTCATCCTTACCCATCTCCTGTTCCCTAAGTTTTTCCAAAGTCTCAAAGCCATCCATACCCGGCATTCTGATATCAAGCAGTATCAGGTCAGGTGATTCATTTTCTTTTAAATAATCAAGTAATGCCTGCCCTGACTTTAATGCCGTAACTCTCATGTTATTCTTACTCAGAATATGACCTGCCATTCTAAGATTTAAAACATCGTCATCTACTACAACCACCCAGTCTGCCATCAAATTCTCCTCCTGTCACTTATCCTGCTTAAGAACTGCAGCAATCTTATCTGTTATTTCTTTATATCCGGCAAGAATCCTGTCGTGAAAACAGTCAAGCAATAAACCATAATAAATTCTATATTGTATACATCTTTATTGCATAATCATATAGAGCAAATATAACATAAACTTATAAAAATGGCAAAAGATTATTATGTAAATCGTAAGCAAATATTATGTAAATGTAGAACATTTTTCTAAATAAAAGCAGTCATTAACAAAGGCTGATACCACCATTGGTAATGACTGCTACTCTAAAACCGTTCTTAATTTCAAGCTTTATTATACTCACACATGAGCACAATAGCAAGAACTTTTACTATTTTAATTTGTTTTTTATTTGTTTATAATTGTACCGTAAATCTAATCTTTCCAGTACTGCTGCATATATTTTTCGGCTTCATCGTCGGATATTGATAACTTGCTCATTATCTTTGCTTTCGTATCCTCCCTTGAGATTCCGAGCTCTCTGCAAAGTAAAGTGATTCCCTCTGCGATTCCCTCTGCACGCCCTTTCTGTATTCCAATATCCAAAATATTCATTCTCACAGCCTCCCATTCTTCTG
>CAMECH010000034.1 GCA_945913015.1 uncultured Bacteroides sp.
ATCTCTGTGTACGCATTGAAAACAAAATTTTTCATACTGCCCCCTTTCCGAGAACGCTTATTGTTCGAGGGTTTTATACCCCTGCCGGCGGATATACATAAAGTAAAGCCTGTTTTGATGCCGTAGTTCCGTCAACATCAGTCAGTGAATACGTTATTGCATATATACCGACATTGGCAAATGCATAGTCCTCTGTTACCAGTTGTCCGTTAACATCTACGATTGAATATATTACATATCCTATTGCATTAATTCCTGCTGAACTTACAGCAGTAACACCGTCAAGCAGATTAACCGGATTTCCGTAAGTGGTTGATATTGTGTTGGAAGCCAGTGAAAGCTGAAATTTCGATGCAATTGTCGGCATGTAATAGAAGAATCCGAGGTCCATGTCAACATATCCGTTAAATCCCGGAATTGCATTGGTTACTCCAAACTGCCACATCTGATAAGGAAATGATGTGGCCGGTAATGGTCTTTCAAACATATAAATGCGGTTCGTATAATGATATTCTTCGTAATAGTTTGCCATCCATATCTTATACGCTGCGCTAAGCGCCCCTGCCTCGTATGTATTATACAAATCACTTTTGCATGCATATACCATCGGGGTGTAACCGTAGCTTGCAACAGTATTACAGAATGTTGCGGCAATCATATTCATTGTAAGCTTATTCTGTGGATAATAAGCCACTCTGTAGTCACTTTCCGATTCCCAGTCAAACGCCACAGGATATGTGATATTATACTGCTGACAGAGCTGTACCGTAACACAAGCCTCCTGATAAGCCTCTACAACATTAGTTGCCTGTGAAAAGAAATATACACCGCACTGAATGCCTGCAGCCTGCGCTTCCTGAATATTCTTTACAAAATATGGGTCAATATATAATGAGCCGTCAAGTGCCGTGCTTCTTCCGGCACATTTAATCATGGCAAATGAAATGCCTGCAGCCTTTGCTGCCTGCCAGTTAATGTCACCCTGCCATTTTGAAACATCCACACCATATACATACATAGGCATTTCAGTATAATTTGACGCAGACATCTTCTCCAGAGAGCCATTATCAACATGCTTTTTCTTTCCACCCATTACCTCATGTTCAGAAGATGTATCTTCCGCAATATTAAGTTGTTCAAGCGGAATAAGCTCAAACTGCGCGTTTACAATGTCATTGACATCAGCATTTGAAATCTCATCAACAGTTTTTGCAAGCTGCTTGTCCTGAGTGAAATTTGCTGCATCAATACCAAGATCCTTTGTTGAAAATACAGCCTGTGTATCACCCTCACAAGCTGCAGTTTCTGCGTTCTTGCTATTTATTCCATCATCTGCCGCATAAGCTTCACTAACTTGTCCGCTTACCGCGTTGTTATTAACTGCGTTGTTATTAATTGTATTATAGCGTGCGGTTACCGGCGGGATTGTGCAAAGCACACCCGCCAGAGTTACCGCTGCCGCTGTTTTAATTATTCTGCCACGTAATACTGTCATTTTAACACCAACCCTTTTTGTCTGATCCTAATGTTTACTTATAATTTTCTTTGGGCACTTCTCTGCACACTTGCCGCAGCCTGTACATTTTTCGTAGTCAATATGTGCAACATTGTTCTCAACAGTAATCGCACCAAACTCACACTGCTTTGTACAGAGCATACATCCGATACATCCTGTTGAACATACAGACATTACATCCTTGCCCTTATCCTTTGAAGCACACTGTACTGTTACAGCAGCCTCATACGGAATAATTTCAATGAGCTTGCGAGGACATGTTGCAACACATTTACCACATGCCTTACATTTCTCCTTGTCAACAACTGCGATTCCGTTCACTACATGAATAGCATCGAAGTCACACGCCTTGACACATGAGCCATATCCCATACAGCCATATGTACAAGCTTTCGCACCGCCATTTGGTGTAAAAGGCATCTGAGTACATTCCTTAACACCTGAATAATAGTAGTTGTCCTTTGCCTTGTCGCAGTCACCTGCACACTTGACAAATGCTGTCATTCTCTTTGACTCGCCAACTTCTGTTCCCATGATGGCAGCAATCTTGGCACCTACTGCTTCTCCGCCTACAGGACAGGCATTAACAGGTGCCTCGCCCTTTGCAATTGCAGCAGCAAGGCCGTCACATCCTGCGTATCCGCAGCCGCCGCAGTTATTACCCGGAAGCTCTGCTCTTACGTCAAGCTCCTTCTGGTCAACCTCAACCTTAAATTTATCTCCGGCAACACCAAGGAAGATACCGATAATAACACCTGTTATGCCGACTACTGCGGCAGCAATAATAATTCCAGTCATATCATTTCCTCCTTATACCAGTCCGGAAAAGCCTACGAATGCAATTGACATAAGTCCTGCTGTGAGAAGGACAATAGGCATTCCCTTAAAGCTTTCCGGCACATCATTATCTTCAATACGCTCACGTATACCTGCCAGAATAACGATTGCAATTGTAAAACCAATCGCTGTGGCAATACCATAAATGAGAGTCTCAATGAAATTATACTCATATGAAACACTGTTAAGTGCTACACCGAGAACTGCACAGTTTGTTGTAATAAGCGGAAGATATACGCCAAGTGCTGAATAAAGTGCCGGGCTTGCCTTCTTAAGAAACATTTCAACAAACTGAACAAGTGCTGCAATTACAAGTATAAATACTATAGTTTCAAGATATTCCATGCCCGTAGGCTTAAGGATAAATGCATATATTAAATTTGAACATGCAGACGAGATTGCAATAACGAATATAACTGCCACACCCATGCTGGCTGCTGTCTTAACCTGCTTTGAAACGCCGAGGAACGGACACAATCCAAGGAACTGGCTTAATACTACGTTATTAACAAGCGCTGCACTAATTGCTATAATAACCAGATTCATGTTAACCTCCATTTTATTCGGCCTTACGGCCTTCAATCAATTATGCCTGACCTGACTGTTCAGCCTTACGGCCTGCGCATGCCGTATTACCACAGTGTCCGCAGTCAATCTTGTCGCATCCTGCCTCAGCAGCAGTTCTCTTACCGCGTATAATCTTGTTACGTACAGCGATAACCATAGCCAGTACGAAGAATGCACCGGGTGCAAGTACGAAAATGCTGATTGGCGGCATAAGTGCTTCCGTGTAAACAGTAATTCCGAAGCATGTTCCGGCGCCGAGAAGCTCTCTTAATGCACCAAGTATTGTAAGTGCCAGTGTAAATCCGAGCCCCATTCCAATACCGTCAAAAATAGACGGAAGAACAGGATTCTTTGAAGCATAACTCTCAGCACGTCCAAGGATAATACAGTTAACTACTATAAGCGGAATGTATACACCAAGTGACTCGTTAAGTGATGGAAGGTAACCTTCCAGAAGCATCTGGATAATTGTAACAAATGAAGCAACGATAACAATATATGCCGGCATTCTTACTTTATCCGGAATAATCTTTCTAAGAAGAGAAATCATTAAGTTAGACATTACAAGAACTGCTGTCGTTGTAAGTCCCATGCCCATACCGTTAACAGCTGATGTAGTAACAGCAAGTGTAGGACACATACCAAGGATTAAAACAAGTGTAGGGTTTTCCTTGATGATACCATTATAAAGTCTTTCAATGCATTTATTCAACGGAAACACCTCCCTCTAACTTCACGCCGTTTGCCGTAAGGTACTTAAATGCTGTAACAGCACTGTTGACACCCTTAGTAACTGCTTTTGACGTAATTGTGGCACCGCTGATTGCATCAACGTCACCGTCCTTTGTTGCACCACTCTTCGTTACAACAAATGTATCTGTATTCTTATTTACGAAAGCTGACTGGAAAGCCGGCTCTTTTGCTTTCATACCAAGACCGGCTGTTTCACTGATTGAAAGAATTGAAATACCGTTAACTGTACCATCCTTCTGGATTCCTACAGAAAACTTAATATCTCCGCCGTAGCCGTCTTTTGCTACTACAGTGACAACCATACCTGCGTATGCATCACCTTTCATCGCAGCAACCACTTCTGCAATCTCATCCTTTTCAATTCCTGCATCCGCAAGTACCGAAACAAAAAGATCGTCAGGAAGTGTTGACTCATCAAGGTTCTTAAACTCTGTTGCATCAGCAAAAACTGTCCTGTAAGCTTTTTGTTTTGCCTCCTCCTGGACCTTCTTAATCGGTTCCTCAGTAATCATATGGACAAAACCTAATCCGAGGCCGGCAACAACAGTAATAACAAACAAAATCAACGCATCTTTGATAATTGCTTTCATATTCATGATTACTTTGCCTCCTTTTCCGGTTTTTTCTTACCAAATGACTTTGGAACTGTAATTTTCTCAATAAGAGGTACAAGAAGATTACAGAAAATAATTGCAAATGAAACGCCCTCTGCATTGGCACCGAACATTCTGAAAAGACCTGTAAGCAGACCAAGCGCTATACCGAATATTATCTTTCCGTTAGGTGTAATCGGTGAAGTAACATAGTCGGTTGCCATAAAGAAAGCACCAAGCATAAGTCCGCCGCCGCAGATTTCCTTGAGCATATACATGAAATCAAACTGGTGTCCCGGAGCAAACACAAGGATAAATGCTGCAAATGTTGCTATGTATGATACAGGAATTCTTGGGCTTATCACCTTGCGCACAAGCAGGTAAATACCGCCGATAAGAATTGCAATGGCAGAAGTCTCACCGATTGTACCTGCCGTAGTACCAAGAAACATATCCATAAGTTCCGGCTGTGCAAGTTCTGCAACCTCTTCACCACCCTTAAGGATTGCAAGAGGTGTAGCTCCTGTATATGCATCCGTCGCAAAATCAGTCATCCATTTTGCAAATGAAATGAACAGGAAGCATCTTGCACCAAGTGCAGGGTTCATAAAGTTCTGTCCCAGTCCGCCAAAAAGCATTTTGACGATAACAATTGCAAACGCATCACCTATGATAAGCATTCCGATTGGAAGTGATACAGGGACATTTAATGCAATCAGAAGACCTGTAACTGCCGCACTTAAATCACGCACGGTAACCTCCTGATGCATAAGATACTCATAAGCCGCTTCAATAGCAACGCACGCTGCAATACTGATAATAATTCTTACAAGTGCGCCAAGTCCAAAATTATATACACCAAATGCGCTTGCAGGAATCAAAGCAATCAATACATCCAGCATAATTGCAGATGTTGTCTGCCTGCTGCGCACATGAGGTGATGTTGAAACACTAAATAATTCACTCACTGTTTTATCCACCTTTCTTACTTCTTCCTACGATTAGCAAGTACCTGCTTACGCATAGATTTAATATACTGTGCAAGAGGTCTCTTTGCCGGGCAGATGAATGAACAACTGCCACATTCAACACATTCTACTCCATCGAGCTTCTCAAACTCTTCGATTTTGCCCTTTGATGCAAGGACTGCAAGTTTGGCCGGGAGAAGATGCTCAGGACATGCCTGACCGCATTTACCGCAACGGATGCAGGCTGTTGCCTTAAGATCCTTAACTTCATCCTTCTTAAGAACAAGAAGTGATGAGCTTCCCTTTACAACCGGAACATCCAGTGAATACATGGCAAATCCCATCATAGGACCACCTGAAATATACTTTTCAGGTTCTCCTACTGCGCCGCCTGCGGCTTCAAGAAGCTGCCTGTAATTCATACCGAGATAAACATAGAAATTCTGCGGATCCTTTACTCCGTCACCTGTAACCGTGATAATTCTCTTGGTAAGAGGGAAACCTTCAATACAAGCAAAATAAATTGATGTAATTGTATCAACATTATGTACGATACAGCCTGCATCGGCAGGAAGCATTGCTGAATTAATCTCTCTTCCGGTAACAGCCGAAATAAGGAATCTTTCACCGCCCTGCGGATACTTTGTCTTCATGACCTTTACAGAAATTCTGTCTTCACCGGCACATGCCTTTTCCATTACCGCAATTGCCTCAGGCTTATTGTCCTCGATTGCAATTACACCCTGTGCTTTATCAAAAAGCTTAAGCACAATCTTAAGTCCCGTAACAACCTTGTCAGGCTCTTCGAGAAGTCTTCTGTAGTCAGATGTAAGATATGGCTCACACTCAGCACCGTTAACAATCACATAGTCAATTGCCTCCGGATTCTTAGGAGTAATCTTAACATTGGCCGGGAAACCAGCACCACCCATTCCGACAACGCCTGCAGCTTTAACCTTCTCACGAATCATATCGCATGTAAGGTCTTCAAACTTTGTCTTAACGTACTCAACTTCTTCATACTTACCGTCATTCTCAATGACGATTGAATTGCATTTGCCACCAGTAGCCAGTGTTCTTGGCTCAATTGCCTTTACCGTACCTGAAACTGATGAATGAATGTTTGCCGAAATAAAGCCTCCGGCTTCAGCAATCAGTTGTCCTGCAAGGACATGGTCACCCTTGGCAACTACCGGGACTGCCGGAGCACCAATGTGCTGCGAAAGCGGAAATACCATATCGCCTTCCGGCAAAAGCTCTTTAATAGGCTTGTCTTTAGTGAGTTCCTTACCTTCAAAAGGATGAACTCCACCTTTAAATGTCAACTTTCCCATTGCATTCTTCTCCTTAAGATTAAAATATCTTATATTATTTTACCGCAATTAATGAGAAAAAGAAAGCAAAATATGCAAAAAATCGCTTTTTTTTGCCCATTTTCAGCGTTATAATAAACTTGTACGCCGGACATTTAAATTTCCGGTCTGATACTCATTTAACAGAAGTATCAAATCCTGATTTTCAATCATTGCGTACCTACTATAACACGGAGGATTCATATGATTACAGTCAACGACGCTTATGACATAAATTCAGAAGCATTTTCGGATATAAGTGAAAGCACTTTAGCTCTTCTTTCTCCTGACACTGTCATATTTGATATCGAGACAACAGGTTTTTCTGCGAAGAGTACTCATATTTACCTCATCGGTGCAGTTTATGCTAAAGATGGACAAATTATTCTAAAACAGTGGTTTGCCCGGAATTCTTCATCCGAAGCCGCCGTTATCTCTTCATTTTTTGAATTTTTAAAAGATTTCAACAAGGTACTCGGATACAACATTCTGGGATTTGACATCCCGTATCTTCTTGCAAAATGTACAAATTATAATCTGTCATATAATTTTGACAAAATGGAGTGTATTGACCTGTTCCGTGAGGTAAAGCAGATATCAAATCTTCTGAAGCTGCCGGATTTAAAACAGAAGTCAATTGAAGCTTTTCTTGGAATCGCCCGAGAAGACCGTTATTCAGGCGGAGAATTAATTAAAGTTTACGAAAATTACAAAAAATCTCCTGATGACGAAGCCTTACGTCTTCTGCTTCTTCACAATGCAGATGATATACGCGGGCTTATCAAAATTCTTCCGATGCGTTCATATCAGCAGATTGTGCATGGTGACTATACTTCCGGCACCATTGAATTAAACTGCACAGATGACGCAACGCAGGAAGCAATTTTTTCATTAAACCTCGGGCAATCCGTTCCCGCAAGAGTTTCCTGCGGATTTGACGCATTTTACATGACCTGCTATAAAAATGTTTTAAAAATATGCTGCCGCATTTACTCCGGCGAGCTTAAATATTTCTACCCGGATTACAAAGATTACTACTATCTTCCGGTTGAAGACCGTGCCATACACAAGAGTGTCGCCGCTTACGTTGATAAGGCTTTCCGTACCAAAGCAAAAGCCTGCAACTGTTACAGCAAAAAAACAGGGATATTTCTTCCCCAGAAAGAAGAAGTAATATCCCCGTATTTCAAAACCGATTACTATGATAAAACATTGTATTTTGAACTCACTGATGATTTCAAAAAAGATACCGAAAGCCAGCTTATGTATATCTCACATATAATCAGGCTTATTCTCGGTTCATAATTTCCGCCGCAGTATCTTTGGCACGTTACATTATGCATCATGTCATAAGAGCCATAGACACTGCGAGCCGCTTTAAAGCTTGTTATAGAAAAACAGCTTGTCAAATCCGAAGCCAAGCTCCTTATAATTGATAATCTGCTCTGTATTGCCCACAAACAGGCAGCCGCCCTTTACAAGTGACGCATAAAATTTCTTATAAATCTCATCCTTTGCCTCTTCTGTAAAATAAATCATTACATTGCGGCACACAATAAGATGACATCCTGAAGGATACGGGTCTTTCAGCAGGTTATGCTTCTTAAACTCCACACATTTCTTAATCTCATCAGAAATCTTGTAGGCCTTTTCACCCATCTGCTGGAAATATTTTTTCTTATATTCGTCAGGAAGTCCTTTGAGGCTGTTCGGGCCATACACGCCGATTCTCGCCTTTTCAAGCACCTGTTCATCAATATCCGTTGCATAAATGCGAACTTTATCAAGCGGAATCTGTTTTGCAAGAACCATAGCAAGTGAATACGGTTCATCACCTGTAGAGCATGCCGCACTCCATATCTTAAGATTCGGTCCGAACTGTTTAATCAGATTAGGAAGCACCACTTTTTCAAGCGTGTCCCATAGCCCAGGATTTCTGTAAAATTCCGAGACATTAATCGTAAGATAATTGACAAACTGCTCCTTAAGTTCTGTGTCAGATGAAATTGCTTTGGTATATGTAACATATCCGTCAAATCCATTACGTGAAATGAGTGTATCTATACGGCGCTTCATCTGTCTTTCTTTATAAGCATTAAGGTCAATTCCCGTAAGTTTTAAAACTTCCTTCTTAAAATCCTCATAGTTATTCTGCATATTTTTCACACTAAGCTCCATTTCATCTTTAATTATAACGAAAAAGCCTTACAACAGCAAAAGTTATAAGGCTTAAAATCGTGTTAGGAACAGATATTAATTTTCTTCTGATGCATCCTCTCCAGCTACGTCTGATGGCATATTATCCTTCAAAAGTGACTTTATGCTGAGGCTGATTTTCTTCTCTTCAACGTTAAGGTCAACAACTTTAGCCTCAATCTCCTGACCAATCTTTAACACATCAGCAGGCTTGTCAACATGCTCCAAAGCAATCTGTGAAACATGAAGAAGTCCGTCAACGCCTGTCTCAAGTTCAACAAAGGCTCCAAAATCAGTCATTCTCGCAACCTTGCCCTTAACTATGTTGCCCACTGCGTATTTCTCAGGAGCGTCTGTCCAAGGGTTCTGGTCAGGATACTTAAGACTGAGTGCAATCTTTGAGCCATTAATCTCCTTAATAAATGCCTTAACGCTGTCACCAACCTTAAACACCTTCTTAGGATTCTCAGTTCTTCCCCATGACATCTCTGAGATGTGAAGAAGTCCGTCAACACCACCAAGGTCAATAAATGCACCAAAATCTGTTACATTCTTTACAGTTCCCTCAATTGTATCGCCCTCATGAATTGAAGCAAGAAGCTTCTCTGCCTGCTCTGCCTTCTTAGCAACAATAAGCTGCTTGCAGTCGCCGATAATTCTTCTCTTCTTTGGATTATATTCTGTAATTACGAATGAAACTTCCTTACCCTCAAACTTAGTCAAATCCTTTTCAAATGTATCAGAAATAAGGCTTGCAGGAATAAATACTCTTGCCTCGTCAATCACAACGCTCAGACCGCCTGAAATTGCCTTGTCAACCTTAGCTGTGATGACCTCCTTATTATTAAATGCTTCTTCAAGCTTCTTGTTGCCTTCTTCAGCAACAAGTCTCTTGTAAGTTAAAAGCACCTGTCCGTCACCGTCATTAACTTTAAGAACCTTAGCCTTCATTGTGTCGCCTTCTGAAACCATTGTTGTCAGGTCTGCATTAGGCTTGTTAGTATATTCGTTACGTGTAATAACGCCATCGGCCTTGTACCCGATGTTAAGTACGATTTCATCTTCCTTGACACTGATAACTGTACCGTCAACGACCTCTCCTGTATGTATTGTCTTAAATGATTCCTCAAGCATCTGTTCAAAACTTTGCTCTGACATTAGAATAAACCTCCTCAATAATGTTATTAGGGGTTGATGCCCCTGCTGTAATACCTATGCAGCCTTCGGAGTTAAACTTATACAAATCCAGGTCTCTTAGTGTCTGTATATAATACGTGTTCTCACATTCAGATTGACAAATCTCATAGAGCTTACGCGTATTCGAACTGCTCCTGCCGCCAATGACTATCATGGCATCCGCGCCGGATGCTATTGCCCTCGCCTCTGTCTGACGTTCCTCGGTAGCATTGCAAATTGTATTACGAATGTCTATATTGTAACCCTTTTTAGAAATAATTTCAACCAATTCTTCAAATTTCTTGTAATTAAATGTTGTTTGTGACACTACACATAATTTTTCATTGTTCTCTGCACAAAATTCTTCAGCTTTTTCGACAGAATCAATGATATATGTCCTGCTGTTTGACCAGCCGACTATCCCCTCAACCTCCGGGTGGTGCTCGTTGCCGATAACAATTATTGAAGCTCCGGCTTTACTCTGTTCATCTACGATTTTATGAATTTTCAGTACAAACGGACATGTTGCATCAATAATTTCAAACCCTTTTTCATTAATTGCATCATATACATCTCTGGCAACACCGTGCGAACGAATAATTATGATACCCTTTGGCAACCCGTCCAGCTCCGCCACATCATTTATAACTCTTACGCCCTTTTCTTCAAGGTCTCTTACGACTTCTTCATTATGTATGATTGGTCCAAATGTATACACATTCTTCTTTCCGGCCTGCTCATATACCTTCTCAACGGCTCTTTTGACTCCAAAACAAAAGCCTGCTGTTTTCGCAAGAATAACTTCCATCAACAAATCTCCTTATTATTGCCTGTCCACGCCCGCTATATTACTCTGACGAGTTTTTTGACGGCTTCCACCACTTCATCAATGTTCATGTCGGAGGTGTCAAGCAAAGCCGCATCATCCGCCTGTTTCAGCGGGGAAATCTCTCTGTTCATGTCCTGATAATCGCGCTTTTCAATATCTGCTTTGATTTCTTCAAAATCCGCCTTTTCTCCCTTTAAAACAAGTTCATCATACCTGCGTTTTGCACGTGCATCAGCGCTTGCCGTGAGATAAATTTTGGTCTGTGCGTCGGGAAGTACGGTTGTTCCGATATCCCTTCCGTCCATTATTACGTCTGAAGTCTTTGCAAGACCTCTTTGCAGCTCAAGCAGCTTTGTCCTTACACATGCATATTTTGAAGTTGCGGAAGCCATTCTTCCTACAGCCTCATCGCGAAGTTTTGAAGTGACATTCTCCCCGTTAAGAATTACCTGCTGTACTCCGTCTTCATATTCAATCCGTATATCCACGCCATCAACTGCATTTTCAATGGCAGCCTCATCTGAAGGCGCGATACTTTTTCCCATAAAATAAATTGCCATCGCACGGTACATTGCCCCCGTGTCAACATAGATAAACCCAAGTTCCTTTGCCACTCTTTTGGCTATTGTGCTCTTACCTGCTCCCGCAGGTCCGTCTATTGCTATTGCGTATGACATTATTGTACCTCTCATATTTATATTATTGCTGCAATTGCTGCTTTCTTCATTAATCACACGCGGCTGTACAATATAAGCATCCTGTACTATATGCTCTCAGCCGCAGCGTATGCGGTCGACCATGCCACCTGAAGATTAAATCCTCCCGTTACCGCATCCACATCAAGCACCTCTCCCGCAAACCTGATATTCGGTATTTTTTTACACTGCATTGTTGCAGGATTGATTTCTTTCACATCAACGCCGCCCTGAGTTATAATTGCCTCATTAAAGCCCCGAACCCCTGTAAGCGTGAGCGTAAGATTTTTTAGCAGCTGCACAAGAGATTTTCTTTCAGCCGCCGTTATCGCATTTACTTTTTTATCTTCATTAATACCACTCTGTGAAATAATCACAGGAATCATTTTCTTTGGCAGAAGCCTGTCCAGTGAATTTTTGAACTGTTTATTCTTAAGTTCCTCAAAATCCCTGCATATACGCTCATCAAGCTGTTCCTCGTCAAGTGCCGGTTTCAAGTCAATAACCATTGTGAGATTTTCTTTTTTGAGTCTTCTTGCCACAAAGCTGCTCGCACTGAGCACAACGGGACCGGTCACGCCAAAATGTGTAAACATCATTTCGCCGAATTCCGAAAAAAGCTCCTTCTCTCCCGCATATACCGAAACGCGTACATTCTTAAGGCTAAGACCCTGAAGCATTTTCACCCATTCTTCCTTTGCCGTCATGGGAACCAGTGCAGGAACCGGCTGTATTACATTAATTCCGTTTTTTTGTGCAAATGTATATCCGTCACCCGTGGAACCTGTTGTCGGATAAGAGCATCCGCCTGTTGCAACAATCACTTCATCACATCCGGCCGTTATAACCTGACCTGCCGTTCTTACTTTCACACCTGTGCATACATTTTCATTTACAAGTATATCCAGAACTTCAGCATTATACTCAATCTTCACCTTAAGCCTTCTAAGCTCATTTCTCAGACAGTCGATTACATCTGCCGCCCTGTCAGACTCAGGAAAAACCCTGTTGCCGCGCTCGACCTTAAACTTAAGTCCAAGTTCATCAAAAAAGCCCATACAGTCGTAATTGCCAAACCTGCTGAACGCACTGTACATAAATTTTTTGTTGGTAACAATGCTGTTCATCAAATCCTCGCTGTCACCTGCATTGGTGAGGTTACAGCGTCCTTTCCCTGTTATATATACCTTTTTGCCGAGCTTCTCATTCTTCTCAAATATAGTTACATCATGCGCATTACGGGCAGCAATAATTCCTGCCATCATTCCTGCCGCTCCGCCTCCGATGATAATTACCCTACTCATCCATTCTCCTTAAATCTGCCATCAGATCTTCATCGAGCAGATTGATTTCATCATTTTCGCCATAAGAATAATCATTCCAGATATTTTCAAGCATTTCGAGGTTTCCTATAACTTCCTCTTTCTTCTCAAGGCAAAGCGCAACAATAAGCGCATTGATAAGGCTTAACGGTGCAACCAGCGAGTCAACTATCGATGCCATGTCAGACCTTGCAAAAAGATTGCAGGATGAATACATATTCATCGGTGAATGCTTGCTGTCCGTGATTGCAATAACTGTCGCGTTACGGTTATTGGCAAATTCCATCGCCTTCAGCGTGCGCATTGAATACCGTGGAAAACTGATACCGATTACGACATCATTTTCCCCGACACGCATCATCTGCTCAAAAAGCTCTGAAGTATTGCTGCTTGCCACTTCAGTCACATTCGGAAATATCATTTTCAGGTAAAAGGCAAAAAATGAGGCGAGCGGCGCACAGCTTCTGACACCTACGACATAAATACTCCTGGCATTTTTAATGCTTTCAACCGCCGCTTTAAATGCATTGCGGTCGACGTTATCAAGTGTCATCTTAATTTTCTCGGCATCCGCATTAAGGACATTGTCAATAACCATATCCTGCGTCATATCGCCATTGGCTATCTCTATCCTCTCGATTGAGTGAATTTTCTCCTGAACAAGCCCTGCAAGCGCCTTCTGAAATTCAGGATATCCCCTATATCCGATAAGCGATGCAAAACGCACTACCGTAGACTCACTGATTCCGACCTCGCTTCCAAGCTTTAAAGCCGTCATAAATGCAGCTTTTTCATAGTTGGTCAGCACATAATCCGCAAGTCTTTTCTGTCCTTTGCTGAATTCATTTCTCTGTCTTCGTATCCTGTTAAGAACACCCTCATCATCAACGCCCATTATTATGCTCCATTTCCTATATGTAAGTAAACTGACATATATTATACAGCATAACGGTAATTTTTCCAAGTCTTTGCGCAAATCTGTATTTTATTTCTGATTTTGCATTTATTACTTCACATTAAACTCCACTCCGTCTATAATCACTTTTTTAATCTTCGATGTATTAATTACCCCGTCTATAATCCCATACTGTCTGTATATTTCATCATCACTTATTTTTTCTGCGTCTCTGCCGTCGAATGCCCATGCTGTAAAATTATTTAATATACTGATTCTTTCCATTCCCTTCAGGTCAGCCTTCGGTATGCTGCTGTAGCCTGATCTTGTGCTGAAAAGTTCCTTAGTTCCGTCATCATATTCAAGTGCGATAGAAGCCGGTGTCCATACCAAAGTCACTCTTCCTGAAGCAAAACTCGCCGGCACAAGTTCTTTATATTTAAACTGTCTTACAACGCCAAAATCAGTGATTAT
>CAMECH010000035.1 GCA_945913015.1 uncultured Bacteroides sp.
TGAGTGCTGTTCTGGCATCTTTTACCTGACCTGCTTCAATCTGCTTTTCAGAAATTTCAATATCTCTATACATAGTGAGTTGTTTCATGGTAGACTCATAAATTTCCATACTCATAATAACCATATCACCATAACCATTTTTGGTAATGTAGATAGGCTCTTCTGATTTGTGACACATATCAGAAATCTCTGATGTGTTTTTTAAATCTTTAATTGGAATAATTTGTGGCATAAATAGCACCTCCTAACCATGGATTAATTATACCATAATTATGTTCATTTTCAATGCTTATATTCGTAATGTGCTCGTAAACTGCTATTCATTCATCTTCGCCAGCTTCGCTGCCTGATCGGCAGCGATACACGCATCAATGATTTCCTGTATGTCACCATCCATAATCTTGTCAAGCTTATAGAGAGTCAGCCCGATACGATGGTCTGTAACGCGTCCCTGCGGGAAATTGTATGTTCTGATTTTTTCAGAACGGTCACCTGTACCAATCTGGCTTCTTCTTGCATCAGCCTCTGCATCATGCGCTTTCTGGCATTCCAGATCATAAAGCTTTGCACGAAGAAGCGCAAATGCCTTTTCTTTATTCTGAATCTGTGACTTTTCTGTCTGGCTGTAAATTACAATTCCGGTCGGATAATGAGTGAGACGTACCGCTGAATCAGTAGTATTAACGCACTGTCCGCCGTTACCTGATGCGCGCATTACATCTATTCTGATATCTTTCTCGTCAATCTGTATGTCAACATCCTCTGCTTCAGGTATAACAGCCACTGTTGCCGTTGATGTATGAATACGTCCGCCCGACTCTGTCTCCGGCACACGCTGGACACGATGAACTCCGCTTTCGTATTTAAGAACCGAGTATGCTCCCTGTCCCTTAACCATAAATTCTATTTCTTTCATTCCGCCTATTCCGGTCTCGTCCGCATTTACGACCTCAACCTTCCATCTGCGGCTCTCAGCATAATGTGAATACATTCTGAAAATCTCCGCAGCAAACAGCGCTGCCTCGTCACCACCGGCACCGGCACGTATTTCGACAACAATATCCTTATCATCATTAGGGTCTTTCGGAAGCAGAAGAATTTTCAGCTCCTCTTCAAGCTCTTCAACACGCTTTTTGGAATCATTCAGTTCTTCCTTTGCAAGCTCTTTCAGTTCTTCATCACTTTCCTCTGAGAGCATCACAAGACTGTCCTCAATATTCTGCTTACATGATTTATATTCATTGTACGCATTTACAATAGGGGATATATCATTCTGCTCTTTCATAAGTCCGCGAAAGCGTTTCTGGTCATTAACAACATCCGGATTGCTCAGTTCAAGGGTTATATCCTCGTATCTGTTAACCAAATCATCAAGTTTGTCAAATATTTCCACGTGTGATTCCTCCAATTATCTGTGACCGGCAACAACTCTGTCAAGCCCCGCCAGATCCTTAATTACCTTTATTTCTTTATAACCGTATTCAAGCATAATCCTGCTTACATCCTCCGCCTGATTGCAGCCTGTTTCATATATAAGCCAGCCCGAATCCGCAATATGATTTACCGATTTCCTTGTTATTTCCCTGTAGAAATGCAGCCCGTCCTCCATGCCGTCAAGCGCAATAAACGGGTCATGTAATCGTACCTCTTCTGAGAGATTTCCAATATCCGCAGTCTTTATGTATGGCGGATTTGAAACAATAACATCAAACACCTCATCATCCACATTTTCAAACAGATTTCCGCATTTCCAGAAAACATTTTGCGGATTAAGATTTTTTGCATTTTCCTGTGCAATCATAAGCGCTTCCTTAGAAATGTCTATGCCCAGACCATACTTAAATCCGCTGTTAAGCGAAAGACTAATCAGAATGCATCCTGACCCGGTACACATATCAAGCACTCTGCTCTCCGCATTAATATGATGAAGCGCCTCCTCAACAAGCACCTCTGTATCCTGTCTCGGAACAAGCACTGCCGGACTTACTTTAAAACAGTTCCCGTAAAACCATGCCTGTCCTGTAATATGCTGCAGCGGAATATGCGCAGCTCTTTTTTCAACTGCCTGCGCATACTGCTTTGATTTTACGGCATCCGCCGGCTTATCACCATTAAGAAGATACCATGTTCTGTCTATGCCAAATATATATTCAAGAAGCGCAACACTATCGTACCGGGCATCTTCTATCCCTGCATTAGTAAGAACTCTGAAGCCTTCGCAGCAGAGTTCTCTGTAAGTCATGTTATCTTTTTTTGTCATTCTTTTTTACTTCCGTATGTCTTTGCCTGAAAATAGGGACATCAATGCCGACCTCTTCATCATCCACAGATTCTTCATCTATAAATTCAATTCCGTCGCCGTGCGAGTCATCTTCCGAATCAGCATCTTCTGATTCATCATCTTCTGTCTCGTCATCTTCCGAATCAGCATCTTCTGTCTCGTCATCCTCGGCATAACCATGGTCTTCCGCATAATCGTCATCTTCTGCAGCATAATCATCCTCTGCCTCAGACGCATAATCTGTTTCATCATATTCCGATTCATCATCTGTTGAATCATTTGTTAAATCATCTGCTGAATCATCTGCTTCTTCAGAATCCTTATCGTTTTCTTCGCCCGAAACTTCATCTTCCGGCGCTTCATCGTACTGAACTTCTTCATCCGAGACTTCTTCATCCGGCATTTCCTGCTGAATTTCCCCGGTTAATTCCTCATCCCCTAAATAGTTCTGACCTTCAGTTTCTTCATTGTCATATTCGGAATAATCCTCGTACTCATCATATTCATCATCTGAGTACTCCTCTGTATTCTCATCTTCATAATAGTATGCCTCTTCCGGAATATCTTCATCCGCAACATCAGCATAATATTCATCCAAAAATTTCTTCCAGTCAAATACAGCCTCAACTGCTTTGATTGCAACCTCTATCATTGAGTCATCCGGCTCCCTTGTTGTAAGGCGCTGCAGCCACATTCCCGGCTTACTTACAATCATTACAGCCTTGCTTTCACTCTTGCCTGCCCAGCGGATTACTTCATATGAAATTCCGGCAATCACAGGGACAAGAAGAATTCTTACAACCACCTGCAGAACAGGATTTTGCAGGCGTATAAATATGAAAAAAATTACGCTGATAAACATTACGATAAATAAAAAGCTGGTTCCGCAACGTTTATGCTCTCTTGAACTGTTACGTACATTTTCAACCGTAAGTGCCATTCCATGCTCAATGCAGTTGATACATTTGTGTTCTGCGCCATGATACATAAATGTTCTTTTAATATCACTCATCATTGAAATAAGCAGAATATATATAATAAAAATCAAAACTCTTACAAGGCCTTCAATGAGATTCAGAACCCACTGTGAAACAATGATTTTTGACAGAAGTCTTGATATATAATACGGTGCAACCATAAACAGTGCAACAGCAAGAACTACGGAGCAAAGAATTGTTACTGCCATGATTACTGAATCAAGTTTTTCCTTGAATACTGCCTTGGCAACATTATCCACCTTGGTCGGTTCCTGCTCCTTCGGATCTTCATAAAAGCTTGAAGAGTATGTAAGCGTAGATATTCCGACAACAAGAGCATCCACAAAGTTTACAATTCCGCGAATAATTGGAACGTTACAAATTTTGCTGCGCTTTTCAGGTGCCTTGCATCTTTTTATAACAACTTCAATTTCATTATCCGGTTTACGCACCGCAACAGAATACTTATCCTTGTTGCGCATCATTATACCCTCAATGACTGCCTGACCGCCAATTCCCGATAATTTCATGAGACCTCCTTATTCAATGCTCCATAACATTATCTGTTATCTCAATATGGTAAAAAAGGTTGAGATTATTCATCTCAACCCCTATCACCAATAGCTTCTTATACAAATTACTTGCTTTCAACACCATACTTCTTGTTGAACTTATCGATACGTCCACGTGCTGAAGCAGCCTTCTGCTGTCCTGTATAATATGGATGACACTTAGAGCAAACTTCTACGTGAATCTCAGGCTTTGTAGAACCTGTTACGAATTCATTACCGCAGTTGCAAACAACCTTTGCCTGATAGTACTCTGGATGGATTCCTTCTCTCATTACTTCTCACCTCTTACTCTACTGATAATTACAAAATTATAACAAATTTATCATGAAAACCGGCAAAACCGGTCTTGTTTCTGATAAACAGCTTTTAAAGTATATCATAATCAATTTATTAATGCAACATTTTTTTCAGGAAAATCAAAAAATTTTATTCTGCTTAACGCGCTGAACGAATTCAGCATTGCTTTTCGTTTTGACAAACAAGTCAAGAATCCGCTCTACTGCTTCATCTGAACGCATTCCGCTCAACGCTTTTCTTGCAATTTCCATTGCCTGATACTCATCAGCATTCAGAAGAAGGTCATCTCTTCTGGTACTGGACTTTGCAATATCGATTGCAGGGAAAATTCTCTTCTCTGAAAGCTTGCGATCAAGTACAAGCTCCATATTGCCGGTTCCCTTGAATTCCTCGAAAATGACATCATCCATCTTACTTCCTGTCTCCACCAGAGCAGTTGCAAGAATTGTAAGACTTCCGCCCTCTCTCATGTTACGTGCAGCACCAAAAAATCTCTTAGGCATGTGGAGCGCAGCAGGGTCAAGACCACCTGACAGAGTACGTCCGCTCGCCTGAACCGTAAGGTTGTATGCTCTTGCAAGCCTTGTTATACTGTCAAGCAGAATAACAACATCCCTCTTCTGCTCAACAAGTCTTTTGGCACGCTCTATAACCATCTCGGATACCCTTCTGTGACGCTCAGGAAGCTCGTCAAAGGTTGAGTAAATAACTTCCACATGTTCGCCTTCAATTGATTCCTTAATATCTGTTACTTCTTCAGGGCGCTCATCAATAAGCAGAATAATAAGATACATTTCAGGATTATTCTTTGTTATTGACTTTGCAATCTGCTTAAGAAGTGTAGTCTTACCGGCTTTAGGCTGAGATACAATCATACCTCTCTGTCCCATTCCGATTGGTGAAATCAAATCAACAATGCGCATTGCAACAGAATTTGAATTTGGTTCAAGATGAATTCTCCTGTTTGGAAATATTGGTGTGAGTGATTCAAATGCGGGTCTTGACGCATTTACCATAGGGTCAATCCCGTTAACCGATTCAAGGTAAAGCAATGCACTGAATTTCTCGCCTGAGCTCTTGGCACGCTTAGGCCCTACTATAATATCTCCTGTTTTAAGGTTAAATCTTCTTATCTGTGAAGGTGATACATAAACATCATTCTCACCCGGGAGATAGTTTTCACAGCGTATAAATCCATATCCGTCAGGCATTACCTCAAGGATTCCGTTAGCGGCAGGTCCTTCATCTCTCATGGCAGCACGCTCATATACCTGCTGTCTTTCTTTATTCTCTGCATTGTCCTGTGCCTGTGGTTCCCCCTCGGAATTTTCACGTTCCTGCGTTTTTGCCTCAGTTTTTTCACGCTCCTGCGCTTTTGCCTCAGTTTTTTCACGCTCCTGCATTTTGTTCTCAGCTTTTTCACGCTCACGGACTTTTTCCCCGGCATTTTCACTTTTCTGTGTTTTTACCTCATTTTCTGCCGTTGCCAGACTTCCGTCTTCCTCACTTACTTTCAGTATTGCCTCAATCAGCTCATTTTTTCTCATAGCAGTAACACTTTTGATATTTTTATCCTTTGCGATATCACGTAATACAGCCAACGATAAAGTCATTAATTTTTCTCTCATGCTACCTCGCTTTCTCATTCACTAATTCTTATTTTGTCAGGAACCATAATGTCCTGAATGTTGCATATGTGATGTACTGATAGGGATTGTGCCGTGAAATATAATACAGCTGTAGAAATCTTTGCTTTAAGCATTATACATTTTATAAATGAAATTGTAAAGCAAAATTCTTTAAAACATTTGCCTGTTGCCATTCATTGTGATATCATATCTTTTGTTTGATATAATTTATAAATTTACATTACCTATTATATAATGAAAGGCTGGTAAATACCATGACAATTAATGAACAGGCTTTAAAGCTTCATGAAGAGTGGAACGGAAAAATTGAAACAACAAGTAAATGCAAGATTGCTTCAAGAGAAGATTTGGCACTCGCTTATACTCCGGGCGTTGCCGAACCATGCAAAGTTATTGCACAGGACAGGGAGGCTGCCTACAAATATACTATAAAATCCAATACTATCGCCGTTGTATCTGACGGAAGCGCAGTACTTGGTCTTGGCAACATCGGCCCTTATGCCGCAATGCCTGTAATGGAAGGCAAAGCTGTTCTTTTCAAGGAATTTGGCGGTGTAAATGCTGTTCCTATCTGCCTTGACACTCAGGATACAGAAGAAATTATTAAGGCTGTAGCTGCCATTGCTCCGGGATTCGGCGGAATTAATCTTGAAGACATTTCGGCTCCGCGCTGCTTTGAGATTGAAACACGTCTCAAGGAAATGCTTGATATCCCTGTATTCCATGATGACCAGCATGGTACTGCCATCGTTGTTCTCGCCGGAATTATCAACGCATTAAAGGTAACAGGAAAGGCTAAGGAAAGCTGTCAGGTAGTTGTAAACGGTGCAGGTTCAGCCGGAGTTGCAATCACAAAGCTTCTTCTTACATATGGTTTCAAAAATGTAACAATGTGTGATAAAAGCGGTATATTAAGCAAAGGTGCAGAGGGACTTAACTGGATGCAGGAATCAATGATGGATGTGACTAACCTCTCACATAAGACCGGTTCACTTGCAGACGCACTTAAAGGCGCAGACATATTCGTCGGTGTATCAGCACCTAATATCGTGACTGCCGAGATGGTTTCATCAATGAACAAGGATGCCATTCTCTTTGCGATGGCCAACCCGGTTCCTGAAATCATGCCTGATGTTGCCAAAGCTGCCGGTGCAAGAGTTGTCGGAACAGGACGAAGCGATTTCCCTAACCAGGTCAATAATGTTGTTGCTTTCCCGGGAATTTTCAAGGGTGCTCTTGAGGGCCGTGCAAAGCAGATTACTGAGAAAATGAAGCTTGCCGCTGCCAATGCGATTGCCGGACTTGTATCTGATGATGAACTTAGTGATGTAAATATTCTTCCTGCAGCATTTGACCCACGCGTTGCTGATGTGGTGGCAAAGGCTGTCATGGATAACATTGAGGACTAATGCTTCCGTATTATTATTCTTTAAATGAATATCTGCTTGAACATTTCGGCAGAAAAATGTATAAATTAGCCCTGAACGGTGGCATGACCTGCCCTAACCGCGATGGGCTAATTGACACAAGAGGCTGCATTTTCTGCAGTCAGGGCGGCTCAGGTGACTTTGCAGGGACCGCACCTTCAATAACAGAACAGATTAATCAGGGCAAAGCCCTTCTTTCCGGTAAATACCGCGGTGATGAATTTATTGCATACTTTCAGGCATATACCAACACATATGCACCTGTTGATTATCTTCGCCGGATATTTATGGAAGCCGTAAACAACGAAAGTGTCAGGATTTTATCAATTGCGACACGTCCCGACTGCTTAAGTGACGAGGTATGTGCCCTACTTTGCGAACTTAACATGATTAAGCCGGTCTGGATTGAGCTTGGTCTTCAGACGACCAATGAAAATTCCATACAGTATATTCGGCGTGGCTACGATAACAGTACATTTACCGAGGCTGTGAAAAGGCTTAGGAGCATGCATTGTTGCGACCATATTATCGCGCATATGATTGTGGGGCTTCCCAAAGAAACGCCTGAAGACATGCTTGCAACAGCTGACTTTATAGCTGATAACCGGATTGACGGAATCAAGATTCAGCTTCTTCATGTATTAAAGGGAACCGACCTCGCCAGTGACTATAACCGCGGATTATTTTCCACATTGTCACTTGACAGATACATTGATATTATAGAAGATATTATAAGAACAATACCACCGGGTATGGTGGTACACAGAATAACAGGTGACGGTCCGAAAAATCTTCTTATCGCCCCAATGTGGAGTGCCGACAAGAAAAATGTTCTTAACACAATGAACCGCCGTTTCAAAGAGGATAACATAAGACAGGGTTTATTTAGAAAGTGAGTTACAACTATGCCTTCAGATTCAATGACATTATACAAACTGATGATTTTATACATGCTCAGCCGTGTAAATTTCCCGCTTAACAATAATCAGATTTCAGAGTTTATGCTCTCCAACAATTACACTGATTATTTCACTCTGCAGGAAGTTTTAAATGACCTTACGGCTTCGCATTTTATTGCTGCGGACATTTACCGCAACACAACACAGTACCACCTTACAGAGGAGGGTGCTGATACAATTTCATTTTTCAACACGCGCATTTCTGCAGCAATCAAGAAAGATATCGAACAGTATCTCACCGAGAATAAATATGAGCTTAAGAATGAAGTCGGCACGATTGCCGATTACTACCGTTCTACAACACGTGATTACATTGTTCACTGTCAGGTAAAAGAAGGAGACTCAACTCTTATCGAGCTAAGTCTCTCAGTACCTCTTGAAGAACAGGCTAACGCCATGTGTGCCAAATGGAAGGACGCCAGTCAGGAAATATATGATTTTGTAATGCACAAGCTTATGTAAAGACTTTGCATTTAATCAGCAAGCGCCGCTGTCATAAGGTTATCAACCGAAAATACTTCATGTGTGCCATACATTTCTTCCAGAATGGCAAAATTTTCATCCGAATGCTCTACTTCACGCGAATACAGATGTGTAATTTCAATCTGGTCGCGGAGTGTGAGCATTTTTTTATTCTGTGCCCACCAGGCAACATCCATCTCCCGCACCATTATGTATCCCACAACGCCAAGCTTTACCTTGCCGAGAAGGTCTTCGTCGTACACGGCCTTAAGAAAATATCTGAAAATGTAATATACCATTATATGCTCAAACTCGTATTCCCTGTCTTCATAATACGCATCAAATTCGCGGCACGTCTGAGTATATTCGCTCATATTGTTAAATGTTTTCCGGTCATTTTCAATAAACTTAGGAAATGCATCCTTTACCATCTCAAGTCCGTCAAATATGTCAAGCAATTTCTGCATATGACGATATCTTTCCTGCGAGTTTTCCTCTGTATGATACTTTCTTTTAAGACGCCTGCACGCCTTATCAAGTTCTTCGCTACGCATATCAGCATACTTATCCGCATCTGCAACGCTGTATCTTTTATTGTGCTCCATCATGTTTGAAAGCCGGTGTCCGTTCATGGAATGCTGGAGTTTATCCGCATAATCAAGCAGCAGTGCAATTCTCTCTTTAACAGAGTAAGCGCGGTTCTGAACCAGTGCGTACGCTGTTGTTCTCGCCTCGCACAGTGCAAAATAAAGCTGCGGATTGATATCATTGTAGGAGGAAAGCGGCTTTCCATCCTCTGATGTCACAAAGCCCGCTTTGCCTTCGTATGTCAGTATCAGCTCTGCTGCCGTCTTGCACGAAAATGCAATTCCCATTTCCCTTACACTTCCGTATTCCTCAACAAATCGCGGATACATGGCACAGGTCTCACAGAGCTTATCTTCTCCAAGCTCGGTAAACAAATCGCAGAGTCCCGTTTTGTTTAAGAACGGACAGTCCTTATTCGGCTTTAATATAAAATGACAGCCTCCGTCTCTTGACATAACGGAATGAAGACGGTCACCAAATTCACCGGTAACCGTCTCATAGTATCTGTATGATTCTTCATCAACATCGACCTCCCAGCCCGCACAGCAGCTGTCTGTACAGTCCTTGTCGATGCATTTAAAACGGGAGTAATAATCAGGTACTTTAAGTTTCATCTCAATGCCTCTTATTTACAAATGTTTTAAGCATTTATTCCTCATCCTCAAACGGCCTGTTAAGCTCTTCAGTTCCTGCAAGCACAAACCTTCCGTTGCGAATAATTTCCGTCACACTTCCATCAGGCATAACTGCACTGATTTCGCCGATTTCATCATACGGAATCGTAATATCCGTATGGCAGTTAAAATAGGCCTTTTCAGGCTCAGTTTTTCTCTGAAGCGTAATTTCGTTATCACGTGATATAATTTCCTTGCCGTCAGGATTAAATACTGCAATATCCTCCGCCCATGTGTAGCAGGTATCACCTACTGCAAAATGCGGACCCATTTTCTCAACAATCAGTATCGGAAGTTTATCAACTATATTATATTTATTAGCCATAACGTATGCAGTTGTATTGGTACCGATTGCAAATTCTCCGATAGGCAGTGTGTCATGGTTAAAAAGAACATTTTCTTTAATATAGCTTTTATTTTTATTCAGCGCATTACCGTTCTCATCGACATCAATCGAATTGTCAAAATTATCACATGTGTATTCCGTTACCATTCCATCCTTAAAATGTATTGTAAGATTTCTGTACTGAAGCTCATTCAGATAGACACGGCTTACGTTAAGCACACCCTCAGTGCCTTTAAGCTTAGGCGACGTAAACACCTCACCAAGCGGAATATTGACATCTGCAAGACAGTTCTCAAAGATTGTCTGTGTGTCATGATTTTCAACCGCCATAAGACATACCTTCATGTCCGTCTTATTGCCGTTGCAGCCTTTAACCTTCACATATTCTGCTCTGTCAAGCACATCAATGATATTCTGCTGTATTTCCTTATACCTGTTGTAGTCAAGAGTGTTAATCCTTACGGTATCGGCAAATATTTTTCTGTAATCTTCAATATCTGAGGCAATTTCAGGAATAGGATACGCAATAATGGTAAAGCTTCGCTCCTCGCCCTTAATATACGTATTTACAAGCCTTCCCGACTCACTGTCGTATTTGACTGAAAGCTTCTGCTGTCTTTCATCAAGCTTTAATGCCTCTTTTTTATTGATTGGTTCAAACGGCTTTTCACCAAACACTTCAATAACGGCAGGTCCTGCAAAATGTGAAGCTTCGACTTTGTATTTCTCGTAAGCCGCTTTGAGTGCACCGAGCTTGCGATTGACAAAATCTCCATCCAGATACAGTGCATTATCAAATCTGTGGTCATAATCCATCTGCTTATTAGGGCTCGTTGAGTAATATCCCACTTTGGAATTCATCCTTTTATTAATTGTATTAACGGCAGCCCTGTAAATGCTTGGCTTAAGTCCCATCTGCTCAAACTGTCTGATTGCAGCTCTCACAATGCGTTCAAAGCCGACACAATACCTTATATTAACAATACTCTTTTTTGATAAATCCTTGTTTCCAAGAACAAATCCCATTCTGAAACCTTCGGTGTAAGTAGATGCCATTGCATCAATCTCTGACTGAGGAAGAGAATTGAGGTATTTTGCCGTCTCGATTTCATTGGATGTAATGTATTCGCCGTATTTGTAAAGGTATCTCAAATCTTCCAAATCGGATTTCATTACAATATCTGTTGCAAATGTTTTATTAACGTCAAGCTGCTCTGCAACCCTGTCCTCTATCGTAATATCGCTGTAATCACTCACAAACCAGTAAACGGTATCAAGTATTTCTTTATATTTCGGTCTTACATCCGCTGTAAACAGGCAGTAAATTTCAAGAAAAAGCTCGGCTGTTACAGTGAGGTCAAAAAGTCTCTTCTCATAGGCATACACAATCATAGCCCTGATTTCCACATACAGAAACGACAAAATCCTTCCGTAGAGTTCTCCCATTACGCTGACTGAATACTCAGGATTTGCAAAACTTGTCTCGTAATTCTCATCAGCAACATCACTGTACAATGAGCGGTTGAGTAACTGTAATTCCTCCATGCTCATTTTATCCTGCGCATTTTTATTGACTATGCTTTTCAGGTTATCCATCTTAAGAATAAATTTTGCCACATTTCTAAAATAAGATACAAACTCGCCACTGATTTCTTTGTCGCAGTAAGCCGCTATCTCCTGCACTCTGTCAATCGCAAGGTTGTATCTCTCTTCAAGATTATCATCATACATAAATTAATTTCCCTTCCAAATATCCATATATTCTTACATCGTCGGTATTCCCATCATAAAAACCGCCACCATAAATATTGTAATTATTCCGCATAAAAGTGAACCTAGCTTAGACAGCGAATAGAATTTATTCTCTTCCTTAAAACTGAGCAGTCCTATTACACAGCCCACCAAAGACAATAAAAGACTGCAAAGTGCCAGACTTCCGACAAATACGCCTGCCTGTCCCTGTACCAAAAAGGACTGGCGTACACCATACACCAGAAGCCCAAGTGCCGCCAATCCCATTATTGTTGATATTGTTCCGCCTAATGACTGCTGCTTATCCGAAAATTTATATCTGTTAAAAAGTTTCATTTTTCCGTCTGCCTCTGCCTTTTACAATAAAGTAAATAAGATAACCTATAATTCCACCCAGAGTATTCAGCATAATATCGTCAACATCACAACTTCCCACACGCATGACAAGCTGAAGCAGCTCAATTGCAATACTCAGTGCTGCTGAATAGACTGTTACAGTCCAAAAGCCCATTCTTCCCCTGCTTATTGACACAAGTGCCATCCCAAACGGAATAAACACCTCGATATTGCCAAGAATATTCAGTATTACAGGTCCCATTCCAAGAATGTCTCTATTGCTGATAAATCGATTTATTTCCCTGAATGGCACCAGATTGTAACGGTATTCATCTGACGGCACTCTGTCAAACCGCTCTGCAAAAAACATGAAATAAGTCATGACAGCAATGTAAAGAATGAATAATCCCCACTTTACAACACTCCTGAACCTCTCCTTATTCATACTTCTCCCTTACCGTTTCAGAATAATCTGTCTGACTTATGTGCAAGCAGTCTTGCGCCATTGACAATAAGTACTATTCCCGTTGCAAGTCCTGCCACGATTACAATAATCCCGCAGGCAAGATTACCCGCTCCTATTGTTTTCATTTTTCTGAAAAGTTTCTCGTCCATCACTTCACCTTTTCCTTTAAATGTTTATATTATTGTCTGCCTGATAATTATTTTACGCCATACTCTTCATAATATGCGTCAATTGCCGCCTTAATTGTATCGTCAATAATAATCTTTCCCTTGTAAGGCTTGTTATAAAGATGCTCAATAATCTCGCCCATTGTGACAATTGCTGTTGTTTCCATTCCGTAAAGTTCTTTAATTTCATCAAGTGCGCTCTTGTCAGTCTTACCGCGCTCCATTCTGTTTACCGAAACAACAAGGCCAAGTACATTGACATCGCCCTGCGCCTTCACAATAGGATATGTCTCCTCAATTGACTTACCTGATGTTGTAACGTCCTCAACAATAATGATTCTGTCTCCGTCGTTAATCGGGCTTCCGAGAAGAATTCCGGTGTCACCGTGGTCCTTGACCTCCTTGCGGTTTGAGCAGTAACGTACATCCTTATCGTAAAATTCACTCATTGCCATTGATGTTGCAACTGAAAGTGGTATTCCCTTATATGCCGGTCCAAAAAGCACATCAAAATCTGTTCCAAACTTATCATTGATTGCCTTTGCATAGTACTCTCCAAGTCTGCGAAGCTGTGAACCGGTCCTGTAAAAGCCCGTATTAATAAAAAACGGGGTTTTTCTTCCGCTCTTTGTCACAAAATCCCCAAACTTCAAAACTCCGCAATCCACCATAAATTCTATAAATTCCTGCTTGTACTGTTCCATAACTATTATTTCTCCTTTATCCATAGGATTTCAATTGCTTTACATTTTATCACATTTCATGGCCATATTCAAATACTCTTTTGCAACCTAATTGCGGTCATAAAACATACCTCCTGTCCTTAATCATTCCTTTTTATTTTGAATGCCCTTCCAATATTCTCACCTATAAAAATTTATTATTTATAGTATATTAAATATCAAAGTACAGTTTACAAGGGACTACACAGGGTAGGTATCTGACGGGAGGGGTG
>CAMECH010000036.1 GCA_945913015.1 uncultured Bacteroides sp.
ACGGTTATCTCTGTTGAAGCCGCCCTGTCCGTTGCCGCCGCGGTTGTCTCTGTTGTAACCGCCCTGTCCGTTGCCGCCACGGTTATCTCTGTTATAGCCGCCCTGTCCGTTGCCGCCGCGGTTATCTCTGTTATAGCCACCCTGTCCGTTGCCGCCGTTGCCGCCGCGATTATCACGACCTCTTGAACTGTTCTGAGGATTGTAAACCTGTGTTATACGTGACTTTTTCTCAGCATTGTCTGCAGGTCTGTTCTGTCTGTTGTCAGCATCCTGTCTTGCCGGTGCTGTCCTGTCAGCCTGATTTGCCGATGGTTTTTCTTCACTTACTGTCTGCTTCACATATTCCTGCTTTGGCTGCTCTACTTTTGGCTGCTCTACTTTTGGCTGTTCTACTTTTGGCTGTTCCGGCTTTACTTCCTTTGCCACACCTGCCGCAGCATACTTACCGTTTTTTGCAAGGCTTTCCTTTACCTTCGGAATATCATCATCCTTAATTCCGCTTGCAGGCTTATAATCCTTATCCTTATCAATGTTCTTAAGTGCATCAATAATGTCACTGCTCTGAACATTCATTTCTTTAGCTAATTCATGAATTCTCATAAATAAAAATCACCTTCCTCACATTCTATCAAAACTTATCCGTGTCACTATCAAAGTCTTCAAAATCCTCAAAATCTTCAAAGTCATCATATTTTTCCGCATTCATATTCGCCTGTGAAAAAACACGTTCGACCCCTGCCTCTTTAAGCTTTTTACTTATTGCATCTGCAAATCCATCATCCAGCACTGCAGCCGATGCCTGAATATCTCTTCCGAGTGCATGACCCAGGCTTTCCTTGCTGCTATATAAATAGCACGGCACTTGATAGAATGTACACATGTTAATAAACATTTTACGTGTGTTATCGGACGCATCAGATGCCACAACTACCATGCGGGCTTTACCGCCTTTTACAGCCTTTTCGACTGCGAACTCACCTCCGGCAAGCCTTCCTGCCTTCTTGGCAAGCCCCAGCATCGATAAAATCTTATCAGCTCTCAATCTCTGCCAACTCCTTTTGAAGATTCTCATATACTTCCTTGGGAATAGCCTGTTTAAAAGAACGCTCAAGTCCCTTATTCTTTATGGCCTTCTGAAGACATTCCGCATTAGGGCATATATATGCGCCACGTCCGCTCTTCTTACCTGTCGGGTCCAGAATGAATTCATCTTCTGCCGTATGAAGTATACGAATCATATCTTTTTTATTCTTCATTTCCTGACAGCCTACACACTGTCTTTGTGGTATCTTTTTAATCGTGCTCAAAACATCACTCCCAAATATTACAATTACTGTTCGTCGGAAACTTCACTTGAATAATCCGCATCATTATCATATTCGCCGTCATAATTTTCTTCATCATATGACTCTTCGCTATATCCCTCATACTCACCTGATTCTCTCGCCTGGGACTCGCTCTTTATATCAATCTTGAAGCCTGTAAGTCTTGCTGCAAGTCTTGCATTCTGTCCTTCCTTGCCGATTGCAAGTGAAAGCTGGTAATCAGGCACTACAACCTGTGCTGTTTTTTCTTCATCATCCGCAATGACTGAGACAACCTTTGCAGGACTTAAAGCATTTTCAATAAGGATTGCCGGATTCTCGCTCCAGTTAATAATATCGATTTTCTCACCGCGCAGCTCATTAACAATCGCATTGACACGTGCGCCGTTAAGACCGACACATGCACCTACAGGATCAACATCCGGGTCATTGGACCATACTGCCATCTTTGTTCTTGAGCCTGCCTCTCTTGCAATTCCCTTAATCTCAACAGTTCCGTCCTTAACCTCTGTTACTTCTGACTCAAACAGTCTCTTTACAAGGTCAGGATGACTTCTTGAAACCTTTACCGTAACGCCCTTTGGCGAATCTGTTACGCTTACTACATAAAGCTTAATTCTCTCTGTCGGAACAAATACTTCACCCTTAACCTGTTCTTTCGGAAGAAGAACTGCATCCATTTTACCCAGATTAATGCTGATTTTGTCACCGCTGATACGCTGTACAACACCTGTGACAATATCCTTTTCCTTTGTTGAATACTCTGAGTATACTGATTTCTTTTCTTCCTCACGGATTTTCTGAAGAATAATGTTCTTTGCCTTCTGAGCTGCAATTCTGCTGAATTCCTTTGACTTAATCTCAACATTTACAACGTCACCGACAACTGCCTTTGAATTAATCTTAATTGCATCCGCAAGTGAAATCTGCTCAACCTCATCCTCTACATTTTCAACAACAGTTTTCTCAGCATAAACGTAAAAATCACCTGTTTCTCTGTCAACTTTAACCTTAATGTTGTCAGATTTTCCAAAATGCTGCTTACATCCTGTAATAAGTGAGTTCTCAATCGCCTCAATCAGTACATCTTTGCTGATTTCCTTCTCCTTTTCCAAAGCATTGAGTGCTTCAATTAATTCCTTGTTCATTTTCCTTTTTCCTCCTCAATCTGTTATATGATTTTTCTTATATATCTAAAACTCAATTGCAGGTCTGATAAGTGAAATCTCAGACCTCTTAATTGTAACTTCTTTTTCATCGTCCATGACAAATGTCGCATTCTCCTTGTCATAGCTTTTAAGCTCTGCCTCAAACTCCTTAACGCCATCCAAAGGTGCAAACAGTTTGATTTCCAGCAGCCTGCCCAGATTGCGTTCATAATCCTTATCCTTCTTAAGCGGTCTTAAAAGCCCCGGCGAGCTCACTTCAAAAATGTAAGCATCATCAATATAGTCTTCCCTGTCAAGGACTTCATTAAACGCACGGCTTATAAGTTCGCAGTCATTGACCGTAATTCCGCCTTCCTTGTCAATATACACCCGCAGATACCAGTCTGCTCCTTCCTTGACATACTCAACATCGACCAGTTCAAATCCATTTGCCTCAATAAGCGGCAGGATAAGCTCTTCAGTCTTCTTCTCATAGGTCTCCCTTTTTGACATACACAAATCCTTCCTTAACTAAAACGAAAGAGTGGACTTGCGCCCACTCCTTTAAACCAACGATATCATCATACCTCAACAAATATAAAAAATCAAGCATTTTCTTTAAAATACTTAAAAAAATACTTTCAGCAACAGCACCGAAATTACTTTGCTTCTTTAACAGCTTCTTTATCGGCTTTTTTGCCATCAAGCATAGTTTTAAGGAACTGCAGCCCGAATATAACAACTCCGCCAATAATGAAAAACCATATATTAAATGTCTCAAACGTCATAGGCGGCTGCGGATTATCCTTAAGCGATGCAGGTCCCATTACAATTGCATAAAGTGAACCGATCATCATGCCAAGTATAAAATACATCATGGCGCTTCTCTTCTTCACAAGTCCGTATCTTAACACCTTTACAATCGTAAGAACTCCGGCAATCATTCCAAAACCGAAGATAAAAAGTGCCGGAACATATGAAAAATCAAGATGGAGAAAACCTGATATTGCACTCATTACGGCCTGATACAAACCAAAGACAAGTAACAGCGTAGAACCTGAAATACCCGGAAGCACCATTGCCGATATAGCGCACATAGCTCCCACAAACAGGTAAATTCCCATTCCGAAGCCAAAATTACCCCACGAAAGGTCAGCCCCCTGTCCCATAATGCCGCTTGCCGAAAAATATGCTATAAGTGCTACAAGCGCTGCTCCAAGCACCGAAAATACAACATTATAGTACTTTCCTTTGAGACACTCTTTTTCTTCCATAATAATTATTGGCATCGCAAAAAGTACAAATCCGATAAACAGTGAACTTATATTATAGATATAAGTCTCAAATATCTTATTAATAATTATTGAAGCAAGTGCCATTCCGATAATCCAGCCCGAACCCAGCTTTATAAGAAAGAACACCGCTGCTTTTCTTTTCTCTTTGTCCTTAGAAACAATATTATTGAGAGAATTGATAAACTCATCATATATTCCCATCAAAAATGCTATTGTTCCTCCTGATACACCCGGAACACTGTCCGCTAACGCCATCAAAAATCCGCCTAATACTCTTATTAACATTTCACCTTTTCCTTTTACAAAAAATATGCCAAAGTATGCTTATACACTGTATCTGCGCATACCGGCTGCCTTTGATGTTATCATCATCATACGCCTGTGTCAATGCCTTTACATTAAAAATTGAGCAGTAGGCGGTAACTAACCGCCGTACTCTCACACCCCATACCATTGGGTACACGGCGGTTTCAATAGTTGACGTGCACAGACCTATGGAAAGATAGGTCTTTCAGTTTAGAGTTATGGTGCTGCCTCCGAAATGCCTAAGCTGGTGTTCTTGATTGATTTGGGCAGAAATCCTACGAGAAACAGGCATGAATATCCATATTTTCTCTGCCTAAAGTCACCTTTTATAGCAGAATAGGCAGATGGCAGAGGTCTCAGGTATCACTTAAGTTTCCTAATTGACCGAGCTTCCGCTTTGCTTCATGCTCATGACGCGCTGTCCGTGAAATACAGCCTCTGGCAGCAGCACACTGCTTCCAGCTTATAGAAAACCGCTAAAATACGACAGATTTCCGGCATGCAAAAATTTGTTTGATTGATTTTTGATTGGTTTAAAAATTGATAGAGATAAAACTCTCCTTTCTTCTGCAAATTAAAAATCCCTAAAAGCCTTGTATTTACTGAGTTTTAGGGATTTCTAAAATAATTTAAAGATCAATTTTTTCAGTAGCCAATAGGGGAATCGAACCCCTGATTCCGCCGTGAGAGGGCGGCGTCTTAACCTCTTGACCAATTGGCCGAATTGCTGTTACTTGTATATAATACTACGAATCCGAATTAAATGCAAGTACTTTTTTAAAAAATTTTATTTTAATTGGCAGAGCATCTTAAACAGGCCGATTCTAAGCCAATACTGCCGCTTGTCCACAAGCACAATGGAGCACAGGAAGATTGTCTCCTTCCTGTGTTTCCATATAATTGTCTGCTTCTACTGACCGGTTACTTACTCTGCGTCCTCCGCTGCTTCCGTATTCTCTGATACAGAAGAATTTTCTTCTGCTGCTTCATCCTCTGAAAGAATCTTAATTTTTCCTTCATACAGCTCTTCTACTGCAATAGAAAGCGGCTTGACACCTTCTACATTGTCAATAAGTGGCTCGTCACCTGCAATGATTTCTCTTGCACGCTTTGAAGTGGCAAGCACAATAGAATAACGGCTCTGAACTACCGGCTGCTCTCCCTCCTCTACGTTACTGTTAACAACCTTCATTAAATCTGCATAAGATGGATGTATCATTGTGTGTCTCCTTTCCACATATTCGTCAATTCATTCTTAAATTTATTAATTGCCTCCATATTATTGGATGCCCTGCAATGCTCATTACGTATAATTTCGTGTATCCGGTCTACGCAGTCCTCAAGTACATCATTAATCACAATATAATCATAATTTTCAACGCCTTTGGACTCTTCAACAGCCCGCAGCAATCTTGCCTTAATGGTATTGACATCCTCAGTGTTACGCCCCTCAAGCCTGCTTTTCAGTTCTGCTGCCGTAGGAGGCATAAGAAACATAAGAACAGTATCAGGGAATTTTTCTTTCACCTTAAGTGCACCCTGAATCTCAATTTCCAATATTACATCAAAGCCCTCTTCAAGCTTCTGCTCAACGTAATCTCTTGGAGTTCCGTAATAATTGCCGACATACTGTGCATGTTCAAGCAGTCTGTCTTCTACAATCATCTGCTCAAACTCTTCTTTTGTCTTGAAAAAATATTCCCTGCCGTCAACCTCTCCGGGTCTTGGCTGTCTCGTTGTAGCCGAAATCGACAACGCATAATTATCGTATTTTTCAAGAAGCCTCTTCATCACTGTGCCTTTGCCTGCGCCGGAAAATCCGGATAAAACAATCAGTAATCCTCTATGCTTCATGTCTAGCCTCCACTATTGTCATGGAATTAAGTCGTCCGGCAATAGTATCCGGCAACAGTGACGATAAAACAACATGACCGCTGTCCATTACTATAACGGCTCTTGTCCTTCTCCCCTGTGTTGCATCCACAACACTTCCTGCTTCTTTGGCATTCTGTACAAATCTTTTTGCAGGCGCCGAATCCGGAGTAACCATTGTAACAATTTTATCGGCATTAATTACATTGCCAAATCCAATATTAACCAGTTTTGTCACTTTATAACCTCTCTGACAGATGCACTATTACACTGCGACTATGGTATTATACACAATATTCAGACAACAATCAAGATATTTTTATCAACGGATGTCTGTAATCATTAGTTATCTGTTCTCCGTTTTTCCTATATACAACCTGATTGTACACATCCGCCGCAAAAATATCATTGCGCAGCAGCTCTGAATCATCTGCGACTTTAGTAATCAGCGGAATCGGACATGTCTTCCTTATCGAAGCCAGGAACTTCTGTCCCTGTGTTGTCATGCCGAGTATTCTTGCATACGGAGTAATTAAAGACCACGCATCTTTCTTTATATCGAGTAAAATATGAAGCAGTGCCCTGTTTACCCTCGAATGTGTAAGCTCTTTGCTCTTAAGCTTCATAACAAGTTCCGACCAGTCTCCCGAAAAATGTTCTCTTCCATATATTCTGGTTATCTTATTGGCAATCGGCTCGCTTACGTCAGAATAATTCAAAAGCATGGTTGAATCCTCACGCATAAGACAATATATCTTATAATTGAGAAGCTGTGAAAAATCATCTGCCGTAACTATGCCGTATTTCTCAATTGCACTTCGGAATATGTCACCTGCCATATCAGGAAGCATATCAGCCGCCTCCTTTTTCTGCCCGTTCACAATCATTCTTCTTATTGAAGCAGCCGAAGCAAATCCCTCTCCTGACTCAGTCTCTTTATATTCCTCTGCTTCATTATATCCCTGCCCCATTCTCTTAATCGTATACACTTCCATACCGGAAGAATATCGCCTGAGTGCCTTGATATATTCAATTCCAAGCAGATTATTAGGCTTTGACATGACATCCTTGTGCTTCGTCAGGGATTGTCCCATATACTCTTCCAAAGCTTTCTGCCTTGCCTTTGGAAAAGAATCGCCCATTGCCAGATTATTTCTCAAAGAAGCTTTAAAAGCCGCAGGTTCTTCTGCGAGGATTGCTGCAATTTCGCAAAGAATATTTATGTCATTACACTCACTGCCAAAGCAAAGTGCATCAACGCCAAGAAAATGCAGTATGCCTGCTGCCCCCAATGCAAATCCTTCAGCGCTTGCAGTCGCATACAGGGCAGGGAGCTCGACGACAAGGTCAGCACCGCAGGAAAGCGCCATATGAGCCCTTGTGTATTTATCTGTAATTGCAGGCTCGCCTCTCTGCACAAAATCACCGCTCATAACAACAACTGCCGTATCGGCGCCTGATATCTTCTTTGCCTGTTCAATATGATATCTGTGTCCTTCATGAAACGGATTATATTCAGTAATCAGTCCAACTGTTTTCATTAAATATACCTCTGAAAATTTTGCAAATAACCAATGCATGAAATTATATAAAACGCTGCAATTGCTCTTTCCACTCTGCCGTCAGGCGTTCTGCCGATATGGCAGCATTAGCCGGTGATGTTGACGGAAGCACAACCTTTATCATATCTTCCATCCGTGCATCTTTCCCGAAATACTTCTCATAATATTTATAAGATGCCTTTCCGTTAAAAAATATTGCTTCAATTCCATAGCTTTTTACAAGCCCCGGAATATCATTAGGAACCTCATCTCTTATGCTTGCATCCTCTGAAGCATGGATTTCACAGGAAGCGAGCGTGTCCCAAAGTGCAAGATTGTTATCAAGAATCAACCGTTTTTTATCTTCCGTTGCCACCGGTACCCCACATCCAAATATATCTGCCAGCATCGGCCAGAAGCGGTTTCTTTGATGCCCGTAATAGAAATTGTTCTCCCTTGACTTTACAGACGGAAAACTTCCAAGAATGAGTACCTTACTATTATTATCAACAACCGGTTCAAACGGATGAATTACTTTTGACATAAATTCTTCTCCCATACTAAGGATTACCTGCTGTTTACAATTATATCAGTTAATGCAACAGCTGTGCAAGCAATAAGTACCGCAGTACAATACCGGCAGTTTTTGTCATATGTGGCTGTATATGCTATAATAAACTCAAAACGGTATTGAAAGGATACAAATATGAATTCTAAAAAAATTGATATGACATCAGGTCCAATTATGAAGAAAGTTCTTCTATTTGCACTTCCTATAATTCTCGGCAATGTACTTCAACAGCTTTATACAACCGTTGACACTCTGGTAATAGGTAATTACTGCGGAAGCACATCACTCGCAGCAGTCGGAACAAGCTCCCAGCCTGTTGAAGTATTGTTGTGCATATTTCTTGGCATTGGTACCGGCGTTTCAATTCTGGTTTCTCAAAGCATGGGTTCACATGACATTGATAAAATCAATCGTCTGTGTAAGACTGTCATATTTTTCATATATGCATGCGGCATATCACTTTCTGTAATCGGTTATATATTGACTCCATTCATTCTAAAATGCATGGAGGTGCCTGCTGATACATGGAATACCGCTATTATGTATACGCGCATAATATTTCTCGGAACGCTTGGAAATCTTGGTTACAATATAAATGCCGGAATTCTTCGCGGCATGGGAGACAGCACAGCATCTCTATTCTTTCTTGTTGTCTCATGCGTAGCTAATATCGCACTTGACCTTTTATTCGTTGCTGTATTGGGGATGGATGCCGGTGGTGCCGCCTTATCGACAAGCATATCCATGTTCATATCCTGGTTTTCAAGTATCATTTACATAAAGAAGAAATTCTCTGAGCTTGATTTTCCTGTGTTTTCAAAATATTTTCACATTGAAGAATTAAAGGAAATTCTGGCGATTGGTCTGCCAATCGGATTGAATAATTCTTTATATTCATTCGGACATCTTGTGATGCAGGCAATGGTCAATACTCAGGGTTCAACATTCATGGCCGGACTCTCTGTTGCTGGAAGAATTACCGGCTGTTCAAACATTGCAATAACAGCTCTTTCGAGTGCCGCCACTACATTTTCAGGGCAGAACTTCGGAGCTGAAAATTACGAGCGTCTAAGGAAAGGTTATATAAAAATACCTGTTGTATCAGGTCTTATAACATTGGCGTTCGGATTATCCTTCATCGCAATCCGAATGCCAATACTAAGATTCTTTTCCACCGATGCAGGTGTTCTTATGTATGCAAGCCGTTATGTTGTGATTATGCTTTTGTCACAATGGCTTTACGCAATATTCAATGGAATTATGTGCATTGTAAATGGTGTCGGTCTTGTAAGATACACCACTTTTATTAATGTTTTAATGTTATGGGCAGTCAGAATTCCTTCAGCATACATGATTGCAAAATATTTTGATGGAACATTTATCATGCTCTGCTATCCGATAAGCTTTGCCTTCGGAATGTTCTGCATGATTGGTTATTACATATTTTCACGCAAATGGAAAGAAATTATTAATGCAATGAACAATTGATAGTAAATGCTTCCCAAATGGAGCTGAACGCAAAAAATCCGAACTCAATGAGTTCGGATTTTGTACATAAATGGAGTAGACGGGAGTCGAACCCGTGTCCAAAAGCCCATCCGCTGTTCTTCTACTATCATAGTTGATTATTTGACATTCCCTCCGGCACACGAAAACCAACATTCTTATGCCATCAGTAGCTTCATAAATCTATTATTTACTCAAAGCTTTGTAAATAATGTTCCCTACAAAGTCGATGCCAAAGCTAAGCTGTAGGACACTTAACAGTGACAGCTGCGATTAGGCAGCGTAAGCTAAATCTGTATTAGCGTTTATATTTAGGTTTGTGATTTGACGCATCACCTGCGAATAGCTTCACCAGTTTCAAAACCCCTGTCGAAACCTTTACTACCCCTTGCAGCCATCCAACAAAAGTCTTTTCATTTCATTAAATGACAGGATATAAAGATTATTAATACTTTAAATCATATTATTCATTCCGTCAATATATTTCACAAAAAGTTTGAAATATTTAAAAGAATTTAGGGAAATGCTTATCTGACATTTCCCTAAACTCTATTGGCTATATAAATTATGCATCAATTACATATCACTCAGTCTTATCTTCTGCCTGAGCCTCTGCCTGAACTTCTGCTTCCTTAATTGTATCTTTAACAATTGAGTCAACTTCATTCAGCTCCTTGCCAAGATATGACGGAAGCTCCATTCCGGCCTGCTTAAACATCTCGTTCATCGGCGGAATTGACTTCATCATTCCCGAAAGGAAATTAGCGGTTGTAGGCGTACCGTCTTTACCGTTCATTGAATCCCATACAGTAACCTTGTCAATCTTAATGTTCTTGATTGCCTCAACCTGAATCTGCATGAGTTCCTGAATCTTATCGGCAATAATAAGTTTTACGGCTGAATCAGGGTCACCGCCTGCTGCCTCAACAAGTTCACGCATACCTTGTGCCTGCTTTGAAAGGATTTCCTGAGCACCGCGTGCCTGTGCCTCCATCTTGGCATAAATGGCATCGGCATCACCCTTTGCTTTGCGGCGAACAACCTCTGCGGCTGCCTCAGCTTCGATCTCTGCCTGCTCTTTCTGAATCTGTGCCTTGACAATGACATCTGCCTGCTGTGTTGCTCTTTCAAGGTCTGCTCTTGTCTGCTCTGCTTCCTTCTGTGCAATGTAAGCTTCTTCCTTAGCCTTTGCTGCCTGTACTGCCTCGGCTGCAGTAGCTACCTTAAGAGCCTCAGCCTCCTTCTCACGACGGTTTGCATCAGACTGTGCAATCTCAATTCTTGCAGCATTCTCACCCTGAATAGCTGCTGCATCTGCTGCCGCTACCTGAATACGCTGCTCGCGGTGTGCATTGGCCTGACCGATTTCACCGTCCTTATCCTTCTCGGCAACGCTCTTCTTGGCATCATTAATAGCCTTAGCTGCTGCTTCTTTACCTAACGCATCAATGTATCCCGATTCATCATTAATATCCGTTACGTTAACGTTAATAAGTCTGAGACCAATCTTTTTCAGCTCAATCTCCACATTGTTGGAAACTGACAAAAGGAACTTATCACGGTCAGCATTAATCTCTTCGATTTCCATTGTAGCAATTACAAGACGAAGCTGTCCGAGTATGATATCCTTTGCAAGTTCCTGAATCTCACTCATCTTAAGACCGAGAAGTCTCTCTGCCGCATTCTGCATTACGGCAGGCTCTGTAGAAATACCTACGGTAAATCTTGAAGGCACATCTACACGGATATTCTGCTTTGACAATGCATTTCTCAAATCAACATTAATTGAAATAGGTGTTAAATCCATGTACTGATATGACTGGATTACCGGCACGATAAATGCCGCACCACCATGAACACACTTAGCCGAACGCTGCTGTCCATTCTTATCTGTTCCTACCTTACCATAGATAACAAGCACCTTGTCTGACGGGCACTTACGATACCTTGAAAGGATTGCTGCCAATGCTGCAAAAAGCAGTACAACAATAATACAGATTCCTACTAATACTTCCATATTTCCCTCCACATTTCCGGTCAGTCATATGACCATTAATTATTATACTCAAAATGCGACAGTCCCCAAAATGAAACAGCCCCTGAATGAGTACTATACTCCATAAGAAGTATCTTATATCACGTTTGCGTCATTGCGGATTAAATTCAGTCATCAAATTTTGACTTTCCTGTACGTTCCACCGCATGATGGCTTTTATGCCATGTGCGCCACGCAAGCATAATTAATACTGCAAAAAATACTCCCCACGTAATATACATAATAACATAAAACCATATACTTGTCACTGCCATTGCAGATGACACATCATCATAATAGTAAAGAGTTATTCTTCCGTTCTTTCTTGCCGCAAGGCTGTCAAACATTATCATATGCTGCATATTTTTTTCATCTGTAACATATGCCTGCAGACTTCCCTCCTGATAATCTCCCACAACAGAATGTGCAGTAGTCATAAGCTTTATATCTGCTGCAAGCAGAAATGTTGTTATGCCTATAAGTACCATACATATGCAGATAAAGACTATATATGCACGTATTGATATAAACTTCTGTCTTCTTGCTTCCTTTTCATCATAAAAATTGCCGCCCCTGCCCGAGCCTTCATAATCAACACTGTCCCTTGCCATTCTGTCCTGAATAAATAAATCATTA
>CAMECH010000037.1 GCA_945913015.1 uncultured Bacteroides sp.
CGGCACAAACAGCCGTGTGAAAAATATGCCATCGGGCATATTTTTCACACTAATCCCCATTCCTAATATCATAACGGTGCATAATATGCCACCACGCAAAGTACTGCAAGAAACAGCATATTAAGCAGCGTAAATACAGCCATATAATTCATTACCGACGGACGCCTCGATTCATCAAAATTCACATAGCATTTATAAGAAATGAGGCTGGCAAGTGATGCAATCAGAGTGCCAAGCCCGCCTATATCGGTTCCAAGAATAAGTGCCTTCCACCGACAGGTAAATCCCGAAAGCAGAATTGCTGCCGGAACATTGCTTATTATCTGGCTTGCCGCAATCCCCATAAAGAGCTCATGTCCATTTATCATTGAAGCAATAAATGTACTGATTTCTTCAATTCTTTTTACATTACCGATAAACACAAAGAAATTCACAAATGTAATAAGCAGGCAGTAATCAACACTTTTAAATACGCCTCTGTCAGCAATAAGCACAACCGCGATAACAACCGCCACCGTAATCTGCCACGGAATAAGCCTTATAACCGTTCCGATGCATACTAGTCCAAGCACAATATAAATGCACGTATATATTTTTCTTCTTAACGAAGGCCCTTTTGCATTGGCAATAGGTTCTGTCTTTTCTTCCTCCGAAATTGTCTCCTGCGTGATTGTAACAGGGTTCTTTTTCCCGCACACTGCACAGATTATAAGAAGTACCAGTGATATTGCAGCATATGGAAGCATAAATACCGTAAACTCCCAAAATGACATTCCCGAAAGCGAGTAAAGATACAAATTCTGAGGATTTCCTATCGGCGTAAGCATACTTCCGAGATTTGCCGCTATTGTCTGCAAAGAAATTATCCATGCCATTTTGTCTGTGTTTCCGGTCATTTTAAGAATCATAATCGTAAATGGTACAAATGTTATCAGCGCAACATCATTTGTAATGAGCATTGATGAAAAAAAGCAGATCGTTATAAGCACAACAGAAAGTCCCATTGTGCTTTTGATCCCTTTTATAAGTTTTTTGGCAATAAGTGACAATATGCCCAGTTTCTGCAGGCCTCCCACAACCGTCATAAGACTGAAAAGAATTGCAAGCACTCTGTAATCAATATATCCCGCATACTCTGCGTCGGGGTGCACAAAGAGTGCTGACATAACTGCCAGCACCCCTGATATGCATAAAATCATTTCTTTTTTTATAAATTCAACTGTCTTAGACCTCATAGTCTGCCCATACCCTGTCGCTTACATACTCTTTCATCTTTTCTCTGTGCGCCGCATGCATAGGGTGTTCACCAAAATCCCTGCAGGATTTCTCATCCTCAAATTCACAATACATTATGATATCATGCGGGCCGCCCGATATGTTAAGTCCAAGCTCTGCCCTGATAAGTCCGGGTATCTTTCCGTTCATATTTTCAACTGATGCTTTCATGGCACCAAACACCTCATCCCTGCCATCCCTGTCGGCAGCTTCTGTCAGGTGAAACATTGCAATATGCCTAATCATTCAGAATCATCTCCAACATTAATTATTATTCTGCTGCTTCGTAGAGCTTGACAGTTCCGCTTACAGCTTCCATATTCTTAATTATTTCCTCAAGATACTCCTCAGATTTCTCATTTTTCATGTTGTCTTCCATGATTGTATTCTGAGCATCCGTTGTATATCTTTTAATAAAGTAAACCACATAAGTTTTTGCCGGGTCTGATGAGGTAGTGATAACTGTTTTATCTCCTTCAGCACGTCCCGAAGCAAAGAGCCATGACGCAACATCCGTGCCGCCTGCAACTCCCGACTTTGAAGTACCCGTTACAAGTGATTTGTCACTGGATGTGTATTCGCTCTTAACATCGTCAGCCGCATACTGTGTGCAAAGGCTCTTAAATGAGTCTGAGTCCGTAACCAGATTCAGCATTTCATTCGCCTTTTCAACATCTGAGACTTCAAGGTATCTGTAATCTATGACATCATATGTATCCTTGTTTGCCTCATAATACTCCTTCTTCTCTGAATCGGTAAATGTTATGTTTTTGCTGTAATTTTCATAATATGCAGTGGCGCGAAGATACTGTTTTACATACTTTTCAATCTTATTCTTTGACGCATACTGTCCGAATGCATCCTTGTAATAAACAGACAGTCTGGTTCCTTCCTCCGATGCCGCATCCTCAATCGACTTATTAAAATCGTCATAATCGCCTGTCACATCATACTCGAATGAATTCTTATCTGCCTCTGCCGAAAGTGCCTTCGTCTGCTTAATCATCGTTACAGCACCGTCGTTAAAGTAATCATCCCATGTTTCATCACCCTGATATGTCTGCTTTGCAAAGTCTTTTTCCGTATCAAGTCCGAAATAAGAAGCGTATGCTCCATATGTATTCAGGAAATTATTAACTGACATATTATAATAGAAATCGTATTCGACTCTTCCGATTTTCTCACCATTGACAGTTACAGCCGTTCCGAATCTTTCATGAGTCTTTCTGCCGACTGAAAATACAAGTCCAGCCGCAATAACTGTCAGAATGACCGCTGCGCAGATTTTTAAAATAAACTCATTGCGCTTATCCTGCTTTGCCTCTTTTTTTCTCTTCTCGACTTTCTTATCGTAGCTTGTGATTACCTTGCCGTTTTCATCAAATCTGGCAGCCTGCTTTTTCTGCATATTTTCCGCTGCTGCCTTTCTGTTCGCTTCCCTTTTCTTTTCTTCTTTGATTTCCTTTTTTGTCTTTGCTGATTCTTCCATAAAGCTGTAAATATCCCTTCCAATTATTCATTTTTCATGACCTGCCCCTGCAGGCCATCTCACATCTTGTGTACCACATTAAATATAATTATATCCTCTACCGAAATCTGTTGCAACCACTTCGTTATATTTTCACATTTGATTTTTAAGTAACAGCCTCATTTTTCACCCGTTCTTCCGGCTTTCTGCCATATTTCAGGTTACGACCAGCAATACGCATAAGTGCCGAAAATGTCGCCTGCAGCATTTTCTTTGTGGATGTATCCATGCCTTTCATTGTGCGAAGAATAAGTTTTGCATTCTTAAGCCCGTTCACTGACAGCTCCAGCAGTGTTTTCGCCTCTGTCTGCTGTACAATCGCATATACCGCCTCAACAAATTCTTTGCGCTGTTCACTGTTCATTGAATAAATCCACTCTTCAAGCGTAATGTCCATAAAACGGCTTTTGGCACTTACATTTTCAAGGCATATAAAATTATTTCTCTTTACCTGCCATGAATATGGGTCGTGCTGGTAAAGGCCTGTCTGTACGCTCTCGACAACCGTATAATTCACAGGATGCCCAAGAAGCATCCCCACAACCGATGACTGCGGAACAAATGCGTGAATTCTTGCCTCGACTTTGCCAAAGCCCGAATCATCGAGAACCCTGTTCACAAATCCCGGGCCGTCAAAGCAGTACACCGAACGTATTCTTTTCTGTATTTCAGAATCACAAAAGGAGGCTGCATATACCGCAAGATTACCGCCTTTGGAGTGTCCTCCGATTCGTATTTTTCCGTCGAATTCTTTCGCTATTACATTAAGATATTCCAATGCCTCCGTCTGTGACGGAACAGGCGATAAAAAGCTCATATTGAGGTCTTCTTTCCAGCCAACCAGTGTATCATCCGTTCCCCTGAACGATACATAAACTGTTGAGTCACCTGGGAAAATGCATATTGCAGCGAACTGCTTTTCCTCCTCCTCATCACACCTGTCAACATATGCCGCAAGTTTCATATTACAGAACCGACGGCTTTTGGCCAGTTCTTTTAGGAGGTTCGTGTCGTTATCTGACAAAAGCAAGCCTTCATTTGCCTGCTCTCTTATCTCAAAAAGTCTTTTTGATGCCTCTTTTATTGTAATTTCCGCCTCGCCAAATGAAGCTGCCGGTTTTGCATCGACAACCTCAGAAAAATTCATATATGAAATCTGTGACATTATCAGGCAGTCAACATCGTTAATTCCCGACTGGTGAATCGTTATATCACCTCTCCAGTCAAGATAATCAAGCATATTAGACATATCAGGCCTCATTTCTGCGCATTCTTTTTGCGCTATCCGATAATATTTGAGGCGGCGAAATCTATAGGAAATCGTCGCCTCTTAATAATTATTGACATTATGCTGATATATTATTACTTTCTATGCATTGAAAATGAGTGCATATCGTACTCAGAGAGATTTTCCTCAATACTTCTGCTGTCAGCATTGGCAATCAGCAAATCCCTGTCTTTTTTGAACTGTACTTCCATCCTGTGTGCACTCGGTCCTCCTACACATCCGCCCTCGCAGGCCATACCTTCCACAAAATCTGCCGTCAGCTTTCCAAACTTCATCAGCGTAAGTATCTTCTTGCATTCTGCGGCTCCGTTACACTTTGCAACATCGCAGTTTATTTCTTCTCCAAGCTCCTTCATACTTTCAAGTACTGCTGCCGTTACGCCGCCTCCGTTGCCAAAGCGTTTTCCGAATACACTTGCCTCCTGACGGTTGTCTTCCTCCGGCTCAAGCTTTACTCCCTTTGCCCTGAGCATTGCACGAATTTCTCCGAATGTCAGCACAAAATCCGCATTATTCTTAATTGACTTATCTTTTATCTCAGACTTCTTTGCCACACACGGTCCGACAAATACTGTCACTGCGTCAGGTTCTTTTGCTTTAATCATTCTTGAAACACCGCACATTGGTGAAACCGTAGTTGACATATTGTCTATAAGCTCAGGGAAATGCTTTTTAATCATGTTTACAAAAGCAGGGCAACAGGAGGTTGTCATCTTCTTCCCCTCTTTATATGCCTCAAGCCATTCCTGTGCCTCCGCATATGCTGTCATATCACCGCCAAGTCCGACTTCATATAAATCCGTAAAGCCCAGCTTCTTTGCCGCCGTTCTCCAGCTTGCCATTGTTATATCAGGACCAAACTGCCCTTCAGAAGCCGGTGCTATCATCGCATATACTTTCTTGCCTGATTTAATTGCCTTAATTACATCCACTATATATGACTTTGATGCTATTGCACCGAACGGGCAGCTATGTATGCATTTTCCGCACTCAATACATTTACTTTCATCAATTACGCTGACCCCATTCTCATCAGTCTTTATCGCATCTACCGGACATGTATTCATACAAGGTCTTATCAGGTCGGCAATAGCGTTATACGGACATGCCTTGGCACACTGTCCGCATTCACGACACTTCTGCGGGTCTATGTATGCACGGTCACGCCCCATGCTTACTGCATCAAATTTACATGCCTGTTTGCATGCTTTCATCATACATAGGCGACAGTTATCAGTAACCGTATATCTTGAAATCGGACATTCCTCGCAGGCTGAATTTATAACCTGAACAATGTTATCGGAGTTTTCCATACTCGGACAAAGTCCTTCCGCAAGACGTACACGCTGCCTTACTATCTCACGCTCCTTATATATACAGCATCTGAACTGCGCTTTCGGGCCGGGTATTATAATATAAGGGATTTCATCCTTCTTCTCATCAAACACCCCTTCATATGCCATCTTGGCTACCTGATAATAAACTTCATGCTTAATTTTAATAATTGTTGCATCGTTAGATAACATTAGTCCCTCCATATTTCCAACATCTGCCGTTAATATTTTCACAACCATTATATTCAAATTCCAAATATTTGTAAATGATAAAATGATATATATTTCATTAAGTTATTGAATAACTCTTCCATTTTCCGTGAGCATAGAAATATACCGACATAGCCGTTGCAATTCCCCAGCCCAAAGGCCATGCGCTCCATATTCCAAGCGTACCCATACGGGCAGAGAGTATAACCGCAAGCACTACTCTCAAAACAAGGTCTGTAAACGTTGCTGACATAAACATTTTCATGGCACCTGCTCCGCGAAGCACGCCGTCACACATGAGCTTTGTACCGACAACGCAGTAAAATGGTGAAAGTATCCTGAGTATATCCATTCCCGTACTCATTGCCTCGCCTGTCCTGTCATTGATAAACAGCAGAAGAATTTTATTGCCTCCGAATATGTACAAAAGCACAACCGGAATACATATTGCAAATACCATGACGATTCCTGCGCGAAGACCTTTTTTTACGCGTTCCGTTTTGCCTGCGCCTATATTCTGCGCCGTAAAATTAGACATTCCGTTGCCAAGCGTTGTAAATGATGTGATTACCATATTATTGAGCTTAATTGCTGCCGAATAACCGGCAATTACGCCCGGGCCATATCCGTTGATAACACTCTGGATTATAATATTGCCCACTGATACAAAGCTCTGCTGCAAAATACTCGGTACCGCAATATTAGTTATCTTTCCAAGCAGATTCCATGAGAACACCGGTGCCTTAACACCCGCTTCAATCTTTGCAAGCCGTCTGAATACGAGCATTACGGCAAGCACACAGCTTGTCCCCTGGCAGCAGAACGTAGCCCATCCGACTCCTGCCACGCCCATATTAAATTCTTTAACAAACAGAATATCGACAAGAATATTGGCCGTAGACGACAGCGCAAGCAAAACAAACGGCGTTTTTGTATCTCCCATAGCCGAAAATATCCCTGTTGCAATGTTATAGAAAAACAGAAATATAAGTCCGAGCGTGTATATATTAAGATAAAGGTGTGAAGCTCCCATAATCTCTGCCGGTGTATTAATCAGTTCAAGCATATTTTTTCCAAACATAAGTCCTACAAGCATAAGCACAGCGCACAAAATTCCGCTTGCAATAAATGTTGTACTCACCGCTGTTTTAAGCTCCCTGTAACGCTTTCCGCCGAACAGGTTTGAAACTATTACCGAACAGCCCATATTGCAGCCAAATGCAAATGCAATATATATCAGTGTTATCTCATAGGAGTTACCGACGGCAGCAAGTGCATTTTCATCTATGAACTTTCCTGCCACGAAGCTGTCTGCTATGTTGTACAACTGCTGAAATATCATACTTCCGAGAAGAGGAAGTGAAAACTTTATTAAGACGGTTGAGGGATTTCCCTGTGTCAAATCTTTATTCATGTCTGCCTCCGTTTAAAAGTGCTTAAATGCGCCGCATTATCTTTACCGATTATACTTGACATTTGATATATTGTAAAATAATAATAAAGCATACTTGTAATATTATTTTTTCATATCAGAATAATTGGAGGTAACAAACAGTATGATAAGCTATGACTATTACCGTATATTTTATTATGTATGTAAGTATAAAAATTTTACTAAAGCGGCAAATGTGCTTCTTACAAGTCAGTCTTCCATAAGCCACACCATGCAGAGTCTTGAGCACCAGCTTGGCTGCCGCCTTTTTGTAAGAAATAACCGTGGTATTGAACTTACGCCTGAAGGACTGCGTCTTTATGATTATATAGCCGACGGGTGCGAGCAGTTTATGAAAGGTGAACGTGAACTCCTTAATTTTTCTGATATTAATTGCGGCACTGTATATCTTGGAACTACCGAAACAGCAATGCACTGTTATCTTTTTGATGCACTGGACCGTTTTCATCTTAAATATCCTGATGTAAAATTTCAGATACACAATCTTAACAGCAGCGAAGCAGTCAACGCATTGAGGAACGGGCTTGTTGACCTTGCGGTAACTGCTTCTCCGATTGAAACGGGTACACATATGCGCACAACAAACCTTATGACAATTAATGATATACTGATAGCAGGCAGTAGCTATAAAGAGCTTGACGGGTATACAATAAGCCTTAAAGAGCTTTCTTCATATCCGGTAATCAGTTTTTCCAAAGGTACATGGAGCCGCGGTTTTATGGACAATATATTCAAGGACAACGGTCTTTTGTTTTCACCATCAATTGAGTCTGCGACCTCCGATCTCATACTCCCTATGGTTAAGCACAATCTGGGGCTTGGCTTTATTCCTTATCCGATGGCATCAGATGCAATACATAACAGAGAGGTATTCCGGATATTTATAAAAGAGGAAATACCTTCCCGCCATATATGCATGATTACTGACAGGCACCACCCACGCAGCATGGTATCAGAAAAATTTCAAAGCTTTCTTCTGGAATATTCCGGAAATATTTAAAACTTACGATTCAGTACACACTAAAAAAGCGAAAGCCGGAATATTCCGGTTTTCGCTTTAAAATGTTATAAATTAGGGATTACATCATTCCGCCCATTCCGCCGCCTGCAGGCATTGCCGGAACATCTTCCTTAATTGTTCCTACAACTGCCTCTGTTGTAAGCAGTGTTGAAGCAACACTTGATGCATTCTGAAGGGCACTTCTTGTAACCTTAACAGGGTCAAGGATACCTGCCTCTACCATATTTACATACTCCTCATTAAGAGCATCAAATCCGAAGCCTGCCTCTGACTCTCTTACTTTGTTAATGATTACTGAGCCTTCAAGACCTGCATTGGCTGCAATGTGATACAAAGGAGCCTCAAGCGCCTTAAGGATAATCTGTGCACCTGTCTTCTCATCGCCTTCAAGAGTCTTTGCAAGCTCTGCTACCTTCTTTGAAGCATGTATATATGCTGAACCGCCGCCTGCGATAATACCTTCTTCAACAGCAGCCTTTGTAGCTGCAAGAGCATCTTCCATACGAAGCTTTGCTTCCTTCATCTCTGTCTCAGTAGCAGCACCTACGCGGATTACTCCGACACCACCTGCAAGCTTTGCAAGTCTTTCCTGAAGCTTTTCTCTATCAAAATCAGATGTTGTCTCATCAATCTGGTTACGAATCTGATTAACTCTTGCCTTAATCTCTTCCTTATCACCAAGTCCGTCAACAATAACTGTGTTCTCCTTCTGAACCTTAACTGACTTAGCACGGCCAAGCATATCAATTGTTGTATCCTTAAGCTCCATTCCGAGCTCCTCGGAAACTACCTGACCACCTGTAAGGATTGCGATATCTTTAAGCATTTCCTTTCTTCTGTCACCATATCCCGGAGCCTTAACACCAACTACCGTAAATGTTCCTCTGAGCTTATTGAGGATAAGAGTTGAAAGTGCCTCACCTTCAATATCCTCAGCGACAATAAGAAGCTTTGAACCTGTCTGTACAATCTGCTCAAGAAGCGGAAGAATCTCCTGTATATTTGAAATCTTCTTATCTGTAATCAAAATGTACGGATTCTCCAGATTTGCCTCCATCTTATCCATATCTGTTGCCATATATGCTGAAATATAGCCTCTGTCAAACTGCATACCTTCTACGAGTTCAAGCTCTGTATGCATTGTCTTTGACTCTTCGATTGTGATAACGCCATCCTTTGAAACCTTCTCCATGGCATCCGCTACCATCTGGCCGACTTCCTCATCACCTGCTGAAATGGCTGCGACCTTGGCAATCTGCTCCTTGCCTGTAACTTTTGAGCTCATATCCTTAATAGCTTCAACAGCAACGTCTGTTGCCTTCTTCATACCACGTCTTAAGATGATTGGGTTAGCACCTGCAGCAAGATTCTTCATACCTGCATTAACCATTGCCTGTGCAAGAACTGTTGCTGTTGTTGTACCATCACCTGCAACATCGTTAGTCTTTGTTGCAACTTCCTTAAC
>CAMECH010000038.1 GCA_945913015.1 uncultured Bacteroides sp.
ACTACAACGAAAAGACCGATAAAGAAGAATATTGTCTTCCAGTCAACCTTTTTAAGCAGGCTGCATTTGACGTCAACAGAGGTTACCAGTGTAAGAATTGCTGCAATCATACCGATTGAAGCAACGGTTATTCCTGTCTGTGCATGTGTAACAAGAAGAAAAACAATCATAATAAATATAACGGTGCTGATTATAAATCCCGGCTTGTTAGTAATTGCTGATGACGGGTCAGGCATTGCTGATGCATCAACAGTGTGTGCACCGTCTTTAAGCTTTTTGGCAAAGCAGATGTAGAAGTATACAGCTATTACAATAAGTGAAACTAACACGATTACACCGGTGTTTTCTATGAAATCCGTAAATGAAAACCCAAGTGATGTACCGATAATAATGTTAGGTGGGTCACCGCTCATTGTTGCGGCTCCGCCTAAATTGGCACAAAATATTTCAGGTAAAATCATATAAACCGGATTGAACTTAAGGAGTCCTGAAAGTTCAATCGTGATAGCCGTAAGGAAAAGTACAACTGTTATACTGTCGATGAACATTGCCAAAAATGCTGACAGAAGCATAAATGTAATGAATATCGGCACTACTTTGTATTTTACAAGCTTGGCAAGTCTTAAGCACAGCCATCTGAAGAAACCTACATTTCCCATTCCTTCAACTAATACCATCATTCCCAAAAAGAACAGAATAGTGGCCCAGTTAATACCTGAAGAGGTCTCCTCAGATACACCCGGGGAATACCAAAATTGCTGTGTGACAAAACATTTGAGGTTAAGCGTATCCCAGATTGCAGTGAAGCTGTGCATGCAGAAGCCGAATACTATGACCAGCATTGCAACGGCACCAACCAGAGCGGGAATGTAACGTTCAACTTTACCACTGATTATGCAGGCAAACATTACTACAAAAATGATTACCGCAAATACTTGACTAACCATTACTAATTCCTCCATTTAATAAGTAGAAATTCGGTCTTTCCGAATATCGCTAACACAGTATAGTTTAATTGTATTTAAAAATCAAGTCTAAATTTGCATATAATCATTTAAAAGAAAATAATAAAGGGTAAAACAAATTTAATTTGCAATATTTAAGGTTCTTGATAAAATGTAATTATATTGTACAGGCGACGGAGGATTATGATTATGAATAGTAAATCAAAGGTATATTTTTCAAAAAAGATTACAAAGGAAAGAATGATAGATATGTATGAGGCTCTTGGAATAAAGCTTAATGGGAAGGTAGCGGTAAAGCTTCATTCAGGAGAGCAGGGAAACCAGAACTACTTGAGACCGGAGTTTATGAAGGATATTGTGGAATATGTCAATGGCACGGTTGTAGAGTGTAATACGGCATATGATGGAGAGCGGAACACAACTAAGAAACATATAAAGCTCATGGAAAATCATGGGTGGAGCAGATACTTCAATGTTGATATTCTTGATGCACAGGGAGAAATGAAACTGGATATTGCAGACGGAAAGCGTATTCATGAGAATTTTGTGGGTAAGAACCTTGCAGATTACGATTCACTTCTCGTACTTTCGCATTTTAAAGGTCATCCGATGGGCGGATTTGGCGGCGCTCTTAAAAATATTTCGATAGGACTTGCTTCATCACATGGCAAGGCGTATATCCACGGAGCAGGGAATCCAGAAGAAATATGGACTGCCGACCATGATTCTTTTCTGGAGTCAATGGCTGATGCAGCAAAATCAATAATGGATTATGAAAAAGGAAATATAGCATTTATAAATGTAATGTGCAATATGAGCGTTGACTGTGACTGCTGTGCGGAGGCGGAAGACCCGTGCATGGCCGATATCGGAATACTGTCAAGTCTTGACCCTGTTGCACTTGATCAGGCATGTCTTGACCTCGTATATAATTCAAATGACCCGGGAAGAGACCATCTTATCGAGAGAATCGAATCAAGGAACGGAGTGCATACAATTGAAGCAGCGGCAGAGCTGCATACCGGTGTCAGAGATTATGAATTGATTAACATTGACTGATAATAAGGGGAAAACAATGGCAGAGTGTAAAAACTGTGGTGCGCAGATAAGTGAAAACGATGCGGAATGTCCATATTGCCATGCAATGCAGTATGATGCGGCGGAAGCACAATATATGGATAAACTATATTCAATGGAAGACAGCATGGGAGAACTGGATGATGATGCAAGAGGCATTGTGCTAAAGGACATAGCCAGAAATATCCTCATTATTCTTGCGGCATCAGTTGTGGCTGTTTTGATTGGAATACTGGCAGGATATGTAAAATACCTTGAATATAATGCATCATATACAGACAAGAAGAAAGTTATAGAGGCGATGGACTGGTATGATGCTAATATTGAAGAGCTTGAAACATATTATAACAGGCGTGATTTCGCTGCAATGCAAAGCATGATAAGCGGAACGAAAGGGCGTGATGCGTTAAAAAACTGGATTCATTACCCTCTTTATACGGTTTACTCATATGGCTTTAGTGATTTTGAAAATGCAGGCTCGTCTTCGGCGTCAGACTCAAAACTCAGGGACTATGAATTTACCAGAAAATACCGCGGGGCTGTGGATGTTATAGCAATAAAATGTGTAAAAAATATATATTCCGCAAAACAATATAACGAATGTACAGACGAGGATAAGGTCATCGTGGACGAATGGATAAGCGAAGCTGAAAAATTTATGACTGATGAAATCGGGCTGACACGTGAACAGTATGTGGCTGATATTAAGGATATTTATTCTGACGGAGGATACTCAGACTACACAAAGGCCCGCATGTATGCAGAAAAATATTATGAAATGTATGCCGGGAAGCGGAATGGGGATTAGTATGGAGGAATGCAATGAGATGTAAAAACTGCGGCGCGCCGCTTGATTTAAATACACGTTTCTGCCCTAACTGCGGCTCGCAAAACGAGCAGGCGATAAAGCATATCAATGATATGGAAAAGTACGGCAGACAGTTTAACCAGACAAGACATCAGGTCGTAAGTAACAGCAAATGGTTTGTTAAATATATAACACCACTTACCACACTTGCCATATCGGCAATTATTCTTGCACTGGCGTGGACTTTGAACGGAATGGACATTGGGTATGATATAAGCAGAAATCACATAAAATCTTACAACAAAAGCCACAGTGAAGAAATTGCGGCTAATATGAAAAATCTGATTGACAATAATCAATATCAGGCGGCATATCAGGCGCACAATTATCTTGAGTGGAATATTGTGCCTTACGGTGACAGAAGCTGGGATGCTTTTTATTCTGTCCAGTGGAGATATAATGATTTGCGCAAGAGCATAACTGCGGCCTTTGATCCTGCGATGTCGGATACATATAATGCCGAAGAGTCGATTTCAAAAGCGGCAGCTGACATTGAGGAAATAGAAAGGCAGATTCAAAGACTTGGTTCAAGTTATTCAAACCCTTCAGAGGAATCTCTTGAGTGTATAAACAGTATAGAAAAAGAAATGCATTTATTTTTAAAAGCATATTGTAATTTTACGGATGAGGATATTGCGGCACTGCCGGATATGGACAAAACATCGATTATTACGCTGCTTGCAAAAAGAATGGATTGAACGGAGATTGCGATGAAAAGAGCCAAAAAATCTAATAAAATAAGTATAATAATTTACATAATATCAGCGGTAATGCTACTTTTCACAATTCCTGCGGTAGCCGGTATTTCAAGAGAAGTATTCAGGGATCTGAACAAAAATAAGGGATATTCGGTTGAACAGTTGTACTGGCAGTTCTCTGAAAAAAATTACGGAGCGCTTAATGACCAGATACAGTTCAATATAGCAGTCGGAAAGAAAATTACTGATGAAGACAAGGATTTTTATGCATTTGCAGCATGCTATGAGAGTGCTGTGAATTACTATATGTATGTTAAGAACAATGATAGTATTAAGGCGCAGGAAGAGCTTGCAAAATTTAATGAAAACGCAGGTAAAATAAGCAGAAAAATGATAAAAAATTCGCTAGAAGAAGTGAAAAAGACATATGGAATCGCGTAATCTGAGTGTATAGTAAAAAATAAAACTTTTACATTTTGCATTTCGTGTTATAATGAGCGTTGGACAATTTTTAAAAACAGAAATTCAGAAATGAGGAATACGATGAAAGACAAGATTATAACATTTGGTGAAATAATGCTCAGGCTGACACCTGAGAACAATGACAGATTTACGCAGTGCCATCAGTTTGAAGGCGTATATGGAGGTGGTGAAGCCAATACTGCGGTATCGCTTGCCAATTTCGGGGTTGACTGTGCATATGTAACAAAGCTTCCAAAGCATGGAATAGGACAGAGTGCCGTTAATTCTCTCAGGCAGTATGGCGTTGATATAAGCAAGATTGTGCGTGGCGGAGAGCAGATAGGTATATATTTCCTTGAGAAAAAGACAAGCCAGAGACCTTCAAATGTCATTTATAACAGAAATGGTTCGGCTATTGCGCTTGCGGAGGAATCGGATTTTGACTGGGATGACATATTTAAAGATGCTACGTGGTTTCATTTCTCCGGAATTACGCCTGCAATCAGTGACGGACTTGCAGAGATTTGTCTTAAGGCGTGCAAAATTGCCAAGGAAAAAGGCCTGACGGTAAGCTGTGACCTCAATTACAGAAGCAAGTTGTGGGATGGCGAGAAAGCTAACAAAGTAATGTCAGAAATCTGTAAATATGTAGATATATGCATAGCCAATGAAGATGATGCAATAGGAATATTCCAGCTTGACACGAGTGCATCAGGTGAAAACCGCAATGAATACACTGCAAAGGAACTTATGAAGAGATTTCCTTTCAAGATGGTGGCTTCAGTATGGCGTACCGAGAAGTCCATTACAACATTTGAACTTCAGGCGATGGTATATACAGGCGGAAAGGCATATTACAGTAAAAAGTATTATATGGATATCCTTGATTATATCGGTGCCGGTGATGCTTACTGCGCAGGGCTTATCTACGCGTGCCTTAAGAATTATGAGCCTCAGAAGATGGTTGAATTCGCCAATGCTGCAAGCTGTCTGAAGCACACGGTAAGCGGTGATTTTAACCTCGTTACGGTTGAGGAAGTGGAAAGACTTGCATTTTCGGAGAGTGGCAATGAGGTGCAAAGATAATACCGGAATGCGGGATTAGATTACAGTTATGCATCAGGTGACTGATGCGGTTTTAAATTTTATGGAGAATATTTAAAATAAGATAATCGATAGGACAACAGGCATTTTGTCTGTTGTCCTATTTTTTGCGGTATGTTTAAATCAGGGCAGAGCATATCTATAGGTTTTATGCGGTGCCCGGCAGTGATGACTTGACGTATATATTTATTATGTTATAATAAAACAGTGATATATAACAATGTTTTATAACACTGATTTATAAAAGAAAAGTATCAGAAAGGAAGTTTATATATGCCGCCAAAAGCTAAACATACAAGAGAGGAAATTGCGAAAGTTGCATTTGAAATGACAAGGGAAAAAGGTTTTGATGCCGTAACGACAAGAGAGATAGGCAGAAAACTCGGAACATCATCAAGTCCTATTTTTACATTGTTTAAAAACATGAACGAAGTAAAGCAGGAAGTAAGAAAGCTCGCAATGAAGAAATTTGAAGGCTATGTTGCAGATGTAAGAAATTATAGTCCGGCATTTAAGCAGTTTGGTATTAAAATGGTGGAGTTCGCAATAAATGAGCCGAAACTGTTTCAGATTCTGTATATTGACGAGCATGAGAAAAGCGCAACATTTGATGATGTTGTAAAGGAGCTTGGAGCACCGGCAACAGATTGCAAAGAACTTCTGAAAGAAGAACATAACCTGACGGATGACGAGGCGGCACTTCTTTTTGAGCAGGTGTGGCTTCATACATTTTCAATGTGTGTGCTTATAGTCAATAATGTATGCTGCTTTTCGCAGGAACAGATATCGCGTACACTGAGCATCGGATTTCAGGGGATGCTTGGTCTGATTAAATCAGGCAGCTTTACGGATATCGAGGTATATGAAACAGCAAAAGCAAATGAATAAAATGCAGGTTAATATGAGGAGGACAATATGAATAATTTTCTGACTAAAAATGAAGAAGTGGCAAATGTACTTGCTGCCAAAGTTATGAGAACTACATTTATCGTATTCACGATAGTCTATGTGCTGAATCTTCTCGGGATTTTTGTAATTCCGCAAAAAATTATGACGATTACATATATTTTCGGTTCAATAATTTTGTGGATTCCAAGTATTCTTGTGAAATTCGGTGATAAAAGTGCAGGTTATATAAAGTATGTAAATGTAATAGGCGCATCAATATTTGTATTACTGTTAAGTACGACACTTACATATCATGTGCCGGTCGTATACATATATGCAACGGCCATTGCAAGCCTGTATTTTTCAAAAAAGTTAAATGTGCTTTCAACAATTCTTTCAGTAGTATGTGCATCCGCAGGACAGTTGTTTGCATTTTATCTTCAGACGCTTCCGGATTTGAATTTTCCTATACTGAGAAAAGTAATTGTATATGGTATCGTGCCAAGGGCGCTTACCATAATATGTATGGCAGCTATTTTTACAATGCTTTGTTCAAGAACTGCAGATATGCTTGGTAATCTTATGGGCGCTGAGGAACAGAAGAAGATACTTGATAATATGAAACGTCTTCGCGAGAAAAATCATATGGTTTCGGCTCAATTACAGAGCCTTGTGGAGCAGCTGGCAGGACTTACGCAGCAGTCTTATGCTTCCAATGAGGAAATAGCGGCAGAAACTCAGGAGATTATGAGAGGAACCCAGGATAATACAGAGAAGATTGATGGGATTAACAAGGGTCTTGATTACATTACAAATCAGATGAATGATTTGGGAAAAATGAGTGATGATTTAGCCGAGGCAGCCGGAAAAATTAAGGATATTTCGGAGAAGAATCAGAATATTATGGATATGGCAGCTGAAAGTATGGTTAAGATTTCAGACAGCTCTAAGGAAAGCATGAGTGCCATTCAGCTTCTGGGAGAAGAATCTAAGGAAATTGTAGGAATTATTCAGACTATTACCGAGATTTCTTCACAGACAAAGCTTCTTGCCCTGAATGCAACGATTGAAGCCGCAAGAGCAGGAGAGCAGGGTAAGGGATTTGCCGTTGTAGCAGGTGAAATCCAGAAGTTGTCGGAACAGACACAGAATGCAGTAAATGATATTGAACGGATAATTCATGAGGTTGTCAAAAATACAGAACGGTCAGTTGCCGCGATGGAACAGAGTACAAATCTGACAGAGAAAGGATTAATGCAGATTAAGGAAGCAGAAGACTCAACGAAAACGATTACGTTGTCCAATGATGATATGTCAAGTCAGATTAACCAGTTAGACATAATTGCAAAGCAGATTCTTAACAGTGAAAAGCAGGTAAGCGATGCAATGCATTTAGTATATAAGAATACAGAACAGAATCTTCATGCGGTAGAGCAGGTTACATCGGCAACATTGGAAAACAGTCAGGGAACTGAAAAACTTGTAGAAATGGTAAATGAAATTCAGAAAATGGCAGAGCAGCTTTCAGAAGAAAAGCAGTAGCCATTCTGAATTATGATATTACAGAAAAGGAAATATTTATGAAAAGAGTATTAGCAGGAATTATATGTATTACAGCGTTGTCATTGCCGGTGAGCGGTTGCAGCTTCAGGCTTGAAGTCAATAATTCTGATATAAGTGAACCGACACAGGTGGTAAAGCAGACGACAGAGCAAAAGACAGAGAAAAAGACAGAGCAGACGGCGGCAAAAGTGACAGAAAAAACGATGGAGAAAACTGAGAAGAATACAACTGCTGCTGATGCACAGAAGGAGAGCACAAGCAGCAAAAAAACAGAAAATCCTGCAATAAAGGAAATGGATGCGCTGCTTGACCAGATTAAAACAGAGGTTGTTGAAGGGGATAATAAATCTTATGTAAGAGTGGCATCAAGTTTGATGAACTGGGGAGTAGGAACTCCGCTGACAACTGAGCAGATTAAGAAGGAGACGGCTTCTTTTTATGCAGGTCTTGGCAGTGGCGGAAAAGCGGCATTTGTTAAAAATGTGAATGCGGTGTATGACACTTATAAGAAGCTTCTTGGAAGCGGAGGCGCAGAAAACCTTCTGGCGGAAGCCGGTGTAAAGAATGCTGCATATCCGTGGAGCACAGAGCCTCTGGAAACAGTAGAAGCTGTCTATGAGGTTGTGACAGGTGCAGGCAGATAATACAAGGCTGTGCAATGATGGAACTTTTAGGTTATGCAATACTGAAGCTTTTGCGGAGAATTTGACGCAGAAAGCAGGAATGCATACGGAACAGATACAATTGTCGGTAAGCGGGGCATGGGAGAATAAAAGTGTGGGCCATGCCCCGCAAATTTAATTTATTTAATAGGAGTGATAGCTGATGAGTAAAATTGTTGTTCTGGTTGGAAGTATGCGTAAAGGCGGAAATACAGATTTGTTGGCACAAGCGTTTACAGAAGGAGCAGTTCTTCTTAAGGTACTAACCATTATCTGCCTAAGCTTGTGTTCTTGATTGATTTGGACAGAAAAATTTGGCGAGAAAAGGCAAATATGACGATGTTTTCTGCCAAAACAAAGGTTTTACATTGATTTGGACAGAAGAATTTGGCAATAAAAAGAATAAGTGACGATATTTTTCTGCCATAGATGGCGTCCTGTATTGGTATGGGCAGAAATTCTCTGAGAAACAGGCATGAATATCCACATTTTCTCTGCCTAAAGTCACCTTTTATACCAGAATAGGCAGATGCCACAGGTCTCAGGTAGCACTTTAGTTTTCTAATTGACCGAGCATGCTCATGACGTGCTGTCACGTGAAATACAGCCTTTGGCGAGCAGCCTGCGCACCGCTCGTAGAAACGCACAATTTCCGGTTTGCAGTGATTAGAAAATTTGAAGTTGTTTACAATCTAAAGTTTTTATATGTGAGAATTATCTAAACTTCCTAACATAGGAAAAATCCATTTGTATCAATTGATTGATGGCTTTTGAAGGTGCGATTCAGGGAGTGAAGAAAACAATGTTGTCAGATGAAGTAAAAGCTGATTTAAAAGATTTTTATCAGTAGCATAAGAAATAATGGACGAGCTTTTGCAATGCGTGGAGGTGACAAACTATAAATAGTCAAGTGTTTTTTGAAAGATTTTTGATTTAGTAGGTTGCAAAGGTTATATCAAAACGGATTAAAGGAAGGCAGGCATTAAGAAGAACGTAACGAAGCTGTGAAGAACCATGCTTCACCATTCTGCCACCATGAGATTCTGTTCCAGAATCGTTAATGCCGGGTTCGATTCCGGCAAATGCAAGCATCTGACCGGGATTTGAAAAGTTTGATATGTCACCATATTCAGCATAAATAACAGCTGCTGAAATAGGACCGATACCGGGAATGGACATATAGTGAGGATGTAGATTGAGGGCATAATGGGAAGTTGATTCAAACCCTATTTTTATATCCTCAGGAT
>CAMECH010000039.1 GCA_945913015.1 uncultured Bacteroides sp.
CAGTTTCTTCTGTCACTGTCTGTTCCGCCACCGTTTCCAGCTCCTGCTTTGCTGCAAGCACCGCCTCAATTCGCTCCATTGACGAGCCTGCCTTTGAAAACATCACGAACAGCCTTGTTATTGAGAGCATCGCATTTAAAATAATTGTAAAATACGTAAGAAATGCGATAATCTTTCCCGGCTGCGTAAGCCCTTCGTTGACACGCCATGCGCCTGCAAGTATTATGAGCACCCATCCCATATTTAAAAGGAAATTCATGACAGGATTGGTAATTGCCATTGTAATTCCTGCCTTTGTCTCTTTATTTACTACATCTATATTAATTTTTTCAAATCGTTCTTTCTCATAATTTACCTTCGACAACGCCTTTATGACACGTATTCCCGTAATGCTCTCCCTGACTTTGCGTATAAGCGTATCTGCCGCCGACTGGTGTATCTGATAAAGCGGAATTCCTTTTTTTGATACAAAATATACCGTTATGCCAAGCAGTGGAAGCATTGCCACCAGAATAAATGAAAGCGCCGGGTCGAGCGTCATCGTTACAATAATTCCTCCGATAAGAAGAAGCGGTGCACGCACACCGAGTCTTTGCATCATTCCAATCACGTGATGGACATTATAAGTGTCACTTGTCATTCTTGAAATCAGTGAGCTTTCAGTATATTCGCCAAACTGCCGGCATGAAAGTTGCTGTATTTTTCCAAATAAATCATTTCTAATCGTTCTCGTCACATCTCTTGCGACAGCCGATGCCATTCTGTTGGCAATAACGTTGCCAAGCACGGCAAGGACAGCACACGCAACCATTGCCGCTCCCCATATAATAACCCTGTTCATATCTGACAGCGGAACAATATCATCAATAATGTATGCCAGTATCCACGGAAGCAGCAAATCCATGATTGTCCCGGTAAATTTGTATACAAATCCAAGCGCCATTCTTGGCACATATGGTTTTAAATATTTTACAAGGATTTTCATGCCTGCCTCCCTTTGCAAATCTCTTTACATACGATATCCGATGCCCCGGCTTATTTGCCGGAAACATCGGATATAAGATTAATCTGATAATAAATCAGAATATGAAATTACTTTCCCGGATACTTGATTACTGACTCTACAGGGTATCCAGATAAGCGCTCCCTGCCCTTTAAGCCCTCAAGTTCTATGAGGAATAACACCTTGACAACCTCTCCGCCAAGCTCCTCAATAAGCTGGATAATTGCCTCTGTTGTACCGCCTGTCGCTATCAGGTCATCAATTATTGCCACCTTCTGTCCCGGTTTAATAGCATCCTTATGAATCTCAATCTCAGCAGTACCATACTCAAGTGCATATTCCTTTGATATGGTCTCACATGGAAGCTTGCCCTTTTTTCTTACAGGAACAAATGACTTATGTAAATTATATGCTATCGGTACACCGAAAATAAATCCTCTTGACTCAGGTCCGACAACAATATCAAAATCAACATCCTTCAGCAGTTCCTGCATTCCGTCTATCGAAAGCTGCAACCCGTCCGGATCCTGCAATACACTTGTTATGTCTCTGAAAATTATACCCTCCTTAGGAAAATCCGGTATACTTCTTACGTAATCTTCTACTTTCTTCATAGCACTCTCTCCTCGCTATTTTTCATATTTTTCTGCATTCCAAAAACACTTTCATCCGAAAACATTTACGTTCCGAGAACACTTTTGTGCGATTTTTATTCGATAAACGCTCTCACACTTCTGCATATAATTTTTCCATAAATTCTCTTGTCGCCACTGCATTTTCAGGAACCGTATTCTCAAGCGTGACATGTACAAACGGCTTGTGCTCCTTGATTTTCTTAAGCAGCAGCGGGTAATTCATTCCGCCCGTACCTGCTGCAATCGACTTTAATTCGCCGTTCTCAACAACATAGTCCTTGGCATGCACAACAGCGATATCCGGTCCAAGAAGTTCAAATGCCTGCTCAATTATCTCGTCCTGATTTTGATAATTGTCAACCGATAACAGATTAACCGGGTCAAAAATTATCTGAAGATTCGGAGAATTAATTGCATCAAGCACTTTTCTTGCACGCTCCACATTGCATACGATATGCTTGTAAACAGGCTCTATTGCAAATATAACGCCCATCTTCTCCGCATATTCAACAATCGGTCTCAAATTATTAATAAAAAGCTCAAGTGCTTCCTCAGAATGGTTAGCCGGCTCATATTTATATTCGACATTTACCGCACCTGTCTCTGTTCCGACAACGCCGCAACCAAGCACACTTGCAAAACGAATATGTGTCTTGTACTGTTCGACAATCTTTGCATGCTGCTCCGGGTCCGGATTGCAAAGGTTCTTATAGCATCCAAGAACCGCTATATCCACATCATTCTTTCTGCAAAGCTCCTTTATGTAGCAGGCAAGCCCCGGTGTCATAGTCTCGAGTGCAGGATTAAACTCCTTAATCGACTTATTGAGCGCAATATGCATACAGTGAAATCCCTGATTGTGAATGTTCGGAATCAGCTCTGCAAGCGGTGCATATGCGACATCATGTGCACGAATTCCTATTCTCATAAATACCTCTTTTCTGCGCTTTCTCACGCATGAAATGTTTACTCTTATGTAATTATAATATAAAACCGGCCTAAAAAAAAGAGGAAATGTAAAAAGCCTGTGTTTATGAAGCAATATCAACGCCGGCTTCAAGTGAAACAAATGATACATGGTCAAGTACTGCTTCTGCTATTCCTACACAGTTGTCTGCTATTCGGTCGATATTATACAATATGCTTGAAAAGTCATTTGTAAGTGAACTGTCGCATGTATTTTTCTTAACTCGCTTCAAATGTGCTTTGCTGAAAACCTTCTGCGCCTTATGCATAACCTCTTTGTACTCAAACATTTCTTTCGCAGCCTGTACGTCACCATTTTGGACTGCAGCTACCGCCTTTGTAAAAAGATTATTTGAGATTTCAAAACATTTATTCAGATCTTCTCTTGCCTGTTCCGAAAAATCCTTGCCATGCGAACGGAGGCTTCTTCCTGCAATGGTAACTGAATTGCTGTAATCCGCAATTCTCTCTATGTTATTGGTTATAAACAACAGTCCTGCCACCTGTTCCGACTGTATCTCTGTAAGCACACCGTTTGCAAACAGCCTGTTTATGTATATTCCTATTTTATCCTGCAATCCCTTAACTGTAGCATATAATTCGTCAAAACCGCCTGATGTCTGTGAAACCTCATTATCAATAATTTCTTTTTGTGCCGCTTTAAGCATTGAAACGGTAAACTCCGCACATCTGCTTATTTCCTTTGAGATAAGATACATTGCGGCAACCGGCTGGTTCAGCATCTTATTATCAAGATAAACGGGCTTTGAAAAATCCTTCCCGGCTTTTTCTGTGCCGCGCACAAGCCACTTTACAATCTTAACCATAACCGGAATCAGCGGAAGCCATATCAGTGTACACACCATGTTAAATACGGTATGTGCATTGGCAATCTGCCGTGATATTACGTCTATTTCGTTCCCCTTAGGAGAAATGAACCGTACAAATTCGGCAAAATACGGAATTATGCACACAAACACAATACTGCCTGTTATATTAAAAATGCTGTGCGCAAGTGCCGTTCTTTTCGCATTTTTTGACTGTCCCACCGAAGCGAGCAGTGCTGTAATCGTTGTACCGATGTTATCTCCGAGAAGAATCGGGATTGCGCCTGAAAGTCCTATCACACTGCTTACGCCGTCAGCTCCTGCCTGCGATGCAAAATTCTGAAGCACCGCAATTGTAGCGGAACTGCTCTGCACAACCAATGTCATAACAGCACCAAGCAATACGCCAAGCACCGGAATATCCGCAACCTTTCCCATAAGATTTACAAAAATAGGACTTGCGGCAAGCGGCTTCATAACGCTTCCCATTATCTCAATACCTTCAAACAGCAGACCAAATGATAATATTACCATACCTATATTTTTGATTTTCTCTTTTTTAAATGCAAAATTCATCATAAAACCAATAAATATAATCGGATAAATATAATCACTGATTTTAAACGCCAGCAGCTGCGCCGTCATGGTTGTTCCTATGTTAGCACCGAATATAACAGAAATAGCCTGCGGGAGGCTCATCATTCCTGCACTCACGAAACCTATTACCATAACCGTTGTTGCCGAGCTGCTCTGCAAAACTGCCGTGACAAGCATTCCCGCCAATGCTCCCATCAACGGATTTTTGGTGAGGAACTCAAGAATTTTCTTCATCTTCTCACCGGCAGCTTTCTGCAGTGCATCACTCATGTTATTCATTCCGTACAGAAATAATGCAAGACCTCCAAGCAGGCCAAATATTGTCGTTACGATTTCATTCATGCGTACTTTCTCCTATAAACCCATTAATTCTCCGGCATTTACGTTAACCGGAATTCTAAGCTTCTTTCTAAGATTAAAGTACGAATGCAAAATCTGCTATCACCATTGTGTAAAATTCATGTAAATTTTCTTTACTTTTGTTTTTGATTTATTTTACTCCATGTTCTACAATGTAAATTTATCAATTGTCTTTTTAAGATCGTCAGCAATCTCATTAAGCTTGTGTGCTGCTTCGGAGACATCTTCCATAGTTGTATTAACCTGCTCTGCTGATGCTGTTACTTCCTCTGCTGCGGCTGCCGACTGCTCTGAAACATAAGCAATGTTTTCCATTCTCTCAACAACAGTTGTCTTGTTATCTGCCATGTTATCATTGAGCTCACCGATTTTAATAAGTCCCTTGGTAAGATTTCCAAGTGCCTCTGAAATACGGTTAAACAACTGCATTGTAGATGTTATTGCCTCATACTGCTCTGACTGCAGCTTATTACTCTCAGCGAGAGTATCGCTTACCTGACCGGACTTCGTCGCGATTTCTGCAATAATCTCTTTAATCTCATCGGTCGATGTTCTAGACTGCTCCGCAAGCTTACGGATTTCATCTGCAACTACCGCAAAGCCCTTGCCAGCCTCACCTGCACGTGCCGCTTCAATTGAGGCATTCAGTGAAAGAAGGTTTGTCTGCTCTGTGATGTCTGCAATCGCATCAGAAATATAATTAACCTTTTCAATGCTCTGAAGCATTTCTTCTATCATATCACTGGAAGCCTTTGCATTTTCAATAGTCTTGTCAGACTTCTCAACCAGCTCCTTAACCACATTCATTCCCTGTGCGCTAAGTTTATCAGCCTCTTTTGATACACTGTTAATTCCTTCAACATAGTCCTTTGTCTCCTCAAGACTCGTTGCAAGCTTTTCAACCTCATCATTGGCATCCTGAGTACTCTGTGCCTGCTCTGTTGCTCCCTCTGCCACACTCTGGATTGCAAGCGTAACCTGATTGGTTGTCTCCTTTGTGTTGCTTGATATTCCTGATATATTCTCTGCCACATCAAGCACAACCGCAAATTTGTCATTTACCTCTTTGATAAGTCCTGATACCGCAACAACCATATTGTTGAAGTTTTCCTGAAGTTCTCCAAGCTCATCATTTCTTACAACCTTCATATTGACAGTGAAATCACCTGCTGCCATTTTCTCCGTAGCACTCTGGATACGTCTGATTGCCTTTGAAAGTGAAAATGCAACAATAAATGCAAGGATAATACCGATAACCGAACCAATCACAGCCGCAATAATAATTGTTGTAACCAGTTCCGTACTGCTCTGTGCATTTTCAAGGTCACTTCTGATTAAACCTACTAATTTCCAGCCCGTAACCTCATCTTCAAGAACTGTAACATAAAACTTATGTCCGTCAATCATTTCCTCATAGCTTGTCTTTCCGTCTGCATTATCCGCAGCACTGCTCCAGCACTTAAGACCTGCCACGCTATCCTTTACATATGTATTATTTTCGTTGTTGACAAGAATATTTCCGTTTGCATCCACAAGAAGAACAAATCCTGTATTAAGCAGCTTTATCTCCTGCACATACTGTTCAAATGTAGTGAAATCAATATCCATTCCCACTACACCTACAACCAGATTGTTCTGCTTAATCTCCTGCGAAACAGTTACGATTGATTTACCTGTCTCTGCATCAGCATATGGTTCAGTAAATGTAGCAAAAATATTCTGTCTCTTCTGACTTCCGATACACTTTGTGTACCACTCCTTTGAAGTGTTATTGACACCGTTTTTCAGTACATTGGTAGCTTTTACCTTTCCGGCATCATCCGTATATAATGATGAGCTGATTAAATATCCGCTTTTTGTTGAGTAGTATGCTCTCACCGGATTTTTCGTAACCTTGAGCGATGCCACAAGAGAATCCTGTATTGCCGATACATTTGTATCAAAATCACCCTGGTCTTCAAGATGCTTAACCTCCTGCTTACGTGTCAGCAGGTCAACCGGAATACTCAGCGTGTTCAGGTATGTCTGAAAACCTTTTAATGTTTCATCAATAGTCTGCTGGCTTGTCAGTTTCATGTTGCTATCGAGCACCTGTGTTACCTTACCGACAACAAGGAAAGCACTCAATGCCATCGATATGATAATTACCAGGAGAAAATAAGCAATTAACTTTGTTCTTATGGACAATGCCATTCTTTTTTTCTTCATGTTTAGTGTTAGCATCTAATTAGCACAATTTAAAATGAGACAATCCTCTCAACCCTTG
>CAMECH010000040.1 GCA_945913015.1 uncultured Bacteroides sp.
CATCGCCATTCTCCGTTTCTGTATTATAAAAAGCCGGTTATCTTCACTATGGGGACAACCGGCTAAAATTCACTGTTTTCCTGTCCTCCATGACTTATTAATTATATCGGCATAAATGCTTCTGATATTAACCGGATAAATATATTATCAAAAAAATCATCTTAAAATGACTTTTCTTTAAAGAATTATCATTTTAAAATGATTTTTCTGACTTATAACTCATTTTTTATATATTCTTTAACGCTCCACGAAGTTCTTCAACTCCCAGCCACTCTGTATTCGTTCCCGAATTATATTCAAATCCTTCCTCAACAAGCTTACCACCCGGAAGTATGTCCTGTTTGCTGTGCCATGTATAGTCAGGATAAATAATATAGTGCCTGTCATACTCGTAAGTAGAACGTGAATCATCCTTCGTTACCATAACTTCATGCAGCTTCTCACCTTCGCGGATACCAATCTCATGCTGAGTTCCTTCTGTCCCTGTTGCATTCAGGCACATTGCTGTCGCAAGGTCACCGATATGAAATGAAGGAATCTTTGAAATGTATGTCTCGCCGCCCTTAGACTCTTCAAGCGCCTTAAACACAAGCTCTACGCCCTGTTCAAGTGTAATCCAGAATCTTGTCATGCGAAAATCTGTAACTCCAAGGTCTGAATTTCCTTTATCAAGAAGGTTCTGCCAGATTGGAATAACCGAGCCGCGGCTTCCTGCAACATTGCCATAACGTACAACTGAAAATACGCATCCGTTCTCTCCCGTATAGGCATTGGCAGCAATAAACAGCTTATCCGACACCAGCTTTGTTCCGCCATACAGATTAATCGGATTTACCGCCTTATCTGTTGACAGCGCAACAACCTTTTTGACGCCGCAGTCCAAAGCAGCCTCTATTACATTCTGTGCGCCGTGAATGTTGGTCTTTACCGCCTCCATCGGATTATACTCACACGTTGGAACCTGCTTCATCGCAGCCGCATGAATAACATAATCAACTCCGCGGAAAGCCCTCATCAGGCGTTCCTTGTCACGCACATCGCCTATAAAGAAGCGCACCTTAGACATGTCCACTTTATCCTTATAATCAGTCTGCATAACACTTTGTTTAAACTCATCACGTGAGTATATAATAACTTTCTTAGGTGTATATCTTTCAAAAATCATCTCTAAAAATTTTTTACCAAATGACCCCGTTCCACCTGTAATTAAAATAGTCTTATCATTAAGCATAACTTCCCCAATCCGTGTCTTACCGGTAATCCGTAAGCACACAAACATTTTTTAGATTTTTGCCATATTTTTTATTATATCCGAATACCTGTCATTTTTCAACAAATGATATATCATATGTGGTAACTTCATATACATCCTGATTCACATCATACTCAATCAGTTCTGTAATCCTGTTTTTTACCGTCTCAACAGAATCCCTGTATACAGACAGAAGTTCCATTCCCTGATTGGCAGCCTTCATCGAATCATTTTGTGCATCATTTCCATCTGAATCATACATTGTATTAAGCACTTCATATTCATCTGCCTTAGAATACATTGACAGCAATTCAATAATCAGTTCATCCTGATTAAGGCTGTTGACCTCTTTTAATTTGCTGACAATACTTCTAAATTCACTCGTCTGGCTTTTACCAAGTGTGACTAATTCTTTAAACCTCATGTAATTACGAATGCCCTGGCTAAATTTTCCTCTCAGTTCATCACAACGTCCAAGCATATTATTTAGTGACTCATAAACCTCACCAAGCTCGTCATCACTGAACGCATATGGCACATTATACAGACACGAATTGTCAAAATGTACATCCGCATATATGTGAAGCGCCTCCTGAAGTTTCATGTTTTTTGCGCCCTTGATATTGGCCCCGCCTTCTGTTGCATTTATTACATTACACTCCGGATGGTCCTTTATTTCACCCTCAAACCATTCTTTATAAATGCAGAAATTTGTATATGTAAGAATCGGTTTTCCATGCATATCTTCTACATATGTATATTTTTCATTCTCATCTTCACCAATCTCTTTTTCTTTATATACATCAGAAGCATGTTTGCGATTATCAGTAAACGCAAGGTCCTGACCTACAAGGATAATATTTTTAAATCCAAGAAAACGTGCAAGTGAATACGCATTGTTTGCTACCGAGCCTCCTGTTTCAAGAGTTGATATCGTCTTGTTGAAATTCTGATAAAATCTCAGTGTAAACATATTATCCGCAAATACAAAGATAGGCCCCGTCTGTTCTTTGTATATTTCACAGCGAGTCTGTCCGCATACCACCATCGGTATAGTCTTTATACGCTCATCTTCAAAAAGGACAAGCGGCTTATGCGAATCAATCGTTATTATAATATCCGGCATAATATTATGTGTCATCATTTTTCTTATTGCTGAGTCAACAGCAATAATCATCGAATGGCCTTTGGCTGCTTTTAAGTCCTCAATATTTTTATCAAGCGATGGTCCTGCTGAAACTATGATTGCCGGAATGTTTTCAACATCTATATGATTTTCATAAAAATGCTGCTGCAGGCAGTCAATAGTCGATGCTGTCACCATGCTCCACATATTATGAAGCTCATTGTCAACCATTTCCGCTCCGAGCTCAACAAGCGTATTTTTCTCGCCCTGTATAAAATTAGTCTCTTTCTGACACAATTCATTAAAATCTCCAAGCTGCCTTGAAAATATCCTGCCATACCCCGGTGAAATAACAATCTGCGAATAATTGATAAGCTCATACTTAAAAATAGCTTTAAAATACTCGCGGAAATTATCCATATTGATATTCTCAACAAACAGGAATACTCTTTCATCCCCAAATAAGTCTGTCATATCAACATTTTCAGACATCTGTAGAAACACTTCAGTACAAGGTTCATATATAAACAAAATATTTTCGCTGCTCATCCGCTTCAATAATGCCTTAGCATACATACCGTTTGACAAACCGCCTAGGACAAATATGCTCTTATAGTGAATCTCACCAAGACCATCCGCCCAGATTTTAGCTGCCCTTGCGGCATCATAACGGCTGTTAAGATACCAGTTTCTCCCGTCTTTGCATACCGCTGCTATAGTCTCACCCGATGCTGACAAATCCGCAAATGCGTCATCAATTTTCTTTTCACTGTTTTCTGCACTATTTACATATTTATCTATTCTGATATGTATTTGTGAAATTCTTTTTTCGAGACATTTCATATTTGCCTGCATCAAATTATTTTCTTCCATGATATGTGTCCTCTGTTATCAAATTTACTGATTAGCAATTTCGCATTCCACATCTTTAAAGAACAGCAGTCCTTCCCTGATTTCATACCAGAGGCAGTCTGCCATCATTATTATATCCTGATTATCAACCGCTTCAAGGAGATTTTGCATCTGGGAAAGCAGAATCTGTACCGGAATTTCAATTCCCCTGTCTGTATATTCTTTTGCGTTATTAATATAAAAAAGATACGTATTATTAATATTCTGCACCACACTGCCTATAGTCTGCTGCACAGCTTTAATATTATTCTCATATAAACAAACCGCACATTCTTCAATATCCTGTATAAGCATTTCTATATTTTCTGCTTTCATACCTGCCTCCGGGTACAATTTTATAATGCCTTGAAATTCATATGTTAAAAAATAAAGCTGGCATTACTGCCAGCTTTATTAATAATTTTAATTGATTACTGTAACAGTGACAGAACACCCTGTGTCTGCTGGTTAGCCTGTGCAAGCATTGACTGGCCTGCCTGAGTAAGAATGTTATTCTTACTGTACTCAACCATCTCTGTAGCCATATCAACATCACGGATACGGGACTCAGCTGCCTGTGTATTCTCACTTGTTGTATCAAGGTTGTTGATTGTATGTTCAAGTCTGTTCTGAAGAGCACCGAGTGTTGAACGCTGTGTTGATACAAGGTTGATGGCACTCTGTACTGCCTTCATCGCAGCACCGGCTGTTGTAAATGATGATACATCAAGGCTGCCCACACCAATTGTAGTCGAATCCATATTACCGATTGAGATACCGATTGACTGTCCGCAAAGTGAACCAATCTGAAGGTTCTTTGCTGAGAATGAGCCGTCAAGAAGATTCATTGTGTTGAACTGTGTTGTTGACTGAATTCTGTCAATTTCACTTGTCAGCTGGTCAATCTCGGCCTGGATAGCTGTACGGTCTGTACTTGTGTTTGTGTCGTTAGCTGCCTGAGTTGCAAGTTCATTCATTCTCTGAAGAATTGAGTGTGTCTCTGTAAGAGCACCTTCTGCAACCTGGATAAGTGAGATACCATCCTGTGCATTGTCAGAAGCTCTGTTAAGACCTCTGATCTGACTTCTCATCTTCTCAGAAATTGTAAGACCTGCTGCGTCATCTGCTGCTCTGTTAATTCTGTAACCTGATGATAATTTCTCAGTTGACTTTGACTGAGCATTAGTTACTCCACCTAACTGTCTGTTAGTATTCATTGCTGAAAGATTGTGCTGTACTACCATAATTTTGTCCTCCTTGAATCATGCACTCCATGTCTGTTTTTGTTTTGTTTTGTAATAGTTTATTTGATACATCCTGAATTTTTATTGCTGTATCATTTACTTGTTTTATATATCGGGTCTTTTTTCATTTACTTAACCCCTTCAGTATAATTTTTTTAATTTTTGTAATTTTATTCCATAACACTCAGCAATTCCTTTGCCCTGTGCTCCCACATATGCTCATTTTCAACACGTTCACAGCCTTTCATTGCGATACATTCAGCAGTATCGGAATTATCAAGAATATATCGTATCTTATCAGTCAGAGCCGCGAGATTATCTATATCATAAAAAATAACTTCCTCATCTTCTTTAAAACTTGCATCAAGCCACGAGCTTCTGTCAGTAACGCTGACTGCTTCATTTGCCATAGCACACACAACTCTGTCATGGCTCCCCCTTTTAAACTCAGGCATAACATTAAGTACAATTTTACTGTCCGCCATAATCTCCAGACTCTCTGTATAGCTTACTGCCGGGTGGTGAATCAGATTCCTTCGTTTTTGGCACTTAAAATTCTCCCATCCGTTTCCATATACATCCACTTTTATATCATGTTCTGTAAGATATTCTATAACCCTGTGGCGTCTTAACGCACGCACATAGAAATCTATATCAAGAAGATTTTCCATAAAATCCGGAACTGCATCAAGCATTTCCGCAAGTCCGTTTTCTTTAAGATATCCCTTAAGCGCATTTTCTTCATTTAGTTTTGAATCGGAAAGCATTTTATTGATAACACCCCATGCTACCATTTTTATGGAACTGTCATTTTGATTAATTCGTTCTGCAATCATTTCCGGTGGCGTATATGTACCGGAAAACATCACATCAATATTTCTTTTGGCATAAGGTTTTACATTTTGGGCACGCATTGCACCAAGCGGAATCATGTATGCCTCATCTATGTGCTTTAAATAACGGTTTATGTATGCGTTATGCTCGTAATCCATCGTTATTACGCGCAAATCCCTGCTCATACGTGTAAGCCTTGACGAGTGGTGCATCGGATGATCAACAAGATATGCATAAAACTTAGTGTCAAGCAGTTCTGCAATCATAAGATCTCCTGCTTTACAGTCAATACCTACAGCATTAAAGCTGATAAGAGCATCTATTTTTAATCCGATACACTGATGTAACACATCATTCATAGCTTCAGCTCCGGCAAGAAGGTCAAATACAAGTACTCTGTGCCCCAGCTTTTCAAATTCCTCTTTCAGGCAGTCCGAAAATACTCTTAATGTATCATACTGCGAGCCGCCTTTTATAATAGCAAACGCCTTCTGCATATACCCCCCATACTCACTGATTATTTTATAATAGGCAATTGCGAAACTCTTCATTAAGCACATGTGGTTGTACAATATAAACAATCCAACGCAGTACTCGCTTGCGCTGCTTGTACCTCGTAGCGGTGCATAATATGCTAAAAGACAGCATATAAGCACCGACGGGTACAAAGCATACTGCTTATGGATTTGTTTATATTGTACAACTCACACTGTTAAAAGATGAGTTTCGCAAACGCCTATATTTTATAAAAGAAAGAGGAGATATTATATCTCCTCTTTCCCCACAAAACATTAACAAAAACAAATTTGTTGGTGAATGTTCCTCGTCAGACCATTCATGATAGTCACTTAGATTAGCCCAGTATTGAGAGAACACCCTGTGTTGACTGGTTAGCCTGTGCAAGCATTGACTGACCTGCCTGAGCAAGAATGTTATTCTTGCTGTACTCAACCATTTCTGTAGCCATATCAACGTCACGGATACGAGACTCAGCTGCCTGTGTATTCTCACTTGTTGTATCAAGGTTGTTGATTGTATGCTCAAGTCTGTTCTGAAGAGCACCAAGTGTTGAACGCTGTGTTGATACAAGGTT
>CAMECH010000041.1 GCA_945913015.1 uncultured Bacteroides sp.
AAACTCTATGTTTGCAGGGGTTTTTCTTTGTCTAAAAATAGTATTTGTCGTGAGTTTGATGTGAATCATTTGTCATCGGGGACGGTTCTTCTGTCACGGTTGCCACGGGGATTGTACCTTTGCCATACGACAGTCGATATTGTTGGGTGCCAAAGCAAAATGCTGATGAAGAACAATATTGTTTTTTCGATACCGGTATGGTACGTTATACCTAAATTATGCCGATGGTATTTGCAATGAAAGGAGAGCTATCTTATGAGATTCTTAATATTAGGTATTGGAATGGTTGCTATCGGAGTGTTAACGATTGTATTTGGAATTAGAAAAAAGGGCAGATGTTCTACTAAAATCGTTGGAAAAATAACCGGAGTCCATGAAAGTGTTGGAACCGACAGTGAAGGCTCGAAAGACTATTCCTATTCGGCCGAATATGAATATGTAGTGGACGGAAAAACCTACAAGGGCTATGGAGGCCGCTCCTACAGTTCGTCGGGAAAAATAAATGTCGGTGGCGATATCGATATATTTTATAATCCTGAGAAACCGGATGATCATTACACAAAGGGTGGAGTGAAAATTTGGCCTTATTTTGCCTTTGCAATGTTTTTCTTCGGCGCATTATCAATTTTGAACGCTTTTTAATCTAATGTAACAGATATTGTGTTATTCCTTTTCCGTGAGCGGGTTATTTTATCGACAGGTACTCAAGCGTGCCAAGAGGCAGACCGGTGCCTTTTTCAAGGAGCGAGATGAGGCCCTTAAGAGTCTGCTCGATTTCCTCGTTAGTTGATGGGATGATAAAGTTGTCGAGCTTTACAGCGATTACAATCAATACGATTTCGGCGAGTGCGTCCGGGTAATCGAATTTGATTTCATCGCAGGATATTCCCTGAGTTATGATTTCTGAAAGTGCCGGCTTAAGCTCGGAAATCAGATAGTTAAGATATTTATTGTGCAAAAGCGAAAGCTCCGCAGTTGTTTCGTCGGCAAGCTTTGGGTTGTTAAGAAACTGGGCAGAGGAACTGCGGCAAGCCTGAAATATCATTGCCATTCTTGTATATGACGACACATTTTCATTGACCGAGAGCGATTTGGCGGTCTGAATGGCGTTTTCGTAACTCCGCTTGATTAAAGCGTCAAGAATCGCATTTTTTGAAGGAAAGTAATAATAAATACTTCCCTTGCCTATCCCTGCCTTGTCCGCAATTTCACTTACAGAAATATTATATATATCCTTTTCGTTCATAAGCAGCTGCAACGCATCAAGTATTGCATCTGCTTTGTTTTTATCCGCCATGTCGGGAAATCCCCTTGAATTAATTGATTTTGTGAAAAAAGTACGGGTTCGCATCTTAGCGTTATCCGATAACAATCGTATTCTAACACATCGACAAATTAACAACAACAATGTGTGTTCCTGCGCGTGAGCGCGGAAAGAGTGGCAGAAGGACCGCCCCCCCGGTGTAGGCAAACAGGAAAGAGTGGCAGAAGAACCGTCCCCGGTGCACTCCGGCAGTATGCGGCAAAGTTGACCTACGGTCGAAAGACGTGGTAAAATTTAGGAAAATAGGTCGACTGTTGGTCAAAAATGGAGGATATTATGACATACGCTGAATTTTTTTATGATATTAAGAGTAGATTTATGGAAGCTGATGTGAGCGACATTCACGAGCATCTGGCGTTTCAGTTTAATGTGGTGAATTCGGATTGCGGAGGCATCTTCTATGTTGAGGTTAAGGACGGAAAGCTTTATGTTGAGCCATATGAGTATTTCGACAGGGATGCAATGTTTATTGCGGACCCGGATACATTTATAAGGATTGCTGATGGAAAGTCAGACCCGGTTGTTGAATTTACGCTTCAGAAACTTAAGGTTGAGGGCAGCATTGAGAAAGCGCTTCGTTTAAAGGAAATCATCGATCTTAAAAAGAAGAAATCGAAAAAAAATTAAGAAGGTGAAAATATGACAGGAGAAAAAATACTTTTCATCATACTTGCGTGCGTTATCGCATTAGTTCTGGTGATAGCGATTTCAACTATCTATTTGTACAGACGTACGATGATCAGGCAAAATGCCAAAATGGAAAGAACTATTAAGATGGCGGGAACAGACTGGTCGCAGTACAAAGACATGCTTGCCAAAAGAAAGGAGTTCATGCTTAGCAGGGAGCATGAGGACGTGTATGTTAAGACGTTTGACAATCTTAAGCTTCACGGCGTGTATTTCCCGGCGATTAATGACAATCTTGGCGGCAAGAAAATCGTAATCTGTATGCATGGATATACGAGCCGCAGCATGCAGGACTTCACCGGGCTTACGGATTATTATTTCAGAAAGGGCTTCGCGATGCTTCAGACCGATGCAAGAGCTCATGGGGAGAGCGAGGGCCGATACATAGGCTTTGGTTGTCTTGACAGGAAGGACCTTATGTTCTTTATTGATTACATTTTAGAACGTATGGGCAAAGACGTAGAAATCTACCTTCACGGCATCTCGATGGGGGCCTCAACTGCACTTATGGCAAGTGCATTAGATCTTCCAAGCCAGGTCAAAGGAATTGTTTCCGACTGTGCATTTACTTCGCCTAAGGAAGTATTTTCACATGTGTTAAGGACTATGTATCATCTGCCTGCATTTCCGCTGATTCAGTTAGCGGACATTTTAAACAGATTACTTGCAGGCTATGGAACTGATGAATGTAATGCCAAGCGCGAGCTTAAAAAAGCAAAGCTTCCGATTCTGTTTATTCACGGAAGCAAAGATACATTTGTACCTGTTAATATGTGCCATGAACTCTATGATAGCTGTGCATCAAATAATAAGAAAGAACTCATAGTTGAGAACGCAGCGCACGGAGAGAGTTATTACAAGGATACAAAATCATACGAAGCAGCACTGGATGAGTTTTACGGGTTTACCTGAACCCGCAAATTAGCGGAGGAGAAATATGAAAACACATAACGGTTATACGACATATCCTCTAACCAGGGCGCAGACGTTTCATTTTTATTATATGGACAAGTGCCCAAAGAAAGAGGTTGTAAATGTCGGAACGAGTCTTACTATTGATTATGAGCTTGACTTCGACGTGCTGAAAAAGTCAATTTACAAGGCGATTGAAAGATGCGAATCGATGCGTATTCGCTTTGCGTACGATTCAAAGCTTAAACAGTGGTTCCAGTATGTTGTTGAAAAAGAAGACAGAGACATTGAATTCTTCGATTTTTCAGAGCACACAATGGAAGAGGCAAATACAATGATGACATCGTGGACAAGAATCCCATTTAACATGCAGGACTCTCCGATGAACAGAATTGTTATGATTAAAATGCCGGATGGAAGTCAGGGTATATATGTTCTTATCAATCACCTTATTGCCGATGCGCAGTCTCTTATATTCTTCATGAGAGACATTATTGAACTTTACTGTAACACTATGTATGAAGGTGTCCCTTATCCTAAGGAAATGCGTTCCTACATAGAGCAGCTTAAGAAGGATCTTGAATACGAAGCTAACAGCAAGGCACAGCAAAAGGACAGAGAGTATTTTGAGAACATAATCGGACAGTCAGAGCCAATTTATAACGGAGTTGACGGCAAGAGAGCGCTTATTGCCGAGAGAAAGAGAAACAAAGACGCAAGGGCGGCGGCATTCATTTCAAGACATATGGAATCTGCACTTGATATTTACCATCTTGAAGAGGAGCCGACATCAAGACTTCTTAAGTTCTGTGAACAGCAGCATGTATCGCTTCAGTGCCTCCTTATCATGGGACTTAGAACTTATTTCCAGAAGGCTAACGGCAATGATGATGTATCAATTAACGTGGCATATGCAAGAAGAGCAACTCTGCTCGAAAAAAAATCGGGTGGAACGAGAATTCATTCATTTCCGTTTAGAACAATCATTCCTGAGAGCATGACATTCCTTGAAGGAATCCACGTGATTCGTGATGGGCAAAATGAAATATTCAGACACGTTAATTATGATCCGGTTGAATACTTTGCAACAAGAGCAAAGAAATACCCGGTTGAAATCGGAAGAACATATGAGCCAATGTCACTCACATATCAGCCTATGACATCAAAGGAACAGGGACTTAGCAAGTTAGGCGATATTAAGTATAAGACAAAATGGTATCCGAACGGTGTTACAACCCAGGCAATGTATTTAACAGTTATGCACAGGCCTGATGACAACGGACTTGATTTCAATTTTGAACATCAGATCATGGCACTGTCGAAGAACAAAATCGACCATTTATATTATTACTTATGCAGAATTATGTTCAAGGGAATCGAAAACCCGAATATGACAATCGGAGATATAATCAGGTTGACATAACATTACAGCACGACGGCTGATAAACAACCTCACATTATTATATACAGAAAGGGATACACTATGTTTGATCAATTTGCAGATATTATTATGAATTACGTTGAAGTTAACAAGGAGGACATCAAGCCGGAATCAAGATTTATGGAGGACCTTGGATTCACATCTTTTGACTTCATGAGCATGCTTGGCGAAGTTGAAGACGTATTTGATGTTGAAATCGTTGAGGAGGAAGCTGCTGACATTCGCACAGTTAAGGAAGCACTCGATTATCTTGAGAAACTGACCGGAGGAAACTAATGAATATAGAAAGCAGCACAATCAGAGAGATACTTGTTAATTCAGAAGAACACTACGGCGATAAAGACGCCTTTAGATTTAAGGCAAAAAGCAATGACGATGGCGATAAAAAGACCATAGTTGTAAGTAAGACGTACTCCGAGTTCAAAAATGACACTGAGAAATTTTCAAAAGCGCTTCATTCAATTGGTGAGACAAATACTCATATTGCTCTTCTTGGTTCGACTTCATATGAGTGGATTGTTTCGTACATGGGAATCGTTAATGGCAAAAACGTTTGTGTTCCACTTGATGCGCAGCTTCCTAAGGAGGAAATTCATGACCTTTTAAACCGGGCAGACGTAACGACACTTGTATATGATGAAAGCAAGTCAGAAATCGCACTTGAAGCCATTAGTGCATGCCCGAATCTTAAGAATATTATCGCAATGAATCTTGCTGATGATGATGACAAGGTGCTTTCCTTTTGGAAGATGACTAATTTGCAGACTGCGGGTGTTGATTTTGCCCCTTCTCCTGATGACCTTGCAACAATCATGTTCACATCGGGAACTACAGGCAAAAGCAAAGGCGTTATGCTTACACACAGAAACCTTGCTGAAAATGCGACATTCCTTGATATGCAAATTGACGAAGGAACGGTAATAATGTCGGTGCTTCCGATACATCATGCGTATTGCTTAAGTATGGATATTCTTAAGGGACTTTCCCTTGGGGCGGTAATTTGCATTAATGATTCACTTTTGCGTATAGCGAAAAATATCAAGCTGTTCGAGCCAAATATGATTTTAATGGTGCCGCTTATGATTGAAACATTGGCGAAAAAGCTTGAATCGGCAGCACTTCTGCCTGCGCCGGTTGTTAAGGCGAAGGTGTTCGGAAAGCAGTTTCACACGATATGCAGTGGCGGGGCGTATTTGAATCCGGCCTATATCAACACATTTAAAAAGTACGGAATTACGATACTTCAGGGTTACGGAATGACAGAGTGTTCGCCTGTTATAAGCACAAATCTTCCGTGGAACAATAAAGCCGGCTCTGTTGGAAAGCTGCTCCCTAACTGCGAGGCAAAAACGGTTGATGAAGAGCTTTTTGTTAGGGGCTCAAGCGTTATGCAGGGATATTACAAAATGCCTGAGGAAACAGCTGATACGCTTGTAGATGGCTGGCTTAAGACAGGCGACCTTGGCTATGTAGATGAGGACGGATTTGTATTCTTAACCGGAAGGAAGAAGAACCTGATTATCACGCCAAACGGTGAAAATGTTTCACCTGAGGAAATCGAGAACAAGCTTTCCGAGAACAGAATTATTCAGGAGGTTTTGGTAAGAGACAGCGAGGGCGTAATCGAGGCGGAGATTTTCCCTGATTATGAGTACGCCGATAAGAAGAGGGTCAAGGACATTAGGAGCCACCTTCAGGGAATAATTGATGATTACAATCTTAAGGCACCGCTTTATAAGCGCATAATCAAGCTTAAGGTCCGCGAGACAGAATTTGAAAAAAATACAACAAAGAAAATCAAAAGGTTTTAATTTAAGCGCCGTATAATGCAAATTATGCGGCGAAATTATTTTTATGAAAAAATAAATGATTATTTACGCAATATGTAGTAAAATGGATTTCAATGATGTTATTTAAGGAGAAAATACATGGCTTGGTATGACGAGGCAGTTTTTTATCATATATAT
>CAMECH010000042.1 GCA_945913015.1 uncultured Bacteroides sp.
CTGAAATTCTTGTTGAATTTTCAGGGTTGTCTTACTGTTCAGTTATCAATGTTCTCTGATTACATAAATCCTAAAACACCGCTAATAATGCGGCTTACAGCACTTATCAATCAGTAATTTTCAGCCGCCGTATCTCACAGCGACTTGATTATCTTACCATTATGCATTTAGTTTGTCAACAAAAATTTTCAAATTTTTTAAAAATTTTTTTAAAAAACTTTATTCAAATATAGCGGCATTTGTATTAACCTCTACTGCCCTTTAATATGAATGTCGGCATTCTTCTTTATATTATGCAGACAGCCGCCGTTGTGGAACGTCTTTTTCATAAAACAAATCTGTTTAAATCTATTTTTCCTTATTAGAAACCATATTTCAGAAGGTTCAGAAGGATAAATTCCTTTTATGCTCCTTTTATGCGCAAGCGGTTGCCTTTTTACTGAAAATAAGATATAATAAATCTATTATTAAAGAAGGGATAAAATTGCAGATGTGCTTGCAATCTTGCACATCTGCCCCTGCAGAATATTAACCTTTTGCAGGGATTGGTACAGATTATGGAGAATAAGAAAATTGTTGTGGCACTCGGACGCAACGCATTTGGGGAAACATTTCCTGAGCAGCAGACTAATGTAAAGAAAGCAGCTAAGGCTATTGCTGATTTAGTTGATGCCAAATATGAAGTTATCATTACACACAGCAATGGACCGCAGGTTGGCATGATTCAGACAGCCATGACTGAGTTTGCACGCCTTGATTCAAGATATACCGTTGCACCAATGTCTCTTTGCGGTGCCATGAGTCAGGGATATATCGGTTACGATTTGCAGAATGCAATCCGCACTGAGCTTCTTGACCGTGGAATTTATAAGACCGTTTCTACTATTATAACACAGGTAAGAGTTGACCCGTTTGATTCGGCATTCAGCGATCCTTCCAAGATCATCGGTCGTTACATGACTAAAGAAGAGGCTGAAGCTGAAGAAGCCAAAGGCAACTATGTAGTTGAAGAAAACGGAAAATATCGCCGTATAATTGCATCACCTATGCCTATTGACATTTATGAGATTGACGCCGTTAAGGCTCTGCTTGATGCCGGACAGATTGTAATTGCCGGAGGCGGCGGTGGTATTCCTGTACTTCAGCAGGGTACAAAGCTTAAAGGTGCATCTGCAATTATCGAAAAGGATTATACGGCAGCCAAACTCGCTGAACTCGTTAACGCTGATGTTCTTCTCTTCCTTACCGCTTATGACAAGCTTACCATTGAAAAAGGTACACCTAATGAGAAGGTATTTGATACTGTTTCAGCAAGAGATTTACATCAATACATTAATGCAGGCCATTTCCCTGCCAAGACAACCTTCCCTAAGGTTGATGCATCAATTCGTTTTGTTACTGCCGACCCTAAGCGTAAGGCTATCATCTGCAACTTAGAGAAAGCAAAAGACGGTCTTGCCGGCAAGACAGGAACAACAATTATTGCATAATCAGAATTATATTTACATCTAACCTGCAACAAGCGAAAATGCTTCAGATTACTGTTAGTAATATTCTCCTGCATTTTCGCTTATTTTACAGTATGAAAGGCAGAAACATTTATGAAAAAACTTGGTTTTGGAGCAATGAGGCTTCCACTTTCAGACCCTGAAAACCCTGCTTCGATTGATTTTGAGCAGGTAGAAAAAATGGTTGACACATTTCTTGAACGCGGTTTTACATATTTTGATACGGCGTATCCTTATCATAAGGAGCAATCTGAAATTGCAATCCGCAAAGCCCTCGTCAGCCGCAACCCCCGTGATTCATTTATTCTTGCTGACAAAATGCCGACTGTCCGTGTTACATGTTCGGACGATTATCCCCGTTTTTTTGAAGAACAGCTCAAAAAATGCGGTGTCGATTATTTTGACTACTATCTCATGCATAATATGGGAAAGGAAAGATATGCAAAGACCGCTCAGTTTGGTGGATTTGATTATATGAGAAAGCTCAAGGAACAGGGAGTTATCAGGCATATGGGCTTTTCATTTCATGATGAAGCCGTGCTGCTTGACAGAATTCTTACCGAAAATCCTGATGTGGACTTTGTACAGCTTCAGATTAATTATCTTGACTGGGAAAGTTCTGTTGTCCAGTCGAGACTATGCTATGAAACTGCCTGCAGGCATAACAAGCCTGTTATTGTCATGGAACCTGTCAAGGGTGGTACACTTGCCAATCTTCCGCCTTCGGCATCCGATGTTTTTGAAAAATACACAGCTAAAGAAAGCTGCAAAGATAATACAGGAATTTACGGCAGCTCATGCTCTCCTGCATCCTACGCAATCCGCTTTGCAGCCTCACTTGACAACGTATTTATGGTTTTAAGCGGCATGAGCAATATTGAGCAGCTTATGGATAACACCTCATATATGGCTGATTTCAAACCGCTCACCGATAAGGAACATGAACTGCTTAGAACCATTTGCAATGAAATCAACTCATCAATAGCCATACCATGCACCAACTGCCGTTATTGTACCGAGAATTGTCCTAAGGACATAAATACTCCGGCATATTTTGCATTGTATAACACAGATAATGCAAGCCGCGCCAAATCCTCTCTGTACTACAAGAGAGCTGCATACGGCCACGGTAAGGCTTCCGAATGTATCGGTTGCCGCATTTGCGAAAAAAACTGCCCTCAGCATATTGAAATTGCCGAATGGCTGAAAAAGGTTGCTTCCGCATTTGAAGTCTGAAATGTGATATATCAATTCCATACTAAAAGAACGCAGCCCGTCATTTTTGCAGGCTGCGTTTTCTAAACTTTATCTCTCTTGTTGTTTTCTTCCTCGCACAGGACCAGCTTGTAGAAGGTATTGCCGCAGGCGGCGTCAAAGGATAATAAGTTTTAATAAGCGGCGTAAATATTATGTTTACGCCGCATTTTCCAAATAAAAATCGCTCAGAAATGGGGTTAGTGTGAAAAATCTTATTGATATGAAGATTTTTCACACGGCTGTTTGTGCCGCAGGCGCCACAAACAAGCCATTATCGCAGAGCCAAATCTGATATTTGGCTCGCGATTCCTCCGACGACAAAGCGTCTGCGGAATGGAGGTTAGTATGCTTGAACGTATCTTTGACACAAACAATGTAGTGTTCCGCTTTTTCAGGACACTCGGCTATATATGGTGGCTTCACATCTTATGGTTTATATGCTCACTGCCTGTCATCACAATAGGTGCATCCACAACAGCACTCTGTTACTCCTGCATGAAGCTTCACAAGAAGGAAGGTTATGTCACTCAGAATTTTTTTCATTCCTTTAAGGAAAACTTCATGCAGTCCACACTTCTTTTCCTTGTCCTTACCCTGATATGCGGCATATTGTTATTAGACCTGTTTCTTTGCGGTTATATGGACAAACCTTTGTCGCATCTTATCCGGTACGGTGTCTATGCCCTTCTTACAGTGTATGCCCTTACCGTAATATACGTTTTTCCGGTTCAGGCAAAATTTGTTAATCCAATCCGCAGGACTCTTGCATTTTCATTTGTCATAGCAAGCCGTTACTGGAAATACACTATTCAAATGCTTATTATTATGGCACTTGTAATAGCCCTTAATCTGACTATCTTACTGTTTAATTTCATAACACTTTCTATTGGTATTGGACTTGTTGCATATATAATGGCCGCCTACCATAATAAGGTCTTTGACCATATATTACAATAGGCGGCCTGTCTGCCGTTAACTTTTAATTAAATTTCCTTAAGCAGTCCTGCTTTTCTCATAACCGGACGCAGCGCCAGATAGATAAGTGAAGCTGCAATTACTGCTATTACTGCATTAACCGAAGTTGTAATACTGCTAATCTTTGCCAGTGTCTTTGCCATATCCTGCGGAATACCATACAGATACATTTTGTAGAAATATCCTACCAGCGGATCCGCAACTATGTTAAATAACATACCGGCTGCGGCCGAAACAACAGTTCCGACTGCCGTGTATTTTGCAGAATGAGACTTACTAAGCTTAAAGCCCTTATGTGCAACAAGCCCTACAATAAGTCCGATGCAAAGCTTCAGTACAAATGTCTTAGGAGCACTTGTTACATATGCAGTTGTCAAATCACCTATCGTCATGCCGACCGCACCTGCAAGGCCACCCCAATAACCGCCAATCAGCAGTGCTGCCAGTACACAGAACACATTGCCGAAATGAAATGCTGTTTTCTCAGTTCCAACCGGAATATCAATCTTAAAAAATGCGAAACCTATATAGCAAAGAGCTGCGCATAACGCTGCCTGTGCAAGTGTTGTCACATCCGCTTTTACCGGCTTTTCATCATTCTTATTTACAAGCTTCTTAATTCCTGTAATAAGAACCAATATACCCACAAATGTAACAAGCAATGCATATGCATAATTCTTATTCTTGTAATCACCTCCGATGTATGTCTGCACATCCAGCACGATACCTGCTATGGTAATGAGTGCACCGACAATCGTCGGAATCCATTTCTTAAAACTCTTCATTTTTCTTCCATCTCCATTCCCAGTATATGTATTCAACTGCCTATTATTATTGAACACAACACTGATGTTCATTTAATATGTTGACATAATATAGCAAGTGTGGATAGGTGTAAAATGCCAGTTTTAATATATTTTACAATGCCAGTTTTTTAATTCCGGCTTTTTGTGCAAACGAAAAAGATGAAGTAACAATGGGACTTCATCTTTTTGCGAGGGGAACAATATATAGTCAAGAGCGTTGGGGAACTGCTCTTATGTGCGACTGTTTGTTTATGTCATAATATTACAAAATCAGCCCTACGATGTCAATAATGTTTTCTAATGTTTCTAATAAAGTGTGCTGTACTAATCATTTTGTTATATATTCACATTTATTTATCGACATTTTTAGACATTTTGAACAAATCACAAGCACTCTTTTAATATCTTTATAACACTAATATCATCAAGAGGTACATATGCATTCTGAAGTTTTCCGTGTAAAACAGCATTATGCGCCATCTCTGAGAAATTTCTGTCATCAATTCCAAGTTCCGTAAGTGTTGTAGGAAGACCTATATCTTTAAAAAACTGCTCTGTTTTCTCAATGCCAATCATTGCCATTTCAAAATCATTACCGGTATCACTGACATGAAAAACATTGCGCGTATATTTTTTAAATTTACGTGCTGTCTTCTCATTTAAGATATGGCGCATCCAGTGCGGCGTTATGATTGCAAGTCCCGCTCCATGCGTTATATCATAAAATGCACTCAGCTCATGTTCTATCGGATGACATGACCACGACTCACTGCCCTTGCCACAGCCGACAAGTCCGTTTAATGCCATGCTGCTCGCCCACATCAGGTTTGCCCTGGCATCATAATTACACGGATTTTCCATTGCTATAGGACAGTATTTCAGGCATGTCTAGATTATACTTTCGCCAAACCTGTCCTGTATATATGTTCCCTTTTCGTTTTTAAAATAATTTTCAAAAACATGAGACATAATATCAGCCGTACCGGCAGCAGTCTGGAATTTTGAAACTCCGTATGTAAATTCAGGGTCGCAGATAGCAGCCTGCGGAATAAATTTCATGCTTGAGGTTCCCAGCTTTTCATTATGCTCAAAATCTGAAATTACTGCATTTTTATTCATCTCAGAGCCCGTTGCGGCAATCGTAAGAACAACAACTATCGGAAGCACCTCTGTGATTTTGGAGCTGTCTGTGACAATATCCCACGCATCACCATCGTAGTAATACGCTCCGGCAATAGCCTTGCTACAGTCAATTGTGCTTCCGCCTCCCACGGCAAGCACAACATCCACATTATGATTACGGCATATCATCACACCTTCACGTACCTTGTCAATTCTCGGATTAGGCGTTACACCGCCAAGCTCATATACATTAAAGTCATCCAGTAATTCCATGACCTTATCATATATTCCGTTTTTTTTGATACTGCCTGTGCCATACACCATCAGGACGTTTTTCCCATAACGCTTCAGAATTGATGGAAGTTTCTCAATCTGCCCACGTCCAAAATTCATCTCTGTGTACGCATTGAAAACAAAATTTTTCATACTGCCCCCTTTCCGAGAAC
>CAMECH010000043.1 GCA_945913015.1 uncultured Bacteroides sp.
ACATTACTCATAAATACATTCTGAATATACTCTGCAACTGCGCGCTTATGAGTTCCAACCACGCAGGTTGTAGGTATACCCCTGCCTACCTCTTCTGCATGACTCGGCCCTGACAATACTGCCACATCAGCCTGCGGTATCTCATCTTCAACGACCTGACAAAGCGTCATAAGTGTTGACTCTTCAATACCTTTGCCGACATTCACAATAATCTGTCCGGCTTTAACAAAAGGTGCCATCTGGTGGGCTGTCCCCCGCGTATAAGGTGATGCCACCGCAAGTACAACAATGTCAGGATTTTTAAGTGTCTCCTCTAAGTTATCGCAAAACTCAATTTCATCAGGTATCTTTACTCCCGGAAGACATTTCTTATGCTCTCTTTTTTCACGAAGCATCGCAATCTCATCTTTAAGCACTGACCATACAGTTACCTCATGCCCGTTTTTATTAAGCAGCAGTGCTATTGCAATCCCCCAGCTTCCTGCCCCTATAATGCTAACCTTTGCCATACCAATCTCCATTCCGAAATAAGATTTTTCACATTATCTCAACTCTTAATATTTACTGATTCTTTTTCTGACCTATCTTACGTTCAGTGCCTGACAACAGTCGTTTAATATTTTCCTTATGTCTTATAAATGCCAGTGCCGTAATTATAAATGCAATAATATACGCTTCAGGCAGATGTACCGGAAGAACATTCAGCATTCCGAGCTGTCCGAAAATAACAAATTCGATAAAAAATCCGGTAACCATTAAAAGTGAACCAAGTGACACATATTTTGATATAAATGTACCAAGCATAAATGTTGCAAAAGCAAGCACTGCAAGTATCCAGTTATACGGAAGAAGTGAAAGAATTACACCTGATGTTGTCGCAATTCCCTTGCCTCCCCTGAACTTAAGATAAAATGGGAAATTGTGTCCCAGTATTACACCGAGTCCCGCATAAAGCACAAGCAGAAACTCAATTTCAGGATTTCTTATTCCAAATGTAAAGTGAATGAGAACTATACATAATACAGCTTTAATTGCATCGCCGAAATAAGTAATGAATCCTGCTTTCTTGCCAAGCGTTCTCATTACATTGGTAGTTCCGGCATTGCCGCTGCCATAATCACGTATATCAATGTGGTTAAGCTTTCCGTAAATATAACCTGTCTGAAAAATACCGAACACATAGCCTATAAGCAAACAAAAAATTCTTTCCATGATTAACCTCGCAAATATAAATTATCAGGCATCCTTTTCCTTGCGCTCACGTATTATAAAGTGCAGTGCAGTTCCTCTGAAGCCAAATGTATCTCTGATTTTATTCTCAATATATCTTGTATATGAAAAATGCATCAGCTTCTTATCATTTACAAAGATTACAAATGTTGGCGGTCCTACAGCAACCTGCGTAATATAATAAAGTTTCAGGCGCTTTCCCTTATCGGTAGGCGGCTGCTGCATCGCAACAGCTTCGGTGAGAATTTCATTGAGAACACCTGTCTGGACACGCATTGTGCGGCTGTCAATAATTGCATCAATCAATTCATATATTTTATTAAGGCGCTGCCCTGTAACTGCCGACACAAAAATTATCTCTGCATATGGCATAAAAGAAAGGACTTCCTTAATTTTCTTTGTATGCTCATTCATTGTTTTATCATTTTTCTCGACAGCGTCCCACTTGTTGACAGCAATAATAATTCCTTTGCCGCGCTCATGCGCAATACCTGCAATCTTTGCATCCTGCTCGGTTACACCTTCTGTTGCATCAATAACAATAATAACAACATCAGCGCGTTCAACAGCGCTCACAGTGCGGATTATACTGTATCGTTCAAGCTCTTCCTTAATCTTATTCTTTCTTCTAAGCCCCGCGGTATCGATAAATACATATTCCTTGCCGTTATACTTCACATCGGTATCTATGGCATCTCTTGTGGTGCCTGCAATATCAGAGACAATAACACGCTGGTCACCTGTAAGCTTATTAATAATCGATGACTTACCGACATTAGGCTTACCGACAATTGCAATCTTAGGTCTCTCATCCTCTTCTTCCTGGCCTGTCCCCTCAGGGAAATAACTTATAACCTCATCAAGCAAATCACCGATTCCAAGCTGTGACTCTGCCGAAATAGGGAAAGGCTCACCGATTCCGAGATTATAAAACTCATATACATCCGGCATAAATTTTTCAAAATTATCAACCTTATTTACGACAAGGACAACAGGCTTTTTAGAGCGCCTTAACATATCTGCGACTTTGGCATCCGCATCTACAAGCCCCTGACGCACATCAGTTATAAACATTATTACATCCGCTGTATCGATTGCAATCTGCGCCTGTTCACGCATCTGTGAAAGAATAATGTCATTGGTATCCGGTTCAATACCGCCGGTATCAATAAGTGTAAATGATTTATCAAGCCAGCTTACTTCTGCATAAATTCTATCTCTTGTAACCCCGGGCGTGTCCTTTACTATTGAAATTTTTCTGCCCGCAAGCACATTAAACAAAGTTGATTTGCCTACATTAGGTCTTCCAACCACAGCAACAATAGGTTTACTCATGTTAATCTCCATTTTTCTACTATATCAGTTAAATCTAAACATTTGATAAAATGATACCACACTATACTGATTTTTGCAAAAAGAATAAAATTTAACAAAAAGAAGCAGTAATTACTTACTTGCAATCACTGCTTCTTTAATATACATCTGGTAGCGTACACTACTACAAATATTTACGGCATTATTCCATATAAGCCCCTTTCATTGAACTTACAGCATGTTGTGCATACAACTTCAAAAGTCCGCTTTTGTATTTGCTTTCAAATCCCTTCCACTTTGCCTTTCTTTCAGCAAGAATTGTATCTATTTCTTCAGGTGTTTTCTTCTCACCCTTTACACCGATAATAGCAATAGTTCTATTTTTAACATCAATTTCAATAAGATCTCCCTCCTCTACCAGTGCAATTGGTCCGCCTGCTGCAGCTTCCGGTGATACATGTCCTATAACAGGCCCCCTTGAAGCGCCTGAAAAACGTCCATCAGTAATTAACGCAACGCTTGATGCCAAAGCCGGATCTGCGCAGATTGCTTCTCCTGTATAAAACATTTCAGGCATACCGCTTCCTCTAGGCCCCTCATAGCGAATAAATACCGCATCACCCGGTTTTACCTTTCCGCCAAGAACTGCTTCAATACATTCTTCCTCGCTATCATAAGGTTTTGCATTCAAAACGACTTTAAACATATTTTTAGGACATGCTGTATGCTTAATTACACATCCTTCCGGCGCAAGATTGCCTTTTAATATTGCAATACTTCCATCAGTTCCTTTGGCATTATCGAAAGAACGAATAATATCTTCTCGTTCAATTTCTCTTCCAATCATTTTAGCCTTAGTGCGAAGTAATTCTTCACAGTGGTCATAAAATCCATTTTTCTTAAGTTCCTCCAGATTTTCACCAAGAGTTTTTCCTGTAACGGTCATGACATCCAGATGAAGCATACTTTTTATTTCTTCCATTACGCGAGGTACCCCTCCCGCATAATAGAAATACTGTGCCGGCCAGTCACCTGATGGGCGTATATTTAGCAGATAGTGTGCTCCTCTGTGCATACGGTCAAATGTATCTGCATCAATTTCAAATCCAAATTCATGTGCAATTGCCGGAATATGCATTGTAGCATTTGTTGAGCCTGAAATTGCAGCATGTACCATAATTGCATTTTCAAAGCTCTTCATTGTTACAATATCTGATGCTTTAATTCCTTCAGATATCAACTTCATCAGTTGCTTTCCTGCACTATACGCTGCTTCTTTTAATTCAGGTGCAGTGGATGGCATCAAAGCCGTGCCGGGGAGCATAAGACCAAGTGCCTCCGCCATAATCTGCATTGTTGATGCTGTCCCCATAAAGGAACATGCGCCACAACTCGGACAGGCATTATGTTTATAGTAATCAAGCTGCTCATTTGAAATAACACCTGTTTTTTCCCATGCATCAAATTTTCCAATCTGTTCTAGCGTCAAAAGTTTATTAATTTTACATGCAGGGTCATTTACAATATATTTTTCCGGAAGTTCATGTGCTTCCATGACACCGCCAGAAACAACAATGGCACTCATTTCTTTTAATCGTCCGATACTCATTAACATTGCAGGCATAGATTTATCACAGCTTGCAATAAATACTCCGCCATCGAATACTGTTGCATTCGCCTGTGCTTCCACAAGATTTACGATAGCATCCCTGTGTGCGAGCGAATAATTAATTCCATCATGCCCCTGTGCTATTCCATCGCACATATCCGTAGCAAAATATCTTGCAGCTTTACCACCATTTTCATCTACGGCTTTTACTGCTTCTTCAACAAAAATATTCAAATGTGCTGATCCCGGATGACTGTCACCATAGGAACTTTCCACCATAATCTGTGGTTTTGAAAGGTCAGAAATCTTCCAGCCCATTCCCATGCGAAGAGGATCCATTTCGGGAGCAACCTTACGTACTATTTCACTTCTAAGCATATCAATCTCCTTCTGTAATTATACAAACAACGAAATAACAAATGCCACGGCAAAACCTGTAAATCCAACTAACGTTTCCATAACAGTCCATGTTTTCAAATTGGTTTTTTCATCAAGTCCAACCAAAGATTTTACCAGCCAGAAACCTGAGTCGTTAAAGTGTGAACATACTGTAGAGCCACCGGCTACCGCAGCAACCGTACATGCAAGATACAATGGTGAAAGTCCTGCTATTCCAGGCATTGCCGCTATAATACCTGCTGCCATTGTCATGGCTACAGTTGCAGATCCTACGCAGATTCTTACAAGTGCAGCTACAATAAATGCTACAAGCACAATCGGTAAGTTAACCGATGATACTGCGTTACCTATAAGTTCTCCGAGTCCCGAATACTGCAGCATATAACGTAACACACCGCCGCAAGCCGTAACAAGAAGAATCAGACCTGTTGGCTCAAGTGATTTTGTCATAATTTTTTCTAACTGTTCCAAATTATAACCATGCTTTGTTCCAAGAACAAACATTGCAACAACCGTTGCAATCAGCAGGGCCACAAATGGTTCACCTAAAAACGTTAATATAGGCGCAAGTGGTTCCATGGCAGGAATAACACCTGCAAATGATTTTAATATAATCAATAAAAGTGGAATCATTATGATTAAAACAATTGTACCGAATTTAGGAAGCTTTGACTCATCAAAATCCTCCTGATTCGCAACATGTTCAGGAACAGGTATCATATACTTTCTGCCGCATATTGAGCCCCATACAGGACCGGCAACAATCATTGCGCAGGTACCACATGCAATACCGATGAGAATTACCCATCCAAGATCTACATTTAACATGGTTGCTACAAGTACAGGCCCCGGTGTAGGAGGAATAAATGCATGGCCTACAGCAAGTCCTGCAAGAAGTGGAATTACATAAAACAGTGAAGATTTTTTTGTGCGTTTTGCAAGAGAAAATGCAAGAGGGATCAATATTATCAGGCCTGCATCAAAAAATACCGGCATGGCAATAACGAGACCTGTTAATCCAAGCGCCCATGCAGCTTTTTTATCTCCAAATTTTTTTACCATAGTGACAGCCAACGTCTGTGCACCTCCTGAGGCTTCAAGAATTGCGCCAAACATTGAACCAAGTCCTACAAGCAACGCAATACCCTTTAATGTATTGCTGATACCATCATTTACTGCTTTTACAATTTCTGTGAATGGCATACCTGCTACAATACCAATTGTTATGGCACCAATAAGGATAGAAATCATTGCATGAATTTTAAACTTAATAATCAGTACCAATAACAGTGCTAATCCTATCAGGGCAGCAATTATAAGTCGTGTAGGGTTTAAAGTGATCATTTCATTCATTCGTTTTTCCTCCAATCATTATAATTTTAATAAATGTCCGACATCTTGTGTATCTAATATAAGTATATAATTGTGCATTTCACATATCAAGTTGTTTCAAATC
>CAMECH010000044.1 GCA_945913015.1 uncultured Bacteroides sp.
CGACACTACGGGTATGAACCGTATGCTCTAGCCAACTGAGCTATCTCGCCATATTCTTTTTCAAAAGTATGGGGCCTATAGGGCTCGAACCTATGACCCTCTGCTTGTAAGGCAGATGCTCTCCCAGCTGAGCTAAGACCCCGTATTCATCAGTCCTTATCGCGAACTCGCTTTGCTATTATATTATTATTTGCACTCATTTGTCAAGCACTTTTTTGTAATATTTTAAAATATCTTAGAAATACCTAAAATACAATGTAATGTTGCGTGTAAAGTTGTACTAAGTTGTACTAACGGAAATCCTTGACAATAGGAAGAAAAACGTATAGCATAAATTCTATATGGATAGTTTTTGGAGGATGTTTATGCGAGTTGGAATGGGATATGATGTCCATAAATTAGTCGAGGGAAGAAAGCTCATTATGGGTGGCGTTGAGATACCTTATGAAAAAGGGCTTTTGGGACATTCCGATGCAGATGTTATTTTGCATGCAATAATGGATGCGTTGCTTGGTGCGGCAGCACTTGGTGACATCGGAAAACATTTTCCCGATACTGCGTCTGAGTATGAGGGGGCATCAAGTATTGAGCTCCTTAAGGCAGTAGGAAATATGCTTGAAGAAAATAATTATGTTATAGAGAATATAGACGGAACTATTATTGCGCAGAGACCTAAGATGAGGCCGTATATTGATGATATGCGTAAGAATATTGCTGACGCGCTTAATATTGATATCAGTCAGGTCAATGTCAAGGCGACAACGGAAGAAGGACTTGGCTTTACAGGGAGCGGAGAGGGAATAAGTGCGCAGGCTGTTGCAAGCATAACGCCGGTTGCTAATTATATGTATGAAAACTCGTATGTTGCAGGTGCACATTCCGATGGAGGCTGCGCAGGATGTCAGGGCTGTCCGAGGAAATAAAACACAGCAAACAAAGGCAATAAGCAGATTTATGCATTTATGAATATTATATGTTAAGAAGGATTGAATCTGCAGCAAAATCAACAGTCAGCGGAATCAACAGTCAGGAGAAATGATAATAACATGGGAATGATAGAATTTATAAAGCAGGAAATGGCGGTCATAAAGGACCGTGACCCGGCAGTAAGGACTGCTTCCGAAGTTTTTTTGTACCCTAGTTTCAAGGCAATTATAAAATATAAGACGGCACATAAGCTGTATCTTAAGAAGCACTATTTTCTTGCAAGGTGGATATCACAGCGATGTGCAAGGAAAACAGGTATCGAGATACATCCGGGAGCACAGATAGGTGAAGGACTTTTTATTGACCACGGCCATGGAGTTGTAATCGGTGAGACAACGATTATCGGGGATAATGTGACGCTTTATCAGGGAGTCACGCTTGGCGGAACAGGTAAGGAGAAGGGTAAAAGACATCCTACTCTCGGCAATAATGTTATGGTTGGCGCAGGTGCAAAGGTGCTTGGCTCGGTGACAATCGGCGATAATGTAAAGATTGGTGCAGGTTCGGTTGTGCTCAAAGACGTACCGCCTAATTCAACGGTTGTCGGTGTTCCGGGACGCATTGTTATCCAGAATGACATCAGGGTTAATGACCTTGACCAGATACATTTGCCGGACCCTGTAATGAATGATATTGAAGATTTGAAAGCAGCCAATAAAGCCATGCAGGAGCAGATTGATGCCATACTTGCAGGCATGAAATCATAGAATAATGAAATCACGACAGCATGAAATCATAAAAGCATGAAAGTGTAATCGGAAGGAGAATATCGGTAATGAAAATATATAATACACTTACGGCGAAGAAAGAAGAATTTGTACCGCTTGAAGAAGGTAAAGTCAAAATGTATGTCTGCGGCCCTACTGTGTATAATCTTATACACATTGGAAATGCCCGCCCTATGATTGTGTTTGACACAGTGAGAAGATACATGGAGTATAAAGGTTATGAAGTGAATTTTGTTTCTAATTTCACTGATGTTGATGACAAAATTATCAAGGCAGCCAATGAAGAGGGTGTTACATCAGATGTTATTTCCACAAGATATATCGCAGAGTGCAAGAAGGATATGGCGGGAATGAATGTAAAACCGGCTACAAAGCATCCGCTTGCGACCGAAGAAATAGACGGAATGATTGAGCTTATAAAGACTCTTATTGACAAGGGATATGCATACGATGTCAACGGAACGGTTTACTACCGCACAAGAAAGTTTGAGGGATACGGAAAGCTGTCAAAGAAAAACATCGATGACCTTGAGGCAGGACACAGAGATATAAAGGTTGCAGGCGGCGAGGAAAAGGAAGATCCGCTGGATTTCGTTCTCTGGAAGCCTAAGAAGGAAGGCGAGCCATACTGGGAGTCACCTTGGGGCGACGGACGTCCGGGATGGCATACGGAGTGCTCCGTAATGGCTAAGAAATATCTAGGAGAGAGTATCGACATTCATGCAGGTGGAGAGGACCTTATTTTCCCTCACCATGAAAATGAAATAGCACAGAGTGAAGCTGCCAATGGTGTCCAGTTCTCAAAATACTGGATGCATAACGCATTTCTTAAAATTAATAATGTTAAAATGTCAAAGTCGCTCGGCAATTTCTTTACGGTAAGAGACATTGCTGCAAAGTACGACCTTCAGGTGCTCAGATATTTTATGCTGAGTGCGCACTACCGCAATCCGCTTAATTTCAGCGAAGAACTTATGGAGTCGGCAAAGAACGGACTTGACAGAATTATGACGGCAGTAGATAACCTGGCACATCTGATTGAAAATGGTGCCGATGGAAATATGACAGCAGAGGAAACTGAAAGTCTTTCACGTATGAATGAATTTACAATCCAGTTTGAGTCTGCGATGGATGATGATTTCAATACGGCAGATGCTATTACCGCCATATTTGAAATGGTTAAATTTGCAAATACCAACACAAGCGCATCCAATACAAAAGCATTTCTCAATGCCGTATATGAAAAGATAGTAAGTACCTGTGATGTGCTCGGACTTAATGTTGTTAAGGAAAAAGAACTTCTGGATGAGGATATTGATAAGCTTATTCAGGAAAGACAGCAGGCAAGAAAAGATAAGAATTTTGCCAGAGCTGATGAAATAAGAAATCTTCTTTTGGAGAAAGGGATTACCCTGGAAGATACAAGAGAAGGCGTAAGATGGAAGAGAAGCTGATGGATGAACATGAAAAGCTGATGCAGGCAAAGCCGGTGAACGAACATGACTTTTTAGAGGTCGTAAGGCAGGGGCTGTCATTAAAAGAGATTGATGTAATGACATATTCGCCGTTGACGCTTGCGTACATTGGTGATGATGCGTATGACCTTATTATAAGGACATATGTTTTAAACAAGGGAAATATGCCCGTTAATAAGCTTAACAGAATGGCAAATGAGCTTGTCAAGGCAGGGGCGCAGTCTGCAATGATGGGCGTGATTGAGCCGTTGCTTGATGCAGAGGAGCTGGCGGTTTATAAGCGTGGGCGCAATGCAAAGTCATATACAAAAGCCAAAAATGCAACTATCGGTGATTACAGGCGTGCAACCGGTTTTGAGGCATTGATGGGATATCTGTATCTTACGGGCAGTTATGTCCGTATGGTGGAGCTTATTAAGGCAGGCCTGTCAGAAAGGTTAGACACAGATGAGGTTTGAAGAGTTGACGATTGAGGGGCGCAATGCTGTGATAGAGGCATTTCGTTCGGGTAAGACCATAGATAAGATTTTTGTGCTTGACGGATGTCAGGACGGACCTGTAAGGACAATTATAAGAGAGGCAAGAAAGCACGATACAATTATTAATTTTGTCTCGCGTGAACGCCTTGACTCAATGTCAGAGACAGGCAGACATCAGGGAGTTATCGCATATGCCGCGGCATATGAGTATGCAGAGGTTGATGATATTCTTGCGGCTGCAGCTCAAAAAGGCGAGCCTCCGTTTATATTTATTCTTGACGGAATAGAGGACCCGCACAATCTCGGAGCGATAATAAGAACTGCCAATCTGTCAGGTGCGCATGGTGTCATTATCCCAAAGAGGCGTGCGGCAGGACTTACTGCAACTGTTGCAAAAACGAGTGCGGGAGCAATAAACTATACGCCGGTGGCAAAGGTTACAAATATCGCACAGACAATTGATGAACTGAAGGAAAAAGGAATCTGGTTCGTGTGTGCCGCAATGGATGGCGAAGTTATGTATAATCTTGATTTAAAGGGGCCAATCGGACTTGTTATAGGCGCTGAAGGTGACGGGGTAAGCAGACTTGTGCGTGAAAAATGTGATTTTACAGCGTCAATTCCGATGAAAGGCAATATTGATTCTCTTAATGCATCGGTTGCGGCAGGAGTGCTTGCGTACGAAATCGTAAGGCAGAGAATGCAGTAAAGCCGGACGTGTATTATACAGAAATGAGGGACAGATGGCATCTGACAGATTCAGTGATGAGGCGCTTATAAAAATGTATCGCGAGGGCAGCTCCGATAAAATAGATGAAATATTTGAGCGCTATAAGGGACGTGTGCGAAGAAAAGCAAAAGCCATGTTTATCGCAGGCGGAGATGAAGAAGACCTTATACAGGAGGGAATGATAGGACTGTATAAGGCTATACGTGATTTTGATGATACGAGGGAGGCTTCATTTTCTACATTTGCAAGCATGTGCATTAACAGGCAGATGTGTACGGCTGTTGCTACGGCAAACAGAAAGAAGTACCAGCCGCTTAATGAATCGTTGTCACTTGATATGCCCGTTCTTACTGAGGAAGAGATGCTTGACGATTCACAGACGCATCTTATAGATGTCCTCAAGGCATCGACCGACCAGAATCCCGAAAATCTGTATCTTGATAAGGAGTGTGTAGACAACATACATGCGGCGATTGAGCGCTGCCTGAGTGCATATGAAAAGCAGGTTCTTGAAATGTACATGGGAGGAAATGATTATACCGTTATTGCGGAAATGCTTGGAAAATCACCAAAATCAGTCGACAACGCACTTCAGAGAATCAGGACAAAGATAAGGAATGAAGTGTCCGCACAGACAAAAAAGATGTGATTGTAAAAACTTACTAAGAAATAAAAGTCTGCTACACCACTCTTCGGACAGAAGAAGGCATATCAGACTTTTTCTTTTTATTAAGAGCTGCCAAGGGGAGTCGGACCCCCGACCTCTTCATTACCAATGAAGTGCTCTGCCACTGAGCTACGGCAGCAAATCTGAAAAACAGATACGCTTTATAGTATAAATAATATACACTGCAATGTCAAATAAATTTTTTAGAAATAAGACAGTAATATAGCAACTTACTATTTATTTATCAGGCATTTATGATATAATAATATAAATGAAATAAAGAAGTATACGGAGGGTAAAACTGGTCCTGTGTCAAGATTTAGTACAAAATAAAATGAGAGGTTTTGCCAGCTAAGCTGCTGGCAGATTCTCAACCCTCATATACAGTTTTTCGTAGTCATTAGGTGACATGTAGT
>CAMECH010000045.1 GCA_945913015.1 uncultured Bacteroides sp.
TGTAACTGTTCAATAGCTTCGGATTTGCTAAATCCCAAGGCAAACATCTTGCTCAAATATGAGCAACAAAGTTCTTTAATGGTATTTTGCTTTACCTGCTGTATGAAATCATAATCTTGCGTAACAGAATACTTTCCACCCTTAGAGCAAATAATGAGGTGTTCTTGTTTTACCGCCTTATAAGATTTCAAAACGGTATTTGGATTGATATGTAGTATTTCAGCCATTTCACGAACAGACGGAATACTATCCCCAGAGGAAAGCTCATTACTCAAAATGGCATATATCAGCTTCTGGATAAGTTGTCTGGAAATAGGGGTTATGTCGTGAAACGCCCATTTTTCATAATTCATTTTTTTCCTCCAACAATCGTAAAATTTCATCCGTAGAAGTCCATAGAATAGAAATAAGCATAAGCAATATGCCAACTGGTATCAGCAGTATTCCGATTAGGATCACGCTGATACCAGTTATGGTATAAGATAGACATTTTCTGAAATACAAGCCTGTCATTCTACTGTCAATGTCAGAGTACCGCTGAAGTCCTCTCCTTTAAGGACGATGTAGTTATCTCCAGAGGAAATGGTGTACTCCTTTGTATCTTCTGAATTGTCATTTGCAATCGTATATTCATCACTACCTGCAATCCAATACAACTCAGCCGTACCTTCATCTATGGTTAGCGTATATGTCACAGTAAGTTTATTACCGTTGGCTCGTTCCAAAGCTGTTCCGCCGAAGATAAACTCTTTCCCATTGAATTCATCATAGGTGGCTGTATAAGTACCGGTGTATGCGTCATCACCCTTATCCTTTTCGCCTTGCAGTTCTTTTTCCTTTGTTAATGCTTGTTTGCTAAAGGACTGCATCCAATTATCCCATCCGTCAATCAGATTATCTTTCAAACTTCCTTCGTCGTGATTGGAACTGCAGCCTGCAACACAAAAGGTCAAACACAAAACCAAAATCAGGGATATAATTACTTTTGCTCTTTTCATATTCTGTATACCTCCTTACATAATTTTCGGTAAAACCATCATAGCGAATACAGCAACGCCGCCAACTGCATAAAGACCGTTCACAATCAAGCAAATCTTCATCAAATTATTCTGCGCTTTTGCCTTAACATAAGATATGATTGTAAACACTCCGCTGAATATCATAAACGCCGCATAGCAGGAAATCATAATTTCAGCTACGGGTGACTCTAACGCCCAATCGAACATTCTAAGCGGCAGGATAGTCCACGGAACGAAAAGCATAATGGTACTGATAGTAGTTAAAATTTTATTTTTCATACTGATTATCTCCTTTCAGCCTTTCCGAAGTAGGAACAGGCAATCAATAAACAAATTACTGTGATACAGACAGCAACAGGCAGCCACGGAACTAACTCAACCTGTGCTGTATTTAGATTAGACGCTATCTTTCCGTACTCTGCCGTTACCACAAAGAACGGGTAAGCCATAGGATACGCAAACCAGATTTTCGTGTTAATCATTAATACGGACGGCACAATCGAAGCAAGTCCTATCCCGACAGAGAAAATCGGCGTCTGAATACAGACAGATAGAAGCCAGAAAAAGGTAAGCATCGGTATAGATGACACAAGCAACAGTCCTGCTTCCTTAATTACAAATAACGGCGACAAGATAAAATTATAGTTCTGCGTTCCTGTCACAATAGCGGCACTCAGGTAATACATACCAACTGACATAAGGACTTGGACAACTGCCAAAGAAAGCAGCACCACAAACTTTGCCATACATAATTTCGCTGTATTAATAGGCAGGGCAAGCATTTTCAAAATACCCTTGTTGCTTCTTTCGGTCTGGTTAAGCAGAACAGTACTCACAACCATACTTGCGGGAAAAATAAACCACGACATTCCGAGAAAGCCCTGTATCAAAAAATTATATTCTGGAGATATGCCCTCTGCTTGCATTTGAAAGTTCATATTCGCATTAAAAATTGAAGGTAGCCATAGGGCAATTACCGCTACTGATAAAATCAGCATTATTTTAGAACGGCGTATTTTCTTAAACTCAACGCCGAGTAATGAAAGAAAACTCATTCCATAGACCTCCTTACCTTCAAAAGTAATACTTCCGCAATAGCGATAATGACGGTTTCAACCACGCTTGCAATCAGCATATTTCGGATAACATTTCCTGTTGCTCCTGCAAATGTCTGAAACGGCAAAGCAAATGGGAATATGGATAAAACAAATTTATCGGTAGGAAGCATTGTTGCCATAAACACACAAATAACTCCAATGCCAAGTGATACCCACATATTCTGACAAAGCGATGCAATTAAAAGTGATAACAACACTGATGGCGACATCAAGGCAAAGGCATATCCGAAACTTTTCAGCAGTTCCAATGCAAAATTGCCCGAAAGCTCAAACCAATGAGCAGAACAGAAGGCAATACCAATAGCTTCAAATATTAAGATGACTATTCCCATAACCGCAATCAAAACAGTTTTTCCAAAGAATAAATCCTGTTCTTTGATGGGCAGCATACACATTTTTTGAATAGCATTATCTGCATACTCGGTATGATACATCAAACACGCACCTGCCACTAAGAGCAGAACATTCAGCATAGCCATCATCTGCCAGTTGGCGTCCATCAGGATTTGAATTGGAGAGCTTTCAAGTCCGAGATAAGTTTCTGAACGAACTGCCATATTCACAACAGGAACTGCCGCAGCCAGCAGACCGCCTACAATGAATGTAGGGATAAATCCTGTCCGTTTAACCTTTTTACATTCCAAACCGAAGGTCATCTTGCACCACCTCTCTGTCTGTTGTCGGCATCAATAAGTGCAAGGAAAGTATCTTCCAGATTATCCGTAGGATAGCCCTGTGATACGGCTCTCTGCTTCAGTTCATCAAGACTTCCCTCAAACAGTAACCGTCCGTGATTGAGAATACCGATGTTGTCTGCCATAAGCTCAATTTCGGAAAGTAGGTGTGAGGACACCAAAACCGTGCAATCAAATTTTTGTGGTAGAGAACGAATAAGCGTTCTGATTTCGTGGATACCCACTGGGTCAAGTCCGTTTGTCGGCTCATCAAGAATAAGGATAGGCGGTCTGCCAATCAATGCACTTGCAAGTCCTAATCGCTGTTTCATACCAAGCGAATATTTTTTTGCAAGTCTGTCTTTGTACTGTGTCAGCCCGACAAATTCCAACGCATCCATAACAGCTGATTTTGGTAATCCCAAAATTTTACATACAATTTCCAAATTTTCCTTACCGCTTAAATTTCCGTAAAAGGCAGGGGCTTCAATGAAAGACCCGACTTCCTTCAAAATCTCAACTCGGTTCCCTGGATATTTCTTTCCGTCAATCACAAAAGAGCCGCTTGTAGGTTTCGTCAGTCCGAGAAACATTTTCATTGTTGTGGATTTGCCTGCTCCATTCGGACCGAGGAAACCATAAACCTTTCCTTTTGGAATATGAAGATTAACTCCAGATACAGCCGTAAAGTCTGCATAGGATTTTGTTAAATTGTTTGTTTCAATGATATTCATATCTGTTTGCTCCTTTCTTGATATGGTTTCATTCTACAATTCCAACCTTGCGGCAACATTCTCTCTACCTTACATCTACCTTACATTTATTCGCACATTATAAAATTTCATATTTATATGCTATAATGTGAAACAGAAAGAAGGTGTCCGTATGGATTTTAAATATTTGAAGAACAAACGCCTGTTGCTCGTTGATGATGAGCAGGAGCTTTTGGATATGGTTGTATCCATTTTAAAAGAGGAAGGATTTAATAATATAGCAACTGCTAAAACTATCAAAGAAGCACTTGCTTTGGCAGACAACTTCCAACCAGAACTTGCAATCCTCGATGTAATGCTGCCAGACGGTAACGGTTTCTCTTTAATGGAACAGCTAAAGCAAAAGGGTGAGTATCCCATATTATTTTTAACTGCCCGTGGAGAGGACGAGGACAAATTCAAAGGCTTTGGTCTTGGTGCAGATGATTATGTGGTTAAACCATTTCTGCCAAAGGAGCTGACATTCCGCATAATGGCTATCTTACGCAGAAGCTATAAAGACGAAAATCCTCTTATAAAATTACAGAACAGCGAAATTGACTTTGACCGTGCAGAAGTAATCAAAGGCGGAGAGCATATTGCTCTGACCGCAAAAGAACATGATATTCTGGCTGTCTTGTACCGCAATGCAGGTCGTATCGTAACAATAGATGCTCTGTGTGAAGCGGCTTGGGGCGAAAACCCTTTCGGATATGAAAATTCATTGATGGCTCACATAAGACGTATCAGAGAAAAAATCGAATTAAATCCCTCACGCCCCGTATCTTTAATCACGGTTAAGGGATTAGGATATAAGCTGATTGTTGGGGGTAAGTGATATGAAAAGTGTACCTAAACTAATACGCCGTTTTGTCGGCATTTTGCTTCTCAGCTCAATTCTTTTAATCATCTTAAATATTGTCCTGTTAGTTGTATTTACAATGAGGCAGATACCCAATGCCCAACCGTGGAAAACTGCTGAA
>CAMECH010000046.1 GCA_945913015.1 uncultured Bacteroides sp.
TGATGTAGATATGTCCGTCATCAGTGGCCGATGATGCATCAACATTAGATATTGCAGTGTCAGGTATTTCAGTACACGTAAATAGTTCAGTATCCGCCATAAGCTTGCCTGCCTGCTGCCCTCTGAAGCTCTCTTCGGTGTACAGGTGGCAGAAGCTATAGAGACCGCCCAGCAAAAGGCATATCACGATAATATGCTTACGTATCTTTCCAGCCTTGCCGGTCAGGAGACATACTCCCAGCCAGAAGCTCCAAAGCGTCGGAATCATGTACCTTGGCAGGAATATCGGTCTGAACAGTCTGGATACGACAACTCCTGTAATAACTGTCAGCGCAAGGATTGACATAGCATAAAATGCCAGCCTTAGGTCTGAGTCGTGAGCAATTTTGCCAAAGCTTAGTAAGGCTAGCGCAACACCTGTAATCAATATGATAAAGCAGACCATGTCCGGTGGAGTGGCGTTGTCACCAAACGGATACTCCATAATCTGGATGCAGGCGGACCTGCCTATGGGGGCTATCCAGTAGTCGCCGCCAACCGTCTTAAGCTGTCCAAGCAGCACGAAAAGCCACGGAAGATAACCTAGCAGTATACCCCCCCCCGATTTGAGCAGGGACCCTACGGATTTGGCGCCTCTACGCTTAATCAGGAGTCCGATGAACAGATCGAGATATACGAAGAATGCGGCAATACAGGCGAAATAGTGGCAGTATGATGCCGCCAATGCTGTCAGTGTGAGTCCGACCCAATGTCCGGTACGGTCGCCGTCTCTAAGGATGCTCACCGCAAACAGGAAGGCCACGTAGACGAACAGTCCAGCCCAGCTGTACATTCTTATCTCGATTCCGGCGTGCGACATGATTCTCGGCATCACCAATATGCAGAAGCTGTGGAGCCAGATGCCCTCACCTGCCCACTTTCGTACCCATTTGTGATTAATTATCACGGTCAGAAAAATCGGAATTATTGATATAAACTTTGCAACGTAGATTGCGTTGATTCCAAGCAGGCCGTTGCCGATTAGCAGGCCAAGTTTCAGTATGAGGTAGTAGAGCGGTGGGTGCACATCCTGAGCGGTTCCGCTTATTATTTGAGCGAAGTTACCCTCTACAAGGTTTAGGCTGTAGACCTCATCGTACCAGATGCTTTTGTTGAATACAAATGTGATATTGCCGATAATCAGGAGGTAAAATAAGATGTATATAATGTATTTCCTGATGTTGCTTTGTTTTGGAGTAATCAAAGTCGTGCTCCTTCCCATTGGGATTGATTAAATGTGTTATGGGGATGGTTGGATTAGGTGTTCGAAAATGTCAGTGCTCGCGGTTTTCCAACAGTATCCCAATATTGTTCCTATCGAATCTAATTATACGTTATTCAAATGATTTATGCGAATACTGACCATACAACGCTCAAACTCATTCTCTGAGTACTACATATTCTACCTGAGGAAAAGTGTATCGCACATTTATATTATTTTCATCCAAATTTCTACCACATGTAGTTTACCTATCTAACGTTCCATTTATCGTTTCAATCCAGCTGCTGTCTTCACCTTCGAACAGCTTAATGAACTTACCAAAATTACTGCTACCGGTAACAGAATCATCTGACACCAAGTTGTTCACTCGCCGGCACATTACTTTGTAGTTATCCTTAGTAACATGTTCCATAACCTCTTTAATCTGGTCTGTTCTTCCTTTGTAGTTCTTAACTCCGGTATATTCCTTTATTAAAGGAGCATTTACCAGTTTTGCCGGAGATTTTAGATTATCATCTGTCCAGTGCTTAGAAATGATCTGCATTGTACAAGGATTTCCAAACATAACCACTTCATCTGCAGCATTATCCACACCATGAAACTCATTAATTTTGCGTTTAATATCCTCATACTGCTCATGAGGTTTCTTTTCAGTATCACAGAATACCAGTACCAGTTCGTCCGCTCCGTTTTGATATCGATCCTGATACCTTGCAGGGATATTACCATTACCACCGGCATTGACTAATGAGATATCATATTGCTTGTTCCATACATTCAATTCTTTCAAGCGACTAAGATACTCATATTCCTCACTGCCTTCACAGATAATGCATATTTTGTGATTATCCAAAATTTGGGGGAATCCATTAGGCATTGGCATTTTCCCCCTTCACATTTCCTTTAATGCTAAGTAAAGAATTAATCAATTCAGGGTCAGGAAGGGCGCCTAGTGCTCCTTTACGATATTTTTCCATAATATCTGTCGTATCTCTCACCCCCTGCTGTGCGGTGAAATCGGCAAGCGAATATACATATACACCCTCATCATCCTTGTGGACAAACCAGATTTGTTCTTTACGGAACATCCTCTTACAGTCCATGAGATTAATATCATGGACCGTAAATATCATCTGTGCACTTGTATTCAATTCATTATTAAACATGGCGACAATTGCCCGTGTAAGTTTGAAATGAATACTGCTATCCAGTTCATCTACAATCAGAATTCTACCCTGCTCAAGTGCCTCAATGACATAACTTGCAATTGCCGCAATTTTCTTAGTGCCTGTGGAATCAAATATCATACTCGGAACATGAACGCCTTTATATGTTGATACCAGTCTAATTTGATCTATTATACTCTCAGGAATATCAAGCGCCCGCTCGTCCGGTTTCTCATCACCTTCACCAGGTAGCAGTTTAATTTTATCCATGTCCACATATTCGAAGTTGTCCATGTACAAATCTGCATTCTTTATGAACTCAACCACCTTCTGCTGCAGCTGATTCCTATTCTTCATAAGCTCAATCGTATGTTGCATCGGAATATTATTCATACTGATAATATCAATTTTTTCAGCAAAACCGACAAGAATCTGCTTCATTTCGCTTATGTTCTCGAATCTGCCTGTATCTATCAGGTAACAAAGCAGATTATTCTTTGATACAACCGGAATCATGGTCTGAACAGCTTCATCAATACATTCATATATTCCACTAATTGAATCTTTTTTCAGCCAGCATACTTCCTTTTCATTGTTGTACTGATCTTTGAATATCTCCGAAAACGATTCATATATGTACTCTTCTTTCTTAGTGTCATACTTGAAGTCATAAGAGAATTTCCTTCCTGATGACAAAAATGTTACACCCAATTCACATACATCGCTTTCTGAAAATATGTTAGACAATAAGCCATTTTTCTTATTCAAAAGTACATTTTTTATTGCCCTTATACACTTAATTAAGCAGGTTTTTCCTGCATTGTTAGGACCATATATTCCTATTGTTTTAAGCACGTTAAAATTGCTCTCTTTATGTACATTGGCTCCGAATTTCTTATTTCGCATATCTGCCTTCATTGAGAATGTGATGTTATCCTCAAATACATAACAATTTTTTGCTCTTACCTCTATAATCATGGCTCAATCCTCCAATCATTTTTCTTGTTACTCTAATTAATAGTATATCACTGATTATTTTTTATGCAAGTTTCTGTCACGAAAAATAATTATGTGTGTCAGAGTTTTATGATCATCAAAACAGGCAGCCGAGTGGCTGCCTGTCTTGATGCGTTACATCACATTCTCAATATAGCTCTTCCACTGCCTGTTGACGATGTCGGGATGGAGG
>CAMECH010000047.1 GCA_945913015.1 uncultured Bacteroides sp.
TCCTTCTGAGTACTTTACGGGAAAAATGCCATGTTCTCCTGTTTCTATTAAAAGGTTTACCTCCTCATTGTCTTTTGTCGTCACTGTTCTTGAAACTGTTTTTAGTGGTGCAAATTTGTCGACATTTGTATCACTTTTAAGCTTTTCAATCTGTTCATTTGTGACACCAATAATATCTTTTTGACCACGTATATCCATTCTTATTTTTGCATCCCCAATTCCCATATACGTTACAAAATCAGGCGATGCCAATGTACTCGACAGATTTTCAGTGAGCAAAGTCATTCCGACACATATAGCAATTACAATTGCGATAATCACCTGTTGTCCTTTTTCTTTTTTACCGGACTTAACTGAGAACAATGCTTCAAGCACGCTCATTTTATCAATGCTTTTAATTACTTTGTTAATAAACAATAGTATTATAATTTCAACAACTACACTTACAATCACAGCAATAATTATTGAAACTGAATAATTATTTGTGGCCCCGTAGCTTTCTTGTAACTTTATGGAAAGCGGATTCCTTATTACAAATGCACCGATGATTCCTAAAACTGATCCTACAACAGATAACAATATATATTTTGCAAAATACAAAAATCTGATGTTCCTGTCTGATACGCCGATTGCCTTAAGCATTCCTGCTTCGGGTTTATCCTTTTCCACACTGATTGAAGTAATAAACTTAATGCAAAGAAGCGAAATCAGTAATACCGCAACACCTGTAAGCAGGATGATAAATATCATAATTCCGTCTGTTAATACATTCATAAGTTTTATTAACGGCTTTGTAATCTGAGGTCCGTTAGTATAAGGCAGTGCATTACTGTAATCCGTAGAGAACAGATTTGTATCCGTGTTTTCAGTTAGCAAAAACTCAATCAGATATTCTTCGCTTCCGATTTTTTTAATTCTGTCATAATCAGCTTTATTTACTAAAAAGCGCTTCGAAGAAGCCATCATTGAACTCATCTGTGAGTCCCTGATAAAGCCTGCGATTCTAAGTTCCTCATCTAAAATTTTCATCGTATCGGAAACGTTAATGTCGTACATGGATTTGTAGCAGGCAGGCACATATACTTCACCCTCGCTTACTCTTGGAATGTTATTTTCCATATCAATAAGAAAATCAAATCGCTCATTCTGTACGCATAAACCATTGTCCTGCGTGCTGTCACTAAGATTGGTATCCCCAAGGTATATAATATTATTGTCGATGTTCAAAAATCCGCTTACCTGGTAATCGTCAACTGATGGATTGTTTTTTGCAAATTCATCTATCTTCTCAAACTTTATATCTCCTGAATGCATCTGCAAAAAATCAGGGCAGGCCGCCGTCTCCATAAGCTTATCAACGGATCCGCTTAATGTCGCAAATAACATTGCGGCAAGTGAAAACAGCATCGTCGAGGCAGTCATAAACAACACGGTTGATACAGATAAAAGCTTATGATTTTTTATATCGTTAAATATAAGTCTTTTAATCATTTGTTTCCTCCAATTGCTTAATATCCTTAATAAAATAAGTTACGATTGACACAATAATGAGCATTGCACCTGCAATTTTCATTACCGAGCCTGCACCTCTTCCAACGCTTATGCCTTTCATCTTTGCAATGTTGTCAGCAAGCAATCCACTGATTCCATATGAAATTACGTAGCCGATTTGCGAGAGAAATCCAACGATTCCCCATACACGTCCCTGAATTTCAACAGGTGTATTTACCCTTACTAAGTAATCTAAGCAGTTATTTGCAAAAGGAAGCATTAAAAAGAATGCAAATCCCGAAGCTATAATAAGAGGAATCCTTTCAAATTGTCCAAATCCGAAGATGAATACACCCGCAAAAGACAATGAAAGGCAAAGCACTTTTACATACCCTTTTTTTATTCCACGAATACCAAGATAAAGACTTGATACAAGCATACCGCTCGCACATATTGTCTCAGTTATTCCAAGTGTCTTAGCATCAGCTATTGAAAGAACAAGAGGTTCTGCAAGAATCTGAAACGCACCGATAAAAAGCGTAAGAACTGAAGCTACCACAACAAGAAGAAATACTCCTCTGTTATTCTTTAATGAAGTGAAGCCTTCCTTAATGCTGACAATGATTGATTCCTCTTTTTCGGTGTTCTTTTTTGCGATTCCCTTTCTTACAACAAAGGTTGATATAACCGTAAGAATAAATGTACATATATCAATTACAAGCAACACACTTACATTTGCAAACGACAAAATAATTCCGGCAATAACAGGAGAAATAAGATATCTCGCACTGCCCGCAAGTGATATAAGTCCACTCGCTTTTGAATATTCTTCTTCAGTAAGCAGATCTGAAACAGTTGCCTTATATGCCGGCTCCAGTAATGATGAAAATGCAGCAGAAATAAATACTCCGATACATATGGTAGTCAGGGTTACATCACCATTCATCATATTAATTAATATGAACAGTATTCCAAGACCCGAACAACCGTCTCCGATCATCATCATAAGTCTTCTGTCGTATCTGTCAGCCAATGCACCTGCCGGTACACTTAACAAAAGAGTCGGCAGAAATCCAAGCAAAGTTACAAGTGCCATTCCGGCTGCACTCCCTGTCTTTTGAAATACATATACTAAAAGACCAAAGCTTGTCAGTCCTCCTCCTATTGCAGAAATAAATTGTCCTGTCCATAACACTAAAAATCGTTTCATTTTCTCCTCCTCAGACCGTCTGTCTGTCGGTAGCATTTTAAAAAATATAGTAACTGTCTCTATTGGAACAGTTACTAATTTTATCTGTTAAAAATAGGCTCCATAGCCTCTTTTAAGCTTCCCTTTTTCATATGAAGAAGAAGCTCGGTATTTGTAATAAATGCCTGTATCATTCTGCTACTTACTATTGGGTCAAATTTGTTTTTTTCATCAAAGGCTTCATTAGCATAGCTTAAAATCATTCTTATTGTATCTTCAGGGTACTCGGTATACATCAGGTTTTCTTTTATTCCGTCGTTAATTATTTTGACATACAATGGAACAAGCTGATTGGTGAACATTTCCTGAATTTTAAAATGCATTAATGCATTCTGAGGTTTATGTGCCTGCTCAATAATCACATCTCCTGCTTTTGTGTCAACATTTGAAGCAAATACTGTCAGAGTAAGCCTTTTAAGAACCGGAATTGACTCATCAAGTGCAACCTTCTTTGCATTGCTGATTGTTTTATTAAGCACTCTTTCAATCATCGCATCAAGAATATCTTCCTTACTTTTGAAATGATAATATAAAGTTCCCCTGGCTATTCCAATTTCTGCGAGAATATCATTTGTACTTGTATTATCATATCCTCTCTCATAAAACAGCCTCTCAGCAACGTCTAGTATTTCATTTTTTCGCTCTGATGCTTCTTTAACAATTCTCATAATTTGCACTCCAACCGACAGGTTGTCTATAATTATATATTTTTGTTGTTTTCATGTCAATCCCAAAATGCAATCACTACATATCAATCCACTGTATAAATGCTGTTTTGTCAGAACTGTTATATCCT
>CAMECH010000048.1 GCA_945913015.1 uncultured Bacteroides sp.
TCGATACAAATTCAACAGATACTTCTTCTATCATCTGTCCTTTATATTTCTTTGAAAAATCATATGCAAAGTCATACCCTGCATCCGATGAAAAAACGACCTTATTGTTAGCAGTCATAAGCTGGCCATACATTGTGTCTATCATTCCATTCGTCGAATCAAGGCATCCAAAACCCGTAAGTAAAAGCATTGCACATCCCAATACTCCGATGATTCCCATAAGTGATCTTATTTTGTTTCTTGACACATCTCTTATGTTCCACTGTGTCGAGAAATTAAGCATTCTCCAAATAAAGCTTTTCTCAAAGAAACTTGTTTTGATTTTCTTTGCTGCCTTTGGTCTAAGTGTTACAGCCGGCGGCTCTATAAGCTCTTTTCTGCATGACAAATAGCTTACAAGCGTTGATACTAAAACAGACGCTGCCAATACTAACAAAGACTCTGTTGACACATGTCCTTTAAGCCCCGGCAAAATATATGCACCTTCAAACATGCCAAGTATCCACGGCGGAAGTGTCAGTACTCCAAGAAGCGCACCGCACAAAGAACCGGCAAGACTTATCACAAAGCCGTATGATACATAATGCCACGTGATTGCCCTTTTACTGAAGCCAAGGGCCTTAAGTGTTCCAATCTGTGTTCTCTGATTCGCTGTAACTCTTGCCATTGTAGTAATAATGCCAAGAAGCGCAATCAGTACAAAAACAACCGCGAACATAATTCCAAACACTTTATGCTGCTTTATCTCAGAGTCAAATGTTGCATAGCTTAAGTTCTGGTTTCTGTCTGTTACCGCTATATCTTCTCTGTTAAGCGTATCTTCAACCCTTTTCTTAAGTGCTGAAACATCAGTTCCTTCTTTTGCCTTTATTCTTATTCTGTTATATGTAGAAGGATTAATCGGAAATGAATTGTATGATAAAAAACCAAGGCAGCACTTTGCATAATTAGGATACATTACATCTTCTTCCGATACATAATATACATATTCCGGAGAATCAACGATACCTTTTACTATTGTATCAACATTTGCGCCCATTACCTTGAACGAGAAGTTGTCGCCTACTTTAATATTGTTCTTTTCGCAAAATAGCTTTTCAAGCCATATTCCTTCAGCACCTTCTCTGTATTTTTCACCTTCAAATAAGGACATTTTGGATATTTCGTTTGTTGTTAAGAATTCTGCATACATGTACGGATTTTCTTCCATATTGACAGTTCCCGTAACATATATTTCCCTTTCAACTAACTGGACGCCTTTTACCTTTGATAAAAGCTTAACGTCATCATCTGAAAACCCCGAACCCATTATCCATAAATCAGCGAGATTTAAGCTTTCATAGTAATTATTTGCAGCAATCAAAGCACCTGATGATTCGGCATCTAATCCGACATAAATAAACATGCTTAATAAAGCCATTAAAAAAATGGAGATGAATTGTGTCTTATTTTGTAAAAGGTCACGCCACATCTTTTTAAAAAGCATTACCAGTTTACCTCTTCTGCATCCTTTGGATTTTCATTTATTACTATGCTGTGAATTGCTCCGTTCTTAACACGGATTACTTTATCTGCAATTTCGGCAAAAAAGCTGTTATGTGTTACCATTACAACTGTACGCTTGTCTTCCCTGCTCATTTTCTGTAAAAGCTTAAGCACTTCCTTACCTGTAACTGTATCAAGTGCACCTGTTGGTTCATCACAAAGCAAAATCTCAGGCTTTTTTGCAATTGCCCTTGCAATTGAAGTTCTCTGCTGCTCACCGCCTGACATCTGAGAGGGGAACTGATGCATGTGTTCCTTAAGCCCTACTGCCGATAACGCTTCTGCAGGGTCCATCGTATCATTTTTAATGTCCTTCATTAGTGCGACATTTTCATATGCCGTTAACGTCGGCACAAGATTATAAAACTGAAATACTACGCCGATATTTTTGGCTCTGTATTGCGTGAGACGATTGTCGTTATACTGCGTGATGTCTTCGTTTTTAAACCAGATATGTCCTGAGGTTGCACTATCCATTCCGCCAAGAAGATTTAAAAGTGTCGATTTACCGGCTCCTGACGGTCCTAAGATCACTACCATCTCACCGCTCTTTATTGTTAAATCAGCATCTTTAAGTGCATAAAATTCATTCTCTCCCTGGTTGTATTTTTTACACACCTTGTCAAATCTGATTAGTGTATCATCATCAATTGATGGTATCTCATCAATTGATGAAATGCTGTCTATCGATTTAATACATTCGTCACTGTTATTATGCTTTTTTCCTAATAATCTTTTAAAAAGCATCATTTTGAAACAGCCCTCCCGCCTATACTCTCATCGGTAATCGAATCGGTAATTACTATATCACCTGCTCTAAGGCCGTCAATTATCTCAACATATTCATCAGATGAAACACCAATCGTAATATAACGTTTCTCAATTACACCGTCTTTTATTATGTAGCAGTAATCACCTGAGTCGTCTGCATAATAGCTTTCCTGCGGTATAAGCAGTGTATTCTCTTTTTCATGTGCATATATAGTTACATCCGCTTCAATGCCAAGGTATACATATTCATCCGGATCATCAATATGAACCGACACTAATACCTTTGCCTTACTTGAATCGGTTACCTGAGCCAATCTGTTAATTTCGCTTACACTCGCTGAATAGTTATGACCGCCGATTGATACGTTGGCTCTTTGTCCAAGCTCAATTTTTCCAATGTCATATTTTGAAATTCCTACGTTTACCTTTAAGTCATCACTGCTCTCTATTGTAAATAAAGGAGTTCCCTTGCTGACTACGCTTCCTTTGCTGACATAGCTGTTAGTTACTATACCATTGTACTCAGCGCTTACCCCGCTTTGTGCCTTTACTATATCTTCTTTGGCATTTTCAACGCTCATTGAAGCCAGGTCATAAGAATCCTTAAGCTGGTCCTTCTGATATGAATTAAGAATCTGTCCCTCATAAGTGTTTTTAAGCGTTGTAGACTCTGTCCAGTTACGCTGAATATCCTGCATCCAGTTGTTATTCACCGTTGCCTTTGCATTTTCTTCAGGGCTTAACATCTGAGGGCTTAGCGATGCAAGATTTCCGTTTAAGCATGCGATATCCTTGTTAAGATTTGTAATATCTTCCTTTAAATCATTAAGCTCATTTGTTACATTCTTATACTCCTCACTTCCTGGAACAAGACTTAATAACGCCTCTGCCTTTTCATTTG
>CAMECH010000049.1 GCA_945913015.1 uncultured Bacteroides sp.
GATGTTACATTTGTGCAGTGCAATGCGCTAGGCGATATAAAATTTATAAACCATGCATTTTCAACAAGACTTGGAGGCGTAAGTGAAGGTATATGGAAATCAATGAATCTGAACTTCGGACGCGGCGATGATGAAAATGCTGTGCTTGAAAATTTCAAAAGATTTTCAAAAGCAATTGATACGCCTGTCGAAAATATGGTTTATTCCATGCAGACACATACAACCAATGTTATTAAGGTGACAAAGGATGACTGCGGTAACGGAATAATAACACCACAGAAATTTAATGACGTTGACGGACTCATAACAAATGAGCCGGGAGTATGTCTTGTTACAACTTATGCCGACTGTGTTCCGTTATATTTTATTGATGTTGCAGGAAGAGCTGTCGGGCTTTCACATTCCGGATGGAGAGGGACCGTCGGTAATATTACAAATGTGACTGTTGAAAAAATGAGGGAAGAATTTGGAACACTGCCTGAAAATATCGTTACATTTATCGGCCCAAGCATCTGCAAAAACTGCTACGAAGTAAGCGAAGATGTTGCCATGAAGTTTGCAGAAGTTTATACGGAAGAGGAACAGCAAAAAATCCTTGTCAAAAAGAACGTTGTGCAGGGAGAACAGAAATATCTGCTTGATTTGCATGCAGCTAATGTAATTAATATGAAAAATGCAGGTATACCAATGGATAACATTCATGTTACCGATTTGTGTACCTGCTGTAATTCAAAATTTTTCTTTTCACACAGGGCATCACGCGGACAGCGCGGCGGCTTGTGCGCATTTCTTGAAATAAGAGATGACCGTTAATATTTTTTCTTAGGCTTACTTGTTGTTTTAATCAGGAGCCAGAGTATCAGGGCAAGACCTCCGATTGTGATTACTATGCCGCCGATATATCCGAATAATTCCGAAAACATTGAAGTATCTGTAAAATGCTCCTTCATCCGGCTGTAAGATGTGCGGTCTACAATATCACGAATAGTGTTGGCGGCTTCCTCGTTAAACACGTAAGTTGTTCTGTCGTTAGGGTCGCCTGCACTTAACATTTTGGTCTGAAGTGCGATTGAGATTTCACACCCTTCTGCAACTGTGTAATACTTCCTTGAATAAACGATGACATCCTCTGAAACAGTGTTAAAATCTACGACAAAATAAATGTTTCCGTTGGTTTTATATGTTGACATTGAATATACTGTGTCTGAAGATGCTGCTTTACATTTTGCTTCATAATCGGAATACGCCTGATTAAGCTCGGCTTCAGACATATCTGTGAAAGCCTTTAATCCGTCTTTTTTAACTCCGCCAAGTACAATTTCATACGATAGGTTCTCAGGCATTGTTTCAAGATAAAGATTATTTTTGTCAAACATAATACGCAGCTCGTCAGCAGAAGCATTAAGCTTCTTTAAGTTAGGGTCTGCTGAAGTCACACTGCTTGTAAATGTAATCATTGATTTCGGAATACTGATTGTTGTGTTAATCTGTGGAAATGAATAGCTTGTATATGAATCATCTGCCTTAGAGGACTCAGAGGAGTCCTGCGCATAAATGGTAACTGGCAGAAAAACGGCTGAAAATACTATAGCTAATGACGTGCATAATGAAATTACAAACTTCCTAATGAAATTATGGTTGCACTTTAAATTGAAAATGCTCATATAATATAATCCTTTCACTTAAAAACATATTAGGCGTTTGCGAAACTCTTTTTTTAACAGTGCGAGTTGTACAATATAAACAAATCCATAAGCAGTATGCTTTGTACCCGTCGGTGCTTATATGCTGTCTTTTAGCATATTATGCACCGCTACGAGGTACAAGCAGCGCAAGCGTGTACTGCGTTGAATTGTTCATATTGTACAACCGCATGTGCTTAAAGAAGAGTATCGCAATCGCCTTAAATATATTATTAAATATAGCATAATGCGTGTAGAATGTCCAATTAGAACTGCAAAGCGTAATGTTATGAAATAATAATAGGAATTACAGCCGGCATATGTTATATTTATATATAATAGCAGGAGGCAATGATTATGGCATATCAATATGAAAAGGTAAATCAAAAACTTTTAGTTCCTCAGATTGAAGATCAGCTGATGATGTATATTAATCATGAGGATGTTAGTGTTGGCTCAAAACTTCCAAGTGAATATAAATTAGCAGAGATTTTCGGAGTAGGAAGGAGTACGGTTCGTGAGGCTGTAAAGAGTCTTGTTACAAAAGGCGTTTTAGAGGTTCACAGAGGGTCAGGGACTTTTGTAAAAAGTAAAGAACTTTCAATAGATGATCCTTTGGGGTTAGCACGGTTTGAGGACAAATACAGACTTGCAATGGAACTTTTTGATGTACGTATCCTCCTTGAACCTGATGTGGCTTCAGCAGCATGCGAAAATGCAACAGATGAAGAAAAAAAGCAAATACTTAATTTGTGTGATGAAGTTGAAAAACTGTATCTGGAAGGGAAAAATCATATTCAGAAGGATATGGAATTTCATGCATGTATAGCCAGATGCAGCAGAAACCGAGTTATTGAAGTATTGGTTCCGGTAATATATACAGGAGTGACTACCTTTGCAAATTTAACAAACAGAAAATTAATGAAGGAGACGATAGATACACATCGTGAAATAACAAATGCAATTCTTCGCGGTGACAGTATGGGGGCAAAATGTGCAATGATTATGCATCTTACTTATAACCGTCAGATGATAATAAGTATGCTCGAATCAAAATAAATCAAACAAAAGTTGTCTGACAAGTTTTTGGCGATGATTTTTTATAATTGAATATTATATACTAAATCCAGTCTTATTTTAGCTATTCGACTGGATTTTTTTGTGCATAATGTAGAAATAAGTTGCA
>CAMECH010000050.1 GCA_945913015.1 uncultured Bacteroides sp.
CTTCGTTTTGGCGGGTTCCGAAAACAGTCCACCGGACTGTTTTCCATCTCGCGCTCTTTGATTAATAAAAGTGGAAAACCTTACTTTTAGGGCTTTCTTTTTTATGTAAAATCATGTAATCAACAAAAGAAAGAATGTTAAATGCAGCGCTTGATTTAGGAGGAATAGTATTGGACAATATAAAATTGGTTGCTCTGCCCTGTCTGTGTGCGGATGTTTTCTTTGGTACGGATGAAATAAGGGCTGGCGGTGAGGCATTGAATTTTGCTGCACATGCATCAAAATTTGACGAGGTGGATGTAACGATCCTTGGTGTGCTTGGTAATGATGAGTATGCACGACATATATTGGATTCAATTGCCAATAAAAGAATTAACACAGCAAATATAAGGATTGATGAGAGGCATGCAACGGCTCACAATATTACATATCTGTCAACAGAGGGCGACAGGTACTACAAGGATGATTCATGGAAAGGTGAGATTCTTGATAATATTGTGCTTAACGATAAGGAACGGGAGATAATATCAGGTGCAGATGTGGTATTTGTACATATCTGGGCATCATGTTTTGAAGAGGTATTGGAACTTAAGAAAAAGCACGGATTCAAGCTTGCGGTAGATTTTGATGTCTTCAGTGATTACGATAAGATGAAGCAATTAGCTCCGTTTATTGATTTCTTTATGATTAGTGGGACAGAGGAAGTGCTTCCTGATTTTAAGTCGATGTCAGAATGCAACGAGGGATTGTTTAATGTTACATTGGCAGAACGGGGAAGTGTAACTTATCACAAAGGAGTGAAATACAGGATTCCGGCAGTTCCTGTTGAGAATGTTGTTGATACGACAGGATGTGGAGACAGTTACCATGCCGGATTTGTATGCTCATATATGATTGATGGAGACATTACAAAAGCCATGGAGAAGGGTGCAGAATTTGCATCAGATACATTATCTCATTATGGAGGATTTTAGTACTCTTTGCCCTGAGTGGTAATTATGTATTCTTTTTCGTTGTTTCCGATGTTTTGGATTAACGAGTGGAACATTTCACGGAATACTTTTTACTTGATGATTGCAATGAATGAGTATATCATTTGGATATATATCATGTATTGTAGGTTTTGTAAGAAATTGAGTAAGACGAGGAGGATATGATAATGTCAGCAAGGAAAAGGGGAATTATAATGCTTGCTGCTCTTGTCTCAAGTATGCTTATTGTTGCAGGATGCGGCATGGGCAATGCAGGTGATAGCAGTGCGTCTGCGTCTGCAAAGGCCACTGATTCTACTGCAGCAGATAAAGAACAGGCGGCAGCGAGTGAGAGCGCAAATTCAGGCAGTACATCGAAGCCTAAGTCAGAGAATCTGGATGCACTTTTGGGTGAATGGGTCAGAATTGCCTCAATGGGAAATGAATTTTACAGCACTACAGAGGATATAGAGTATGCCGGAACGATGGATATCTATGTTGAGGATGGATATTACAAGGTCGACTGCATTGATAATGAGTACGGATACAGCGAATATTACGGAGTAAAGCTTAGTGAGGTTTCAAAGCCCCAATATCCGGGTAATGATGCCGCTGACTGGTATGCTCAGTTCACCAGGAAGAATGAACCGGATGTCAGCTATGATATTGCCCTGCTTGAGAAGGATATATTTAAGCTGCACATACATTCCAGCGCTTCATATCAGGATGAGGAGACCGGAGAGGAAATAGAGGAGGTATACGATAATTATGAGGTATACGTTCGTAAGGACAGTGAGAATATCGATGATATCATGTTCAAGTACCGCTATACCAATACGGTCAATGTATCAAATATCCGGGAATTCTATGAGGCTATAGATAATAATACGAGAATCATCCTTGAAGCAGGTACCTACAATATCTCAGAGCTTCCTTTTGAGCAACGTCATAATGAGAATGTAAACTACTATAACAATGAGGAGACATGGGAGCATGTATACTACAACGACGATACCATATCTGCGAAGTATATAAACAATCTTCTGATAGAGGCTAAGGAGGGCGCACAGGTCACCATCTGCACAGAGGATCCCTTAGAGGCACCGCTTTCCTTCCAATACTGTAACAACGTGACTCTGTCAGGTCTTACTGTCGGACATATGGTTGAACCCGGATATTGCTCCGGTTCGGTAATACTTATTAATGATTCAAGCAAGATAAATATCAATGACTGCAGGTTGTATGGCTGCGGTACCTATGGACTTGAGGGCACAAACTCTTACGGAATCAATGTGTATGATACGGAGATCTACGAGTGCTCTTATGGTCTGATAAGTTTCTACAACACAGGAAATGTGACATTTAAGGACTGCAATATGCATGACAGCAGAGAATTCGATATGATATGTCTTCAGGATTGCTGGAATGTTCTCTTCGATAACTGCAGCATAACAGACAATGTCGTAGAATATGAGACCAATTATCTGATTAAGGCCGTTGGTGATGATATTAGGTTCAAGGACTGCCACTTCGAGGGCAACTACTACAACAACTTCAAGAACGGTAATGCCAGTCTCGAGAACTGTACAATTTCGGATTGAGAACTCTGATTAAGCAGAGCAATTGTTATCGGTATTCTTTTAAGGAGGATTTTAGAGATGAATGAAATAATAAAGGCTATGGAAGAACGCAGAAGTATTCGTAAATTCAAACCGGACATGCCTTCGAAGGAGGATTTGAACCGGATTATTGAAG
>CAMECH010000051.1 GCA_945913015.1 uncultured Bacteroides sp.
AAACGTCTTTGTTCGTATCGTATAATAAATCGCGCCTTGTAATTTGTCAAGTGCGGTGAAAGACAAGGTGAAAAACAGAGTTACAAGAAAATTAGTGAAACATTGGTAAAATCGCACAAAATTGTTTGATGATATTTGTAACAGGTTATGCGTTTAACCTTTGAATAATTTATAGCTGACTCATATAATCAATTATATAAAAGGTTGCAAAACCTAAACCAGGATAATAACAAGAGAATTAAAAATGGAAGAAAAGAGAATTACAATCAGTGACATAGCAGACGAGCTTGGGCTAAGTACGGCGACAGTTTCGAATGTCATTCACGGGAAGACAAATAAAGTATCTGAAAAGACAATTCAAAAGGTGCAGGAGCAATTGGAAAAGCGAAATTACATCCCAAGCATGGCAGGAATACTGCTTGCCCAAAATGATTCGGGCATCATCGGTGTTGTTGTAAATCGCCATGAAAAGTATGAGATGCATGTGCTTGAAGACAACTTCATTTCATCGATGCTAAATTATTTGTCGATGGAAATTGAAAAGTCCGGCAAATTCATGATGATAAAGACTACTGATAATTCTGATGAAATCGTGAAGTATGCGTCAATGTGGAACATGGAAGGTCTGATTCTTATCGGCTTTTGCGAAAACGACTATAACCTTTTAAGAAAAAACATGAGGATTCCGTTTGTTGCCTTTGATGTTAATATTTCAAACCCGATGCGGATCGGTATTGTCAATATTGACAACTACGGCGGAGGTTTCCTAATGGGAAGACATCTTAGAAGCCTAAACCATGAGAATGCGCTCTGCATCGCCGATAACGAGGTCTTCATCGATAGAGAACGATTTGAAGGCTTTAGAGATGGTTTCAGTGACGGCAACGTTGATTTCATGCTTATACCTATGAAAAAAGCCGAACGGAAGGCTTTTTTTGAACGAAAGTTCAGCTTCATATGTGAGCACAGTGCTATTTTCGCGGTTTCAGATTACTACGCCGTAGAAATTATGCAATTCCTGATTTCAAAGGGCGTCAGCGTCCCTGCACAGATTTCGGTTGCGGGATTTGATGACACACCTGTGTGCACGCAGGTGTTCCCGACGCTTACAACGATAAGTCAGGACGTGAGCTTAAGGGCAAAGACAGCACTTAACAAGCTTTTTGAGCTTAAAGAAAACGAAAATGCGGGCGAGGTGATAACGCTTCCGCTAAATTTAATTAATAGAGAGAGTACAGATTATGTCAGAAAATAACTCAACATTTTTTAATACGGTTTTAAAGCTTGCGGTACCGGTTGCACTACAGTCAATGCTTCAGTCTTCATTTAGCTTAATCGATCAGATTATGATTGGGCAGCTCGGAAGCATAAGCATCGCAGGTGTCGGTTTTGCCGGCAAGTTTTCATCAATTTATAATGTCGTGATTGCGGCAATCGGCGCTGTTATGGGAATCATGATTTCACAGTACATGGGCCAGGGAAATCGAAAGGAAATCAGACGAAGTTTCATTCTTAACTTTTCAATTGGTGTGGCTTTAGCACTGATGTTTTTTTTAATGTGTGTGATGGCACCAAATAAAATAATGGGGCTTTACACGCTTGATGCACCAACAAGGAGCGTTGCAAGCGAATATCTTATGATAATTTCGCTAACGTTTCTCCCGGTTGCCTTAGCGACGATGCTTTCGACACTTTTTCGCTGCATGGAAAACGCAACTTTGCCATTAATTGCAAGCATTGTGGCAACACTTGTCAACACTGGCTTAAATTACATATTTATATTTGGAAAAATAGGATTTAAACCGATGGGCTCAAAGGGTGTAGCACTCGCCACCGTTATCGCGCAAATTGTCAACCTCCTCATTATGTTTATAGCATATCTTAATTGTGATAAGCCTTTTGGCAAAGAGGACAAATCAGAGTTTTTTGGAGAAGGTTTTGGCATACGCCGATATGCCTGCATATTAATGCCGATGCTGATATGTGAATTCATGTGGAGTGTTGGTGAAAATGCGTATGCAATAATCTACGGACATATAGGAACAAAGGCCGGTGCTGCCATGACACTTATTAATCCGGTTCAGGGACTTATGATTGGCGCACTTTGCGGACTTTCTCAGGCTGCAAGTATAATTATCGGCAAAAAACTTGGGAATAAAGATTACGATGAGGCATACAGTGCTTCAAAAAAGCTTATGCTTTACGGATTAATCGGTTCAGTAATTCTTTCAATTGTAATACTTGTTATAAGTCCTTTGTACGTTAACATTTACAATGTTGAAGAAGAAGTAAAAATGATGACGAAGCACGTACTCATAGCATATGCAGTTATTGCTCCGTTTAAGGTTGAAAATATGATTCTTGGCGGTGGTATTTTACGAAGCGGCGGTGAGACAAAATATGTAATGATTGTTGATTTGCTTGGAACATGGTTAGTCGGAGTTCCGGCCGGATTCTTGGCGGCATTTATTATGAAACTGCCAATTCATTACGTATATTTTATACTTTCACTTGAAGAATGTGTGAGATTTATAATTTCCTGTCTATTCTTCATAAAGAGAAAGTGGATGGTTACACTCGAATAAAAAAA